>JARLJB010000338.1 GCA_031291415.1 Telmatospirillum sp.
CGGATCCAGAGCCTCGTAACGCAACCGTATCGCCGTTTCGTCTATCACTCGGCGATTCTACTAACTTCGATTCCCGGAGGGAATCCCCTATCGATAGCGAGAACGCTTTTCGATTCAATTATTTATGAACAGGCCCTAAGGCGCTGCCGAGCTATCGCCGCTGCGCACCCATTGTTCGAGAACGACGGACACGTCGTCCCAACCGTAACCCTGGGCGTCGACGAGTTGGCCGACGACCGCGATTTGCCGTTCGACAAACAATCTCGCTCCCATTCTCTCGAAAAAGAAGCGCGCTGGATTGGCCCGAAGCACCCAGGCAAGAGCCGATGGGCATTCCGACGTCAACAGTGTCGCCAGCAGAGCCAGCAAAATCTGTCTGCCGATGCCGCAGTCCTGGGCATCCGGATGGACGTAAAGCATGGCGATTTCGCCATCGAAGGGAAGCGTCCGATCGAACTGTCGGCCGCACTGGCCAAAACCGAGGATGGAACCGCTGTTGTCTTCCCAGACCCAGACGCCGCGTGTCGATCGATCAAGTTGGTCGGCCCAGAATCCGACGCGGCCCACACTCGACATACCGACGAGAACCTCGTCGGACAAGATGCCCGCGTAGGCTGTCCGCCAGGTTTCCACTTCGAGCGCGGCAATGGCCGGCGCGTCGATGATCCTTGCTAATCTGACGCCGCTCATGGGCACCTCCCACCTAACCAATGATAGCACAATCCGCCGCTATTCCCATTCCGCTTGCAGCGAAGGCCATCCCTGTGACGATCGCCCTCGTCGCGAGGCGCGGATTCGGGTATAGGAACCGTTCCTTTGAACAAGATGGCTGGGCGGGAAAGGGAGGCGATGACGGTTCGCATCGATATGGGATTGACGACGTCGGGGACCACGGCGACGCTCGATCTCGAGGAATTGTTGGCGACACGGTTGTTGGTGCAGGGCAATTCCGGTTCGGGCAAATCGCATCTTCTTCGCCGATTGATCGAGCAAAGCGTCCCCTGGGTGCAACAGGCGATCATCGATCCGGAGGGAGACTTCGTCAGTCTGGCCGACGCCTTCGGTCATGTGGTCATAGACGCCTCTGTCCTGACCGAGAATGCACTGCAGATGATCGGCGGCCGGGTTCGCCAGCATCGGGTGTCGATCATTCTCAATTTGGAAAACCTGGATGCCGAGGCGCAAATGCGCCATGCGGCGGCTTTTCTCGGTGGTCTGTTCGACGTTGAGCGGGACTATTGGTTTCCCATGCTGGTGGTTGTCGACGAGGCGCAACTGTTCGCTCCGGCTGTCGCCGGCGAGGTCTCTGATGAGGCTCGCAAGGCATCCCTCGGGGCGATGACCAATCTTATGTGCCGGGGCAGAAAGCGTGGTCTGGCCGGCATCATTGCCACTCAACGGTTGGCAAAACTGGCCAAGAACGTCGCCGCCGAGGCATCCAACTTCCTGATGGGGCGGACGTTTCTCGATATCGACATGGCACGTGCCGCCGATCTGCTTGGCATGGAGCGCCGTCAGGCCGAGACCTTCCGCGACTTGCTGCGCGGTCATTTCGTCGCCCTCGGGCCGGCACTGGCGCGTCGTCCGCTATCGATCCGCATCGGCGACGTGACGACCAAGCCCCGCGCCAGCAGCCCGCGCCTGCTTCCGCTGCCTGATACGCCGCGGGAAGATGCGCGCGAACTGCTGTTCCAGTCGAACGAGACACCCCGTTATTCGTCGCGGCGTGTCGCCTCGATGTCGACGACGGAAATACTCCAGCAACTGGCTGCCTCGCGTCCGCCGGTGGTGGCACCGTCGCCAGTACCGGAATCTGATATCAATGATGAGCCGCAGGACCTTGATACGGCATCATCTTCCGCGAATTCATCTGGGGATCTGACCGACCAGGCCGCCGTCAATAATGCGGTCGTTCAAACGGTACCTCGTCCGCCGGCCAGACGTGACAGTCACGATGGCATATTGGCTGAACTGCTGACTGATCCCGAGGCGGTTTATCGCTCTGTTTCAGTCCTTTATCAGGACTTTCTGGTGCGATGCCGGAGTCACGGTCTGAACGGCCGCCTGCTCGATCTGTCGGCCTTTCGCCGCAAACTGGCAACGGCGCGGGCGGTGGCAGCCACCGATGGCCTTACTCATTCGGACGTATCCGATGTCGAATGGCAAAAGGCCTTGGCCCTGGCCGCCGATCTGCCGGAGGACGTGCATGGGGTGTTCCTCTTGCTGGCCAGGGCCGGACTGGAGGAGGGGCCTTGTCCCTCCGATTTGCGGATCGCCAGGGCGCTCGGCAGCCGGTCGTCGCGGCGGGCCCGCAGCATGCTGACCTACATGGAACAAAGGGGGCTGGTCGTTTGCCACGAGGAGATGGATGGCAGCCGGATCATTTCTCTGCCGGCCCTGGAGTGGCAGACGGCGCCCGGCGATCCTCTGGCCCTCGATGATGCCGATGATGTGCGCGCCGCCCCCGGAGCGGCCTGACCCCCCGCGACGATACTTGTCGCCGGCCTTGCTCTGTGTTTCAACAAGACATGCCGATTATTGATCCGAATACCGTCACGGCCATTTTGCGAGACGTCGCCCAGGAAGTCATCCTGCCGCGCTTCAAACGCTTGGCCGATACCGACATCCGCGAAAAAAAGCCCGGGGATCTGGTGACGATTGCCGATACGGAAGCGGAAGCGGCGCTGACGCGGCGCCTTTCCGATCTGCTGCCCGGTTGCAAGGTGGTCGGTGAAGAGGCTGTCGCGACCGATCCGAGCGTCCTTGAAAATTTGACCGGCGACGATCCTGTGTGGATTCTCGATCCTGTCGATGGGACTGCGAATTTTGTCAAAGGACGCAGGCTGTTCGCCGTCATTGTTGCGTTAGTGGTGAAGGGGAGGACGGTGCAGGGATGGATCCATGATCCGCTGTCCGGCCGAACGACTGTCGCCGAACTTGGAGCGGGAACGTGGCAAGACGCGGAGCGGCTGCGCATCGTTCACAAGGGGGCCTTGGCGGCGATGCAAGGAGCCGCCGGCTATCGCTATGGCGACGGATTGGCCCGTGCGGTTGGCCGTCTGATCTGTCAGGGAAGCGCCGCGCACGAATATCTTGGGCTGGTCGAAAACCGGCTGCAGTTTGCCTTTTTCCGCCGCCTGCATCCGTGGGATCACGCGGCCGGGGTTTTGCTGCACAGCGAAGCGGGAGGTTACAGCGCGCTGCTGAACGGCAGCCCCTATCGGCCGGTGCCATCGACCGAAGGCATCCTTCTCGCCCCGGATCAAAGGAGCTGGGACCAGCTGCGGCCATTGGTGGCTCGGCCGAATTGATCGGAACCGAGGAACTTTTCCGGTGCTCGCGAGGGGCATCTCTTCGGACGCATGGCGAGAATGGGAGGATGGAATGGCAGATCGGGAGATTGGCGTCGGAGTTATCGGCTTTGGACTGGGCGGGCGAGTCTTTCATACGCCGTTTGTGAATGCGGTGAGTGGCCTGCGTTTGGCTGCGATTCTGCAACGCAACGGCGACGAGGCTGCCAAGGCTTATCCTGCGGCGGATATCGTGCGCTCGCTTGATGAACTGCTGGCAGACAGGGCGATCGAGCTGGTCGTCGTCACGACGCCGAATGCAACACACTTCGAGCTGGCAAAGCGGGCACTGGAGGCTGGCAAGCACGTCGTCGTCGACAAGCCCTTTGCGCCGACCAGTGCTGAGGCGTCGGAACTCGGCCGACTTGCGAAGAGCAAAGGGCTGTTGGCGATTCCGTTTCACAATCGCCGCTGGGACGGGGATTTTCTGACCGTGAAGAAGCTGATCGCCGGGCAGGCGGTCGGGCGGCTCGTCACCTTCGAGTCGCACTTCGATCGCTTCCGCCCGGTGCCGCGCCAGGGGACATGGAAGGAGGCGGAAAATCCGGCAAACGGAATACTCCTCGACCTGGGGCCACACCTGATCGATCAGGCAATGGCGCTCTTTGGCCTGCCGGATTCAATCACGGCGAGCGTCCGCTCGGATCGCGACGAGACGGCGATCGAGGACGCCTTCGACATTACGCTCAGCTATCCGGGCGCGAACGGCAAGGGGATGCTGGTGCACTGCCGGACGAGCTATCTGGCCTGCGACAAAGCGCCGCGATTCTTGCTGCACGGGACAAGCGGGAGCTTTTGCAAGTACGGAGTGGATCCGCAGGAACCTGCACTGGTCGGCGGGGCTACAGTTCCGGCACAGGGATCGCCGGAGGTGTGGCTGCAGGAGGCGGAGGCGGAGTGGGGCAGACTGACTGTTGCGTCGGATCCGGCTGCTCCCGAGAGGCTGGTCGAAAGCCAGGTGAAGACCGAGATCGGCGACTATCGCGGCTTCTATGCCAATGTGCGCGACGCGATCCTTGGCGTGGCACCGCTCGCGGTGACGGCAGAGGACGGATTGCGCGTGATCCGGCTGCTGGAGCTGGCTCGGCAAAGCTCCGCTGCGGGGTGCACGTTGAAGGTGGAGCTATAGAGCGTGATGCGATTGCATCGAATCACGCCCGTAAGCCCGAGCGGCGTTTGAGCCGCGAAAAAGCAGAGCTTTTGAGAGCCGTCAGGCCGGACTTCAGTGATTCTCGCGATAGATCGTGAAGGGCGAGAAGGCCTGATCGACCGGCATCACTTCCAGGCTGTTGATGTTGATATGGGCGGGCAGGGCGGCGACCCAATGGATGCATTCGGCGATGTCGTCGGCCGACAGTGGCTTGGTGCCGGCGTAGACGCTGTCGGCTTTCGCGGCGTCGCCTTTGAAACGGACGACCGAGAACTCCGTTTCGCAAAGACCGGGCCGCAGATTGGTGACGCGCACCTTGCTTCCCGACAGGTCGGCCCGGAGATTGAGCGAAAACTGTTCGACGAAGGCCTTGGTGGCGCCATAGACGTTACCGCCGGGGTAGGGATAGGTGCCGGCCACCGAGCCGAGATTGATGATGTGACCGCGCTTGCGTTCGACCATGCCGGGCAGAATGGCGCGCGTGCAGTACATCAAGCCCTTGATGTTGGTGTCGACCATGGTCTCCCAATCGTCGAGGTCGGCTTGCGGCGCCATTTCCAGTCCGAGCGCCAGACCGGCATTGTTGACCAGCACATCGATCTTCGCGAAATCGGCAGGAAGGCCGGTCACGGCATCGATGACGGCCGCGCGGTCGCGCACGTCGAGGACCACTGTATGGACCGGAACCTTCAATTCAGCCTTCAACGCGTCCAGACGGTCGGCCCGGCGGCCGAGCAGGACCAATCGGGCGCCGTCTCCGGCGAAGCGGCGGGCGGCGGCGGCGCCAAAACCCGAAGTGGCGCCCGTGATGAAGACAGTGGCAGTGGAAAGGTCTGTCATTTTTTCTCCTGCGGTTTGGCGGGCCAGACGCCTTCGCGCTGCATGACGAAATGGGGGGACGGCGAAAAGGCGTTCTTTATGGTCCAGATATAGATCAGGTGGCGGCCGAACGGCCGGACTTCGGAAGCGTTGTGTTCTTTCACCTGTCCGTCGGCGATGATGCGGAATTCTCCCTGCACGTTGAGACCGATCGTCGTGGCCTCCTGAGCCTGGTTCGGTCTCATCGTGTTGGCATTGACCAAAATCGTGCCATCCTGCTTGGCGGTGATCTGGATGATGATCGCGTTGCGGCGAACGAAAGTCACCATGTCGGTGGCTTCGAGATGGCCCTCACGCTCGTAGGCGACTTTGAAGCGGCCCTTGCCAAGCGATTCGATCGATTTGAAATGGGAATCGCGTTTCAGGTCTTTTTCAATTTCCGCGACCCGGATCAATCCTTCTTCCTGCGAGATCTTGTGCTCCTGGATGTCGCGGAACAACGGCGCCCAGACGAGGTCTCCCCAAAAGCTGACGGCGTAGTCGCCGGTCGCGCCAAGGCGGATTTCCGATTTGAAATTGTCGGGAATGTAACAGGCCGCCAAAGCCGCGACGGCAAGCATGCAGCCCGTCAGCGCAAGAAGCCGTTTGGGCCGTCGCAGACAGGGGCGAACCCTGTCGACCAGAGACTGCATCATGCTGTTCTCCTTGAACTCCCCTCTATTCCAGACGCTTGGCAGCGACCCACAACGCTTCCATTTCGTCCAGACTGGCCTTTGAAGGCGTGCGTCCGCCGGCGGCCAGGGCTGCCTCGATATAGTGAAACCGCCGCTCGAATTTACGATTGCCGCGGCGCAAAGCCGTTTCCGGATCGATTTTGAGCTTTCTGGCCAGATTGACGCAAGCGAACATCAGATCGCCCACTTCGTCCTCCAGCCGGTCGCGATCGATGTCGTCGCCCATTTCCGCACGGACTTCCTCGATTTCCTCGGCGATCTTGTCGAGAACCTGGGCTGCTTCCGGCCAGTCGAAGCCGACACGACCGGCGCGCGCCTGCAGCTTCACCGCCCGCGTCTGCGCCGGCAAAGCCGTCGATACTCCGTCCAAGGCGCTCGGCGGCTGGCCATCCTTGGCCTTGGCCTGCCGTTCCCGGGCCTTTTGCGCTTCCCATTGCACCGTCTGCGCGTCGGCGTCTTCGATGGTCTCGCTGCCGAACACGTGCGGGTGGCGCCTTTCCATTTTTTCGCAGATCGCTGCGACGACGGCGGCGAAATCAAAACTGCCGTCCTCCTTGGCCATCTGGGCATGGAAGACAACCTGGAACAGCAGGTCTCCCAATTCGTCTTTCAGCGCAGCCTTGTCGCCACTCTCGATGGCCTCGACCACCTCATAGGCCTCCTCGATGGTATGGGGGGCGATGGTGGCGAAACTCTGCGCGAGATCCCACGGGCATCCTTCGGTCGGATGGCGCAAGCGCTCCATAATGGCGAGCAGACGGTCGATGGAAACATGATTGACGGAAACAGAAGACATGTCGGAAGCCTAAGCCAGGAATGCCGGCGATGATCGCCGAGGGCGGGGACCTTGGCAAGCCTTAGGGCGCGTCACGAAATAAATGAACTATCTCGCCATTCCCTTCCGGAAGAGGTGTGGTTGATGTTGCGCTGCTCCCCAAGGTTCAGTTGAGCAAGTGATAAAATGTCGCTTGATGTTGCGACGTTCTTCGATTGCATTCAATTTGGTGACGACGGCGAGGCTGCTCGCCGGACGTTCTTTCAGGGGATTAGACGATGACGAACAAGGCTGCGCAGTTTGCCCAACCGGGCATCTTTGTCGAGGGAGCGGTTGCAGGCCATAGCCTTGAATGGACGCTTGCCGGAGACGCGAAAGAGGCGCTGGCGAAGCTGGCGTCGCTCGACAACGCCGGCGCCGTTATCGGGATCGGCACTCCGCTGGTTTCCGCGCTTCGCCGCCAGATGCCGGGGTTGTTGCCGTTCCCGGAGCTGGTCGGGAAGGCCAGCATGCCGGCGACGCAGTACGCTCTTTGGGCACTGGTGACGGACCAGACCCCGGGCGGAGCGTTCGCCCAGGCCGAGGCACTCAACCAGCACTTGGAAGGACCGTTGCAATTGGCGGAATCGCAGCCGCTGTTCCGTTACCGGGATGGCCGCGATCTGACCGGTTACAAGGACGGAACTGCCAATCCGGCCGGTGAGGCCGCCGCCGAGGCCGCGCTGATCGCCGATGGCCCGCGGGTCGGAGCTTCTTTTGCTCTGGTTCAACGTTACGTGCATTTTCGTTCGCGCTTTTCCCGTTTGCCACAGGAAGATCGCGACGACGTGATTGGCCGCCGGCTTTCGGACAACGAGGAAATGGAGGATGCCCCGGAGACGTCGCATGTGAAGCGCACGGATCAGGAAGGGTACGAGACGCCGGCCTTTATGGTGCGGCGGTCGATGCCCTGGGGCGATCTCCGCACCCATGGGCTGCAGTTCATTGCCTTCGCGGCCGATCTTACCGTCATCGATGTGGTCCTGCGCCGCATGTGTGGCCTGATCGATGGCGAGGCCGACGCCCTGCTGCGGTTCACCCAAGCCGAGACCGGCAGCTACTACTATTGCCCGCCGATGCGTGGCGGCCGCCTGGATCTGGCTGGATTGCTCTGAAAGAAAAGGCCTCCCGCCGCGGTGGCGGCGGGAGGCCGGAAGAGGGAAGAAAAGGCGATCAGACGCCTGAGTAGGCGGCGAACCCGCCGTCGATCGGGACGACGACGCCATTGACGAAGCCCGACGCCTCGTTGCTGACCAGCCAGAGAAGAGTGCCGATCAGTTCCTCCGGTTCGCCGAAGCGGCCCATCGGCGTGTGGTCGATAATCTTCTTGGCCCGGGCGGTGAATTCGCCGGTCGCCTCGTCAACCAGGAGCTTATGATTCTGGTTGGTCAGGAAGAAGCCCGGCGCCAGCGCATTGACCCGAATGCCGACCTTGGAAAAATGCACGGCGAGCCATTGGGTGAAGTTGCTGACCGCCGCCTTGGCGCCGCTGTAGGCGGGGATGCGGGTCAGTGGGCAGAAGGCGTTCATCGAGGAGATATTGATAATACCGCAGCCCTTGCGGCCAATCATCTGGCGGGCGAAAACCTGCGACGGAATCAGGGTGCCAAGGAAATTCAGGTTGAAGACGAACTCGACGCCCTTGGGATCCAGGTCGAAGAAGGTGGTCAGCGAGGAATCATCGAGATCGGCTTCTTCCAGCCAATCCTTGGTGGTGGTGCCTTTCGGGTGGTTGCCGCCGGCGCCGTTGAGCAGCAGGTCGCAAGGACCCATCGCCTTCTTGATCGCATCGGCGGCGGTTTCCAGCGAAGCCCGTTCGAGGACATTGGCGGAAAAACCCTGAGCCTTGTGGCCATCGGCACGCAACGCCGCGGCCGCCGCTTCGGCGGCATCCTTGTTGAGGTCGAGAATGGCGACCTTGGCCCCGCACTCGGCGAGGGCGCGGGCCAACTGCGAACAAAGCACCCCACCGCCGCCGGTGACGACGGCGACGCGGTTGGAAAGATCGATTTTGAATGGAACGGTCATACTGTTTTACCTGCTGTTTTGCCCTTGGCGATACCTTCCCAAAGGCCGTTGAGATAGACGGCGCCCAGCGCCCGGTCATAAAGGCCGTAGCCCGGTTTGCCGGTTTCACCCCAGATCATCCGGCCATGGTCGGGCCGCGCATAACCGTCGAACCCGGCCTCGTAGTAGGCCTTCACGATCTCACCCATATCGAGCGAGCCATCTTCGGAACGGTGACCGGTCTCGAAGAAGTCCCCTTTCTCGGTGACTTTGACATTGCGCAGATGAGCAAAATGGATGCGTCCCTGGCCGGCGAATTCGCGAACCAGAGCGACGATGTCGTTCTTGCAGTCGGCGCCTAACGATCCCGAACAGAGAGTAAGGCCGTTGGCCGGTGTGTCGACGATGCCCAGCAGCCGTTTCAAATCGGCGCGGTCCTTGACGATACGCGGCAAGCCGAAGATCGGCCGTGGCGGGTCGTCGGGGTGAATGGCCATCTTGATGCCGACTTCGGCGGCGGTCGGAATGACGCCTTTCAGGAAATACTCCAGATTGGCCCACAAGGTTTCCTCATCGACCTTGGAATATTCGGCGAGTAGCGCCTTCAGCTCTTCCGGCTTATAGCTGGCGTCCCATCCGGGAAGGCTAATTCCTTTGCTGACGTCGATCTTGTCGACCACGTCGACATCGAATCCCAAGGTCTTCGACCCATCGGGCAGTGTCATTTCGAGTGTCGTGCGGGTCCAGTCGAACACCGGCATGAAATTGTAGCAAACCACCTTGAGGCCGCAGGCGGCAAGGTTGCGCAGGGTTGCGGCATAGTTGGCGATCAGGCGATCGCGCGTCGGCTTGCCGAGTTTGATATCCTCGTGTACCGGGACGCTCTCGATGACCTCGAACTTGAGGCCATGCGACTCGATCGTTTCCTTTAGCGCCTTGATTTTTTCGATCGGCCAGGTTTCGCCGACCGGCACGTCATAGACGGCCGAGACGATTCCGTACATGCCAGGAATCTGGCGGATATAATCCAGAGTTACCGGATCGCTTTCGCCATACCAGCGGAAGGTCATCTTCATCGTTCCAGTCTCCCTTTTCCAGGATCGGGCCGTGTTTGAGAAGGGGTCAGCCGCGCGACTCCCGCGGACGCGGAACCGCAGTGGCTTCACGAGCGTTGGCCAGGCCCAGTTTTTCCAAAGTGCCGAAGATCTCTCTCAGATGGTGGCGCAGCGCTTCTTGCGCGTTGGCTCCGTTGCCATCGGCGACAGCGTCGACAATGGCGTTATGCTGGGCAATCAGTTGGGTCATATGGTCGGGCATGCGGAAGCTGACGTGGCGCACCCGGTCCATATGCACTTTGGATTGCTGAATGACGCGCCAAACGGTGGGGTGTCCGGCGACGCCCGCCAGAAGGCTGTGGAAGCTCTCGTCCAGAACATAAAAACGTTCCCAGTCATTGTCGCGAGCCGCGTGATCCTGTTCGATCAGGTTGTCGCGCAGGCGGCGGACGGTAGGCTGGTCGATTCGTTGGGCGGCTTCGACGATCAGGGCGCATTCCAACTGTTCGCGAATGAACTGCGCCTCTTTGACCGATTCGACGGAAATCGGTGCGACGAAGGTTCCTACTTGCGGCACGATCTGCACCAATCCGTCTTCCGCCAGCTTGATCAAAGCCTCGCGGACAGGCGTGCGGCTGACGCCTAACCGTTCAGACAGTTCCGCTTCGGAAATCTGGACATTGGACGAGAGTTGTCCACTGACGATCTCCTCCCTGATGGTCTCAAACACCTGCGCAGAAAGACGAAGATGTTTGCGCGCCGGAGAAATCGCCATAGGGGACACCGTTCGTACCTTTGATGCTTTGCCGGGAAATGAGGCAGTTTGGCCGTCTGTATCTAACCAGTGTATACTACCATGGCAGAAAGTCAAAGCAAGTTCGAAACGCCTTACGAGCAGTGCGGGAGTCACGGTCGGCGCGATGCGTTTTCGGAGATGCCGCCGCCATGGAATTGTCGGACGGGGAATGCCCTGATCCGCCGAGGTCGCGAGCACCATTATAGCTGATAAAGCTCCCGATGGCGTCTGGATCGTCGAAAGGACGATCTCAAATTGCCCTTGCCTCAGCCTTTCCACCATACTACCATGGTACCATGTTAATGTGATGCCGGCCTATTTTGGTCGTCGGCATGTTTTGCTATCAGAATTGAAGGTAACGCTATGAAAGCCTGCGTCATTCATGGAGCCGGCGATCTACGCCTGGAAGATCGCACCGTTTCCCCCCTTGGACGCCATGAAGTTCAAGTTCGCGTGAGGGCCGGAGGGATCTGCGGTTCTGATCTTCACTACTTTTCGGAAGGGCGGGTCGGTGACTTCGTCATCCGCGAGCCATTAGTCCCCGGTCACGAGATTTCAGGTGAAATTGCGAACATCGGTACCGATGTTTCGGGCTTGGCGACCGGCGACCGGGTCGCCATTCATCCGGGGCGAAGCTGCGGCCGTTGCCGTCCATGCCGGGAAGGGCGTCCCAATCTTTGCCAGGCGGTGTTCTACATGGGCAGCGCCAGCAAGTTTCCTCATATGCAGGGTGGGTTCTCCGAGTTCGTTTCGGTCGACGAAAGCCAGTGCCACAAGATTTCGGCCGATCTCGATTTTTCCCTGCTGGCGTTCGCCGAGCCCTTGTCGGTTGCTCTGCATGCGGCGACCCGGGCCGGAAATCTCATGGGAAAGACGGTGTTGATCACCGGGGCCGGGCCGATCGGCCAGTTGGTTTTGCTGGCCGTGAAGCGCGGTGGCGCCGCCTCGGTGACGATGACCGATATTTTGGACTCGTCGCTCGCCAAAGGCCGTGACCAGGGGGCCGAGACAACCATCAATGTTCGTGCCGGGATCGAAACTCTCGAAGAATCCGCCCGCGGCATCGGTGGTTTCGACGTGGCGTTCGAGGTCTCGGGGGCTCCCGTTGCCCTCAACAGCGCCATCGCCACCGTGCGCCCGGGCGGCACCATCGTCCAGGTTGGTTCTCTGCCGGCCGGACCGTCGCCGATTCACGCCAACAAGATCATGGCCAAGGAACTCGATGTCCGCGGGGCTTTCCGGTTCGGCAATGTCTTCGCCGATGCCGTCGCCTGCCTTGAACGCAAGATCATCGACGTCTCGCCATTGCTGACGGCGGTGGTGCCGATGGCTCAGGCGGTCGAAGCCTTCAAGATGGCCAAGGACCGCGAGCACCACCAGAAAGTGGTCATCACGTTTTAAAAATGTTGTCGTCCGGCCCGGACGACGAGACACCGCCCAAAGCGGCGGTTCAAGGGAGGAAGCAATGATTTTCGGTCACGTGCGCCATGCCAAGGACATTCTGGTTTCGCTGCCGATACCACTGCAGACGGCGATCAAACATCTGCAATCGACCGACTTCGGCGTTCTACCGGCCGGCAATTACGATCTCCAGGGCAAGGACATCTATGTCCAGGTGATCGACCTCACCACCAAACCGCTGGCGGAAACCAAGCCCGAGGTGCATCGGAAATATATCGACGTGCAATTCCTGTGGCGCGGCCGCGAGCGGATCGGCTTTGCCGACGATACCGGCAGCAATGCGGTGGCGGGAGATCTGCTGGCCGAGCGCGATCTCCTGTTCTACCGGGGCATGGAGGACGAATCGACGATCGAGATGCATCCTGGCAATTTCGCGGTGTTTTTTCCCAACGACGTCCATCGCCCGGCCTGCCATGCCGGCGCGCCGGAGACCATCCGCAAGGTGGTGATCAAGGTTTCCGTCGCGCTTTTGGGCAAGGGAGAGACCAAGTGAAGACCGTTCGCTGGGGGATGATCGGCTGTGGCGCCGTGACCGAAGTGAAGAGCGGTCCGGGGTTCTACAAGGCCGAGCGCTCGGCCTTGCTGGCGGTGACCAGCGCCGATCCGGCGATGACGCGGTCTTTCGCCGAACGACACAAGGTTCCCAAGGCCTACGACTCCGTCGAAGCCTTGTTGGCCGATCCCGATATCGATGCCGTCTATATCGCCACACCACCGGCCTTTCATAAGCCCTTGGCGTTGCAGGCGGCCCGCGCCGGCAAGCATGTCTATGTCGAAAAGCCGATGGCGCTGCGTCACGCCGAATGCCAACAGATTATCGACGATTGCGCGAAACTGGGGCGCCGCCTCTTCGTCGCCTATTACCGCCGTGCCATGCCCCGTTTTCTTCAGGTCAAACAGTGGCTGGACGACGGTGTCATCGGCGATATCCGTTGTGTGACGGCCGTGCAGCACCAGCCGCCGGCTCCGGAAGATCTGTCGCGCGCCACGCTGCCGTGGCGGCTGAAGCCGGAGGTCGCCGGCGGCGGGAAGTTTCTCGACATGGCCGTCCACACCCTCGATCTGTTCGACTTCCTGTTCGGGCCGGTCGTCGAGGCGTACGGCATCGCCACCAACCAAGGCGGCTATTACGATGTCGAAGACACGGTCACCGCGACCTGGCGGCACGCCGGTGGCGTCCAGGGATCCGGATCCTGGTGCTATGTCTGCGCCGACGACCGCGACCGGGTGGAAATCATCGGAACGAAGGGCTGCATCGAAATGGAGTTCTTCAGCGACGCCCCCCTCCACTTGGTTACCGCCGAGCGGGATGAAATGCTGTCGATCGCCAACCCGGCGCATGTCCAGCAGCCGTTTATCCAAAGCATCGTCGACGAATTGACCGGAACCGGGCGCTGCCCCGGCGATCCCGACAGCGCGGCGCGCGCCAGTTGGGTCGCCGACAAGATCCTGGCCGGCTACCGCAAAGAAGAAGTTGCCTGATCCACTTCGCCGGAGCCCGCCGGAAGCGGAGCGGGGGAGTCGTATGAAACCTTAGGCCGGCGGGCGTCGCGACGCCGCCGGCCAGATGGGAGCATGAGCCATGCCACGTATTTCCTTTGACGTCTTGAAGGCCGAATTCAAACGCATCCTGATCAAGAAGGGCTGCGCGGAAGATATCGCCGAACTCTCGGCCACGCTGATCGCCGAAACCAGTGCCGATGGCGTCTATTCCCACGGCGTCAACCGGTTCCCCCGTGTCGTCGAATATATCGACAAAGGCTATATCAAGCTTAACGCCAGGCCCGTCAAAGTCGACGGAATCGGCGCCTTCGAGCGGTGGGACGCGCAACTGGGGTTGGGCAATGTGACGGCCAAACTGTCCATGGACCGGGCGATTGAACTGGCCCACGACAACGGTATCGGCTGCGTGGCACTTCGAAATGCCAATCACTGGCTGCGCGGCGGCAGCTACGGTCTGCAGGCGGCGGACGCCGGATGCATCGGCATCTGCTGGACCAACACACAACCCAACATGCCGGCCTGGGGCGCCAAGGACCGGCGGATCGGCAACAACCCCTTCATCATCTCCGTGCCGCGCCAAGGCGGTCATGTCATCGTCGATGCGGCGATGTCGCAGTTTTCCTATGGCCATATGGAAGCGGCAAAACTCCGGGGCGAACAGCTTTCGGTACCCGGCGGCTATGACGAGGCCGGCAACATTTCCACCGATCCGGACAAGATCTCCAAGACCTGGCGCGTTCTGCCGATTGGTTTCTGGAAGGGTTCGGCTCTGTCCATTTTGCTCGATCTGGTGGCTACCGTGCTGTCCGGCGGGCGGTCCAGTTTCCGCGTCGGCCAGTTGGGCGGCGACGAATACCAGCTGTGCCAGGTCCTTATCGCCATCGACGCGACGCGGATCGCCGGTCAGGACTTCCTTGCCTCGGCGGTGGAAGAGGTGCTTGCCGACGTCAAGGCGTCTGAAAGAGCCGACGTCGGTCAGGCCGTTCGCTTCCCCGGCGAAAAAGGTCCGCGGTTGCGCCGGGAGAATCTCGAGAAGGGGATTCCGGTCGACGACGGAGTGTGGGCGAAAATCTCGTCGTTATAGTCGCGTCTCTTAATGAAAAAAGTACTCGCAGACATAATAACGTCTGCAGCCGGAGGAATGTATTATGTCACAAGTGACTGACGTCAATGAAACGGTGTCAATAGCGACGCCGGCGCACATTCCCAATGGACGATGGTTCCATATTATCGTTCCCATCATGATCCTTTGTATCGTTTCTTACATGGATCGAACCAACATCGGCTTTGCCATTCCCGGCGGCATGAGCAAGGACTTGGCGATGTCGTCGTCCTTTGCCGGTTTCGCCGCCGGTATCTTCTTCGTCGGCTATCTGTTTCTGCAGGTGCCGGGCGGAGCCTTGGCGTCGCGCGGCGTGGCCAAGAACTTTCTCACCTGGTCGATGGTCGCCTGGGGCATCATCTGCATCGCGACGTCCTACATCACCAGTGAATCGCAGCTCATCGCCTTGCGTTTCGCTCTCGGCGTCGCCGAAGGCGGCATGCTTCCCGTGGTCCTGACCATGGTCGCCAAATGGTTCCCTGACGAGGAACGCGGACGGGCGACGGCTATTGTCATCATGTTCGTGCCGATCGCCAATATCATTTCCGGCCCGATCGCCGGCACGGTGATTCAGCATTTCGGCTGGCGCGACCTCTTTCTGTTCGAAGGCATTGCGTCATTCTTCCTGATCGTCCCCTGGGTTCTGATGGTGCAGGAGGATCCTGAGAAGGCGAAATGGATCTCGCCCGTCGAAAAAGCCTATATTCTCAGGCGTCTGCAAGCCGAACAAGAGGAATTGGTCAAAACTCCGTCGGTGAAAAACGCCTCTTTCCTGCAGGTGATGGGCAACGCCTCGATGTGGAAGCTGATCATTATCAACTTCTTCTACCAAACGGCCATTTATGCGTTCGTGATCTGGCTTCCGACGGTCATCAAGAACCTCACGCAAACCAACATCGCCGACGTCGGAATGCTTTCCGTACTGCCTTATGTCGGCACCATGGTCGGTATGTATGTCATCGGCCGCTTGTCCGACCGGTCCGGCAAGCGGCGCCAATGGGTGATCATCCCGCTGCTGGGATTGGCGCTCAGCCTTTATGGGTCGGTGTTCTTCAAGGAACAGATCTGGCTGTCGTTCTCATGCCTCGTGCTGGCCGGAGCGTTCCTGCAAGCCGCGGCTCCGGTGTTCTGGACGATTCCGCCGATGCTGTTCAACGCCTCGGTCGCCGGTCCGGCGCGCGGCGCCATCAACGCGCTGGGAAACCTCGGCGGGTTCCTCGGGCCGTTCCTGATGGGGTGGTTGAAGGATGTCTTCGGCGGTACAGACTACGGTATCTTCGCGCTGGTCGGTTTCCTGCTCATTTCTGCGCTGATCACCATAACTTTGCCGGTGACGGAAAAGTCGCATTGATGATCTGATACCAACGGCAATAAGTTGTGACTTATTGCCGTTGGTCGGCTGCAAGTGCAGCCGCGCCGCCGATGCGGCGGAAGCCCAGGCGGACGGATGTCCGCCGCCCGGCGTTTCGTGTCTTGAAAATTTGGTAAGAATGTCTGTCCGTAAGGATGAACGCGGGGGGATGGCCATCCCCCCGCGTTCGGCGGC
>JARLJB010000339.1 GCA_031291415.1 Telmatospirillum sp.
CTCCGTCTCCGCCAGAAGTGGTAGAGAGAACCCCGCAGAGTCTAGGCTCTGCGGGGTTTTTGTTTTTCAGCTCGTCGTTAGGCCCATCACCGGGCGGCAGGTACATTCCGTCGATACTGTTCGGTCACCTGGTGTTTTGGAAGTCCGGATTAGCGAACCCGATTCACCGAGCTGCTTCACCTACGCTCAGGAAATCGAAGTTTCGAATGACTCCGGCCGTATGACCAGTAAATGATCATGCCGATCACAAGCCAGACGACCAGCCGGATCCACGTAACCAGCGGCAGTCCGGCCATGAGCAGAAGGCAGAACAAGATGCCGAGGACGGGTACGATCGGCACGCCTGGAACGCGGAAAGGGCGGGTGGCATCGGAATCGCTGCGTCGCAGATACATGACGGCACTGCAAACGAGAACGAAGGCGAACAAAGTGCCAATGCTAACCATCTCGCCCAGGACGCCGATGGGCGTGAATGCCGCAACGATCGCGACGATTGAGCCGATCATGATCTGGCTAAGGTGAGGTGTCTGCAGGCGCGGATGGACACGGGCGAACAGCTGCGGCAGCAGGCCATCCTGTGACATGGTGAAGAAAATTCGACTCTGGCCGTAGAGCAGCACGAGAATGACCGTCGTCAGTCCGGTCAGGGCACCGATCTTGATGAGAATAGAGAACCAGTTCACACCGATCGCATCTACGCCCTTTGCAATTGGATCAGGCACGTTGAGTTCTGCATAGGGCACGAGGCCCGTCAGCACGCCAGCAACAAGGATGTAGAGGATCGTGCAGATTATCAGCGATCCAAGGATGCCGACGGGCATATCGCGCTGCGGTTTTCTTGCCTCCTGTGCCGCCGTGGATACCGCGTCAAAACCGATGAAAGCAAAGAAGACGACGGCTGAGCCGCGCAGTATTCCGCTCATGCCGAAGTTACCGAATTGCCCGGTGTTTTCCGGAATGAACGGATGCCAGTTCGCGGGGTGGACGAAAAATGCCCCGATCGCAATGAATGCCACAACCACCGTTAGCTTGATCGCGACCATGATGTTGTTCAGCCGCGCCGACTCTTTGGTGCCAAGGACGAGCAAGGTCGTCAGAATGGCGATAATCACGACGGCGGGCAGGTTGACGACGCCCGTTGCTGTCGTGCCGTCGGCCAGCTTGACCACGGTGCCGGACGCCGCGGACAGGGCGGGTGGAACGTCGATGCCCACGTTGTGCAACAGGCTCACGATATATCCGGACCAGCCGACCGCGACCGTTGCTGCGCCCATCGCGTATTCGAGAATCAGGTCCCAGCCGATGATCCAGGCGAATATCTCGCCGAGCGTCGCATAGGTGTAGGTGTAGCTGCTGCCGCATACGGGCAGCATGGCGGCCAACTCCGAATAGCACAATCCAACGAACGCACACGCGATTCCGCCCAGCACAAACGACAGCACGATGCTCGGCCCCGCATATTGGGCCGCCGCTGTACCGGTCAATACAAAGATACCTGCACCGATGATGGCACCGATGCCCATCGCCGTGATGCTTGTCGCGCCCAGCGTCCTCGATAGTCGGTGGCCACCTTCGGCATCTGCACTGGCCACTATGTCTGCGACGGATTTTCGTGCCGTGTAACGGGTATCAGCCATGATGAGTCATCCCGAACAGGTGTTGTTAGAAACGGATCGGACGCTTCGATTCGGAGGGCAAAAAACGCTTGCTGCCGGCGACGGGCAGCATTCAGGGTATGGAACTGACAAATTCAGTCTAGTCCAAATTAGGATTCGCTAACAAGCCGGTACGCCGGTACGCCGGCACCAGACGAATACGCGTTTGCCCTGCCTAATTCGTCCCCGTCTCGCGGCGGTGCCGAACCTGTTCGACGGTCTCGCGCGGCGTATGCCCGAACTCCGCCTTGAAAATCCGGTAGAAGTATTTCTCGTCCGTGAAGCCATGACGCCACGCGATGTCCCGGATGCGTTCCTCGGGACGATCGGGCGACGACAACACCTGGTGCACCCGATACAGCCGCTTCTGGCGGATTTCCCGCATGACGCCGCCGGCGCTTTCGAAAAGTCGATAGAGCATGGCCCGCGACAAACCCACGTCCCGGCAGATACTTCCGGGCGTCAGATCGGGCTGCAGCAGATGGTCGTCGATGTAGCGGCGGATCCGCTGAAGCAGCAGGTCCCGAATCGGCGTTTGCGCGGCGGCCAGCGTGTCCAGTTCCGGGTGAAGGCTCGCCTTCAGCAGCTCGGTCGTGGCCCGAACAATGTGCGGTACATCATGACGAGTGAGTTGCGGAAGCGTGTTGTACAGCGACATGAGGTAGTCGCCGAACAACGATCCGACGCCTCGCGTCAATGAAGCGCCGTGCAACTTCCCGGTGTCGGCGGGCAGCCAGTCTCTCGGCACGGAGAGCGAGATTTCACTCCCCGGTGTAATGACGCGCTCGAACGGCCGCGCGAAGTCCAGCAGATACAGATCCCCAGGCCGCTTGACCGCTGTCGATGCATCGGATCGCAGCGCGGCGGTGCCGCATATCTGCAGACTGAAACTATGGAAGTCCCGTTGATCGGCGCGGATGCGCGCCGGCGTGCGTTTTGCGTCGTAGGCGAGAGACGGATCGGGGTGTCGCCATGTCCGGCCGGCCAGAATGAGCGGGCCGATCGAGACGTTGTCGCGATGAGCGTCGAACGGAAGATCCGATCGGTACGTCGTCACCATATCGCAATAGGTGCTGTGCGCGGCCCAGGCGTCGAATCGTTCGCCGACGGGCGCGGAGTCCGTCGAAAAACGACGAATGCGTAACGCTTGATGTTCGGACACGTTGCATCTCCTGGCAGGGCGTACGTCGCCGGTCATTGGCGTCTGACGTCAAAAAGGGGACATCGTCGTATTGTCATTTAACGTGACGAGTCGAATAACCGGGGTTTATACGCATGGTATAGCCGGAGACCCGATTTTCTCCCTTTTAACCTGTAGAGACCGATTAATAGTCCGGTCAGCTTGGATAGCCCGAACCATCAAGGCCCGCAATAGTTTCGCGCAACGCAAATCCACTCCAAATAGAGACGCCATGGCACCCCGCCTGATCGGCGGCCATCCTAAGATGTGGCCTGCATTAACGCGTTATCTCTCGCTGATTTAACAATTATCTGGAATACCCGTTTTGTAGAAAATGGATTTAACAGAAATAGATCACAGCGCGACAGGACGACGTGCGGTCATTTAAATCAACAGCGCGAGCGAGACCTTTTCAATCTGGGGACATCCATGAAATCCATCGCAGCGGTTGCTGTCGCAACCTGCCTGATCTTGTCCGCCTGCGGCGGCGACGACGTGTCCAACTCAACGGGCGGTTCGGCATCGGGGTCGACCGGCACAACCTCGACGCCGGGTACGCCGTCCAATCCGGCGGGCGGCGGCAGCGTCAAAGCAGGTTGGTCGGCGGCGGCCGCGGTGGACGGCAAAGGCCCGGAGTTTTCTCCCGCCGTGACCGTCGATGCGCAAGGCAATGCGCTCGCCCTGTGGATGACGAACGGCCCGAGTGGCTCCCTCGGCAACGAGATATGGTCGAGCCGCTATGTGCCCGGCACCGGCTGGTCGACGCCGACCCGCGTCGACACAACCGACGGCACCTACGCCATGAACGCGCCCGGCACCAGCGCGCCGGTGCTGGTCGGCAGCGCCGATGGTCATGCGGTGGCGCTGTGGCAGCAGTTCCTCGCGGGCGTCGGGTACGGGCTGTGGGCGCGGCCCTACGATCCGGCGAGCGGATGGGGCACGGCCGTGGAGTTATCGCCGAACGAGACCAGCTACGCCTGGACGGCGGGGATCGACGGGAAGGGCAATGCGATCGTGGCCTGGCAGCAGCAAACCGATGTGGCCAGTACGCGCGTTTTCACGAGCCGCTATACCGTCGGCGGCACGTGGTCGTCGCCCGAGCAGATCGTGCAGCCGGTGCAGACCGGTCCTGGCGCGATCACGGGCGTCGGCGGACAAGGTATCGACAATGTCGAGCTGAATCTCTCGGTGACGTCGTCGGGTAATGCGGTACTCGCATGGCGGCAGAAAGACAACACGCAATCGGCGTTGTGGGCGACGACCTACGACGTGACCCACGGTTGGGCCAACGCGAATCCGGTGGTGCTCGAACCGAACGGCGCGGCAAGCCGCTCGGTCTTCGCGCCGGCCGCCGGCATGGATGCGAAAGGCAACCTCATGCTGGTCTGGGGCGAGGTCGATATCGACAGTAACGGGCCGCACACCACCACCGTGTCCGAGCGCTATCTCGCCGGTTCGGGCTGGCAGGCCCCGCAGCCGGTGGCCCCGTTCATCGACACGACGGACGCCGGCTACTACCCGCAACTGGCCATGAATGAGCAGGGCCTCGCGGCCGTGACGTGGATCCGTCCGGACGGCACCTTGCAGGCCAGCGCGACCGATGCGAACGGTAACTGGGGGCCGACGCAACAACTGACCGCGCAGGTGTACCAGTTGAACGCGCGGCAGCCGGAGATCGTCATGGACGCCGCGGGCAATGTGACGGTGGCCTGGCAGGATGTGAGCACGTCGAATTCCACGGACCTCCTCACCAACCGCTATGCCAACGGTGCATGGGGCACGGCCACGCTCTTCGGTCAGCGGCCGCAGGACGCGACCTGGCCCGCGATTGCGGTCAACGCATCAGGTGTGATGGCGCTCGTCTGGGAACTGTACAAGGACAGCACCGTCGGCAATGTCTTGCAGGCGAGCTTTTATACGTCGGGTTCGTAATCCGCCTTATCGCGACGCAGCGTGAGATCGCTCGTCGAGCCAATCAACAAGAAACAGGAAAAAACGGGAACAAGGAAATGGACCTTCACAAAGCAATCGGGCGCGCGGCGATGATCGCTGCCAGCGGTCTGATCCTGTCGGCCTGCGGGACCACGCAGATGAACATGATTAACGTCCAGAACTCGACCGCGAAGACGCTGGGGCTGGGTTCGTCGGACGAGATCACGATCGACAATATCCAGTACGGACAAAAGAACGCGCTCGGTGGGCAGGTGGTGAAGTACGACGCGACGACCGGTAAAGGACGGCACTTTGCGTGCACGGTCTTCATGATTCCGGGACTCACGCCGATCAATCCGGCCACCTACAACGACTGGGAATGTCATCCACGGTGATGACAGGGAGCGCAAGATGAAAGCGACAGCAAGCCGTTGTCTCTCAGCTTTGTTCCTCGCGACCGCTTTGGCGGGGTGTATGGTGTCGCCGCAAAACCGGACCACGGTCGGCGCGCGATCCGATGCGCCGCTGACCACGGCCGACTGGGCCAAGGTGATCGAAATTGATCGCGCATCAGTGCGGGCCGGTCAGTTGCCGAAATAGGTGATCCAATACGATCTTCAGATAGAAAAGATGATTCCGGAGAGCCAGGAAATCCTTGCCTCGCACGATCAAGCCAAGGCGCGCATCTGGTCGAAAAAAATGAATGCTATCGTCGAAGCGAGAAACAAGGCCACGGAACAGTTCGCGGCCAAAGCAATGGCCAGGAACAATGCCATTGCCAACACGTTCGGGAACGGAAAACCTGATCCTTGCCTGTCGCCCATGGGCAAGAATACGTGTACGGCGTCGCCGGCTCGACAAGCGGATAGCGTCAATTACTCGGTCGGTCCTGGCGGCTTAGGGGCGACTATCGGTCATTACACGGTGGGGCCTGGCGGCATCGGGGCTGGCGGCTTCTGAGTCGGGTCGAGAACGGCAGCCGGTTGAAACTGACGCATGCGTGCGTTGTACTGACGATACCAATCTGCAGTTAGCTTTCGTGACGATCAGGGGAGAGCAAACATGCGTCTCGTACGTTTGGCGCTACTTGGATTAGGTGGTTTTGTCGCCGGTTCTGCATTCGCCTACACAGCTCCTCAAACCCAGGTGTTTCCGCTTTCGATCATCGATAACCGCCCCTTCATTGCGGCGACGGTCGATGAAAAAGGCCCGTTCTCTTTCATCCTGGACACGGGATCGTCCAGTTCGACGGTCAGCACTGCGTTGGCGGCACAACTGAAGCTTGTCCCCACGGATGCGGGGACGGGAACGGGCGCCGGGGAGCAGCAACTCTCTTTCAGGATCGTTCACGTGAACGATCTGAGCGTGGGTTCGTTCTCAGTCGGCGCTTTGGACATCCCGACGATGGACACGTCCCAACTCGCCCGCGCGATTGGATTTCAGCATGTCGACGGTGTGCTCGGGACGGAAATATTCCACCAATGCGTCCTGACGCTGGATGCCGCGCGAGGCCAGGTGACGCTCCAGGAAGAGGATCAATTCAGGCCGGCAGCGGACGCAATCCCGATTCCGTTTTCTCTGGACGAGAACGACATGCCTGTCGTCAAAGCGTCGGTCGCGGGGATAGCCGCCATGTTTCAGATCGATACCGGTGACCGGTTCAGTCTGACGCTGTTCGGCGACTTCTGGCGGGCGCATCGCTTGGACCGGCAAATGGGGGCGACCATCGAAGCCATGACCGGGTACGGCGGTGGCGGGCCGATTCGCGGTAGGGTCGGGCGCTCAGCGGGCTTTTCGATCGGCGATCTTGCCGTGCCGGCACCGGTCACGCGCCTCTCGCTTCAGAAGGCCGGCGCTTTTACCCGGGCCGATCGGGCGGGGAGCATCGGCATGGGCATCCTGAAGCGATTTGCGGTCTCTTTCGATTATGGTCATCGTGTGATGTGGCTGTCGAAGAGTGCCGAATTCGATGCGCCAGATCTTTATGATCGAAGTGGCATGTGGTTAGGTCTCTCTCAACCACGAGGGCTTCGGGTCATGGATGTGACGGCGAACGGACCTGCGGCAAAAGCAGGGATCCGGGTCGGTGACGTTATTGTCAAAGTGGGCGCTCTTCCCGCCGAGGCCGCGACCTTATTCAGGATACGAGCCATGCTTCAACAGCCGCGCAGGCTGACCGTTCCCATCCTCGTGAGCAGAACGGGCGGCGATCAGCCAATCCGTCTTGTCCTTCAGGATCTGATACCGCCCTCGCAGCGTAAGCTGTAGAACGTACCCCGGATCAGAAAGACGCGGACAACCTGCCGCCGGGCTGCGGGCGCTATCGGCCCGCAGCCCGGCAGTTTTGCGCGACTCAGAACGCGTGCCGCAACCCCACCATCCCGACAAACTGCGAGGGCCCCGACGACGGCGTCGTATTCTGCGAATCGCCCACCACCGCCACCGCGTCGGTGATCGTCGTGCCCGTGGTGCCGGCCGCGATCAGCGTCTTGCCCTGCGCGTGCTGATACGCCTCCAGCGCGTAGATCGTGGTGCGCGTCGACAGGTTATACGTCTGCTCCAGCGAAATCTGGTGATAGCGCGCCGGGTCGCTCATGCCGTTCGACTTGCTGGCGCTCGTGTAGCTATATCCCGCGCCGATCGTCACCGCCGGCGCGACCCGGTAAGTCGAAATCACGCCATACGTGTTGAACACGGCCTCGCCGGTGAACAATGAACCCGAGCCCGGCGCGTATTGCACGTTCGAGTAGTTGATCCCGATCATCAGGTCTTTCAGCGTGTAGCGTGCCGCCGCGGCGAACAGTTGTGAGCTGCGCGCCGTCGCATAGCCGCTATTCACCGGCGAGTTATCGGCGAAGGTGCCGAGCGCGCCGCTCGTCGCAATGTCCTTCAGCTTCACGTAGCCCGCCGCCACCGCGAACGGCTGGTAGTCGTAGCGAATCGCCGCGCTGAATTGACTGCCGCTGGCGACGCTGCCCGGCACGCC
>JARLJB010000340.1 GCA_031291415.1 Telmatospirillum sp.
AAGCCGACCGTTGGTCGATCCGGGGGCTCGCGCCAGGGTTCTCGACGATATTCAGGCCGTGTCGATCGCGCGCAATACCGATCTGGACATCACGGGATTGTTGATCAGCACATCCGGCTATTTCGCCCAGATTCTGGAAGGGCCGGAATCCGGTGTCGAGGCCGTGATGGCCCGTATCGCGGTCGATCCGCGCCATCATGAGGTGCGCATCATCCGGCGGTCGGACGTGAGCGAGCGTCGCTTTCCGCATTGGCGGATGGCCCGGTTCGATGGAGAGAGTTTCGGGGCTGTCAGAGTCAATCCGCTGTTGGCAGACTGCCACGCAAGGGCCGATTCCGACGTCATTGCCCGATTCGACCGGCTGATCGATGTCATCGCAATCGGCGGGCCATTATCCTGAGGCACCGATGGGGCCATGCTGCGCAACCGGCAGGGATACTTTTGCGCCGACACCGCCTTGTGCCAGCTTTACCGCCTCTTCGATCTGGTCGAGCAGAAAGGGGCCTTCAAGCGAGCAGTTGTGCGCCAGTCGCTTGCGCGCGCGATACGCGTCGCCTGTCACCATCAGCACCGGGACATCCAGACGTTCGGCGATGCGCTGCGCCGCACGCAGCGCATCGCCACCCTCGATTTCATCGCCGATGACAATGAGATCGGGGGGATGACGTTCCGCAAAGGCCATCGCCTGCGCCTCGGTCCATGCCTTGTCGAAGCTGGCGAAACCGAGCGATTCGAGTCGTTTCTGGACAGCATTGCTGATGACCATATTGTCATCGATGATAAGGGCATGGCTCATGGCCGAATCCTCTCTCTGTTCGCGGGGGGGATTCATGGCGATCACGCCGTTTTTCGCACTCCGCAATTAACCGGAGGGCAATTAACCGGAGGGCAATCGACCGGATCTGGAGCAGATACCGCGTCGGGGCGGCGGCCGGTCGGCTCCGGTAACTTACGGATAGGCGGCCGGCCCGGATCGTCCGATAAAATCTCTGGTTTTTGATCCCGGTCAATGACAGCCGCTCCCACTCCACCGCGCCGCGCGCGTTCGGATGGCCAGTAGCCGGTGACAAGGGGTGCATAAGCCGTTCTCGAAAGAGGGGCTGATTGTCATGGCGACGTGTTCTCAATGCCCGGTTCGCGAAAGCTCCATCTGCCACTCGCTGTCGGCGGACGCGCTCGACCGCTTTGGCC
>JARLJB010000057.1 GCA_031291415.1 Telmatospirillum sp.
AACGGAGGTTGACCGCCGAAACCCGGCAAAGAGACACCGGCGGCAATGGGCCGCCCGTATCGGCACCGAAAGCGTCTCTCGCTCCGGCCCCTGGCCTCGACCTGCCCGCAAAGCCCCGCAAACCGCCCCTCTCGAGCGGGGGCGTCCGGGGCGAGAAAAACGAGCGATATCAATGAATTAAGACTGGCGGAGGGAGCAGTCCATGGCGAACTGGTCTCTGCCTGGGGATTCCCTGCTAACAGGGAAAAGAAGAGGGATTCTGGGCCTGGGGCCAGGATCGGCGGCAGTGCCCCAGAATTTTCCCTGTCTTTTCAGTCTTCTGGCGTACGAATTCCCTGTGCTGGTGAACAGGGAATCCGTATTCCTGAACAGAGCGCTTGGCTGCTGCGTGGTGCCCGAACAGGGAAAGGGGGCGCAACCCGGCTTCCGTCCTACCCCGAGGAGAAAAGGGGGTGAATAAGGACAGAAGAGGGACCCCACCTCCGACAGCCCGGAACGCCTTGATGATCCGGGAGGAATCTCGTTCGGGGTGGGGGCCCGCTAGGCGCCTATCGAGACTCCGGCAGTCCGTCATTTTCGTAAACTGATTCCTTGCCTTGGTCCGATTTTGCCCGGGGTTCCCCTCCAATGCTGACTCACAGCCGAGGGAAATGACCGAGCAGCGGTAGCGCTCGGCGGAAGGGTCCCGGGCGAGGCCGACGCGGCGCTTTGGAGCGGGAACAAATTGGCAGCGTAGGTGCGCCCTAGATCAAGCTTATTCGAGCCACCAATCCGTCCATGATCCTGAGTCCACCTCAGTTGACAAGAAAGAGGCAGAGCGTCTTCTGCCCTGCCTCCCGTCCGCTTGTCGTGCGCAGGATTACGTGAACGGCGCCTCGGCAGCGGCGTTTTTGCCGGCAATCTGGCCGAACACGATGCTCTCGGCGTTGTTTCCGGCGCCCTGATAGATGACGCCCCACATCGAGCCGATCTCACCGGCACTATAGAGCCGCGGAATGGGTTGATCGAATGCGTCGAGGATCTGCCCCTTGATGTTGCGACGCGGCCCACCTTGCGTGTTGAGCAGGGTCGGATAGAGCTCCAGAGCATAGAAGGGCGCCTTCTCGATGGGAGCCGCCCACACCGGACGCGACCGATCCTGATATGCGATGCCCTCGGTGGCAGGCGCCTTGATCGGCCGGTGGAACAGCGTGTCCTCGCCCTGCTTGATGTCCTCATTCCATTTCGCGAGCGTCGCCTCCAGAGTGGCGGCATCGATCTTGAGCTGGCCAGCGAGTTCGGCCAGGGTTGCCCCCTTCTTGATCCATTCCTTCTGGATTTCCGCGCTGTTGTCCACGCTCCAGGTGTAGCGCTTGCCGGCGTACCCCTCTCCGGCGAGGGCGGTGATCGGCCCCTTCGTCCGGGCATCCTCGTCAAAGATGGCATAGCAGGGGATGCGCGGATATTTCAGCTCAGCCGTGTCATAGAAATCCACGGCGAGCAGGCCGGCGTGCGATTCGATGGACTTCTCGTTGCGGAACCGGCGGGCATCGCGATCGACAAAAATGAAGCCGGGATGCCCGA
>JARLJB010000058.1 GCA_031291415.1 Telmatospirillum sp.
ACGCTAACCCGCCACAGCGTGTCAAACTCTTTTTTCTTCAACAACTTCGGGGCCTTTCGGAACCCTCCGCCGTACCGCCTCAAAGCAACCTGCCTCGTTGCGGGAGGCCGGTTTCTACGCCCCTACCCAGAGGCTGTCAACACGTTAAATCGCCTTGCATGAAACAATTCTGCGTCCGCTCCCGCCGGCTGAGGTGTCATGGACGGCCGGGCGCCTGGGGAACCGCAGGAGAATCACCATCGGCAGAGCCACTCCCGGCGGCGGGCTCCCATCCGAAGACACTGCGTCCGCCGAAGGAGTGGGACCGCTGGCGGTCTTCGACGACGACATCGTCGACAAAGGCGCCCGATGCCGCCAGGTCGAGCCGCCGGGCCTGCTCGTCCAGTCGGCGCAATGCCGCCATCCCCTCCTCCTGGCCGAGCCTGGCTTTGACGATCGCCGCCTTCAGGACCTGGATGGTCTGGTCGTAGACCTTGAGCGGCACCGGAAACGGATGACGGTCCTTGCCGCCATGGGCGAACGCGAAGCGGGCCGGGTCGGTGAAGCGATAGGGCGCCCCGTGCACAACCTCGGCAACCATCGCCAGCGCGCGGACGGTCCTGGCTCCCACCCCGGGAATTCGCAGCAGATCGGCAAAATCGACCGGACCTCGATCGGCGGCGGCCACCAAGGTCGCCCGCAGGCGGTGGGCCAGGACATCGTTGGCGCGGACCTCGTGATGGGCCGGCATGACGAGATGCGGCAGGACCATCTGCCGCGGTTCCTCCACCACAGCGGGCGGCGGCGGCTCCAATGCGACGAACTCCCGGGCGATTCCGTCCGGTCCCAGGGTGGCAAGGACATCGATCTGCCCGCGCCGCGAGGCCGCCGCCCGACGGTCGGTAAGATTGACGATCTGACCCTGCCCATGTCCATCAATGGCGCTGTGCGGTTCCTCGACGAAACTCGTCATCCCTTCCGACAGCCAATGATAACGCCGGGCCTGTTTGCGTTCCTGGCTCATTCCCTGCTGGATCACCGCCCATTTGCCGTCGTCGGTCACGACGAAACCATGCAGATAAAGATCGAAGCCGTCCTGAACGGCGGCGCTATCGACTTTGGCGACAAGACGGCTGGCGCCGGCCAGCCCCGCCCCATCGAAGCCGACCCGCTCACCGATCGAGACGAGTTCCTGCGGTGTCTGCCGGGAATGTTTGCCCCGGCCACCGCAGATATGGACGCCAAGTTCGTCGGAAAGCGGGGCCAGGCCCCGTTTCAATGCACCGATGACGCTGGTGGTGATGCCCGAGGAATGCCAGTCCATTCCCATGACGGCACCGAACGACTGGAACCAGAAGGGATGCGCCAGCCGACGCAACAGTTCGTCGCGGCCGTAATGATGGACGATCGCCTCGCACATCACCGAGCCAAGGCGCGCCATGCGGTCGGCCAACCATTTCGGCACATAGCCGCCATGCAGCGGCAAATCGGCGCTTCCAGTCCTCTGCGCTCCGGATCTCTGTGTCATCGCCACGCCATTCCGTCCACGGGAAAGCTAACGACAGGGATCAAAACACCGGCAGCGCGATAAGCTCTGCTTCCTCGGCACAGCCTTGTGGGCGGGTTGTCCCTGCGTCGGCCTGCAAGCCAGCCAGTTCCTCCCTGGCCGCCTTGAAATCGTTCTGGAAGGCCGGCGATGCATGCACAACGGCAAGAGTCACGGCCGCTGACAGACGGCCGGCCTCGACGGCACTGGTATTATGGGCGCCACAGACGATCCGGCTTTCGCCAAAAGCGCGGCCGCGGGCAAGGATGGCGCTGGCGTGATCGGGAACAAGCTCGGCCAGAAGTTCGGCCCAGGTCCATCCCCGTGTCGTGTGACCCGAGGGATAGTCATAGCTATTGGCCAGCTCGACCGTTGGTTGGCAGACCTCGCCATTATCGATCTGAAAAGGCCGCAGCCGTTTGAAATAGTCCTTGGCGACGTTCGTCCCATGCGCCGTATCGGAATTGGCTTTTTCCACCACCTGGACCAGATGAGGAGCGTTTTCCGGGGTCAGCGCGACACCGACGGCGCAGCTGAAGTCGCGCAGCAGGTCGGGAGTCGACAGCTTCACGTCGTTGGTCGCCAACGCCCAGCGGGGCGATCCGACAAATCGGCGGGTTGCCTTGAAGATCTCCCGATCGGCTTCATAGCGCGGCTCCCCCTTGACCGGGGCGGGCGGCAGAATCTTGATGGTCTCCACCGCACCGTCGGCAAGATACCCTTGCGGTCCGGTCTTGGCCTGGAGGACCAGCGGGCTCGCGGCGATCACCGTCGCCAGGAGCAGCCCGGCGCAAATATCAAAACGTTTCATCAAAAACCTCACTTCTTTCCCGGTGTGTTTTGCTGGAGTTGCGCAGCCAGAGCGCGGATCGGGGCAAGCTGGCGGCAGATCAACGAGAGTTGTGTCCCAAGCAGCCGGTGTTGGTCGTCGGCGTCCCCGGCCGCCGTCTCCAATTCTTGCGCAAGCTGGTCCTCCTCGCCATTGGCGAGCGCCACCGGCCGGCAAGCGGCAAGATCATCGGCAATTCCATCGAGAGCCACCGCGATACGGTCGGCGGCGGCGGAGAGGCGGTCATCGCGGAAACTGGCCGGCAGCGCCGCGCGATGCGCACCCAGGGCCGACAGGTAACCAAGCAGGGTATGCGACATCACCAGATTCCGCAGACATGACTCGGCTTCCTTGCGGAAACGTCCCGGTTCGCCAAGCATGTTCGACAAGGTGGCGGACAGCGCGGCATCGGCGGCGTGGGCGTTGCGCCGGGCCACGCGATAGGCCAAATCGTCGCTTTTGCCGGTGTCGTATTGTCGCATGAGCTCGCGTAGATAGCGGCTGCTTCCGTTCAGCGTGCCCGCCACCACCTTGTGCAGCTGACGTCCTTGCCAGTCGGGCAAAACGAAGAAGACCACCAGACCCGAGATCAGGCTGCCCAGCAATGTGTCGGTAAGCCGCGGCCAGATAATCCCATAGCCATCAACCACTTGATTGAAGCAGCATACCACCATCAGCGTGATGGCGCCGGTTGCCAGCACGTAACGGTTGGTCCGGTATATGAAGAAGGCCACGCCGGCGGCCACGGCGATCAACCGTTGAATTTCCGGACCGGGGAAAAGCGTGATCAACGCCCACCCGGCAATCAATCCGAGAACGGTGCCGGAAATCCGCTGCCACAGGCGTTGCCGGGTGGACGCGTAGTTCGGTTGGCAGACGAACAGCGTCGTCAGCAAGATCCAATATCCCAAGGTCGGATGGATCAGATATTTGACGCCGTATCCCGCTCCCAACGCCAACGTCAGACGTAACGCATGACGGAACACTGGCGAACTCGGAGTGACCTGGTGACGGACCCGATCCCAGGCGTCCCGCAACGAGCGGGGCGAACCGTCGAAGAGACTGTTGTCATGTTCGCCGGCAAGCTCCACCGGATTGTTAGCCTTGGCCAGGACCTGCTCGAGCGACGTGAGATTGCCGATCAAATCGCTCAGCGAGCGCAGCAGCGTGCGACCACCGGAATTGTCCTCTGCATGCAGATAAACCAGCGACTCCTGCAAATCTGCCAAAGCGAGCCGACTTCCGTCGTAGTCGAAGGGCTGGCGCAGCCGGATGGCCTGGGCAAGTGCCTGGCAGGCCAGGCCCTGCTGGCGCAACAGACGCTGGCAGCGGAACATCACGTCGCTGTGATAAAAGGCCTCGGCGAATTCCTCGTAAGGATAGTGGGAAGAACTCGCCCGTTCATGGATGTCCTGCGCCATGAAAAAGAGACTGAGGTAGCGGTTGACCTGCTGTTGCCCGAGATTACCCTGAAGACGGCTGCGGATGATTTCCTTGACCTGATTGAGAGCGATCACCACCTTGCCGTTCTGCCGCGCCAGGGCCACGCGGCCGGCTTCGACATCGAGCCGGCGCGTCGGTTCGAACAGGGCCGACTTGGTCTTCAGATAGTCCCCCACCTGATCGAACAGGGCGGCCAACCCTTGCTGAACGGGTTGATAGGAGAACAGAGCCTGCCACATCACCGACAGCAGGCCGTACCAGGCTGCCCCGATGGTCAGCAGCAGGGGTTCGTGCCACAGGTCGTGCGGCGCGTTGACCTGTTCCAGGCCAAGCATCGTGTAGACGCCGAGAATCAAGGTCGCCTGGGCAATGGTGGCGTAGCGCTCGCCCAGGGCACCGGACATGGTCAGCATGAAGGTGGAGACCACGATGCCGCCGGTGAACAGCAAGGGATAGGGCGTCAGCAGTTCGACGATGAAGGACGAAACGGCGAACAGCACGACAGTAATGGTCGACGCCTTGAGACGCCCCCGCCAACTGTCGTCGGTTTCCGCCAGGGCACCGGCGATGATGCCGAGAAACAGCGGAATGACCAGGGTGATGCTGTCCAAAAACGAGCAGACAGCCATGGCAGCCGAAAGCGCGAGAAAAACCCGCAAGCTGTAGGAGAATTTTTTTAGCGCCCAAAGACGCTGAAGTGATTGGGAAAATGACGGCGATGACATCGCTCTGGGCTGAGACTCCATCCGTCTGAACAGTCCTGATTGTGCCGGTCTTTAGAGCGTGACGTGTTAAATCCGCATCACGCTCTTGGTTATATTTATGTCCCTCGCCGGGCGCGCGCCTCCGCGCGCTTGGCCGCGGCCTCAATGGCCGCTTTAGGTCTGGATACCGTCACCGATTCGATGGCGACGTCGCTTGATGATACGCCTCGCCGGAAGAGGCGGTCTCGAAAAATCAGGTCGGCCGCCACTCGCAGTCTTCCCTTAGGGCTCGACCTCCAGGATCGCCCAGCCATGGGCCGGCAGATCGATCCGGGCGGTGGCTTGACCGGCCGCCTGCAGGGCACCAAGCCCTGCGGCGATAGCCGACGCCCGCGGCACCGTCTGACTGACAGCCCCGTCGCCGAGGTTGAGGGCGACCAGCAGACGATGGTCCGCATGGCTGCTTTCGTAGACCAGACATTGATTGGACAGATGCAAAGGGCTGACGCGGGCGGCATGCAGCCAAGCGTGCCGATGGCGCAGACCAATCAATTGCTGATGCAACCGGAAAATCGGCCAACCGGCGGCGCACAGTCCGGCCGGCGTCTCCGGAAAGGCCGGGCGGATGGCGTCGTCGCCACCGGGCCGCTCCTCCTTGATGCCGCGAAAGGCCTGTTCGTCACCCGAATAGACCGAGGGCGTCCCACCAACTGTGAAAAGGACGACCAAGGCATGCGGCAAATGCCGCTCGTCGGCAAGCTGGCTGGCCAGACGCGTCACGTCGTGGTTGCCGACGAAGGTCATCGGCTTGAAGGTCGCAAGAAAACCGTTATGGCGTTCCAAGGCCCAGGCGAGTTCGAAAAAGTTTCGATCGTTAAGGGCGCTCCAGATCGCCTTCCACAATTCGTATTGGGTGATTGCATCCATGCCGGTCTCACGAACGAACGCGGAATAATCACCGTGGAAGACCTCACCCACGAAATAGGCCTCGGGATGGCCGGTGCGGACGCGCGGCAGAACCTCGGCCCAAAATCGCCGGGGAACGGCGTGGGCGGCGTCCAGACGCCAACCGTCAGCACCGCGGTCCAGCCAATAATCCATGACACGCACCACATAATCCCCGACTGCCGGATCGTCGTGGTTGAGGACCACGAGACGATCATGCCCCTCGAAGGTCTGGTAGTGCGGCTCGGTCCCAGCCGGTCGGGCAAGCCGGAACCATGACGCATGCGCCGCCGCCGCCCCCTCGCGAAGAACCTCTTGAAAGGCGGGGAAGGCGCGGCCGACATGGTTGAAGACGCCGTCCAGGATCACCCGCACCCCCCGATCATGGGCGGCGGCGAGCAGATCGTCGAAGTCCGCATCGTCGCCGAGACGGGAGTCGATGCGGAAATGATCGACGGTGTCGTAGCCGTGGGACGAAGAGGCGAAGATGGGACCGAGCGCCAGTCCCGACGCCCCCAGTTCGACGACATAGTCCAACCAGGCTTTTATGTGGCCGAGACGATGGACGATCCCCGTCCCGCCGGGGGCTTCCCGTTCGGCACCGACGAACCCCAGCGGATAGAGATGCCACCACAGGGCATGCCTGACCCAGGCTGGTTCAGATGCCATGTTCAACGATCCGTCAGGGCCAGTTTTGCCCCCAGGGCGACGAAGCTTGCCGCGAATGTCCGTCGCATCCAGGTCATGACGGTTTTACGGCCGACGACGAGATCCCGCATGCTGGCGGCGAACATCCCGTAGCCGACGAAGACCGCCAAGGTCGCCGCCATGAACACGCCGCCGAGTTCAGCCATTGTGAACAATGGCGATGCGTCGTCGGCGGCTATGAACTGCGGCAAAAAAGCAAAAAAGAAGATCGACAGTTTGGGGTTGAGGATATTGATCAGAATCCCGTCGACCACGACCCGGATGTCGGAACGCCGATCGGACGCCGCCCCCACGGTCAGCGCCCCGGTTTCCTTAAGGCTCTTCCATGCCATGAAGAGCAGATAGAGGACCCCGGCGTATTTCACCGTCTGAAACGCCACCGCCGAGGTATGAAGCAGCGCCGCCAAACCCAGCAAAGCCGCCGCCAGATGCGGGACGATACCGAGAGTACAGCCGATCGCCGCCACCAGACTGGCTCGCCGTCCCCGCGACAGACCCGCCGATAAAGTGTAAAGAACGCCGGTCCCCGGCGCCGCGACGATGATCAAAGTGGTCAGCAGAAATTCGATACTCATGGCGTCCTTTGCCGTGTGGAATGCCCCAGAGAATTCTGGGGCGATCAATGTCTGCGAAGAACGGTACCGCCTTTGCCGCGCCTTGGTAAGACGACATCTGCCACGCGTCAGTGCTTTGCTGCGAACGTATTCTCATAGAGCTCGGGCCGAAAACCGATCACTCGGGTTTCTCCGAGATCGAGGATCGGCCGCTTGATCATCGACGGTTGTCCAGCCATCAGGCTTACCGCCTTAGCGGCGTTCAGATCGCCTTTGTCCGCCTCGGGAAGCTTGCGAAAGGTGGTTCCCGCGCGGTTGAGCACGGCTTCCCAACCGAATTCGGCACAGCGATCCGCCAACCAGCGCTGATCGACACCGGCCACCTTGTAATCGTGGAAAACGTAGGCGATGCCACGCTCTTCCAGCCAGGCTCGCGCCTTCTTGATGGTGTCGCAATTCTTGATGCCGTACATCGTAATCGTCATTTCGAACTCCTGCCGCCAGCCGACCTCTCCGGGGTTTGATTCCCTGGAGCCGGATGATTTTTGACGGGATCGCAGAGCGATACCGTCAAAAATCTGAATCCGCCTCTATCTCAATAAAATATAGGCCGAATGGCTCGATCGTCTCCGCCGGAAGCGAAAGCGTTCCGGAGCGCGATCCCGGCAATCCTGGTTCTAAAAGATCGAACGGTAGAGCGTCGCGATTTCCCCGACGTTGGTGTCACGCGGATTGCCGCCGGTACAAACGTCGGCTAACGCCGCCGCGGCCAGGGCGGGAATGTCGGCTTCCTTGACCCCCACCTCTCGCAGGGAGGCGGGAATACCGACATCGTGTCCAAGCCTGGTAACGGTATCGACGGCGATGCCCCGCACCTCGGCAATCGGCTTGCCCTCCAGACCCTTGACGCCCATCGCCGTGGCAATGGCGCGGTATTTCTCGCCGGTGTAGTCCGCGTTGTAGGCCATGACCGTCGGCAACAAGACCGCGTTGGCGACACCATGCGGCGTGTCATAGAAGGCGCCAAGCGGATGGGCCATGCCGTGGACCAGCCCAAGACCGACATTGGAAAAACCCATGCCGGCGACATACTGTCCAAGGGCCATGTCGATAACGCCTTGCGCGTCGCCGGCACAGGAGGCGCGCAGCGACCGCGCGATGATTTCGATGGCCTTCAGATGCAGGGCGTCGGTCAGTTCCCAGGCGCCTTTGGTGATAAAGCCTTCGATGGCGTGCGTCAAAGCGTCCATCCCGGTCGCCGCCTTCAGGGATTTCGGCATGCTGCTCATCAGATCGGCGTCGATGATGGCGACGATCGGAATGTCATGCGGATCGACGCAGACGAACTTGCGGCGCTTCTCCTCGTCGGTGATGACATAGTTGATCGTCACCTCCGCCGCGGTTCCCGCCGTGGTCGCCAAGGCGATCATCGGCACCGCCGGCTTCTTGGTGGCCGCTACCCCTTCAAGGCTGCGGATGTCGGAGAATTCCGGATTGTTGGAGATGATCCCGATAGCCTTGGACGTGTCTTGTGGCGAACCGCCGCCGATGGCGATCAGATAGTCGGCCTTGGACCGCGCGAAGGCGGCAAGCCCCGCCTTGACCACCTTCATCGTCGGGTTGGGCACGACCTCGTCAAAGAGTTCATAAGGCAATCCCGCCTCGTCAAGAATAGAAGTGACTTTCGCGACAACACCAGTCTTCACCAGAACTTTGTCAGTGACGACCAAAGCTTTCTTAAATCCCCGCCGTTTGACTTCATCGACAATTTGATAGCGCGCGCCTGGACCGAAATAGGACGTTTCGTTGAGGATCATTCTATTCGTCATAATTATCGACCTCTAATATATCTCGGACGTGAGATATATTAGTCTATTTCTAGCCGATTAGTTTGCACGAAAATTCACGGTCGCTTCGGGATCTCCAAACCGCATTGAACCACAGGACCGGCCTGCCAGCGTTCCTGCAACAGATATTCAGTTTTCCCGACAAACCGACAAGACAGACCGATATGCGATCTGCAATCATTCCATTACATTCGACCAACCGGTCTGAGGAGCCCCCATGAAGTCACCGCTTCCCGTCCTTTTAAGTCTCAATGCGGGGTATATCGATACCGCTGGCTTTCTCGCGCTGCAGGGGCTGTTCACCGCCCACGTGACTGGCAATTTTGTCACCCTCGGCGCCGCGCTGGTGCTTGGAACCTCGGGCGCGATGGCCAAGCTGTTTGCTCTGCCAACCTTTTGCGTCGTGGTCATCGTCACCCGCCTGATCAGCTACGGCCTGTCCGCCCGTCGATTGCCGATCTTGCGCACGATGCTGACGCTGAAGACGGCGCTTCTGATTGTCGGAGCGGCATTGGCCATCCGGTTCGGTCCGTTTTCCAACGGCGATGGTTGGGCGGCGCTGGTGACCGGCCTGACACTGGTGTCCGCCATGGCCATCCAAAACGCCGCTCACCGCATCCATCTCGGAAGTGCCCCACCCACGACGCTGATGACGGGCACGACGACGCAGATCATGATCGACGTCGCCGACCTGCTGCGCGGCGCCAAACCGGAAACAAGGGACGCCCTGCGGTCCCGGCTGGCGCGAATGGCGACCAGCGTCGGAGCCTTTGCCGTCGGCTGCGCGGCGGCGGCACTGCTGTTCGCCGGTTTCAGCGTTTGGTGTTTCGTCGTCCCGCCGGTCATCGCTCTCGGTACGCTCGCCCTTCGCATGGCGACGTTCGAAGGCGACGTCGGATGATCAAAACGGCGGACGGGAAGGACGGGCCAACGACACACCCGTTGGCCCGTCCCGGTCAGGCGGCATCGACCAGAACGACCTCGGCATCTTCGATCCCGACGATCTCGACGGTCGGCAGATCGGTGATCGCGGCGCCGTCACGTGCCTCGATGCGGACACCATCGACCTCGACGGCACCGGTGGCCGGCACCAGATAGACATGCCGCTTGGGGTCGAGAGGCAGCGTGATGGTTTCACCCGCTTTGACCGTCGCCCCCATCACCCGCGCGTCAGCCCGGATCGGCAAAGCGTCGTCCTCGGCAAAACCGCTTGCCAATGTGACGAACCGGCCGGAACGCTCGGCTTTCGGGAATGGCCGGGCGCCCCACGAGGGTTTGCCGCCATGAGCGGTCGGCAGGATCCAAATCTGGAAGATCCGCGTGGTTTCGTCCTCCAGATTGTACTCGGAGTGACGAACCCCCGAGCCAGCCGACATCACCTGTACGTCGCCGGCTTCCGTCCGACCAACGTTTCCAAGGGAATCCTTATGGGTGATCGCCCCATCCCGGACATAGGTGATGATTTCCATGTCCGCGTGGGGGTGTGGCGGAAAGCCCTCCTGGGAGACGATCTCATCGTCGTTCCAGACACGCAGGGCGCCCCACCCCATCCGCGCCGGATCATAGTAATCGGCAAAGGAAAAATGGTGCTTGGTATTGAGCCAACCATGATCGGCACCACCCAGCTTGGCGAAAGGTCTCAGTTCGATCATCTCACTTGCTCCTTGAAAAGGTGACGAGCCTGTCTCGTCCGTTGAGCTAAAGATGGGACTGGACGTACCTTGCGAAAATAGAAAGGATGGAATGACATCCTTTCCAGATCTTTAGGTGAACGCATGGCGTTACCGGACCTCGAAGCATGGGCCATTTTTGCCAAGGTGGCGGAAACCGGCTCCTTTGCCGCCGCCGCGGCCGAACTCGGCCTTTCCGGACCAACGGTGTCGAAAGCCCTGGGACGGCTGGAGGCACGGTTCGGAGAACGACTGATCCACCGCACCTCGCGGCGGTTTGCGCTGACCGAAACCGGCCGGGTCCTGGCGGTGCGGGCCGCCCAGATCCTGGCGGAAGGCGAAGCCGTCGAGGCGGAGGCGCAGGCAAAATCGGCGACCCCGCGCGGTCGCGTCCGGCTTGCCGCGCCGATGTCCTTCGGTCTGCGTCACGTCGCACCGGCTCTCCCCGAATTCCTGGCCAGCTATCCCGACCTGTCGATCGACCTGCAACTCGACGATCGGATGGTCGACCTGGTGGCCGAGGGGATCGATGTGGCGCTCCGTATCGCCGAACTGCCGGACTCAAGCCTGATCGCCCGGCGGCTCTGCCCGATCCGCCGCTGGGTGGTGGGAGCCCCGGACTATTTTGCCCGTCATGGAACGCCGGAGCACCCTCAGGATCTCAAGACCCACGCATGCCTCGGCTACAGCCATCTCAGAAGTGGTGAAGTCTGGCGATTTACCAATGCGAGCGGTGTCGAAGAGGTGGTCGCCGTCCCGGCGCGCCTCAACGCCAACAACGCCGACGCGCTTTGCGCCTCGCTCGAAGCGGGCGAAGGCATCGCGCTGCAGCCGGATTTCATCGCCTGGGAATCCATTCGCGACGGACGGCTGATCGCCATACTGAGCGAGTGGGAATGCCCGGCTTTGGCACTCAACCTGATCACACCGGGCGGTGGGCCCCGCCCCATCCGAACCCGTGTTCTGCTCGATTTTCTTGCTAATCGGTTCGCCGCCGGATCAGCGCCCTGGACGATCTCTGCTCCTGTCTCGGAGATCGCGACACGTTGATTCCCGCGGCCGGCCTTGTTAGCATGCGCGCGCTCTGGCGGAGCTGAACGGTATCGAGCCGGAAAACTACTTGCCCCGAGACGAGACGGGATCTCGCGGAGGGTAAGACATGTCTGATAGCGTCATCCATCTGCCAGTCGCCGAAGCTTATGACCGCTGGTCCGGCTTCTACGACGCCTATGACAATCCACTCGTTTTTGTCACCGGCCACGCCCTTTCCACCCTGGCTGAGAGCGTTGCCGGCAAGGATGTCTTCGAGTTCGGCTGCGGCACCGGACGGAACTTAAGCGCCCTCAAGGCATGCGGAGCGGCGCATGTGGCTGGATGCGATCTGTCCGAGGGAATGCTGGCAAAGGCCAGGCTGCGCGATCCGGCCTTCGAGGTCATGCGCCATGACATGACAGCCCCCCTATCCCGCCCCGACCGGTCGGCCGACCTGGCGCTGTTTTGCCTGTCGCTCGAACATGTTGGCGACCTCGCCGGTCCTTTGCGGCAGGCCCGGCGGGTCCTGCGCCCCGGTGGCGCGATCGCAATCCTGGAAATCCATCCATTCCTGGCGGAAACCGGTGTCGCCGCCCACTTCGGTGATGCTGGACAGGAAGTGCGGATGCCGACGTTTCCGCACAGCTTCGCAGAGTATATCAACACCGCGGCGGCGTTATCCCTGACGATAACGGAATGCCGCGAGTGGCGGCCGCGCGATTTGGATGCCCCTTTGCCTCGGAAAGTCCTCAAACGGGGCCGGGATACGCCATTGATCGTCCAATTCTCTTTGCATTCTTATGATGAACGCTGAATAGGCCTATCAAGCCTCAATGACTCGCCGCGACATCACCGCGGTCGTAGGATTCGATGACCTCGTGGCAGAAGTGCAGGTGGGTCGGCCAGACGGGCCGGAGACCACGACGTGGCGCCCGACAGCAGAACCTCCAGGACCGGAGCACGGCCATCCGACGGGTCAATCATGGTAAAATGAAATCACTGAAATATATATTGATATTGTTTCAATATGATAAGCCACCGGCTATACTCGCCTGCAATCAAGACGATTGAGAGGGTGACGAGAAAAGCCGTTTGCCCGCGTTTCCGTGCGACGAGGCAGACCTGCCACCGAGCGGATTGCCTAGCCTTTGGCGAGTCCTCGAAAAAACAACTCTCTTCGTCATAGGAGAATGACAATGACGGTACGTGTTGCGATCAATGGCTTTGGCCGGATTGGCCGTATGGTATTCCGCGCCGCCGCAAAGGAATTTTCGGACGTCGAGATCGTCGGCATCAACGATTTGCTCGATCCCGCGTACCTTGCTTACATGCTGAAGTTCGATTCAGTGCATGGCCGCTTCGCGGGAGATGTCTCAGTTGACGGTAATTTCCTGGTGGTCGACGGCAGAAGAATTCGCCTGACCGCTGTCAGGGATCCGGCCGAATTGCAGTGGGGAGAGGTCGACGCCGATGTGGTCGTCGAATCCACCGGCCTGTTCCTGACCACCGAAGCCTGCCGGAAACATCTGGCCGCCGGAGCCGCAAAGGTGGTCCAGTCGGCGCCCCCCAAAGACGACACCCCAATATTCGTCTTTGGCGTGAACCAGGTCCAATATGCCGGGCAAGCCATTGTCTCGGCGGCGTCCTGCACCACCAATTGCGTGGCGCTGGTCGCCAAGGTCCTGCACGACAACTGGGGCATCAAACGCGGCCTGATGAGCACGATACACGCCACCACGGCCACCCAGAGAACGGTTGACGGTCCATCCTCGAAGGATTGGCGCGGCGGCCGTGGCATTCTCGAAAACATCATTCCGTCCTCGACAGGGGCGGCCAAAGCGGTCGGCAAGGTCATCCCCGAACTGGACAAGAAGCTGACCGGCATGGCGTTCCGGGTTCCGACCTCCGACGTTTCGGTGGTCGATCTGACCGTCGAACTGCTCAGGGAAACCACCTACGAGGATATCTGCAACACGATGAAGGCGGCATCCGAAGGCCCATTGAAGGGCATTCTGGGCTACACCGGCGAAAAGGTGGTCTCCACCGATTTCCGTGGGTGCTCCTGTGCCTCGATCTTTGACGCCGATGCAGGAATCCAGTTGGACCGGACCTTCGTCAAGGTGGTGGCCTGGTACGACAACGAATACGGCTATGCCTGTAATCTGCTGCGCTTCGTCCGCCACGCAGCAGGTGCCCGATAATACCGGCGAACCTTTGATATGACTCATTCGCCGGTATCAGCCGCCATTGCGGCGGCGGCCAAGCGGGCGGATGCCCGCGCCCGGCGAGGGCTTTATGGGCAGGTCAATTCATTGGCCTGCCGGTACAGGTCCGACATCGATTGTTCCAGAATGGGCGACGTGGCGCCCCAGTGCCGCAACGGCGATGCCCGCCGAGACGGCCGCGCCGATGGTCGCGATGTCGCCCATCCGATAGATTGAGCCCGCCAGAACTTGCTGGAAGATCCCGGACCGCCATCATGGAATCATGCGATCCGGAATCGGCGTCACTTTCGGCCTTGTAACAACGGAAAATGCACGTTATTACACATTTATGCCAATTGACGCGCATTTACCAAGCTTACGACGTCGGACGATCCTGAAACGGCTGAACGACGGACACCCCGTTGTGGCGACGGACCTGGCGATCGAATTCGGTGTCTCGGAGGACGCCATTCGTCGCGATCTCCGGGACTTTGCCGCCAAGGGTCTCTGCAGTCGGGTTTATGGCGGCGCATTGCCGCTTTCGCCAGCGTCGACGCCGATCGCGATACGGATGCACGAGGCACCCGATCGCAAAAGAGCGCTTGCCCGCGCGGCGCTGCCGCTGCTCAGCCCCGGCCAGACAGTGTTTCTCGACTCCGGCAGCACCAATGCGCTGCTCGCCGCCGAACTTCCCACCGATCTGAACCTGACCGTCGTGACGAACTCGGTTCCGATCGCCGGCACGCTGATGGGAAAGCCCGGCATCACCTTGTTTATGATTGGCGGCCGTATCGAGCCGCAGACAGGTGGAAGCGTCGGAGCGCGGGCGGCATCCGAGGTGCAGCGCTTTCGCTTTGACCTCTGCTTCCTCGGCACCTGCGCGCTCTCGGTGTCCGGCGGCCTCTCGGGGTTCGAGATGGATGACGTGGATTTCAAACGCGCCCTGCTCGCCTGCAGCCAGGCAACGGCGGTCATGGTGACCACCGAGAAACTGGAAACCACCGCCCCGCACCGGATCGCTCCGCTGGCCGCCATCGATCACCTGATCGTCGAGCACGATGTGTCCGCTGATCTGCTGGCGGCGCTTGGAAAAACCGGCATCGCCGTCGTCGCAGTGTCGCCGCCGGACGCCGCGCGATGACCAAGGACCTTGCGCGACACCCTTCTCTCTCAATCGGACCCTTGATGACCCCTTCTACTAATCGCCTAGCGACAAGAGTGGCGACCCGACTGGCATTTCTGGCGGCCGGGTTTGGCATGGGATGCTGGTCGCCGCTGATTCCCTACGCCAAGATCCGGCTGGGGGTCGGCGACGCTGAAATCGGTCTCTTACTGCTGTGTCTTGGGATCGGATCGATCCTGGCGATGCCGATCACCGGCCTGTTGAGTTCGCGCATGGGAAGCCGGGCGATCATCGTCGCCAGCGGCGTCGGCCTCGCCGCCATGCTGCCGATCCTGGCGCTCGCCGAGAGCCTGTCCCTTATGGCTCCGGCACTGCTTGTCTTCGGCGCGTCGCTCGGCTCGCTCGATGTCGCCATGAATGTGCATGCCGTGAAGGTTGAAAGCGATTCTGACAAACCCCTGATGTCGGGATTCCACGCATTGTTCAGCATTGGCGGTTTTGCCGGGTCGGGTGGATTGACGTTCCTGCTGTCCATGGGGGTCTCTCCGTTTCCGGCGGCGGTCAGCGGCGGCGTTGTGACACTGGCCGCCGTCCTGTTGGCATGGCCGGGCCTCCTGCGTACGCGCCAAACCCGAGGTGGCGGGTCCTTTGCTCTGCCGCGCGGGATTGTGCTGTTGCTGTCAGTTCTGGTCGCGGCGGCTTTTCTGACCGAGGGTGCCATCCTCGATTGGGGGGCGCTGGTGGTGACCGAATCCGGCCTCGTCAGCGTCAGCCAGGGCGGTCTCGGCTATATGCTGTTCTCGATCGCCATGACGGCAGGCCGGTTGAGCGGCGACTGGATCGTCGCGCGGGCGGGCAATTTCCGGGTGCTGGTTTGGGGCGGCGCGGTGACGGTCCTGGGCTTCGTGATTCTTCTGGTCGCGCCGATCGCGGCGGCGGCCATGGTGGGATTTCTGCTGATCGGTCTCGGCTCGTCCAACATCGTGCCCGTGCTCTTCAGCCAGGCGGGCCGGCAGACCGCGATGCCGGCCGGTCTCGCTATCGCCGCCCTGACGACGACGGGCTACGCCGGCATCCTCGCCGGCCCGGCCGTCATCGGTTTTGTCGCCCATGCCATCGGCCTCAAGGAAGCCTTCTGGATGCTGGCCGGACTGATGTCCCTGATTTCGATTTTCGCCAAGCGGGCGGCACGGTGACGCGTTTTGTCTTTCCGCAATCGAGGAGGGAGAAAATATGAAGATTTCCCATGTCGCCCTCTGGACCCGCGACCTTCACGCGGCGGCCCTGTTCTGGCAGACCTATTTTGCCGCCGAGGTTGGGGAAATATACCAAAGCAAGCGGCGGAAAGGCTTTGCCTCCCGCTTCGTGACGCTGCCGGGAAACGGCGCCGCAATCGAGCTGATGTCCGGGCCATGGGTCGAAGATGGCCAGGCGAGCGAACAGGTCGGCTGGACGCACGTCGCCATTTCGCTCGGCTCGGCCGAAGCCGTCGATACACTGGCCGCCCGCTGCCAGGCGGCCGGCCTCCTGATGTCGGGGGCAAGAACGACCGGCGACGGATTCTACGAAGCGGTGATCAGGACACCCGACGGCATTGCGATCGAGTTGACGGCCTGATACCAGCCTGCACTGAACTCCCGGTTGACATGAGAACAAAACGAGATCATAGCTCATGGCGGATCACGGAGGTCAACCATGCCTCGAGAAACCGTCTTTATCTGCCAGCCTTACGTCAGGGGGGCCAGAGCTTCCCTGAAAGCGGAACAGCCGATACCCTATAAGGTCGCGGAGCAAGCCTTGCTACGCGCCCAACGCATGATGGCAAGTGGTCATTTCGTCGGTGTCGACGTGGTGCGGCAAACTGCCGATCCGGAAATCGGCGATTATGACGAGCCGGTTTTTCTCGAACGTCTGGGTTCCGTGCCGATGGCCGCGGACTGACGGGGCGCCGAACGAGACGCCCGACACCACAGCCGGATCTCTGGCACATGCCCACTAAACCATCATGACATTGTCTGGCGCGCGCCCGGAAGTGGCTGGAGTGCGGCGGGTTCTGTCTGTTCGCGCGCATACCGCGCCGGCGGCAGTCCGACATGGCGGGAGAATGCGACGCTGAACGCGCTCGCCGAGCCGTAGCCGACACGTCCGGCGATTTCGGCGACACCACTTTCGTTCTGCCGGAGCATGTTCTTTGCCATGGCCATGCGCCAGGCTAGCAAATACTCCATCGGCGCGACACCCACCGCGCGACTGAAGCGCGCGAAGAACGCCGAACGAGAGAGCGCGGCCTCCTTCGCCAACTGGGCGACCGTCCAGGGCCTGGTCGGGCTTTCGTGCATCCGTCGTATCGCGGCACCAAGGCGTTCGTCGGCAAGCCCGCGCACCAGGCCGGGTGACGCCGCGGTGCCCGCCGTCGAGCGGAGCGCTTCGATGAGAAGAACCTCAAGAAGGCGGGCGAGAATGACCTCGCGCGCCGGACGCCGTTCGCGGAACTCGTCTCTCACGAGCTCAACAAGGGTTGCCAGCCGAGGCTCCCCGCGCACATGGACGAGCTGGGGAAGCAGCGCCACCAGCAGGCCGGCGTCGGGAGAGCCGAAGCAGCAATGGCCCACCAACATCCGCAGATCGGTAGGGCCCTTGGTCTCCGATCCTGAACTCGCCGGCGGCCAGCGCGACGGGGTGGTTTTCGGGGGCCTCCTCCGCGGGAGGGGTGAGGCAACCTATAGTCTTGGCATGGTACGCCACCTCGGAGAATCCTCATGAAAACCATCCTGATCACCGGATGCTCGTCCGGCTTTGGACTTGAAACCGCCAAATACTTTCTCGATCGCGACTGGCATGTTGTCGCCACGATGCGCACGCCGCGCGAGGACGTGCTGCCCCCTTCCGGGCAAGGGAAGGCGCACCGCGCGGTGAAAGCGGCCTCTCCCAAAGCTACGGTGGGCAGTGCCTATGAGATGGCCCCCGCGTATCCCAAGACCGATTCAGACGACGATCGCGCCGCCGCCGCCCGGTACCATGCCATGAACAATGTCTTCTTTCTGGAGGCGGCCATGCATGGCCGCTATCCGAAAGCTTTCGTTGGAGATCTGCCCTATGAGCTGATGGGCTTTCGGGCGGGTGATGAAAAACTCCTCCATGCGCCGCTCGATTGGGTCGGCTTTCATTACTACACGCGCCGCATCGTCTCGGATGCGAGCAAGGAGCAATTTCTCGGCGGCGGTAAGTTCAGCGGTACCGAGATTGAGACTAATTCACCGGGCGGACGCGATCCTTACACACGCTTCTGCTCCGCGATGCCCACAGAAGGCCCGCTTACCGACGCTGGCCTCGAAGTATGGCCGCGCGGCATGTATGACCTGGTCACTCAGATCTCACGGGAATACAACCACCCGATCATCGAAATCACCGAGAGCGGCTGCGGCTATCTCGATGGACCCGATGATGAACAGAACGGCCGCATACCCGACGACCGTCGCATCCAGTGGTACCGGGGAGTGCTCGCGGAACTGGCTCGCGCGATCGCCGATGGGGCCCAGGTTCGCGCCTTCCATGCCTGGACCCTTCTCGACAACTTTCAATGGGCGGAGGGCTACACCGAGCGCTATGGCTTGATCTACACGGACTTTCGCAATCAGAAACGCACGATAAAGGATTCGGGCCTCTGGTACGGTCGCGTTGCCGCCTCCAACCGGCTTGATGTCTGATGATGGCCGATCACTCACACTCTCCGGAAATCGCCTTCGTCGGCGATGCCCCCGGGATGGACGACGACGGCGCTCTGCAGATCGTCGCCGGCCATGCCGGGCAGAATGACGGGAAGGTGCACCTTCCGTTGTGTTGGGCGGCGGGCGCTTACCAGCCCTGGTCGATCGGCAGAACGAAAAGTTCGGCGACGTTGACGTGGGGTGGCACCTGAAGCGCGAACAGGATGGTCTCGGCGATATCCGCCCCCTGCAGGAAGGTCATCTGCGTGGCGAGATCGTCCATCTGCTGGCGATAGCCGGCATCCGTGATCTGGTCATAGAGTTCGGTGGCGACGGCACCGGGCTGAATGCAGGTGACGCGGATGTTGTGCTTCTGCCCGACCTCCATGCGCAGGCCGTCGGAGAAGGCGGTTACGGCGTGCTTCGTCGCACAATAGACAGACAGCCCCTTGAAGACCTTGCGGCCGGCAATCGAGGATGTATTGAAGATGTGCCCCGAATGCTGCTTGATCATCTGCGGCAGAACGGCCGCCGTCGTATTGAGCAAGCCCTTGACGTTGACATCGACCATGCGATGCCATTCGCCGGTCTTGAACTGGTCGATATCGGAGAGCGGCATCAGACCGGCATTGTTGAAGAGGATGTCGATCGAGCCGTAGGCATCGATAAGCGTCTTGACGCCGGCTTCGACGGAGGCTGGATCGACCACGTCCATTTCGATCACGATAGCTTCGCCTCCCGCTTTTGTGATGTCGGCCTTCAGCGCTTCGAGGCGATCGGTACGCCGGGCGGCGATGCCGACCTTGACGCCCGCAGCAGCCAGCTTGCGGGCCGTCGCCGCGCCGATACCGCTCGATGCGCCGGTAATCAGCGCGACTTTTCCATTGATGTTCGTCATGGCATGTCTCCTTGTTGCTGTCGAACCTGTTCCGGAAGCGGAAAGGTGTTCGCGTTCGACAAGGAGAAGTCTAAGAAACCTCGGATTTTCTCTCTCCCGGCGCCTTGCGGAGACTGTCGTGATTTTGCTCGTTTCTGACTTCGTGCGAGTTTGATGTGTCAACGACGGCGGTAGTCGGTCGGCGAGAGGCCGGTCTCACGGCGGAAAATCTGCGCGAAATGGCTGGGGCTGGAGTAGCCGACAGTCAGGCCGATCTGAATGATGCTGGTGTCGGTTTCCTGCAGCAGCTGCTGCGCCTTGGCCACCCGCTGGCGAATGAAATAGAGCGACGGAGAAAGGCCCGTCGCCTTCTTGAAAAGCCGGCTGAAATGGAACTCGCTCATTCCCACCGCACCGGCCAGGCTGTTGAGGTCAAACGGCTGATCGAGCCGGGCCGCCATGAAGGCAATCGCCCGCCGCAATTTGGGGCCGGGCAAGGCGTTTCGGGCACGCGCTTCGCTATCTGCAACCCCGTAGTGGCGTACGAGATGCACGGCCAGGCTCTGCGCCAGCCCTTCGACAAACAGCGCGCTGCCCTCGCTTCCCGCGACCAATTCTCCGTGAAGAAGGTTCAAGATATGCGAGATCGTCGTGTCGCAACCACCTGAGACATCCTTCAAGGTGACGTTGCCACCGGCCTTTCCCAGCATCTCTCGCACCACCTTTTCGAACAGCGGGACAGAGACATAGAGGTGCATCACTTGAAATGGCCGATCGCCATCAGCCTGCCATCTCATCTCATAGGGAACAGGCGACCGCGTCAGGAAGAAGTCTCCAACGTTCACGCGGCTCGCTTTCCATTCACCGCCGAGATCCCGTTCTTCGACAGTGGCGCTGCCTGACATGACCCAGACAATAAGTGGCTCAGCGACAGCGGGAACCAGGAAGGAGTTTTGAACGCGATTGCGGGAGAAGACCTGCACGAAGACGTCTTTCCACGCCGCACCGTCGCCGCTGATCAATGTGGTCCCGCAGATATAGCTTTCGAGTCCAATCGGCGAAGTCCGCTCAGGGGGTGGTAGCGATGTGGGTGGTTTGTTCAAAGCCAATATCGTCTTCCATGCGTCGCGGATTCAGGTTTCTCTCATAGTAATGTGGCATCTTTCACACCGAGACCACGGAACACCAATCGGCGACGGGATCATCGAAATGCTGCTGGCTTGCTACGAAAAGCCGGAAGACCTGGACGGCAATCGTCACGCCGTCCAGGCGCGTCGTCATAAGCGACATCGCCGAACACCGGGGTGTAGAAACCGACAACGGCCTTCGAGGCCAAGCGACTACGTCATTTTCACACTGCGCCCATGGTCCCCGGACCAATGTATTGACAATGTAATTACATTGACCGCGAGACTCGCCTCCGATATGGGAGAAATATCATGCCTCAGGCTCGGCCCCCTCAGCGGAAAGCGACCTCAGGATCGACCCGAAAGGGCGATATCATCCAGATCCGCGCCTCTGCGGAAACCAAGGTCTTGCTTCACCAGGCTGCGGTATTGCGCGGCCAGAAACTGTCCGAGTTCGTACTGGAAAGCGCCCGCAAGCAAGCCGAGGAGACGCTGCTGGATCAGCGCGTGTTTTTCCTCGAGCCGGAGGCACACGAAGACTTTCTGACCATGCTCGACGCGCCTGCTCTGCCGAGCGACACAGCCCGTGAACGCCTGAACCGTCGCGCGCACTGGGATCGTTGATGGTGAACGGGGATCTCCCGGAACAGGCGTCCACGCATCCAGCCGTCTTGCCACCGGAACGACTGAGCCAGCGGCACGATCTTTCGCGATTACGGCTCATATTTGATCCTTAGTGTGGATTTAAGCGATATTAGGGATCATATAAGATCCTCAACAGACTTTGCGAAAAGCCTATCATTAACGGATCATATATGATACTTTGTACCTGTATTATGCCGATAATGGATTACATATGATTCTTAATACGACCGCATCACCAGGGACCATTGAGACCACCATGCGCGATCTCGGCGTGCGGCTGGCCAAGGTTCGCCTCAGCCGCAACCTCACCCAAGCACGACTGGCGCAAGAGGCCGGCGCGTCGCTGCCAAGCATCAAACGGCTGGAGGCAGGCCGGAACAGCTCGCTCGACACCCTCCTCCGCGTCCTCAGAGCGCTCAACCTGGGCGATCGCATCCTCGACATTCTTCCCAATCCTGACGTCCGGCCGGTCGAGCGAGTTCAGCATGAAGGCCACGAACGCCGCCGCGCGCGAACCCGGACCGAGGCGCCCAAGGCCACCGACTGGGCATGGGGCGAGGAGGATGAACAATGACCGACGCCACCGTCCGCTTGTGGGGCAGAGACATCGGCGCCGTCAGTTGGCTCGACGACAGAGCGATCGGCGTATTCCAATACATGCCCGACTTCGTCCAGAGCACCTTCGAGCTGGCACCGATCATGATGCCGCGAAGCCCAGACCCCTGCGAATTTCCTGGTCTGCCGCGAGAAGCATTCAAGGGCCTGCCCGGCATGCTGGCCGATTCCCTCCCGGATAAATTCGGCAATGCCCTGATCGATGCATGGCTCGTGACGCAAGGGCGATCAGTTGGCAGCTTCAATCCGGTCGAGCGCCTCTGCTATATCGGGACGCGCGGCATGGGCGCGCTCGAGTTTCACCCGACGATCCTAAAGGGGCCGCGCAAATCCCAGCGCCTTGAGATCGACGCGCTCACCAAGCTGGCCAACGATGTCCTCAACAACCGCGCCAACCTCTCCGGCGTCCTCAAGGGCGACGACGACCACGAGACCTTGCAAGAGATCCTGCGCGTCGGCACGTCCGCAGGTGGTGCGCGCGCCAAGGCCATCCTGGCGTGGAACGAAAAGACCGGGGAATTCCGTTCCGGCCAAGTCAAGGCCGGTGAAGGCTTCACCTACTGGCTCATGAAGTTCGACGGCATCTCCAACAATCGCGACAAGGAGCAGGCCGATCCGCAGGGCTTTGGCCTTATCGAGTACGGCTTCTTTCTCCTGGCGCGCGCCGCCGGCATCGACATGACCGAATGCAGAGTCCACCACGAAGGCGGCCGATCACATTTCATGACGCAACGCTTCGACCGTACCGCCAGCGGCCAGAAGCTCCACATGCAGTCGCTCGCGGCCCTGCGTCACTACGACTTCAACGCCGCGGGAGCCTATTCCTACGAGCAGGCGGTCGAGACGATCCGGCTCCTCGGGCTGCCCACCTACGACATCGAGCAACAGTTTCGCCGTGCGGTCTTCAACATTCTCGTCCGGAACCAGGACGATCACGTTAAGAACATCGCCTTCCTCATGAATCGGAGAGGAGAATGGCGCCTGTCGCCGGCATTCGACGTGAGCTACGCCTACAATCCGGACGGAAGCTGGACGCACCAGCACCAGATGAGCCTGAGCGGCAAACGCGATCAGTTCGACCTCTCCGATCTCATCAGGTTTGGCGTCTTCTGCGACCTCAAGCCGAAGAAGGCCGAGGACATCATCCGCGAAATACACGCGCAGATCGACAACTGGCCGACCTTCGCCGAACAGGCTGGCGTCGCGGAGAAGACCGCGCGAACCATTCACAACGCTATGCGGCGTGAAATTGTAATCCAGCATTAGCAGAAATCAGACCGGAGCCTCTGTGAGTATCCATTCGACGGCGATAACCTGGAGATCCTCGCGGATGCGGGGGGATTTTACTTCCTCAGGAAAGGTCCCCCCGATACGATGGCGCACGACGCCATCCATCATCCAATCTTGCTTCGCATACTGTCCGCGAGCGCCGAAAGCACATTGGCAATTTGTCTCGTGGTTTCCGGTGCCGGCAGTGGAATTTTGAGGTTTCGCGCGCCGGTGGCGGGATCGCGCTCAATCCATGGATGCGCCGAAGCGTTGGGTTCGTTGGCAGCCGTCAAAGCGGCAACAAACTGTGCGCCAACCTGCGCCAAGACTTGCCAAGGATCAGGCCCCGCGTCGCGCGGAGGCGCTCCGGCCCCATCGGTCCGGGCAATCGTCCCATCGTCCGCGCCAACGCTGACATCCGCGTTCACGTCTTCCACCGAGCCAGCTTCATCCGCGGCGGAGATGTTTCCCACTTCCTCAGCCGGTGTCACGGCCTCACTCTCACCCATGCTCCCCGTGACGTTCTCGACGTCCTCCATGAAGCGGTTGAGACGCGAGCCGCCAAGAGAAATCTCGCCACTGCCGCCGTCGAGAATTCCCGCGGAAAGGGAGCGTTTGAACGCCAACACCGAGAGCATGCCCTCCTCGATGGTGCCCTTTGCCACGAAATTGATGACCTGAACCGGCCGGATCTGACCTAAGCGATGGATGCGCGCGATGCGCTGTTCGAGGATCGCCGGGTTCCACGGCAGATCCATGTTCACCAAAGTCGAAGCATGCTGCAAATTGAGGCCAGTGCTACCGGCATCGGTGGACAGGAACACGCGGCAGGTGGGGTCGTCCCGAAACCGCTCGACCAGTGCCGGTCTTTTGTCGGACGGCACGCCGCCGTGGAAGCTGACATAACCCAGCCCATGGGCTTCGAGGCGGCGGATGACAATGTCGTGGGTTCGCGTCCATTGCGAGAAAACCACCGCCTTGGCCTCCGGTTCGGCGAACAATTCATCGAGCAGCGCCGCCAATTCGTCAGCCTTGACGCCGTGGTCGGTTTCTTGATCCAGCAGATAGGTGCTGTTGCACGACATGCGCATGTTCTGCAGGGCACAGGTCAGCCGCCGCTGATCCACATCCGACAGAAACCCGGTTTTGCGCCAGCGCTGAACGATTTTAGCCACCACATCCGCGTTTTCCTGATGATACCGCATTTGCATTTCGGTCATCGGCACCAGGAGGTTCTGGTCGGTACGGCTGGGCAGTTGGCGCAACACCTCGGATTTGCGCCGCCGGATCATGATCGGCGCCAAGGTTTGTCCGATCTTTTCAAGCCCGGTATAGCCGGTGACGCGTCCCCCTTCATCCTTGACCTGATGCTCGTGCAGCAGCTTCCAGGTTGGCCCCAGCCGATGCTGATCGACAAATTGGACAATGGAAATCAGTTCTTCCAACTTGTTTTCCAAGGGAGTCCCGGTCAGCACGATCGCGTAAGCGCTATCGACTTGTTTCAAGGCGCGCGCCGCGATGGTGTTCCAGTTTTTCACCCGTTGCGCTTCATCGACGATGACCAACTCGGGCGCCCAAGCGGTGATCAGGTCGAGATCAGGCTTGAGTTTCTCGTAATTCGTGATCTTGCAGAAATCGTCAAGCGCGAAGTCTTTCTGCCGCTGTGCCCGACCTCCGTTGATGACACGCGCGGCGTCCTCACCCTGTCGCCCCGTAAAACGCGTAATCTCGCTTTGCCACTGGTATTTGAGCGATGTCGGACAGATCACCAGCACCTTCGAAACGCCAAAATGCCGCGCCAGAATTTCCGTCGCGGCGATTGCCTGGATCGTCTTGCCCAGCCCCATGTCGTCGCCGATCAGTGACCTTCCTGCCCGCACAGCGAACAGCGCGCCCTCAGCCTGATAGGAATAGAGCGGTATCTTCAGCAGCGCCAGAAGCTTAGGGTCAGCGGCACCCCCTGGGAACAGGTCCTCGAGCATCGAGGTCCGGCGGTCGGCATCCCGCCTTCCCGCGACGAAATCGAGCGCATCGTCATAGGCGCGCAACTCATGACTGCTCTTCGCCACCATAGTCATGAAATCTTCCAACGCGCCAAGGCGCTCGTCCGGCAACATTCCCTTGTGGTCGGCATCGAACAACCCGGCGGCGGCCTCGCTCACCGCCGGCGGGCAGTCCGTTCCCGCATGAAAATAGACACGGCGCTTGCCGTCATTGCGCAAATACAACTCGGAAAACGCCGGCTGATAGCCGCGCGCAAACGCCGTCTTGGCTCCACGCTTTTTCTCCAACTGGGCGAGCGTGAATTCGATGTGCTTGCAAGTCCCCAATTCGGCGGTGGCATAATCAGGGCATGAACAGAAATTACCACCCGGCCCCAAGCCTCGAATCGCCACGCGATAGCTGGATTTCGACGCGGGATTGCTGACGCGAAAGTCGGAGAAGAACGGTTCGCTGCCGAGATTCTCAAGCCCGAAGGCCTGCTCTCGGCCAAACTGGCGGCGCAATGCCCGTTGCCAGTCCATCGGTGACAGATCGGCTGGCGCATGGGTGCGCGAGAGCTTGGATTCCTTATCCTGCTTGGGTGCGGAATTCGTTTTCTGGCGCTTGGATTTCATCCACAATCTCGTTCTTGGCATTTTTGGTCGATGGAAAGTCGGCCCGACAGCGGGCCGGTACGAGAAGATAACGCGGAAGCTCGTGGAGGAAAACGGTTCTTCAGGCTCCAAAGAGACGCGATCAAGGCATTTCCGCTGGTTGCGGAATAGGGGGGAGGCCATCCACCTAACCGTGCCGTTAGTCGGCACCAGCTGCTGTTCCCAGTGACCACGGTCCGCCCGGCGGCCAAATAGGCTCCCCAAGCGGAGCGCGGGCGACCAGAGGCTCCTACACCACTTCGCGGGACGCGACCCAGACCGGAGTGCAGCCGTTCAAAAACTGGGTCATCGATTTCGGCACCATCTGATAGACCGAGCGAAGCGGATGGGGCATACCAGCGGCCAATGGCCTCTTTGCCTCCTGTGTAATAGCGTGCCTGTTCAGAGAGATAATAGCCGGACGCCGTTCCGGCCGAGATGGTGCAGACCATGATAGACGCTCCTGTTGCAAGGACCGTCTATTCCTATGTCACCCCGCCACCGGAAAAAGTGGACGATAAATCACCCTTTTCCTTTTTTTATATTAACATCAGATGGTAAAATTCGATCTGGCGCTTGCCCCTGACGACCTTCGAATCCTGTTTGACCTGGCCACAAAACGACAGGACGTGAAGGACGGATGGCGGTGGACAATAGGAGTTTTACCATGAGAACGCTCCGCATCGGCATCCGCTCCCATGAAGAGGCCAAAGCCCGGCTCCTCGCCATTGCGTGTGGCGAAGCGTCGCGCGGCGAAAACGAACCCAGTGTCTGGGTCACGTCGCTCGGCAGCCTCGCCCAACTCCTGAACGCGGGAAACATGGCGCTGCTTGATTTGATCCGGGGCCAAGAGCCCGCGTCCTTAACCGAATTAGCAACATTGACGGAGCGGAGCGTCGCCAGTCTATCCCGGTCATTGGCCAAGATGGAAGAATACGGCTTGGTTACAATGATCGAACAAGGGCGCATGCGCGCCCCTCGGGTGACCTTTGACCGCCTTGAAATTGTCGTGGTCGAGCGTCCTCCGGTAAATCGGCAAGCCGCATAGCAAGAAGGCTCCCGAAGGAGCCCTCTAAAATCAGCCTAACTCACTCCCACTCGATGGTCCCCGGCGGCTTGCTGGTGATGTCGTAGGTGACCCGGTTGATGCCCTTGACCTCGTTGATGATGCGGTTGGCGACGCGGCCCAGGAAGTCGTGCGGAAACGGGTAGAAGTCGGCGGTCATGCCGTCTGTCGAGGTGACGGCACGAAGGGAGCAGGCATAGTCGTAGGAACGGGAATCGCCCATCACGCCGACCGTGCGCACCGGCAGCAGGACGGCGAAGGCCTGCCAGATTTCGTTGTAAAGGCCGCTCTTGCGGATCTCGTCGAGATAGACAGCATCGGCCTTGCGGAGAATTTCCAGGCGTTCCCGGGTGATTTCCTGTCCCGGAATACGGATCGCCAGGCCCGGGCCAGGAAACGGATGGCGGCCGACCATTTCGTCGGGCAGCCCCAGTTCGCGGCCCAGAACCCGGACCTCGTCCTTGAACAGTTCGCGCAAGGGTTCGACCAACTGCATGTTCATGCGGGCGGGAAGACCGCCGACATTGTGATGCGATTTGATGGTTACCGATGGTCCGCCGATGAAGCTCACCGATTCGATGACGTCCGGGTAGAGCGTCCCCTGCGCCAGGAAATCGGCGCCGCCGATCTTACGCGCCTCCTCCTCGAAGACATCGATGAAGGTGGCGCCGATGATCTTGCGCTTCTTCTCAGGATCGGTTTCGCCGGCCAGCTTGCCAAGGAACAGATCGGAGACGTCCCGGTGCACCAGCGTGATGTTGAAGCGGTCACGGAACACCGAGATCACCTGATCGGCTTCGCCCTGCCGCATCAGGCCGTGGTCGACGAAGACGCAGGTCAGTTGACTGCCAATCGCCTCGTGCAACAAGGCCGCGACAACGGAACTGTCGACACCGCCCGACAGGCCGCAAATCACGCGGCCGCCGCCGACTTGCCGGCGCACGGCGGCAATGGCGTGGTCCTTGAACGCCTGCATGGTCCAATCGCCACGGCAGCCGGCCACGTCGTGGGTGAAATTACGCAAGAGCTGGGCGCCGTGCGGCGTATGCACCACTTCCGGGTGGAACTGCACGGCGTAGAAACGGCGGGCATCGTCGGCGATGGCGGCGAACGGCGCCCCATCGGACGTTCCAACGACGCGGAAACCCGGTGGCAGCTGGGTGACGCGGTCGCCGTGGCTCATCCACACCTGCTCGTGACCGCCTTTGGCCCAGACCCCTTTGAACAGGGCGCAATCGTCGATGATGTCGACGAAGGCACGGCCGAATTCCCGGTGATCGCTGCCCTCCACCTTGCCGCCCAGCTGGGCGCACATGGTCTGTTCGCCGTAACAGATGCCAAGCACCGGCACGCCAAAACTATAGATGGCTTCCGGCGCCCGCGGCGTCGCCGCTTCGGTGACCGAAGACGGGCCACCCGACAGAATGATCGCCTTGGGCGCGAACGCCGCCAGGCTTTCCGCCGTCACCTTGTTGAAGGGATGAATTTCGGAATAAACGCCGCTTTCGCGCACCCGCCGGGCAATGAGCTGAGTAACCTGCGAGCCGAAATCGACGATAAGAACACGGTCGGACATGAGACCTCCACCACGAGAACCCGGACTTTAGCCAAGCAGGGCGGGAGGAACAAGAAGAGCTTAACCCGGCAACCGGACGATCTGCACGTCGTGGCCGCAATGGCAGAGAAATTTCCGGAAATCGGCGTTGCTGAGGGTGGTGGTCGCCTCGTTGGTCAAAGGGTGATAGTTGAGCAAGGATTGCTCCATCATTCCGGCATCGAGGACCAGGTGGACCCGATGTGCCGGATCGTTGACCAGGGCAAGCGGCGTCACCGTTCCAGGCGTCACGCCCAGCACCTCTTGCAACAAGGCGGCCGAGCCAAAAGACAGGCGCGCCGAACCGATGACATCGGGGAGTTTTTTGAGGTCGATCTTCAACTCGGCCCTGGCCACCACCAGCCACAACTTACCTTTGGCGTCCTTGAGGAACAGATTCTTGCAATGGACCCCCGGAATATCCCCCCACACCTGATTGCCCTGCTCGACCGTGAAGGCCGGCGGATGACGGGTGGTCGGATGGGAAATGCCGAGCGCATCCAGACGATCGAAGAGCTGCTCCGTCGTCAAAGGAAGCTGAATGTTGTCCATGGATCGTTGCCTTGAAGTGAGATTCTGACGGATGAAGGCGAACACCATCCGTCAGAATCTCACCCATTTCAATCAGTTGGTAATCACGACTGCCGGGCAAAATAGATCAGATCGAGAACCGGCGGCTCACCGCCCAACTGCGTCAAAAGCCCATGCGCCTGCCCACGGTGATGGGTCTGATGGTTGAAGAGATGCGTCAGGAGCAGGTCCAGCGGCTGGGTGAAGTGCTCGCCCTTGGTATTGGCGTAGGTAACGTCGGCGGCGATCTTTTCCTCATCCAGACTTTCGACGAAAGCCAGGAATTGCCCATCCATCGCCTCGCGGGCGTGGGTCAATCCCGGCAGATCGCGATGCAGGACGCTGTTCAGGCGGACCGGCGGCGGATTTTGACCGGTGAAGCGGGCCATCCAGATCATGTCGGCGACTAAAACATGATTGAGGGTTCCCATCAAAGAACCGAAAAAGGCACCCAAGTCCCGCCAAAGCTTATCCTCCGGCAGGGCGTGGGCGGCACCATAAAGCCGGCGATTAGCCCATTGGTTATAACGGGCAAAGCGAAGGTAATGCTGTTTCACCATCGTCGTCCTTTTTCTCAAATCCATTGCATTTACTGTCAGAGGCCGCAACGGCGCCCATTAATTCGATTAAGATAGCGATGCCTGGCGACGAGAGAAAGACCAAGCTGATCAAGGCCGACGCGATTTCTGTCGCCCGATTTTTATATCGATATCAAAACTATAATCACCAGGCCCTCGTTCTGTGCGGAAAATGGCTCATGGTCCGTTGTCATTGGCGCCATCCAGGCCGTTTCCCCGCCCAAACATTCCGCCTCCGTATCAAAAGATACAACGTTCGCAGTTTCCGGCATCGGCAAGAAAGCAAGGGGCCCGGACACCTCGAAGCAATGCCTGACAAAAGCTATTTGCAGCGATGACATGTATATGACATTATTACTGACATGTTAGTCGCATGTTAGAAAATAGATCAATGCTGTGAGCCATCCGAAACTTCGCGATCAGGCCTATGACGCCTTCACGCGGTATCTTCTGAACCGCAGTCTGCTGCCGGGCCAATTCGTCAGCCAGAGGGAGCTGGCTGAAGTGACGTCGATGTCGCTGGCCTCCATCCAGCAGATGATTCCCCGCCTTGAAGCGGAAGGATTGATCAAAGCGATCAGCCAACGGGGCCTGCAGATCGCCCACGTCGATCTGCAGATGGTCATCGAGGCATTCCAATTGCGCGAGATGGTCGAAATGGCGGGACTGGCGGAATTCGTCCGGCATGCCTCGGACAAAGACGTGTCCCGCCTGCAAGATCACCTGGCCGACCTCAAGACGAGAGCCGCGCAAGGACCGATCACCGCGGATTTCCTGGAAGAGGCTCAGGCCGCCGACTGGGAAATGCACGACACCTTCGTCGCCGCGATGAACAACCGCCTGATCTCCGACGTCCACCGCGTCAATTCCATCCGCATCCGCATGATCCTGGGCGAGCGCATCGGCCTCCCGGCTGCGCGACTTCCCGTTGCTCTTAAGGAACATGACGCGATCCTGACGGCTTTGATCGGGCACGATCCTGCTGCTGCGGCTTTAGCCCTGCGGGCGCACTTGCACAGTTCGCGACACAGGTCCCTCAGTGTCGGTCCTTTTGACGAAAGCGAAACGGTCGCCCCCGGCACCGTCTAAATACCGAACGAACCAACTGATAACACGGAGGTTTCTATGACAACGTCCCCGATTCAGGGAATCATCCCGGTCATGCTGACGCCATTCAACGATGGCGGACAGATCGACTATGACGGTCTCGAACGGCTGATCGAATGGTACGTGGCCCATGGGTCGGATGCCCTGTTCGCCGTCTGTCAATCGAGCGAGATGCTGTTCCTGTCGTTGGAGGAACGGCAGGCTTTGGCCCGTTTCGTCGTCAAGAAGACGGCGGGGCGGATACCGGTCGTGACCTCCGGGCACATCAGCGACGACATCGACACGCAGATCGCCGAACTGACGGCGATGAGCCAGACCGGCGCCGACGCCCTTATCCTGGTGACGAACCATCTCGATCCGAAGAAAACCGGCAACGAGGCCTTCAAGGCGACGTTGGCCAAGCTCCTCGACCGGTTGCCCAAAGACATTCCTCTCGGTCTCTACGAATGCCCGGCCCCTTATCGCCGCCTGTTGACCGATGACGAATTGCAGATGTGCGCCCAATCGGGCCGCTTCGTCTTGCTGAAGGACGTCAGCTGCGACCTTGAAACCGTGAAGCGGCGCGTCGCTTTGACGGCGGGGACGCCGTTGCGCATTCTCAACGCCAACGCGGCGATCGCCTGGGATGCCATGAAGGCCGGCGCGCCCGGCTTCAACGGCGTGTTCACCAACATTCACGCCGATCTCTACAAATGGCTTTATGCCTCGTCGGCCAAGCACCCCGAACTGGCCCGCGAACTGGCGACGTTCCTGGTGCTGGCCGCCGTTTCCGAAGCCCTGGGCTATCCGGCCTTGGCGAAGATGTATCACCAGCGCATCGGCACCTTCGCATCGATCCGCTGCCGGGCGATCGACTATGACGTCCGCGAACGGTTCTGGGCGTTGGACGCCGTTCTCGATAAGATCGTCGAGGGAACGGAATTCTTCCGCGCCAAGATTGCCAAGGTCACCGCGTAACCTTCCGACCACAGGCAAACAGGGGAACCGCCATCCGGCAGCAGGAGCACAGATGACCCGGCAGATAAGAAGCTCAGACGTCTCTCCGACAGTCGTCGTGGTCGGCAGCCTCAACATGGATCTGGTGCTGCGGGTGCCGCGCGTTCCCGAGGCCGGCGAAACGCTGACCGGCAGCGGGTTTTCGGTCATTCCAGGAGGCAAGGGCGCTAATCAGGCGGTCGCTTGCGCCCGCCTGGGAGCCCGGGTGGCCCAGATCGGCCGGGTTGGGTTGGATGCGTTCGGCGAACAGCTTCTGGCGACGATGGCGGCCGATGGCGTCGACATCAGCCATATCTCGACGGACAATCAGTCCGCCACCGGCGTGGCGATGATTCTGGTCGACGCCACAGCCCAGAACCGCATCATCCTGGCACCCGGCGCCAACGCGACCCTGGCGGCGGTGCATTTGGACGCCGCCTTAACCTCCATCGAGCAGGCGGCCATGGTCATCTTGCAACTCGAAGTACCGCTGGCGACGGTGGAATATGCAATCGGACTGGCCGGTCGCGCCAAGCGGCCGGTTCTGCTCAATCCGGCGCCGGCACAGCCGCTGCCGGACCGGTTGTGGCCGGCAATTGAATATCTGGTTCCCAACGAAAGCGAGGCCTCGCTTTTGACGGGTATTGCCGTCCACGATCCACGGTCGGCGGCCGACGCCGCCGAAGCGCTCCGTGCGCGGGGCGTGCGCCACGTCCTGGTCACCTTGGGCGAACAGGGCGTCCTGATCGCCGGTCCGGACGGGACGCGTCATCTTCCGGCGCAACCGGTCAAAGCCGTCGACACCACCGCCGCCGGCGACACCTTCATCGGTGGATTTGCCGCCGGCCTGCTCGAAGGCATGTCACTCGACGACGCCGTCCGCCTGGGACAACGGGCCGCCGCCCTTTGCGTGACCAGACCAGGCGCACAGCCGGCCATCCCTTTTCGCGCCGAATTGCTTTAAGGATCTGGCGCGAAACAATCGCGCCAGATCCTTAGGTTTCATACGACGCCTCCGCTCCGCTTCCGGCGGGCTCAGACGCCGCTCGGGCTCAAGGATCTGGCGCGATAATTTCGCGCCAGATCCTGACCCGCTCTTGTTACCGCGGCATGTCATGATCAGTCGTTGTTTGACGTTAAGATTGTGGATATGATGATCACGCACTGACATGTTAGTGCGTGGGCACTCGACAGTGGGATGCACATGAGCCAGTTAAAGCTCCGCGAGCAGGCTTACGACGCATTTACCCAGCATCTTCTGGATAGAAGATTGTTGCCCGGTCAGTTCGTCAGTCAACGCGAGTTGGCCGACAAGACATCGATGTCGCTTGCCGCCATCCGCGAGATGATTCCCCGCCTCGAAGCCGAAGGACTGATCAAGGCAATCCGTCAACGGGGTCTGCAGATTGTCCATATCGACCTGCAAATGGTCATCGACGCCTTCCAACTCCGTGAAATGATCGAAACGGTCGCAGTGACCGCCTTTGTCCGCAATGCCTCCGAGGCGGACGTGGCTGCGCAATGCACGCGTCTGCAAAAGCTGATCGACAAAGTGGCGGCCGGTGCGGTTTCGCCCGAGACAGTCGAGGAGGCGCAAAGCGCCGATTGGGCGATGCACGACGCGTTCGTCGCGGCTCTCGGCAATCGCATCCTTGCCGATATCCATCGAGTGAATTCCATCCGGATCAGGATGATCCTGCAGGAACGCATCAGCCTCTCCTCCGACCGCGTGCCGGTCGCCTTGCAGCAACACAAAGCCATTCTTGATGCCGTGGCGCGCCGCGATGCCGCGGGCGCGCTCGCCGCGTTACGCGCACATCTGAACAATTCGCGCGAGCGGGCACTCAGCTTCGATTCCTTCGACGACCCAACCCGGAACAGCTTGGGAGGAGAGCCATCGGGGGAATAATCGGCGGACTAAATTGAAGACGGCCGACTTCGCACAATAATAAGGGGCGGAAACATGACGAGATTTGGCACATGCGGATTGACGCGGCGACAGTTCCTCGCGGCGAGCGCGGCGGCGACAGGTCTGGGAATAGCCGGTGTGCGGCCGGCTTTTGCGGATGTCAACTGGCGTAAATTCGCCGGAACGACGATCGAGGTGAACCTGATCACCTCTCCGCGCGGAGAAACCCTGCAACGGCATCAAAAAGAGTTCGAGGAACTGACCGGTATCAAGGTCAATTCCGAAATGATGCCGGAACAGCAACAGCGCCAGAAGGCGGTCATCGAACTGACCTCAGGAAAACCGAGCTTCGATGTCATCCATATCAGTTACCACGTCCAGAAACGCCAATTCGAAAAGGGCAGCTGGCTGGCCGACCTCACCCCCTTCTTGAAGGATCCCTCTTTGACCGAGGCATCCTTCGTGATGAGTGATTTTGGCAGTGCCGGCGTCTCTTTCGCCACGGATTCCAAGGGGGCGATCGGCGCGCTGCCGTTCTCGGTCGACTATTGGATCGTCTATTGGAACAAGGAACTGTTCGCCAAAAAGAACCTTTCCTATCCGAAGACGTTCGAAGAAATGGTCGCCGCGGCGCAAGCGCTGACAGACCCGAAGAGCCAAACCTACGGTTTTGTCGCCCGCGGCCAGAAAAATGCCAATGTTCCGGTATGGACCAGCTTCATGCTGGGCTACGGTTCTTCGTCGATCGACGAAAAGGGCAAGCTTCTCACCGATTCTCCGGCCGCCATAGAGGCTGCAAAACTCTACCAGACCTTGATGACCACATCCGCCCCTCCCGGCATCGCCGGCTTCAACTGGGCGGAAAGCCAGTCGGCTTTCCTGCAGGGAAAGATCGGCATGTGGTTCGATGGCCTGGGTTTCGCACCGCCGCTTGAAAATCCCGAAAAGTCGCGTGTCGTCGGCAAGGTCGGCTATGGTGTCATGCCGAAGGGACCGGCAGCCCACGCGGCAGGCACGACGGGTGACGGAATCGGCGTCACCGCAGCCAGCACCAAGAAAGAAGCCGCCTACCTTTACGTCCAATGGGCGCTTTCGAAGAAAGTCGGCGCGGACATGCTGCAAACCGGGTCGGGGGTCCCGTTCCGCACCTCCATCGTCGATGATCCCGAGGTCCGCAAGGGCGTCAAGATGCCGGCGGAATGGGTCGACGCCATCGTGCAATCGGCCAAGATCAGCAAACTGTCCCTGCCGGTTGTCATCCCGGTGACCGAATTCCGCGACGTCATGGGCGTGGCGCTGACAAATCTGCTGTCAGGCGGCAACCCTGAGGCCGAAATGCGCCGGGCAACCGAGGAATTCCGGCCGATTCTCGAACGGAGCGAACGCACGTGAACACTGCCGTCCCATCATCATCGGACGGCAAGAAGGACGCAGGCCCCCGCCAGCCTAAAAAAGGGAGCCTGCGGCCCTCCCATTGGCCGTTCATCATCCCGGCGCTCGTCGTCGTCGGTGGCGTCATTGTCTTTCCTTGGATTTTTACTCTGTGGATGAGTGTCAACGGGTGGCAAATCGGTGTTGAGCAGCATTTTGTCGGTCTCACCAACTACCAGCGCCTGCTGACCGACGCCCGCTTCATCGACTCGATGGGACGGACTCTCAGCTACACTGCGCTGTCGGTAATCGCCCCCCTCTTCCTCGGCACTTTGGCCGCGCTTATCTTCAACACCAAGCTGCCGGGCCGGGGCATCCTTCGCGGGATCTTCGTCATGCCGATGATGGCTACTCCGGTCGCCATCGCGCTGGTCTGGACCATGATGTTCCATCCACAGCTCGGCATCCTCAATTACCTGCTCTCCCTCGTCGGCATCGGGCCGCAGGAATGGGTCTTCCATCCGGCAACCGTCATTCCGTCGCTCGTTCTCGTCGAGACCTGGCAATGGACGCCGCTGGTCATGCTGATCGTCCTCGGCGGCTTGGCGTCGCTTCCCGCCGAGCCTTACGAAAGCGCTTCTCTCGATGGCGCCAGCGGGTGGCAGAAGTTCCGCTTCATCACCTTCCCGATGATCATCCCGTTTCTGCTGATCGCCACAATGATCCGAACGATCGATGCCCTGAAAAGCTTCGACATCATTTATGCCATCACCCAGGGTGGGCCGGGCACCGCCTCGGAGACGATCAACCTCTACCTCTACAGTGTCGCCTTCACCTATTACGACGTCGGGTATGGTTCAGCGATCGCCGTGGTCTTTTTCATCCTGATCATCGCTCTCTCGCTGTTGTTGATCTATCTGCGCCAGCGCACATCCTGGCTGTTGGGAGACGCGTGAGATGTCGCTTGCCAAGATTTTCCGAAAGCTGGGCCTCGTCTTCGCGGTGTTCCTCATCGTTTCGCCGGCCCTGCTGTTCTTCATTTGGATGGTCTCGCTGTCGGTCAAATTCGAGATCGACAACGGTGCCTATCCCCCCATCCTCATCCCCGAACATTTCGCCTGGAAGAACTACACCAGCGTTTTTGAATCGAACAACTTCCTGCTCTATTTCAAAAACAGCATAATCGTCACCGGCGCCGCCACTCTGTTCGGTCTCATCGTCGGCGTTCCCGCCGGCTACGGCATTGCCCGGATGAACGCCCAGAAGTCGGCCATCATCATCATGATCGCCCGCATGACGCCTGGCCTTTCCTTCCTGATCCCGCTCTTCCTGATCTTCAAAGGTCTGGACATGCTGGGCACGCTCTGGCCGCAGATCATCATTCATCTGGTCGTCACCGTGCCGATCGTTATCTGGATCATGATCGGCTATTTCGAAACCACACCGATCGAACTGGAGGAAGCCGCGATGATCGACGGCGCCAATCGATGGCAGATCTTCATGAAGGTCGCCATGCCGATCGCCAAGCCCGGTATCGTCGTCTCCTTCATCCTCTCGGTCATTTTCTCTTGGAACAACTTCGTCTTCGGCGTCGTCCTGGCAAGCCGGGAAACCCGTACGCTGCCGGTGGCGATCTATAACATGTTGTCCTTCGAACAGGTCAGTTGGGGCCCCTTGGCGGCGGCGGCGCTCATCGTCACGCTTCCGGTCCTGATCCTTACAGTCGCAGCACAGCGTCAGATCGTCGCCGGCTTGACCGCCGGCGCCGTGAAGGGCGGCTGACGCATCCTGACGTGATTTCGGTGGCGCCTGCCGTTGGCGGCGTCACCGACCATGAAAAACAGAGTCGCTTCCGGCGTCCGAATATTCAGAGGAACCCCATGGCTGCAGTTCAAATCGCCGATGTCCGAAAAACTTTTGGCACAACCCATGTCATCCGCGGAGTCGATGTTGACATCGAGGACGGCGAGTTCGTTATCCTGGTCGGACCTTCGGGATGCGGAAAATCGACGTTGCTTCGCATGATCGCCGGACTTGAAAGCATCACCAGCGGCGAAATCCGCATCGGCAACCGCGTCGTCAACGACGTGCCGCCGAAGGATCGCGATATCGCCATGGTGTTCCAGAACTATGCGCTCTATCCGCATATGAATGTCGCCGACAACATGGCCTTTTCGCTCAAGCTGAAAAACGCGCCGAAAAGCGAAATTGAAACCAGGATCAACCGTGCGGCAACGATTCTGGGGTTGACCGAGCTTCTCGACCGTTACCCGCGGCAGCTATCGGGGGGCCAACGTCAGCGTGTCGCCATGGGCCGGGCGATCGTCCGCGATCCGCAAGTCTTCCTGTTCGACGAGCCGCTGTCCAATCTCGACGCCAAGCTCAGGGTCTCCATGCGCGCCGAGATCAAGGACCTGCACCAGCGACTCAAGACAACGACGGTTTATGTCACCCATGATCAGATCGAAGCGATGACCATGGCCGAGAAGATCGTCGTCATGCATGACGGCATCGTCGAACAGATCGGCGCCCCGCTCGAACTCTACGACCACCCCGCCAACCTGTTCGTCGCCTGCTTCATCGGCTCGCCGTCGATGAACGTTCTCAAGGGGCGTGTCGAGTTGGGCGAATTCATCACGGCCGGGGGCGTGCGCCTCCCGCTTGAGAAGACACCTCCGTCGGCATTGGGAAAGCCGGCCGTCTATGGCGTTCGGCCGGAACATCTGAAGCTTTCGGCCGATGGCGTTCCGGGGAAAGTCCTGGTGATCGAACCGACAGGATCGGAAACCCAGGTCGTCGTCGAAGTGGACGGTCAGCCCATCACCTGCCTGCTGCGGGAACGGGTCGCTATCCAGCGCGGTGATACTATTTCCGTTCGTGCCGACCCGGCGCTGGTCCATCTTTTCGATGCAGAAACCGGCAAACGGCTTACGGACTGACCTGGAGCCCGATGATCTTCGACGGAATCGCATCGCGATACCGTCGAAGATCCGAATCCGCCTCTGTATTAATGAAGTGGAGCGCGATGATCTTAGATCATCGCGCTCCAGAACGCTTCGCTCGGGACGACAAGCCAGTAGAATTATCGTCATCCCGAGCGAATGCGGAAGTTCTATCCCAGTGAAGCAAGACCTATTTTAGATCAGTGCTTTGAAGCGCTGGCATCAGGAACGATCTTTTGGACGGGCCCGCTCTCTGCCATCAGATAGGCCGGCGTGCCATGTTTCTTCTTCGATGTTTTCGGTTTCTTCGGCTCGCGGCCGGACCGGTTCTGGCTCTTTGCCATGATACATCTCCTTTACGAGTGCATTTGGATAACCCACGTCAGCCCGGATCAGGGGGTGGGAACCAAAGGTGAAGTCACCATTTGAGGGGGTCGGCGGCGACGCCCTCGAGAAGCATCTCGAAGGAATATGATAGGAATTTCTTTGAACCCCACAAGTATGTTCACAACATATGTATTATTTTCTTGTGGGTGGGTGCGCTTTTTGTTACTCTGCACTAAGATTGAGAGATGGCGCGCCATAAATACAATAGCCAGTCAGACCACATCCAGATTCCCCCTTCAGATCCGTTGTCTCACCAACCACCGGCGCCAAAGTGACGCCGGTCATGACATGCAATCGCCTCATGGACGCCGCAGCAGCGTATGTTCCTTGACCAAGGCGTAGATCGCCGGAATGACGATCAGGGTCAGAATAGTCGAGGATATCATGCCGCCGACCATCGGCAGGGCGATGCGACGCATCACCTCCGAACCGGTGCCGGTGCTCCACATGATCGGCAGCAGACCGGCCATGATCGCCACGACGGTCATCATCTTGGGCCGCACCCTTTCGACCGCGCCCTCCATGATCGCCCCATAAAGATCGGACGCCTCGAGTGTCTGGCCGGCCTTGCGGCGTTCGTCGCGCACCGCGGTCAAGGCGTGGTCGAGGTAGATCAGCATGACCACCCCGGTCTCCGCCGCGACGCCGGCCAGGGCGATGAAACCGACCGCCACGGCGACGCTTAAGTTATATCCCTGCCAGTACATCAGCCAGACACCGCCGACCAACGCGAACGGCAAGGACAACATGACGATGAAGGTTTCGGTCAGGCGTTTGAAATTGAGGTAGAGCAGCAGGAAGATGAGGAAGATGGTCACCGGCACCACGACCTTCAGCTTTTCCTTCGCCCGTTCCATATATTCGAACTGACCGCTCCAGGTGGCAAAATAGCCCGGCGGCATCTTCACCTGGGCATCGACGGCCTTGCGCGCCTCGGCGACATAGCTGCCGATATCGCGACCATGAATGTCGACGTAGATATAGGCCGCCAGCAGGGCGTTCTCCGTCCGGATCGTCGCCGGCCCCTTGGCCAGACTGATCGTCGCCAGTTGCCCCAGCGGAATCTGCTGTCCGTCCATGCTCGAAACCAGAACCCGGGTGGCGATGGCCTGCGGGTCGCTACGCAGCTCACGCGGATAACGGACATTGACCGAATAGCGTTCGCGCCCCTCGACAGTGGTGGTCACCATTTCGCCACCCAACGCGGTAAGAATCACTTCCTGCAATTGACCGACGGTCAGGCCATAGCGGGCCAGCGCGGCACGGTCGGGATCGATATCCAGGTAATATCCGCCGCCGATACGTTCGGCAAAGGCACTGGTGGTCCCCGGAACGGTCTTGACGACCTGCTCGATTTGCTGCGCCAGGCGCTCCATCTCTCCCAGGTCCTTGCCGAACACCTTGATACCGATGGGCGTGCGGATACCGGTCGACAGCATATCGATGCGAGCCTGCAATGGCATGGTCCAGGCGTTGCTGATACCGGGCATCCTGAGCGCGCGGTCCATCGCGTCGGTCAAGGTCTCGATGGTCATCCCGACCGGCCATTCCTCTTCCGGTTTCAGGTTGATCACCGTTTCGAACATCTCGGTGGGAGCCGGATCGGTCGCCGTCTCGGCCCGACCGGCCTTGCCATAGACTGAGCTGACCTCAGGGAAGCTCTTGATGATTTTGTCCTGGGTCTGCAGCAGCTCGTTGGCCTTGGTGATCGACAGCCCCGGCAGCGTCGTCGGCATGTAGAGCAGGGTGCCTTCGTTCAGCTTCGGCATGAATTCGCTGCCCAGCCGGGTGATTGGATAGACAGAAACCCCGAGAGCCGTAAGAGCCAGGAAAATGGTCAATATCTTGGCTTTCATCACCACCCGAATGATCGGTCGGTAGACCCATATCAGGAAGCGATTAATCGGATTTTTCGTTTCTGGAAGAATCTTGCCGCGGACGAACAGGACCATCAGCACCGGCACCAGGGTCACCGACAGGAGGGCGGCGCCGGCCATCGAAAATGTCTTGGTATAGGCCAGCGGCTTGAACAAACGGCCCTCCTGGGCTTCGAGGGTGAAGACCGGAAGGAAGGACACGGTGATGATCAGAAGCCCGAAGAACAACGACGGCCCGACCTCGATGGCGGCGTCGACCAAAGCCTGCACCCGCGAGTCGCCTGGTTTCATGCGTTCCACATGCTTGTGGGCGTTCTCGATCATCACGATGGCGGCGTCCACCATGGCGCCGACGGCAATGGCGATGCCGCCCAGGCTCATGATGTTGGAGGTCAGCCCCAACGCCTGCATGACGATGATGGCGATCAGAACGCCGACCGGCAGCATCAGGATGGCAACGAAGGCGCTACGGATATGCAGCAGGAACACCATGCAGACCAGGGCGACGATCAGGCTTTCCTCGAACAGGGTATGCTTCAAGGTGGAGACGGCGCGCAAAATCAGGTCGGAACGGTCATAGACCGCCTCGATATGCACGCCCTCGGGAAGGCCGCTGGCAACCTCGGCGATCTTGTCCTTGGCGTTGCGGATGACACTGAGGGCGTTCTGACCGAAGCGTTGCAGAACGATACCGCTGACCACCTCGCCTTCGCCGTTCAGTTCGGTGATTCCCCGCCGTTCGTCAGGTCCGAGTTCGATCCGGGCGACGTCGCGCAACAGGACCGGTGTTCCCTTTTCCGACTTCAAGACGATCTGCCCGAGATCATCGATCCCCTTCAGATAGCCATGACCGCGAACGATGAATTCGGTTTCGGCCAACTCGACCGATCTGCCGCCGACATCGGTGTTGCTGTTGCGGATCGCCGCCGACACCTTGTCCAAGGGAATGTTGTAGGCCTGCAGCTTGCGGGGATCGACGACCACCTGATATTGCTGGACGAAACCGCCGACGCTCGCCACTTCGGCGACGCCCTCGGCCTTGGCCACCTGATAGCGCAGGTACCAGTCCTGGATAGTCCTGAGCTCCGCCAAGGTCCGGTTTTTTGCCAGCACCACATACTGATAGACCCAACCGACGCCCGTGGCGTCGGGACCCAGGCTCGGCGACACGCCCGGAGGCAGCCGCTTGGCGGCGAAATTCAGATATTCGAGAACCCGCGACCGCGCCCAGTAGATGTCGGTCCCATCTTCGAAGACGACATAGACAAAGGACGCGCCGAAAAAGGAAAACCCGCGGACGACCTTGGATTTCGGGACGGACAGCATGGCGGTGGTCAAGGGATAGGTGACCTGATCCTCAACCACTTGCGGCGCCTGGCCGGGATATTCCGTGTAAAGGATGACCTGGGCGTCGGACAGATCGGGCAGGGCATCGAGCGGCAGATGGATCGTCGCATAGATGCCGGCCGCGGCCACGGCGACGGTGGCGATCAGGACGAGGAAGGTGTTCCGAACGCTCCAGCGGATAAGGTTGGCGATCATTTCTTGGCATCCCCTTGCGCGGGGGCCTGAAATCCCTGAAGGGCGGCCCGCAGATTGCTCTCGGCGTCGATCAGGAAATTGGCGGACACCACCACTTTTTCGCCGGCGGCAATCCCATCGGTGATTTCGACATAACCGTCGGCATGCATGCCGGTCTTCACGTCCCGCGGCTCGAAGCGCCCCTCGCCCTTCTCGACCAGAACGACCTTGCGCGTTCCGGAATCGAGTAGTGCCGAATCCGGCACCACGACGACATCACGATCGCCGGCCTGGCTGGCAATATCGACAGAACCATAGAGGGCAGGTTTCAAACGCTGGTCCGGATTGGGCATCTCGATGCGCACGCGCGCCGTCCGGGTTTCCGGCGACAAGGTGGGATAAATGAAAGTCACCTTGCCGGAATAGCTGCGCCCCGGCAGCGCGTTGAAGGTCACCTTGGCGTCCTCGCCAACGGCGACGTAGGACAGTTCCTGCTCGAAGACATCGGCGATCACCCAGACGTTGGACAGATCGGCGATACGGTAAAGCACCTCGCCCGGCATGAACCTTTGGCCCCGCACGACGTTTTTCTCCAACACCACGCCGTTCGACGGTGCCGACAGCGACAGAGTTCGCGATGAGCGTCCAACCTGTTTCAGCCGGCGCACCTGCGCGTCGGAGATGTCCCAGTTGCGGAGCCGCTGAAGCCCGCCGTCGGCCAGTTGAAGAGCCGACTCCCTGGCTTCCTGGCTGGCGTCGGCAGGAAGATCCTGCGAGGCTTTCCAGGCGGCCAGATATTCCTGCTGGGCAAGAACGAGGTCGGGACTGTAGACCTCCATGAGAGACTCGCCTTGCCGGACCGCCTGCCCTGTCGTGTCGACATGCAGGTTCTCGGCGTAGCCTTCGAACTTCGGCGCCACCACCTGGACCCGGCGTTCGTCGACCTGCACGGTACCGACAGCGCGGACAGTGTGGGTGAGCCGACGCAACCCGACGGCTTCCGTTCGCACACCAAGCTTCTGAATACGGTCGGGCGAGATATTCACCGTCGGCCCGCTCTCGTCGTTCTCGTAGACGGCGACATAAGCCATCCCCATCGGATCCTTCTTGGGGACGGGAGAGGTATCGGCCAACCCCATTGGATTGCGATAGTAGAGGATTTTACCGCGGTCCTGCGGGACCGCCGCCGGCGATGGCGGGGCCGCGCTCGGTGTGGCGGCGGCGGCGGACTCCTCGTCACTGTAGACCGGCACGAAATCACGACCGGCTGCGTCCTTCTTGGGATCCGGCGAGAACTCCGGTTTTCCGGTCGGGTCCTTGTAATAGAGGACCGTCCTCTCGGCTTTTGCAGCTTCCGCTGGGACTTCGGCAACGGCGGCGGGCGCCGGAACAACCGCTGCAACCGGTCTGGGGACAGCCGAATGGCCAAGCCAGTACCCTCCGGCCGCGGCACCGGCAACTACGACGACGGCCAACGTAATCCAGCCAGTGGACGTTTTCTTGCTCATCTCAAATCGCCTCAATAGCCGCGAGAAAGAAACAAATTGTCGGTGGCACCGGCGTCCCTGCCGGTGTTTCGCCTCCAGGCGGACCCTTTCCGGCTCCCGCCGGAACACCGGCAGGGACGCCGGTGCCACCGTGTCTTATCCAGGGAGGGGCGACGCGCCACCGGTACGGAACTCTAAAGATCGCCGCCGATCAATTTTTCGATCTCGGCCAATCCCATCTGCTGTTCCAATTGCGCCTGCAGATGGGCCAGATGGGTTTTCCGCCACTGCTGCTCGGCACTCAGCACCATGGCGAACTCTCCCTTGCCCAACTCGTAGGCATGGGCCGCGCTTTCGAAGCCGACGCGCGCTTGCGGCAGCGAGCTGTCGAGCATCAGTTTTTCCATTTTGCGGGCGGCTTCCAGGTTCCAATAGGCGTCCGAAAGCGCGCTTTGGATTTCCAGTTCCTTGGCCCGGCGTTTCGATTTGACGGCACCGGACATCGCCTTGGCTTCGCCGATATCGGCGTCGCGAAGCCCGCCACGGATGGGAATGTTCACCTCGAGCATGGCCTCGTAGCCGTCGAAACGGCCGTTGGCTTTTACCGCTCCCACCGAAACGCCCAGGTCCGGATACCAACTTTTCTCGGCCAGCGTGACGCTGCCGTCGGCCGCCTCGATCTCGGAGTTCTGCGCCCTGAGTTCGGGGTTGAGCCGGTCGGCCCGATCAGTCAGATCGCCCAGTTCGAGATCTGCAGGGATCGGCCGCAGATGCGGCGTTTCGTCGATCGGCGCATTGCCGTCGCGACCGACCAGACTGTTGAGACGGACCTTGGCCTTTCGCCGCTCGGCATCGAGCCGCACCAACTCCGAGACCAACTCGGTCCGTTCGATCTCGGCGCCGGTCGCTTCCTGCTGCTTGCCGACCCCCTGGCCGTAGCGGGCGCCGGCCAGCTTGGCGATGGTCGAAAGACGCGGCAGGAGTTCCTGGTCGAGGTCGATCGCCTGGTGAATCTGGTGGTACTGGGCATAAGCAGCCTTCACCCGGGCGATCAGCTCGGCCTCGGCCACGACACGAAGCGCCGCCGCCTTCTGGCTGTTGGCCACGGCGATCTCGCGCTTCAGATCGCGCTTTCCCCAAAGCGGAAAATCCTGCTGGAGAAAGAATTTGTCGGTCTTTGGCAGACGTCCGGGCAGATAGTTCGACCCATCGCGCGGAATGTCCATGGCCTGCCATTGCAGCTTCGGATCGGGCAGGCTGTCGGCCCCGGCGACCTTGGCGGCAGCGGCGTCGCTCTCCAGCGCCGCAGCCGCCAGTTCGGGACTCATCTGTTTGGCAATGGCGATCAAATGATCAAGATCGCCTTCCCCTATCGCTCCATGATCCATCCCGGGGTCCATCCCGGCGGCGGAAGCCTGGGAAATGCCGCCGCCCCCCCCAAGGACGAGCGACAGCAGCAAACCACCGAGCAACAAGGGTTTCGTCACGCCTGCCGTCATCGCCTCACCTATTCGATTGCCGGGACTATTTCATCGCCATGAAGGGCACGGATCCGCTTACCACGCCGGTTTCACCCTGGACCTTGGCGCTCAGCGTCAGCGTCCAATCACCGCCCGCGGAGAAGTCCGTCTGAAACGGATACTCGCCCGCTTTCGTGGATTTCTGCGCCGCGACCTTGGTCACCATCGGCGCCATGCCGGCCATCGGCATCTCCATCTTGGCTGAGAAGATCACCGCGTCGGCGACGGGCTTGTTATCGGGAATATGGATCAGTCGGACGCTGACCACCGTATCGGCCGCAGCCTTCACATGCGGCTGCACGGCCTCGAAGCGATAGTCCTTGGGATCGGCAAAAGCCGAACCGGCCGTCGCCGCCAGCACGGCACAGGCCGCAGCAAAAATGGCCAACCGGCGCCGAAGCGTATCACCCATTCGATCTCTCCTCGTGAAGTCTCCGGCATCACCCGATGCCGGGATGTGATTTGGTGAGATCATGCTTAGCGCCGGATGCCCCGGAAGACGCGTAACGAAGTGTAACATTTTGACCATCCTCGTTTACCCGGCCGAACCCGAGGACGGCTTGTAGTGGTGCGAGGCCGGGTGCTGTTCGAAGGGAAGTTTGAGCCAGGCACGGACGACGTCGATATACAGCAACGCCTCGTGCTCGTTACCGTCGCGGCAGAGAGCACCGGCCCGATCGAGTTGTCCCTGCATGAAATTGGTCACCATCGCCGGATGGTCATGGCCGCGTCGCATCATCGCCTGTTCGCGCGCCTTGTCGGTGGGAATGGGACTGGCTTTCCATTCCTGCCAGGCGTCGGCCAAGCGTTGCTGGCACGCGGCCGGCTGCTCTGCCGGTGGCATCTGAGACTGGGCATAAGCCGGCGAAACAAGCATGGTCCCGAGGCCAAGGACCACGACGGAGAAGATGGACTTGTTCATGGTTGCACCCTTTCCAATCACCGCATTTCCTCTGCGGCAGCCCCGATTAGAGGCTTGGTCGGTAACGGGCCCATGAACGGCGTGGTAAAACGACGTAAGGAAGTGTAACGAAGCAGCCGTCCGGACGCCTGGAAAGCTTCCAATTCCTCGACGCTTTCGCCTATGATCCCGGCCCACTCCCCGCAACCGGAACAGTCAAGCAGCGCCATGCATAGCGCCAAACCGATTTTCAGTTACCGTCCCTACTGGGCGCACCGCTTCGGCACCGCTCCGTTTCTCCCCATGTCGCGCGCCGAAATGGACGTGCTGGGCTGGGATAGCTGCGACATTGTCCTGGTGACCGGCGACGCCTATGTCGACCATCCAAGCTTCGGCATGGCGATCATCGGCCGCGTGCTGGAGGCGCAAGGCTTCCGTGTCGGCATCATCGCGCAACCCGACTGGACGACCGCCACCCCCTTCGCGGCGCTCGGCAAGCCGAACCTGTTTTTCGGGGTAACCGGCGGCAACATGGATTCGATGGTCAACCGCTACACGTCGGACCGCCGGTTGCGCCATAACGACAGCTACACGCCCAACGATGAAGCGGGCAAGCGCCCTGATCGGGCGGTGATCGTCTATTCCCAACGGTGCCGCGAAGCCTTTCGCGACGCGCCGATCGTCCTCGGCGGCATTGAGGGTTCGCTGCGCCGCATAGCCCACTATGACTATTGGTCCGACAAGGTGCGACGGTCGATCCTGATCGACAGCAAGGCCGACCTGCTGGTCTTCGGCAACGGCGAACGGGCCATCATCGAAATCGCCCAGCGGCTGGGCAAAGGCGAACAGGTCGCCAGCATCGACGACGTGCGCGGAACGGGCTTCCTCCGCGACGGCATTCCCGACGGCTGGTCGGTTCTGGCATCCGACACGATCGACGACGAGCCCGGCGAGACGGCAGCCAGACCGTCCGCCGCCGACCGGCGGGCCGAGCGCACTGCGATCCGGCTTCCTTCCTTCGAACAGGTCAGGGACGATCCGGTTCTTTACGCCCAGGCCTCGCGGCTTTTGCATCAGGAGAGCAATCCCGGCAATGCCAGACCGCTGGTCCAGCGCCACGGCGACAAGGAACTATGGCTCAATCCACCGCCAATTCCCTTGACGACGCCGGAAATGGACGCGGTCTATGGACTGCCCTATGCGCGGGCGCCGCATCCGTCCTACGGCGATGCACGGCTGGCCGCCTGGGATATGATCCGCTTTTCGGTCAACATCATGCGCGGCTGCTTTGGCGGCTGTTCCTTCTGTTCGATCACCGAACATGAGGGCAGGATCATCCAGAACCGCTCGGAAGCCTCGATTTTGCAAGAAATCGAGGAGATCCGGGACAAGGTTCCGGGATTTACCGGCATCATCTCGGACCTCGGCGGCCCGACCGCCAACATGTATCGCCTGGCCTGCAAGGATCGGCAAACGGAAAGCCTCTGCCGCCGGCCGTCCTGCGTCTATCCCGATGTCTGCAAAAATCTGAATACCGACCATAGCGCGTTGATCGAGCTTTACCGCAAGGCCCGGTCGTTGCCCGGCATCAAAAAAGTGCATATCGCCTCGGGACTGCGCTACGACCTAGCGGTGCGCAGCCCTGCCTATGTCAAGGAACTGGTCACCCACCATGTCGGTGGTTATCTGAAGATCGCCCCGGAACATACCGAAGCCGGTCCGCTTTCCAAGATGATGAAGCCCGGCATCGGCACCTATGACGCCTTCAAGGCGATGTTCGACAAATTCGCCAAGGAAGCCGGCAAAGAGCTCTACCTGATTCCCTATTTCATCGCGGCGCATCCCGGCACCACCGACGAAGACATGATGAATCTGGCGCTTTGGCTGAAAAAGAACGGTTACCGCGCCGACCAGGTGCAGACCTTCCTGCCGTCGCCGATGTCGATCTCGGCAGCGATGTATTACAGCGGACGCAATCCTTTGCGGCCGGTTCGCCGCCAGGGATCGGAAGAAGTCGTTACGGCCAAGGGTCTGAAACAGCGCCGGCTGCATAAGGCTTTCCTCCGCTATCACGACGCCGAGAACTGGCCGATGCTGCGCGAGGCCTTGAAGCGCATGGGCAGGGCCGACCTGATCGGCCCTGGCAAGCACCAGTTGATCCCCACCTGGCAGCCGGCCGGAACCGGTCTCTCGGGCGGCGAAGGAACCCGGGCCGGACAAAAGCACGGAACCCAGAAGTTCTTCACGCAGCACACTAACCAGTCGCGCCGCCCAGGGCTGCCGACCCGAAAACGGGGACCGAAGACCGACTAGGTTTTGTACTGTTGGAGCGAGGGCGAGGCGTCCCATGTTGAGCAATTTGAGCGACCTGGACCTGCGGCTGCTGCGTGTCTTTCTGGCGGTCGTCGATGCCGGCGGCGTGTCCACGGCGCAAAACAGCCTGAACGTCGGCCAGTCCACCATCAGTACTCAGCTGGCGACGCTGGAAACCCGATTGGGATTTAGACTGTGCGACCGGGGACGGGGCGGTTTCCGCCTGACGGCAAAAGGCGAGCACTTCACCGAACTGGCCCGCAAACTGATGGGCGCCATCGAGGATTTCGGATCGCAGGCCCGCAACATGGACCGCAAGCTGGTCGGCAAACTCAGGATCGGCATGATCGGCCACACGCCTTTCGGCGAGAACAGCCGTGTCAGCCAGGCGATCGCCCGCTTTCGCCAGCGTGACGAAGCGGTGAAGCTGACGATCCTGGTCCGTTCCCCCAGCGAACTAGAGGAAAAACTGATCAGCGGCGATCTGGACATCGCCATCGGCTATTTCTGGCACCGCGCCCCCACACTGAACTTCACGCCACTGTTCATCGAACGGCAGGTGGCCTATTGCGGCAAGGATCATCCGTTATTCCCGCGCGCCGGCGGCCTGTCGATGGAAGAGGCATGGGAGCACGACTGGGCCTGGCGCACCTACCCGCTTCCCGAGGCACGGTTTCCCTCGCTGCCCCGGCACATCACCGCTATCGCCGACAACATGGAAGCCCTGTCCATGCTGATCCTATCCGGCCACCATCTGGGGTTCCTGCCGCGGCATTTCGCCCAGCACTACCAGTCCCAGGGTCTGCTGGCGCCGCTCAATGCGCAAAGGCTGCAGTACGACGTGACGTTCCACGTGGTCTCGCGCCAGCGCCGGCATCTGAACGACATCGCCCGCGCCTTCCTCGACGATCTGGCCGACGTCCATCTGGACATTCCGGTGCATCGTCAGACATCGATGTAATCCCAACAGCAATAAGTCGTGACTTATTACCGTTGGTCGGCTGCAAGCCATAGCCGCGCCGCCAATGCGGCGAAATAACATCGATAAATATCGATATAAACTTCCGACCTCTCGGATTTTTCCGCCCTTCTCGACATGCTTTGTTAGGGGAGCGGTGAGCCTTGCGGCCCGCACCGCCGATGTTCACGAGGAGAAGTCGATATGGCGGATCAGGCAAAACTTTCGGCCCTGCGCCAGAAATACAGCGGCGCCAAAGGCAGCGAAGTGTTCGATCCGGCTTTCCGCGCCATCGCTCAAGCCCAGTTTCCGGACAGCAACCGCCGGACCCAGCCCTATGCTGGCGTCCCGACCTTTCTCGGCCTGCCTTACATCCCCAATGCCATTGATGTCGATGACATCGGCGGATTGGACGTCGCCGTGGTCGGCGTGCCGATGGATCTCGGTGTCACCAACCGCTCGGGCACCCGCTTTGGCCCGCGCGCCGTCCGCGCCATCGAACGAATCGGCCCCTACGACCATGTGCTGAAGCGCCTGCCGGCTGATCTGTGCAAGGCCGCCGACATCGGCGACATTCCGTTTCGCAGCCGCTACAGCCTCGATCAGTCGCATCAGGACATTCAGGCATTCTTCGGCCGTATCGTCACGGCCGGGGTCATTCCCCTGGCCGTGGGCGGGGACCATTCCATCAGCTATTCCATTCTGAAGGCGGTCGGCGCCAAGCGCCCGGTCGGCATGGTGCACCTCGATGCCCATTGCGACACGGGCGGCGACTACGAAGGCGCCAAGTTCCACCACGGCGGGCCCTTCCGCCATGCCGTGCTGGACGGCGTTCTGGATCCCGAGCGTTGCGTGCAGATCGGCATCCGCGGCGCCTCGGAATATCTGTGGGAGTTCTCGACCGATTCCGGCATGACCGTAATCCATGGCGAGGACGTCGCCAAACTGGGCACAGCCGCCATTATCGCGAAGGCCCGCCAGGTGGTGGGCGACGGCCCGGTTTATGTCACTTTCGACGTCGACTGCCTGGATCCCGCCTTCGCGCCGGGTACCGGGACGCCGGAGATCGGCGGACTGAGCAGCCGGGAGGCCCTGGAGATTCTGCGCGGATTGGATGGGCTCGACATCGTCGGCGGCGACGTCGTCGAAGTCGCGCCGCAATACGATAGCACCACCAACACCGCCCATGTCGCAGCCCAAATGCTCTTCGAGATTTTCTGCCTGATCGCCGGCACCGTCGCGGCCAAACGCTAACCAAAGGGGTTCATGATGAGACACTGCTACCTTTCCGCCGCAGCCATGGCCCTGGCGGCCGCCTGTTCGTCCTTGCCGGCGCAGGCGCGGGATCTGACCGTGGTATCGCTGGGCGGGTCGCTGCAGGATGCCGAGCGCGAAGTCTATTTCAAGCCGTTCTCCCAGCAGAGCGGCATCAAGACGACCGATGACATCTGGGACGGCGGTGTCGGCGTGCTGCGTGCCAAGATCAAGGGTGGCAAATCCACCTGGGACGTGGTGGAGATGGACTCTTCCGAACTGGCCGTCGGCTGCGAGGAAGGGCTTTATGAGAAGCTCGACTGGTCGAAAATCGGCGGAAAGGATGCCTATATCCCCTCGGCCGTCAGTGAATGCGGCGTCGGGGTCATCGTCTATGACTACGTTCTCGCCTATGACGGCGACAAGCTGAAGGACGGTCCGAAAAGCTGGGCCGACTTCTTCGATCTGAAAAAATTCCCCGGCAAGCGCGCCCTGCGCCAGGGACCGCAGACCAACCTGGAAATCGCTCTGATGGCCGATGGCGTGAAGCCCGCCGACATCTACAAGGAGCTTGCCTCCGAATCCGGTGTGCAGCGGGCGCTTAAGAAGCTCGACACCATCAAAAGCGAGCTGATTTTCTGGAAAACCGGCGCCCAGCCGCCGCAGCTTCTGGCCTCGGGCGAAGTGGCGATGACCACGTCCTACAACGGGCGCATTGCCGCCGCCAACGCGCAGGATCACAAGAACTTCAAGATGTCCTGGGACGGTGCGATTTATGTGCTGGACAGCTGGGCCATCATGAAGGGCAGCCCAAACATCAAGGATGCCTATGCCTTCCTTTCCTACGTCGGCAAACCGGAAGTGCAGAAGCTCCTGCCCGAGCGGATCGCCTACGGCGTCACGGCGGCCGGAGTCAATCCGCTGCTGAAACCGGAATTGCTGACCGATCTGCCCAGCGCGCCGCAGAACATGGCCAACGCCATCCCCTACGACACGGACTTCTGGCTGGAAAACACCGACCGGTTGACGGAACGCTTCAACCAGTGGGCGGGAAAGTAATCCGCCCGCGCCAACCGTCCCTTTCCCCGTTCAACTGACCCCGCGCATCCCGCCAGATCCGGCCGGCGGATGCGGCGGACAGGTGGAGTCTGCCCGCCGGACGTCCCGACGGACACGACATCCCCGATGCTTTCACCAGGAGGATCAATTGATGAAGACATCCGCAGCAGTTCTTTCCGCAATGGCCTTGAGCCTTGGGGCGGCCGTTACAGCTCCGGCCGCCCACGCCGACGACACGAGCGAGATGAAGGCTCTGATCAAGGAGCTGAAGGCCGAGATCAACGAGCAGAGAACCCAGGTCCGCGAGTTGAAGTCCGAGGTTACCAACCTCAACGCCAAGCTCCACGATCAAACCACGCAGGTCGCCGATCAGACCGAGAAGGTGAAGGCCCAGAGCGCGACCATCGAAAAGGTCGAGGCGAAGCAGCAGGTTCTGGAACAGAAACAGGCGGGTACCGCCCCCGACAGCGACGACACGGTCAAGAAGAGCCCCGGGTACTTCAGCATTCCGGGAACCAAAACCGTCATGAAGATCGGCGGTTATGCGAAGCTCGACATGGTCGACGACGTCAGCGGCAACATCGGCACCGGCGCATTTACCAAGACCGCCACCGACTTCTCCTCGATCCCGCTGGACAGTTCAGCCGCGGCCCATCGTGGCGGTCAGGTCAACTTCACCGCGCAGGAAAGCCGGCTCAATGTCACCACCCTGACCCCGACGGATCAGGTCGGCGACGTCAAGAGTGTCATCGAGACCGACTTCTACGGCAACGGCAAGAACAATTCCGGCAATGTCCTGCGGCTGCGCCATGCCTACGTGAGCGCCGACGGCTTCACCGCCGGCCAGACCTGGTCCACCTTCATGGATCTCGACACCGCCGGCCCGGAGGTTCTCGATTTCGACGGCCCGGTGGGCTACATCTTCGTCCGTCAGCCGCAGGTCCGCTACACGGCCGCGGTCGGCAAAGGCGCTGTCTCGGTCGCGCTGGAAAGCCCGTCGGGCGACGTCGCGGCCAACACCGCCGATGTCCATATCGACAAGGCACCCGACATCGTCGCCAAATATTCCATCGATCCGTCCTGGGGCCATTTCGCCATCGCCGGCCTTGGACGCTACCTCTCCGTCGACTCTGGCGAACCGGGCCAGCACGGCAACAAGACGGTCTACGGCGTGATGAGCGGTCTCGGGTTGAAAACCTTTGGCAAGGACATGGCCACTCTGCAGGTCGCGGGCGGCGACGGACTGGGCCGTTACATGAACCAGGGACAGGGCATCTCGGCGATTCAGACCGGTTACAGCCTGAAGCCGATCAACATTTGGGGCGGCACGCTCGGCTACACCCACTTCTGGACCGATGTGCTGCGCAGCAGTGTGGCCTATGGCTACGACCACTTTACGACGCCGGCCGGCGACAGCGTGGAACCGATCAAGACCCTGACCTCGGTGCACGCCAACCTGATCTGGAGTCCCTGGGATTCCGCCGACGTCGGCATCGAATACATCTGGGGCCACATTACCACCGCCTACCCCGATGCGGCCGACACCGGCAGCACGGCCACCAAAGGATCGGCCAGCCGCGTGCAGGGCAGCGTGAAGTACACGTTCTGACAAGAATCGATACCGTTGCCCCGGGACGACCGCCGCCAAAGGACTGGACTCATTTTTGGGGCCCTTCCAAGGGGGCGGGCGTTCCGCCGTGCAGGATCGCCTCCAGACTGGCAACATGGCGGGCAAAAGCCTGCCGGCCGGCGGCGGTCGCTCTGATCCGGGTGCAGGGCCGGCGATCGACGAAACTCTTGTCGATTTCGACATAGCCGACCTTCTCCAGGGTGGCCAGATGAGCGCCCAGATTGCCAGCCGAAGCAGGCCGATGCTGCCGCTGGCCCTGTCGCGCCGCAACCGGTGGCGCCAGACGCACCAGCCCCCACTGGCGATGCATGAGCGAAGGACCGTTCGTCAACTTCCTTCAGGTGAATATGAACTCGCGATCCAGGCAATCCAATCGCCATGGACAAACCATCATGTGGATCAGCCCTCTCATGCAGGCTATCAAATAAATAGACATTAAAATTACAGCGGGAAGAGAATTTTCCCTTCGTGATATCATTGTATAATGGCGCTCGCTTTTGACTGCATAGAGCAGAAATTCGAAAGATTTTTTTAAAATGTATTGATTGGTCCGCTGAATTGAGACCAATTGTCAATCGTCGTAGCCGCCACATTATTTTTGTAGATGGCCGAGCCACAATATCGACCCGGTCCACGAGCTATCCCAGCCAAGCGCCGCCAGAGAGCATGGCATGAACCGTTTTGACGATGGCCGCTGGCTCCGACACTCTTTTCCTCGGCGACCAACCGGGACCGAAACGGATGGCAGGGCTTTCGTCCCCTTGCCATCGCCGACGGGGCGATGTAGGCAAGCGCAATGTATTGGGGAAAGATCATCGGGGCCGTGGCCGGATTCGGCCTGGGTCATGGACTGCTGGGGGCCGTGGCCGGTGTCGCCGTCGGCCACTGGGTGGATCTGCGCCTGGGTCGGGGCAAACGCCGCGACGGCAATATCCTGTCGACCCAGGCCGAACGCCAGAGAATTTTCTCGACGGCGGTGGTCAATCTTTCCGCCAAGCTGGCCAAGATCGACGGCGTTGTCAGCCGCGAGGAGGTCAATGCCTTCAAGTCGGAGTTCATTATCCCGCACTCGCAACGAGCTGGCATTGCCGCCATCTTCGACGAGGCCAAGCGCAATGCCCTGGACTACGAAGTCCACGCCAAGCGCCTTGCTCAGGCTTTCGCCGGACAGCCGGCAGTGCTTTCCGACGTGCTTGATTCCCTGCATCACATTGCTTTGGTCGACGGCCCGTTGAACCCTGCGGAAATGGACTTCCTGCGCCGGGTCTCCGACCTTTTCGGTTTTCCCGACCGCACCTTCGCCACCCGCTACGGCGAGCTGACCGAGGCAGATCCTTACGCAGTCCTCGGCGTCGCCCACGGCGCCCCCATGAGCGAGGTCAAGGCAGCCTGGCGCCGCCTGACCCGCGAACATCATCCGGATACATTAATGGCCAAAGGCATGCCCGCCGACCACATTGATTTCGCCACCAGGAAAATGGCAACCATCAACGCCGCCTACGATCGCATCCGCGGTGAACGGAGTGACGCCTGATGGCTCCCCCGCTCATTGCCCTGCGCAACGGATTCGTCACCTTCGGCGGCCGCCCCCTGTTCACCGGGGTCACCTTGCAGGTCGGCCGCGGAGAAAAATGCTGCCTGGTCGGTCGTAACGGCAGCGGCAAATCGACCTTGCTCAAGGTCCTGGCCGGCGTCGTTCACCTGGATTCCGGCGAGCACTTCCAGCAACCGGGTGTCCGCCTGGCCCATCTCGACCAGGATCCGGCGATCGATGCGCCATCCGTCGCCGATTGGGTGGCGACCGGCTTGCCGGAGGGCGAACGCGACCAGCGCTATCGCGTCGATGCCATGCTGGAAGCGCTGAAGATCGACGGCGGACGCTCACCGGCCAATCTCTCGGGCGGGGAAAGCCGCCGGGCCGCGCTGGCCCGCGCCCTGGTCGGCGATCCGGACGCCCTGCTGCTGGACGAGCCGACCAACCATCTCGACCTTCCGACCATCATGTGGCTGGAAAACCATCTTCAAGCTTTCAAGGGCGCCCTGGTGACGGTCAGCCATGACCGCGCCTTTCTGTCGGCCGTATCGCGTCAAACCTTGTGGCTCGACCGCGGCGTGGTCCGCCGCAATGAAAGCGGTTTTGCCGGTTTCGAGGCTTGGCAGGAAGAGATCTACGCCGCCGAGGACGCCGAGCAGGACCGCATGGACAAGCGGCTGGCCGCCGAAACTCATTGGCTGCATCGCGGCGTTACCGCACGGCGCAAGCGGAACATGGGACGGCTTCGGGCCCTCATGGCGCTCCGCCAGGAACGCTCCGACCGGATCAAGGTGCAGGGCTCGGTCAAGCTCGACGTCGAGTCGGGCGAAACATCGGGCAAGATGGTGATCGAAGCCAAGGACATCACCAAGGCCTTTGGCGAGCAGATGATCGTCAAGGGATTCAGCACGCGGATCAGTCGCGGCGACCGGGTCGGATTGATCGGTCCCAACGGGGCCGGCAAAACCACGCTTCTCAGTCTGCTGACGGGAACGCTGCCCGTCGATTCCGGATCGATCCGGCTGGGCACCAACCTGCAGATCGCCGTCTACGATCAGCGCCGCACGCAACTCGACCCCGAAGCCACCGTCTGGGATACCCTCACCGACGGAGCCGGCGACAATATCTCGGTACGCGGCACGCCGCGGCATGTGATGAGCTATCTGCGCGACTTCCTCTTCGAGGACCGTCAGGCGCAATCTCCGGTAAAATCGCTGTCGGGCGGCGAGCGCAACCGCCTGCTGCTCGCCAAATTGCTGGCCAAGCCCTCGAATCTCCTGGTCCTCGACGAGCCGACCAACGACCTCGACATGGACACGCTCGACCTTCTGGAAGAGACGCTGGCCGACTATGACGGCACGCTGCTGTTGGTCAGCCACGATCGTGATTTCATCGACCGTCTGGTCACCAGCGTCATCGCCGTCGAGGGAAACGGGCAGATCGACGAATATGTCGGCGGCTATTCCGACTACCAGCGCTGGCGTACGGCGGCTGATGCCGACAGCGGGCCTGCGGTGACGCGAGCCAGCGCCAAACAGGCCACCGTCGCCATCGCGCCACGCCCGAAAACCGCCACAAAGCTCACCTACAAGGAACAACGGGAATTGGACGAGCTTCCGGCCCGGCAGGAAAGTCTGCAGACCGAGATCGCCAATCTGGAAACATCGCTCACCGACCCCGCTCTCTACAGCCGGGATCCGAAGCGCTTTGCCACGGTCAGCGAGCGGCTGATGGCAGCCCGCCATGAATTGGCGGCGGCCGAGGAACGATGGCTGGAACTCGAAATGAAACGGGAAGAGTTGTCGGCCGGGAGGTAAGGGAACACCAGGGCGTGTCGTCAGTTACGTCAAAGGTTCGTCTGCCGGTATTTTGTAGTCGTCATCCCCGCGAAAGCGCTAGGGCATGCACACATCTGTGAATTTGTTTTGTTTTTCATGTGCGGACCTGGGAGATGGCCGTCAGAAAAAAGTCGTCATTCCCGCGCAAGCGGGAATCCACAACCGGCGGAATTGGGCCCTGGCGCTGCGTGGATTCCCGCTTGCGCGGGAATGACGGGAGAACGGACGGAAATGTGTGCATGCCCTAGCGCGAAAGCGGGGATCCATGGTTGGAAAAAACGATGACTTTGCGACCGAAGATAGTTTGTGATGCGGCATGGATTCCCGCTTTCGCGGAAATGACGGGAAAATGCGACAGAAGAACCGTAACTGACGACAGGCTCTAGGCATGATCCTGTGTCCGTCGCCCAATTTCGACCAGCGCCCTGCCGACGTGCCGGTCGACATGCTGGTCTTGCATTACACCGGCATGCCGGACCGGGACAGGGCTTTGGCCCGCCTGCTCGATCCGGCGGCGGAGGTATCGGCCCATTACCTGATCGACGAAGACGGAACCTGCTATCGCCTGGTCGGCGAAGACTTTCGGGCCTGGCATGCCGGACGGTCGGCATGGCGGGGCTTTGGCAACGTCAATGCCCGCTCGGTGGGGATCGAACTCGTCAACCCGGGACATGAATTCGGCTATCGCCCGTTCCCCGACCGTCAGATGGCGGCCCTGATCGACCTCGCGCAGGGGATTTTACGCCGTCATCCGATCCCGCCCCGCAACGTCGTCGGCCATTCGGACGTGGCGCCGCGACGCAAGGAGGATCCTGGCGAATTTTTCAACTGGAAAGCGTTGGCCGAACAGGGAATCGGCGTATGGCCGACGGTCTCAGGCAACTCTTTGCCGGCGGGCACGGTCGACGATTGGCGGGATCTATTGGCTGCCTGGGGGTACGACATCGTCGATCAACCCGGAGAATCGGGCGAAGCCGGCCGCGCCGCCCTGGTGGCTTTTCAGCGACATTTCCGCCCGGCCCGCTTCGATGGTGTCGCCGACGCAGAGACGATTCGAACTCTGCGTGCGCTCCCCGGTATGCTCTGAGAAAAATAGTCGCGCCCTCGGCAAGTGTGATGACCATCACACCAATTGCCGTAAAGTATTCGACAAGCGAAAGACTAATTTTCATTGCCCCGTCCGGCCTGCGCACGGAGCCCTTGCGCTGGCCGGCCGGAACGCCTAGCTTTCGCGCTGCGTCAGATGGCCGGATGGCCGCTCCCCGGTTTTCCGGGGGGAGGAAAGTCCGGGCTCCACGGAAGTACGGTGCCGGATAACGTCCGGCGGGGGCGACCCTAGGGAAAGTGCCACAGAAAGCAAACCGCCTGCCCAAGCGCAGCCTTCGGGAAGAGCGCCGGCCGGTAAGGGTGAAAGGGTGCGGTAAGAGCGCACCGCGCGACCGGCAACGGAAGCGGCATGGTAAACCCCACCGGGAGCAAGACCAAGTAGGGACGGTATGCCGGTCAAGCCTTGAAAAGGGCCGCTGGCAAGGCGTATTTCCGCGCTGCCGTCCGGGTCGGTCGCGCGAGGCGTCCGGTAACGGGCGTCCCAGATGAATGGCCATCCATCCGTCCTCGGACGGGGGACAGAACCCGGCTTACAGGCCATCTGACGCAAATTTCTCCGGACTTATTTATAAGAATAATCGCCAGCCCGGGACATTGGGTGGACAATGCCGGAGTTGTCGAAAAGACCGGAGCGCGGAACGCCGGTCAGCCTCTGACGAAGACGTCAAATTCGCCAGCTTTTCCGACAAAATGGGGCGGTTCGGCAGGACGGATCTAGACATGGAACGGAATGCGAACGACCCTCTCAGGGAGTGTTCACACATCGTTGTAACGTTATGCAATAAAACGTTTTTTGGCGTTTGAATGAATTACAAGAAAAGTTCGGCCTCGATTGTAAGAAAACGTCCTTTCGCCTTGATTTTTTAGTGCAGAACGATTGACTGCCCATGATTTCCCATGATATCCCATATGAACCCGGGAAACGCCATCACCATGTCCAAATTGCGCTGTCTCGGGGACTACTGGATGAAACAGGGGGCTTTGGGGCGGGCGACAGATGGCGCTGTTCGTATCCACCTATATCAACAAGGTCGACCGCAAGGGACGGGTCTCCGTTCCGGCGCAGTTTCGTGCTGCCCTTAACATCCCCGCCCAACCGGTCTTTGTCCTCTATCCGTCCTTCACCTTGTCGGCAATCGAAGGATGCAACGTCGACTTCCTTGAAAAGCTGGCCGACAGCACATCGACGTCCTTCGATCTGTTCTCGACGGAACAAGAAGACATCAACACCCTGATTTTCTCCGTATCCCACCAGTTGACCTGCGACCCCGACGGCCGCGTCGTGCTGCCTGAGGAAATCATGGCGCATGCGAACATCACCGAGCAGGCGGCGTTCGTCGGCAAAGGCAAAACCTTCCAGATCTGGGAACCCGAGGCGCTCAAGGCTCACACCGCCGCGGCCCGCGCCCGCGCCATGCAAAATCGTCCGCAGATTTCCCTGCGCGCCTCTCCGGCTGCGGAGGAGAAATGAGCGCCGTGCCGCACATTTCCGTCCTTCTGAAGGAAGTCGTCGAGGGACTGGCGCCGAAATCCGGCGCCGTCTATGTCGACGGCACTTTTGGCGCCGGAGGTTATTCGCGGGCACTGCTCGACGCCGCCGACTGCCGGGTCATCGGTATCGACCGCGATCCCTCGGCGGTGGCGCGCGGGGAGGAGCTGTCCAGGCAGTATGGCGGTCGACTGACCATGCTGGCCGGCCGCTTCGGTGACATGGACCGGCTATTGGCCGATCAAGGACTTCGGGACGTCGACGGCGTCGCGCTCGATCTTGGCGTATCCTCGATGCAGATCGATGAAGCCGAACGGGGTTTTTCTTTCCAGAAAGACGGCCCGCTCGACATGCGCATGGAAAAGGCCGGTCTCAGCGCCGCCGACATGGTCAATACCCTGCCGGAAATCGAACTGGCCGACATCATTTGGCGTTTCGGCGAGGAACGGCATTCCCGACGCGTCGCCCGCGCCATCGTCACCGACCGCAAACTGCAGCCGTTCGAGACGACCCGGCAACTGGCCGAATTGGTCCGCCGTGTGGTTCCCCGCTCGAAGGATGGCATCGACCCGGCAACACGGACATTCCAGGGCTTGCGGATCGCCGTCAACGACGAACTTGGCGAAATCGATCGCGGTTTGGCCGCCGCGGAACGCCTGCTGCGGTCGGAAGGACGCCTGGCTGTGGTCTCCTTTCATTCGCTGGAAGACCGCGCGGTCAAGGAATTCCTCAAACGGCGCAGCGGGGCCGACATTCGCCCAAGCCGCCATTTGCCGGTCGCCGCCGTCGCGCCCGCCGCCAGCTTCCGCCTGCTGACCAGAAAGCCGGTGCAACCCGGCGCCGACGAACTTGCCGCCAATCCCCGGGCCCGGTCGTCGCGCCTGCGCCTTGCCGAACGGCTGCCCGCTCCGGCGTGGCCGGCGTCGGAAGGACGGGCATGATGCGCGCCGCCACCATTCTCTGGGCCGCCCTCGCAGCCGTGGCCGGTACCGGCCTCTTCATGTTGAAATATGAGGTCCAGGCACAGGAACAGCGCCTTTCCGGACTGCATAAGGACATTATCGAAGCACAGGAACAGATCCACGTGCTGAAGGCCGAGTGGAGCTATCTGAACGAGCCGGCGCGCCTGCGCGAACAGGCCGAACGCCATCTTGGCCTGCATCCCTTGAAGCCGAGCCAGATCACCACGATCGCAGCTTTGCCGATGCGCGAACCGTTGGCGCCCGAGCCGCCGGTGGCTGCCGGGCCGCAGGTCGAGCCCCAGGCCGCCCCGGCCGTCGTCATCCCGGAAACCCCGGTCGTCACGCGGCGTTCGCCTGGCACGCAGGCACCCGCCGCCGGAGCCAATGCGACATCGAAGCCGAAACAGGCGCCGGCCGTCGTGCCGAAAAAACCGGCCCGCAGCATGACCGCCCAGGTGACGGCGCCTGCCGCCCCGGCAAAAAGCGCCGCAGCCAGACCGGCTCCGATGCCGACGCCGGCACCGGTGGAAAAGCCGACGGCCGTCGTGAAAGCGGCCGCCGCGCAGACGACGGCGATCAAACCAGCCCGCCAACGCGACGCGGTGGCCCCGATCACGCCGGCTCCGGTGCCCGCTCCCGCGCAACGTCCGGCCGCCGGCACGGCGACCTACGCCAGCGCCCCGGCCAGCAAACCGCCGGCAACGGGTAACTCCGGCACCTCGGCCAATGCCGGCAACGTCATGGTGATCAAATCGCCGGCCCTGGCCGAGCCGGAAGTGGCAAGTACACGGGTGCGGCCATGATAAAATTATTTGGGCGTCGTCCGGACGTCTACTCGGACGAAGACACCGAGACCTCGGCGACATTGCATCTCGAAGGCGCCCGTAAAAGAGCCATCGAGATGGGCCGGACGCGTTTGATCGTCACCGGCGCCATGTTCACGCTGGCCTTTTGCGTGATCGCCGGACGGATGGTCGACGTCACCGTCCTCAAAGGCGTCTCTACTCAACCGACCCATCAAAGCCGCAGCACCGAGCTTGACCTGGAGCGGGCCGATGTGGTCGATCGCAACGGCGTTCTTCTGGCGACCAGCCTGCCGTCCGTGTCGCTTTACGCCCACCCGCGCGAAATCCTCGACAAGGCCCAGGCGGCACAAAAGGTCGCCGGCGTCCTGCCCGATCTCAACGCCGCCGAGCTCCGCACCAAGCTTCAGGGCGACCGCGCTTTCATCTATCTGCGCCGCAATCTGACGCCGCGCCAGGAATACGAAATCAACGCTCTCGGCATCCCCGGGCTTTATTTCGAGAAGGCGGAAAAGCGCATCTATCCGCAGAGCGAGCTGACGGCCCACGTGGTCGGCCTGACCGATCTCGACAACAAGGGCATCGCCGGCATCGAGAAAACCTTCGAAAACGAACTGAAGGCCCGCCGCGACCCATTGCGCCTGTCGCTCGACATTCGGGTCCAGACCGTCATGCGCAACGAACTGGCCAAGGCCGTCGCCGATTTTCATGCCATCGGCGGTACTGGTATGGTCATCGACGTGCGCACCGGCGAGATGCTGGCGATGGTCTCGCTCCCCGACTTCAACCCCAACAACCTGGCATCGGCGACCCCGGTCGCCATGTTCAACCGGGCGACGCTCGGCGTCTACGAAATGGGCAGCACTTTCAAGCTGTTCAACACCGCCGCCGCGCTGGATGCCGGCACGGCGACGCTGACCAGCACCTATGATGTCATGCACCGGATCAAGGTGGCCCGGTTCGAGATCTATGACTACGAGCCCGAACATCATCCGCTCACGGTATCGGAGATTCTCAAAGTCTCGTCGAATATCGGTTCGGCCCGGATGGCGCTTGATCTTGGCATCGAAAATCAAAAGGCGTTCATGACGCGCATGGGGCTGACCCGCCCGGCCACCGTCGAATTACCGGAAATCAGCACGCCGCTGGTACCCAACCCATGGCGCGAGATCAACTCGATGACCATCGCCTACGGACATGGCATGGCCGTCTCGCCACTCCATATGATGACGGGCGTCTCGGCTCTGGTGAACGGCGGCTTGTTCCACCCGGCCACCTTGCTCAAGCACGAAACCGGCGCCCCGATTCCCGGTCAGCGCGTCATCAAGGCGGAAACTTCGCGGACCATGCGCGATCTGATGCGCATGGTGGTCGTCGAAGGAACCGGCAAGAAGGGGGATGTTCCCGGCTACGATGTCGGTGGCAAGACGGGGACGGCCGAGAAAAACGGAGCCGGCGGCTATCACCACAAGACGTTGCTGTCCTCCTTCATCGCCACTTTTCCTGCTTCCAATCCACAATATGTCGTCCTGGCGATGATCGACGAGCCGCAAGGCAACAAGGAAAGCTACGGCTTTGCCACCGCCGGCTGGACGGCGGCGCCAGTCGTCGGACATGTCATCTCCCAGATCGGCCCGCTGCTTGGCATCATGCCGGCACCGACCCCGGCGGAGCCTTCGGCCAAAGACAAGGCTCGGATTGCTCAGAACGTCCCCAACAAGCCGCATCGGGAGGTCACCTTTGCCAAAGCTGAGTGAGCTCCTGGTTCCCACTCTCGACGCCGACCCCGAAATCTCCGGCCTCACCGCCGATTCGCGCGCGGTCAATCCCGGCGACCTGTTCGCCGCCCTGCCAGGAACCAAAGCCGACGGACGCGCCTTCATCTCCGACGCGGTGGCACGCGGTGCCGCCGCCGTGCTGGCGCCGCTCGGCACGACTTTGCCGAATGACCGCGCCGTCCTGATCGCCGACGACAATCCCAGGCGGCGCTTTTCCCTGATGGCTGCCCGCTTCTATCCACGCCAACCCGCCGTGATGGTTGCCGTTACGGGAACCAACGGCAAAACCTCGGTCACCCATTTCGCCCGGCAAATTTGGGAACAGCTCGGTCTCAGCGCTGCCAGCCTGGGAACCACCGGCCTGGTGGCTCCCGGCCGGGTGGGAAAAGGATCGATGACGACACCCGACCCGGTCAGCCTGCACCGGACCCTTGATGAACTGGCCGCCGACGGCGTCACGCACGGCGCGTTCGAAGCGTCGAGCCACGGCCTCGATCAGTTCCGCCTGGATGGCGTCAGGATCTCCGCCAGCGCCTTCACCAACCTGACACGCGACCATCTCGATTATCACGGCAGCATGGACGCCTACTGGCGGGCCAAAAGCCGCTTGTTCGGCGAGGTCATGGCATCGCACCACGCTGCCGTGATCAATGCCGATTCGCCGCAAGCCGGGCTGTTGTCGAGTCTCTGCCTGGATCGCCGCCATCGCATTCTATCGTTCGGGAGCAACGGCAGAGACATTCGCCTGGCCAACATGACTCCGACTGCGGAGGGCCAGGACCTCGATCTCGTGGTTTTTGAACGACTCTATCAACTACATCTGCCGCTGGCAGGAAGCTTCCAGGCCTCGAACGCCGCGTGCGCGCTAGGCCTGGTGATCGCCACCGGTTCGCCGGTCGAGGCGGCCGTCGCCGCGCTCTCTCATTTGCGGGAGGTTCCCGGCCGTTTGCAGAAGGTTGCAACCACCGCCGCCGGTGCCGCCGTCTACGTCGATTTTGCTCATACGCCCGACGGTCTGGAGACCGCTCTCAAGGCGCTACGCCCCCACACGGCGGGAAAACTGGTGGTGGTATTCGGGTGCGGCGGCGACCGCGACAAAGGCAAACGTCCCCTGATGGGACGGATCGCCACCGAATGGGCGGATCGGATCTATGTCACCGATGACAATCCGCGGAGCGAAGATCCGGCCAGCATCCGCCGCCAGATTCTCATGGCCTGCCCCGACGCCACGGAGGTCGATGACCGGGCGACGGCCATCCGCATGGCGGTCGGCGGCCTGGCCTCCGGCGATCTTTTGGTGTTGGCCGGGAAAGGCCATGAAAATGGCCAAATTGTCGGCGACAAGGTTCTCCCCTTCGATGATGCCGTCCAGGCACGTCGCGCGGTGGAGGAATTGTCATGACCGGCGTTTTATGGACCAGCGAGGAAGCAGCGACAGCCGTCGATGGCCGGAGATCCGGACCGGCGTGGTTGGCTCGCGGAATTTCCATCGACAGCCGGACGCTGGCCGAGGGTGATCTGTTCATCGCCCTGGCCGGACCTAACCACGACGGCCACGATCATGTCGCCGCCGCCCTGGCGAACGGTGCCGCCGCCGCGCTCGTGCACAAGGTTCCCTTCGGCGTCGGCGACGACGCCCCGCTGATTCTCGTCGAGAACACGCAGACCGGCCTCGAGGCCCTGGCCGCCGCCGCCCGCCGCCGGTCGGCGGCACGGATCATCGCCGTCACCGGCAGCGTCGGGAAAACCGGCACCAAGGAGATGCTCAGACTGGCATTGTCGGCCGTCGGCCAGACCCATGTCACCCAAGGCAACCTCAACAATCATTGGGGCGTACCGCTGTCGCTGGCCCGTCTCCCGCGCGAGGCGCGTTTCGCGGTGTTCGAACTGGGCATGAACCATGTCGGCGAAATCACGCCGCTGACCTGCCTGGTGCGTCCGCACATCGCCATCATCACATCCGTCGAAGCGGTGCATATGGCGTATTTCACGTCGACCCGGCAGATCGCCGAAGCCAAAGCCGAGATCTTTGCCGGTGTCGAACCGGAGGGCATCGCCATCCTGCCGCGCGACAACCCGCATTTCGCGTTCCTCCGCGAGACCGCCCGGCGGGCCGGAGTGACACGGATCGAGAGTTTCGGCACCCACATCGACGCCGGTGCCCGCCTGCTCGACGGCGCCGTCGATCCGAAGGCCACGCTTGTCCTGGCGCTGTTTGGCGACGAGGCGCTCAGCTATCGCGTCGGTGTTCCCGGTCTGCAATGGGCGAGCAACAGCCTGGCGGCCCTGCTTGCCGCACGGGCGGCCGGAATTGATCTCACTGTCGCCGCCCAGGCGCTGGCGGCAATGACCGCTCCCAAGGGGCGCGGCGAACGGAGAAGCCTTTCCTGGGGACAGGGCCGGATCGAAGTGATCGATGAATCCTACAATGCCTCGCCGGTTTCCATGCGTGCGGCGATTACCGCGCTCGGCCTGACCGAACGGCCGCGCGGCGCCCGCCGGATCGCCGTGCTGGGCGATATGCTTGAATTGGGCGAGACCTCCCCGGCATTGCATGCCGGGCTTGCCGAGACGTTGGTCGAACGCCGGATCGATCTGGTGTTCACTGCCGGCGCCCTCATGCGCCATCTCCACGACGCCTTGCCGGCGGACCGCCGTGGCGGTCACGCCGATAATGCCGACGCTGCGGCCGTGGAAGTCGGTCGCGCGCTTCGCGCCGGCGATGTGGTGATGGTCAAGGGGTCGGCCGGCAGTGCCATGGGCCGTGTTGTCAAAGTGCTCGAGGGAATGGCTGCGGCAAACCTGCCGACCGCCGCCGGGACCTAGAGGAGAAGCTCTGATTCATGTTTTATAACTTATTGTTCCCGCTGGCTGACCAGGTCGGCTTCTTCAATTTGTTCAAATACCTCACCTTCCGTACCGGCGGGGCGGTGGTGACGGCGCTTCTCATTTCCTTCCTGGCGGGGCCCTCGGTCATCCGGTGGCTGCGACGCAAGCAGGGACGCGGACAGCCGATCCGCACCGACGGCCCGGCGACGCATCTGCTGACCAAGAAGGGCACGCCGACCATGGGCGGCTTTCTCATTCTGCTCGCCGTGACCTTGTCGACGTTGCTGTGGGCGGATCTGACCAACGCCTATGTGTGGATCGTCCTGATGGTCACTCTGGGCAATGGATTGATCGGCTTCGCCGACGACTATCTCAAGGTCAGCAAGCGCAACACCAAAGGTTTGCCCGGCAAGGCGAAGCTGGCGGGACAGATCGTCATCGCCCTGATTGCCACCATGCTGATCATTCGCCTCGCTCCCGAGCAACTGTCGCACGCCATGGCGGTGCCCTTTTTCAAGAACGTGCTGGTGCAGTTGGGCTGGGGCTACATCGGCATGGCGACCTTCGTCATGGTGGCCGCCCCCAATTCGGTCAATCTGACGGACGGATTGGACGGATTGGCCACGGTGCCGGTGATGATCGCCTCGGGTGTCTTCGCCCTCATCGCCTATCTGGTCGGACATGCGGTGTTTGCCAACTATCTGCAAATCCATCACATCCCTGGTTCGGGCGAACTGGCCGTCTTCTGCGGCGCCCTGGTCGGTGCCGGCCTTGGTTTTCTGTGGTTCAACGCACCGCCGGCGCTGGTGTTCATGGGTGACACCGGCTCGCTGGCCATGGGCGGTGCCTTGGGCGCCATGAGCGTCGTGACCAAGCATGAAATCGTCCTGGCCATCGTCGGCGGCCTTTTTGTCCTCGAGACAGTCTCGGTGATCGTGCAGGTCGCGTCCTACAAGCTGACCGGCAAGCGGGTCTTCCGCATGGCGCCGATCCACCATCACTTCGAGAAAAAGGGATGGGCGGAGCCAACCGTGGTCATCCGTTTCTGGATCATCGCCTCCATCCTGGCCCTGGCCGGCCTCTCCACCTTGAAACTGCGGTGAGGCAAGGCATGGCGCTCGTTCCTTTCCTGCAAGGCAAGACAGTGGCGGTCATGGGGCTCGGCAAGTCCGGGACCTCGGCCGCCCGCGTCCTGGCGGAAAGCGGTGCCCGCGTTCTGGCCTGGGACGATAATCCGGCGGCGCAGGCCACCGGGCGGGATAACGGACTGACGGTGACGGATTTGGCGACGGCAGATCTGTCCGACCTGACATTGATGGTCTGGAGCCCCGGCATCCCGCATACCCATCCGCGGGTCCATCCGGTTGCCGAAAAAGTCCGGCGGCTGGGCGTCAAGATGGTCTGCGACATCGATCTGCTGGCCCGGGCGAACCCCGAGGCGCAGGTCATCGGCATCACCGGGACCAACGGGAAATCAACGACGACGACGCTGACCGCCCATATCATCAACGAAAGCGGCCGTCCGACCGCCGCCGGCGGCAATCTCGGCACGCCGGCGCTTGATCTGCCGGCCCTCGACCGGACCGGCACCTATGTTCTCGAGCTGTCGTCCTACCAGCTTGAACTATTGGATCGCACGGCCTTCGACGCGGCCGTGCTGCTCAACATCACTCCCGATCACCTGGCCCGCCATGGCGGTCTCGAGGGTTATGTCGCGGCCAAAGCCAGCCTGTTCGAGCGGATGCGCAAGGACGCGACCGCCATCGTCGGCGTCGACGATTCGCACGGTCAGGACATCTGCGCCCGGTTGCGCCAGACCGGCCATGTCAAGGTCGTCCCGATTTCGGCCGTTCGGCCGGTCGCCGGCGGCATTTTCGCGGTCGATGGCGCACTGGTCGACGATACCGACGGGCAAGCGCGGCAGATCGCCGCCTTGCGGACACTGCCGCACCTTCCGGGCCGTCATAATTGGCAGAACGCCTGCGCCGCCTATGGCGCCGCGCGGGCGGTCGGTATCGACATCGAGGCCATCGGCGAGGGTCTCGCGAGCTATCCCGGTCTGGCGCACCGCCAGGAACTGATCGCCAGGATCGGCGGTATCGCCTATGTCAACGACAGCAAGGCGACCAATGCCGACGCCGTCGAAAAGGCCCTGGTCTGCTACGACGACATCTATTGGATCCTCGGCGGCCAAGCCAAAGAAGGCGGCATCGTCAGCCTCGATCCGCTGTTCGGCCGCATCCGAAAGGCATTCCTGATCGGCGATGCGACCGAGGAATTCGCCCGCACTCTGGACGGCAAGGTCGCCTTCGAGCGCTGTGTCACCCTGGCGACCGCTCTCGCCCGTGCCCACGCGGCCGCGCAAGCCGACGCCATTGCCGATGCCGTCGTGCTGTTGTCGCCGGCCTGCGCGTCGTGGGACCAATTCACCAGCTTCGAACATCGTGGCGACGTCTTCCGCCAGTTGGTCACCGCCCTGCCTGGTGCCAGGAGGTGCGCATGATTCTGCTCGGACGCACCGACACGTCGGTAATCGGCCGCTGGTGGTGGACCGTTGACCGCTGGACGATGGCCGCCGTCGCCGCCCTCGTTGCGGTCGGCGCCCTCTTGATCATGGCGGCGAGCCCGGCGGTGGCCGAACGGATCGGTGCGGACCATTTCCATTTCGTCCGCCGGCAGTTCATTTTCCTCCCCCCGGCCCTGCTGGTCATCTTCGCGGTGTCGTTGCTGTCGCCCAAGAACGTCCGCCGGCTGGCCTGCCTCGGATTCCTGGGCGCCCTCGTTCTGATGGCGGCGACGCTGTTCTCCGGCCAGGAGATCAAGGGCGCCACCCGCTGGGTCAGTCTTGCCGGCATATCCATCCAGCCATCCGAATTCGTCAAGCCGACCTTCGCCGTGGTCTCCGCCTGGATGTTCGCCGAACAGCGTCTCTCCGAGAGCTTTCCCGGCAATATGATTTCGCTCGTTCTCTATCTTCTTGTCGCCTGCCTTCTGCTGCTGCAGCCCGACGTCGGCATGACGCTGGTGGTCTCGGCAGTATGGTTCGTCGAGTTTTTCCTGGCCGGCCTGCCGATCGTCTGGGTTCTGATCGGCATGGTGGGCGGACTGGCCGGACTGGTCGGCGCCTATTTCACCTTCAGCCACGTCGCCAGCCGCATCGATCGCTTCCTCGACCCATCGGCCGGCGACAGCTACCAGGTGACCACCGCGCTCCAGGCCTTCCGGTTCGGCGGTTTCTTCGGACGCGGTCCCGGCGAGGGTCGGGTCAAGGCGGTGCTTCCCGACGCCCACACCGACTTCATCATGGCGGTGGCCGGCGAGGAATTCGGCCTGATCCTCTGCCTGCTGGTGGTCGGCATTTTCGCCTTTATCGTGCTGCGCGGTTTCTCGCGGATGCTGATCGAGGAGAACCTGTTCATCCTGCTGGCCACCTCGGGGCTTCTGGTGCAGTTCGGTCTGCAGGCCATTATCAATATGGCCTCGACCCTCCATCTGATGCCGACCAAGGGCATGACGCTCCCCTTCATTTCCTACGGCGGTTCTTCGATGCTGGCCCTGGCGCTCGGTATGGGCATGGTGCTGGCGTTGACCCGCAAGCGCTATGGCCGGGAGGGATGGGAATGACCTCGCCGGACAAGCTCATCGTACTGACGGCCGGCGGGACCGGTGGCCATGTCTTTCCGGCGGAAGCGCTGGCGGCCGAATTGCTGGGCCGCGGACGCCGGCTGGCCTTGATCACCGACCGCCGCGGGCAAGCCTATGGCGGCACGCTGGGGCAATTGACGACGCACAGGATCAGTGCCGGCGGTATCGCCGGCCGCGGTCTTGGCGCCCGGCTGTCGGCCATCGGCGCCTTGGGCTTCGGTATCCTGCAAGCCCGCGCGCTTCTGCGGCATCTCGGCCCCGCCGCCGTTGTCGGGTTCGGCGGCTACGCCTCGGTGCCTGCCATGCTGGCCGGATCTTTCCGTGGCATTCCGACGATCTTGCACGAACAGAACGCCGTCCTCGGCCGCGCCAACCGGCTGCTGGCCGCCCGCGCCAGCGTCATCGCCACCTCCTTCACCGAAGTCACCCACATCGCCGACGCCCATCGCGGCAAAGTGATCCGGACCGGCATGCCGGTCCGCCCCTCCATCATCGCCCAGCGGGATCAGGGCTGGTCGGCGATCGGAGAAAATGGGCCGATCCGCCTGCTTGTCCTTGGTGGTTCGCAAGGCGCCCGCGCTCTTTCGGAAGTGGTTCCAGCTGCTTTGGCTGCCCTTCCCGAAGGGCTGCGCCGCCGTCTGGTTCTGTCGCAGCAATGCCGTCCGGAAGACCTCGACGCGGTGGCCCAATCCTACCGGGAAACCGACATCGAGGTGACGCTCGAGAGCTTTTTCCATGACGTTCCCGAGCGTCTGGCCGCCGCCCATCTGGTCATCGCCCGGTCCGGCGCCTCGACTGTCGCCGAATTGACCGCGCTCGGCCGACCCTCGATCCTGGTGCCCTATCCGCATGCCATCGACGATCATCAGACGGCCAATGCGCGCGCCTTGGAACAGGCCGGCGGCGCCTGGCTGATTCCACAACCGGTGTTCACCGCCGCCAGTCTGGCGACTCGGCTGACCACCTTGCTTTCCGAGCCCGACAGCCTGACCCGGGCAGCCGCCAGCGCCCGCGCTGCCGGAGTTCCCGACGCAGCGATCCGACTGGCGGATCTGGTCGATCGCCTGGCATTCGGCAATTCAGAGGTTGTTTCATGAGAACCCTGCCGCTTTCCATCGGCACAGTGCACTTCGTCGGCATCGGCGGCATCGGCATGAGCGGCATAGCCGAGGTCATGCATAATCTCGGCTATGTGGTGCAAGGCTCCGACATTGCCGCCAACGCCAACGTCAAGCGGCTGCGCGACCAGGGAATTCCCGTCCACATCGGCCATGCACCGGAAAATCTGGGTGATGCCCGTGTGGTGGTGATCTCTTCTGCGGTCAAAGGCGACAACCCCGAGGTCATTGCCGCCCGAAGCCGGGTGATCCCGGTCGTCCGCCGCGCTGAAATGCTGGCCGAGTTGATGCGCCTCAAATGGGCGATCGCCATCGGCGGCACGCACGGCAAGACCACGACCACCTCGCTGATCGCCGCGATGCTCGACGCCGCCGGCATGGATCCGACGGTCATCAATGGCGGCATCATCAATGCCTATGGCACCAATGCCCGCCTGGGCGCCGGCGATTGGGCGGTCGTCGAGGCCGACGAATCGGACGGAACCTTCACCAAGCTCCCGGCCACCATCGCGGTGGTGACCAACATCGACCCCGAACATCTCGACTTCTACGGAACCTTCGACCGGGTCCGCGAAGCCTTCCGCATTTTCGTCGAGAACATCCCTTTCTACGGTTTTGCCGCCCTGTGCATCGATCATCCTGAGGTACAGGCGCTGCTTCCCCGCGTTCCCGACCGCAAGATCGTCACCTACGGCTTCAACCCGCAGGCCGACGTCCGGGCCGCCAATGTCGTGATCGGCCCGGACGGCGCCACCTACGACATCATCATCACCGATCGGGCCAAGGAAACCAGCCGCACCATCAGTCAGGTTCGTCTGCCGATGTACGGCCAGCACAACGTCCAAAACTCATTGGCCGCCGTCGCCGTGGCCAGTGAACTGGGCTTCTCGGACGAGGTCGTGCGGACCGGGCTTGGTAATTTCGCCGGGGTCAAACGGCGCTTCACCAAGACGGGCGAAAGCCAGGGCGTCATCGTTATCGACGATTACGGCCACCATCCGGTGGAAATCGCCGCCGTGCTGCGCGCCGCGCGGAGCGCTTCGCGGGGCAGCGTCGTCGCCGTCGTCCAACCGCACCGTTTCACTCGCCTCAAAAGCCTGTTCGAAGAATTCTGCACCTGCTTCAACGACGCCGACTCGGTCATCGTCGCCGATGTCTATCCGGCTGGCGAAGCCCCCATCGAGGGGGTCAACCGCGATGCCCTGGTCGCCGGATTGCTGGCCCACGGTCATCGCAAGGTCGTGCCGCTCGGCGCGCCCGCCGACTTGGCACGGCTGGTGCGCGGCCTGGCCAAGCCCGGCGATTTCGTCGTCTGCCTGGGCGCCGGCAGCATATCGACCTGGGCGAACGCATTGCCGGGCCAACTCGACACATTGGAACCACCTTCGCCGAAGCCGGGGGCTTAAAGACGCATGGCACAGCCGACACCCTTGATCGAACGCCTTCCCACCGTCCGCGGCCGGCTGACCGCCGACGCGTGCCTGGCGTCGATCACCTGGTTTCGTGTCGGCGGACCGGCGGAAGTGCTGTTCAAGCCGGCGGACCTTGAAGATCTGGCCACATTTTTGGCGGGCAAGCCGGCCGGTGTGCCAGTGACCGTCGTCGGTGTCGGCTCGAACCTGCTGGTCCGCGACGGCGGCGTTCCCGGCGTGGTCATCCGGCTGGGTCGCGACTTTGCCGGGATCGATATCGACGGCTCCAAGATGACGGTAGGCGCTGCCGCACTTGACCTCACGGTGGCGACGTCCGCCTGGGAAGCGGGTCTGGCCGGCCTTGAATTCCTGTCGGGCGTCCCGGGAACCATCGGCGGCGCGCTCAGGATGAATGCCGGGGCCTACGGGCTGGAAATGAAGGACATCACCCTTTCGGCACGCGCGTTCGATGCCACCGGCCATCTGCATGGCCTCAGCCAGGCGGATCTCGGCTTCGCCTACCGCCGGTCGGCGCTTCCCGACGATTGGATTTTCGTCGACGCGGAATTGCAGGGCCATCCCGGCGACAATGCGGAAATCGCCGGCCGGATGGCTGACATCCGCGCCCAGCGGGAGGAAAGCCAGCCGCTTCGCACGCGGACCGGCGGATCGACCTTCGCCAATCCGCCCGGACACAAGGCCTGGCAGCTGATCGACGCCGCGGGCTGCCGCGGCCTGACCAAGGGTGGAGCCCAGGTTTCGGAAAAACACTGCAATTTTCTTATCAATACCGGTACTGCGAGCGCGGCCGATATCGAAGACCTGGGCGAGGAAGTTCGTCGCCGGGTGTTCGAGACCTCGGGAGTCCCGCTGCACTGGGAAATTCGCCGTATCGGCCTTCGAGACAGGAATTAAGAACATGAGCAAACGGGTTGTCGTCCTGATGGGGGGATTCTCGGTCGAGCGTGAAGTATCGCTGGTCAGCGGTGTCGCCGTGGCAGCCGCCTTGGAAAAGGCCGGCTATGCCGTCGCCACCATCGACGTCCGGCGCGATCTCCGCACCCTGATCGCCGGCCTGGACGCAGCCAAGCCCTGGGCGGTGTTCAATGCCCTGCACGGCCGTTTCGGCGAAGACGGCTCGATCCAGGGCATTCTCGACATCATGAAGATCCCCTACACGCATTCCGGCCTGCTCGCCTCGGCGCTGGCGATGAACAAGCCGATGGCCAAACAGACCTTCGCGGCGGCCGGCATCCCGGTTCCCGAGGGAAGAATCGTCAAGAAGAGCGAAGTTCTGGCCGGCGACGTCCTGGCGCGCCCCTATGTGCTCAAGCCCTTGAATGAAGGATCGTCGGTCGGTGTCCATATCGTCAAGCAAGGCGACAATGGCGCACCGCTGGCCGGCGAGGACTGGCCATTCGGCGACTTGGTAATGGCCGAACGTTTCATTCCGGGCCGCGAGCTGACGGTCGGCGTCATGGGCGACAAGGCGCTGGGCGTCACCGAAATCACCTCGGCCCGCGGCTTTTACGACTACACCGCGAAATATGCGCCGGGCGAGTCGGTCCATCTGGTTCCGGCGCCCCTGCCGGCGGAGGTCACCGAAGAAGTCAAGGCGCTGGCCGTCAAAGCGCATCTGGCACTGGGTTGCCGAGGGGTGAGCCGGGCCGATCTCCGCTACGACGACACCGAGGCGGGAAAGCCTGGCAAGCTCTATCTTCTCGAGGTCAACACGCAACCCGGCATGACGAGCACGTCGCTGGTTCCCGAACAGGCCACTCACGCAGGCATCAGCTTTGTCGATCTGGTGACATGGATGGTGGAGGACGCCCGATGCGACGGATGAGCGACATCACCATCGAGATCGATGACCGGGTCAGCGCGCAGTCCGAACGGCACATGTCCGATATCGGCAAGCCGGGCAAAGGCGGGCATGGTCCCGGCCGGCTCTATATGCATCGGCGGTGGCTGTCGCCGTTGCAGCGCAAGCGGATCCGCCACATTACGCTGGCAGTTCTGGTCGTCGGCGGTGGTTTGGTGTTTCCCGCCTGGATGATCCGCTCGGGCACGGCGGCCCGTCTGGTCGACGATCTGCACCAGCAGACCATCGCGCTATCCGGCCGGGCCGGATTCCGCGTCGAGGAGATATTCGTGGAAGGGCGCGCCCGGACACCACGCGAGCAGATCGTCGGCGCATTGCAAATCAAGCGCGGCGACCCGATCCTGGGCATCGACCTGGCCGCCACCCGGCAACGGCTGGAAGAGCTCTCCTGGGTCAAGACGGCGACCATCGAACGGCGCCTGCCCGGCGTCGTTCACCTGTTGATCACCGAACGCAATCCCATCGTTCTCTGGCAGAATCAGGGAAAATACTATCTGGTCGACCATGACGGCCAAGTGGTCGGCGACGAAATCGATGAATATGCAGATCTGCCTCTGATGGTCGGCGAAGGTGCGCCCGACCACGCCGCCGAACTGATCGACCTTCTGAACGCCGAACCCGAGCTGAAGAAACGCGTGAAGGCGGCCCAATGGGTGGGTGACCGTCGTTGGAACGTCACGCTTGATCGGACCAGCGGCGGTATCGACATCCGCCTTCCGGAAGAAGACCCGCTTATCGCCTGGCATGACCTGGCCAAGCTCGACAGGGAACAAAGTTTGCTGGAACGCAAAGTGACACTGATCGATATGCGCCTGCCCGACCGGCTGGTGTTGCGCTCGACCGGTGGCGCCGAGGAATCGGCCATCGCCGGCCCAATGAAACGGAAACCCCATCCTGGCAAGGACGCCTGAGGACCTGATGCCCAAGACGAAGCTCCGCCACGGACTGATCGCAGCGCTTGATGTCGGCACCACCAAGGTGTGCTGCTTCATCGCGCGCGCCAATGATGACGGCAACATGCGCATCGTCGGTATCGGGCACCAGCTGTCGCGCGGCATGCGCAACGGCGCCGTCGTCGATATGGAAGAGGCCGAAACGGCCATCCGGGCCGCCGTCGACGCCGCCGAGCAAATGGCTGAAGACCGTGTCCGCGAGGTGGTGGTCAATGTTTCCGGCGGACAGCCGACGTCCAACAACGTCACAGTCGAAGTCTCGGTCAACGGTCACGAAATCGGCGATCAGGACATCAGGCGCATGCTCGACCATGCCAGGCATCATGCGCAAAGCACCGACCGCGATCTGATCCATTCGATTCCTGTCGGCTTCACGGTCGACGGCAACGAAGGCATCCGCGATCCGCGCGGCATGTTCGGCGAAAGCCTGGCGGTCACCATCCATCTGGTCAGCGCCAACCCCGGTCCGGTCCGCAATTTGTCGACCGTCGTGCATCGCTGCCACCTCGACATCGAATCACGCGTCGCCTCGGCCTACGCCTCCGGGCTGTCCTGCCTGGTCGACGACGAACGCGATCTTGGCGTCACCTGCATCGACATGGGCGGCGGGACCACCACCATCGCCGTGTTCCAAGGCGCGCATCTCATGCATACCGACACCATTCCGGTCGGCGGCGTCCACGTCACCAACGATATCGCGCGCGGCCTGTCGACACCTCTGGTGCATGCGGAACGCATGAAGACGCTTTATGGCAGCGCCCTTCCGTCCCCCTCGGACGACCGTGAAATCCTCAAGGTTCCGCTGGTCGGCGAGGACGAGGACGGCGCCACCAACCAGGTGCCCCGCTCGATGCTGGTGCAGATCATCCAGCCGCGTCTCGAAGAGACGTTCGAGTTGGTTCGCAGCCATTTGGAAGCCGGTGGCTTCGACAAGATTGCCGGACGGCGCGTTGTCCTGACCGGCGGTGCGGCCCAGATGCAAGGGGTTCGCGATCTGGCGGCGATGGTTCTCGACAAACAGGTCCGACTGGGCCGTCCGATCGGCATGCAGGGTCTGCCGGAAGCGACCAACGGACCGGCCTTTTCCACCTGTGCCGGCTTACTGCGTTATGCCGTCCTCAACACGCAGACGGAAACGCCAAGCAAGTCGGCACGTGCCCGGCAGACAGACGACGGAGGCAACCGGCTGGCAAAGCTGGGCGCATGGCTACGCAAGAATTTCTAGAGTTTAAAAACACGCAAGACAGGTTCATTCCAATTCAGCGCGGAGGGTAACACGATGATCAACTTTCATCCCAGCAGCACCGGTGAGCTAAAGCCGCGGATCACCGTGATCGGTGTCGGCGGCGCCGGTGGCAATGCAGTCAACAACATGATCCAGTCGCACCTTGAAGGCGTCGAGTTCATCGTCGCCAACACCGATGCTCAGTCCATGGCTCAATCGCGGACCGACCGGCGTATCCAACTTGGCGCCAACGTCACCCAGGGTCTGGGAGCCGGTGCCCGCCCCGATATCGGCCGGGCCGCCGCGGAAGAGGCGATCGAGGAAATCATCGCCCAGATGCAGGGCAGCAACATGGTCTTCATTACCGCCGGCATGGGGGGCGGCACCGGCACCGGAGCGGCTCCGGTGATTGCCCGGGCGGCACGCGAACACGGCATTTTGACCGTCGGCGTGGTGACCAAGCCCTTCAACTTCGAAGGACAGCACCGCATGCGCCTGGCGGATTCGGGCATCGAGGAGCTGTCGCAGTATGTCGACACCTTGATCATCATCCCGAACCAGAATCTGTTCCGCATCGCGTCCGAGCGGACCACCTTCGCCGATGCTTTCAAGATGGCTGACGACGTCCTCTACTCGGGCGTGCGCGGCGTCACCGATCTGATGATCATGCCCGGCCTGATCAACCTCGACTTCGCCGATATCCGCACGGTGATGAGCGAAATGGGCAAGGCGATGATGGGAACCGGCGAGGCCGACGGCGAGAAGCGTGCGCTCGATGCTGCCGAGGCGGCGATCAACAACCCGCTGCTTGAGGACATTTCGATGAAGGGGGCGCGCGGCGTCCTCATCAACATCACCGGCGGCATGGACATGACCTTGTTCGAGGTCGATGAAGCCGCCAACCGCATCCGCGACGAGGTCGACCCCGACGCCAACATCATTTTCGGTTCGACCTTCGACGAGAAACTGGAAGGCAAGATGCGGGTTTCGGTCGTCGCCACCGGTATTGAGGCGGCCTCCCAGACGCAGCCCCGTCCGACCCTGATCTCGCTCGTCGATCAGATGCGCCCGCAAGGGGCCGCCACGCTTGCCGCCAAATCCGGGCCGACCTTGGCCGAACGCGTCGCCGGCACGGCACCGATCTTCCATACCGCCCCCGCCGCCTCGCAGCAGGAACCGGAAGAGGAAATCGAAGCCGCGCTGACGCAGAGCTCCGAGGAACCGGTACGTTTCCAGACGGAGGCCCTGACCGCATCGAGAAACGAACAGCAGCCGGCCCAGACCTTCGCCGCCCGCAGCGGAACCTCGCCGATCCTGCGGACGGAACCGTCGATCCGGACGGAACCGACGCCTCGCATGGAACCGGCCCAAGGCAGCCTGCGCATGGATACCCCGACGCTGCGGGCCGACCAACGCCCCACCGCGCCGGCCGCCAGCTACGCCCAGGTCAGCCGGCCGCAGCCGGAACCGGAACCGGCGCAGGAACCCCATCGCCGGAGCAGCTTCCTGAACCGCCTGGCCGGCCACGTCAAACCGGCCGTCCATCACCCGGCGCCCCAGCCTCAGCCGGCCCAGCCTGCCCAACCGGCCCCGCGCACCCCGGTGTCCGAGGCTCTCGGCGACCGCGGTCAGCCGGCTGGCCAGCCGACCCGGATCAGCCCGGCCGACCGGTTGCCGACATCGCGTAGCGACGAAGACCTGCTGGAAATTCCGGCTTTCCTGCGTCGTCAGGCGAACTAGAGGACACGCAGAAATGACCGCTTCTTTTTCGTCATCCCAGCGAAGGCGGATCCATATCGTCGGCTGGATTCCCGCTTTCGCGGGAATGACGAGGTGATTCGTTTATTTCTGCGGGACGCCTAGAGCGGGGTTGCGTCAAATCTGACGCGCCCCGCTCCAGCGGCCATTGCGGCCGCGGCCAAGCGTGCGGAGGCGCGCGCTCGGCGAGGGACATAAATATAACCAAGAGCGTGATGCAGATTTAACGCATCACGCTCTAAAGCGAAGAAAGCGGCGGATGGAAAACCATCCGCCGCTTTTCTTTTGTCCTATCGAGACGAGCACGGGTCCGCGATTTTCGGTGTTCGAAGCCGTTCCGCAGACCATCAGTTGAACAACTCGTTCGATGAAAACTCATAAGTCATCAGCATCCAGTCTGCCAAGATCACCGAATGGCTGTTCACAATCTTTCGACGCGATATCCGCTTTGCATTATAACTCATTGATATACAACGATTTTTGTGGACGTTAAGAGTGTAACAATCCGTAATAATGATTGATTTGTGCCCTAGACGCCCCGCTGTTAGATGTATGGCCGTGAAAAACGGTTGTCCCGCGAAGGTTTGATTTTATGTTCGATAGCGGCGTGTCCTTTGAAAGCTTCCCGGCGATCGGTAACGATGTCTCGGAATCGCGTCCGACGATGTTTTCCGACTTGGCGCCATCGGTGATTCGCCAACGGACCTTGAAGAGCGCCATCAGTTGCACGGGCGTCGGATTGCATTCCGGGTGCAAGATGACGATGACGTTGCGCCCGGCGGCCGCGAACACCGGCATCCTCTTCCGCCGAATCGACATCGCCGGCGATGGCTCGGTGATCCCCGCCCTGTGGTCCAATGTTTCCGACACCCGTCTCAACACCAGTGTTTCCGGCGCCAAAGGCGCCTCGGTTCACACCATTGAGCATCTGATGGCGGCGCTGGCCGGCATGGGGATCGACAATGCGATCATCGATATCAACGGTCCGGAAGTGCCGGTGATGGATGGCAGCGCGGCCCCCTTCCTGTTCCTCATCGAATGCGCAGGCATCGTCGAACAGCAGGCGCCGCGCCAAGCCATCAAGATCTTGAAGCGCGTGGTCACCAAGGATGGCGACAAGCGGGCCATGCTGACGCCGGGCCGCAGCTTTTCGCTTCGCGTCGAAATCGACTTCCCGATGGACGCCATTGGCCGGCAGGAGTGCTTTCTGCCGATGAACAGTGCCGCCTTCAAAGCGGAAGTCAGCCGCGCCCGCACCTTCGGCTTCGAACAGGAAGTCGCGGCCATGCATGCAGCCGGACTCGGCAAGGGCGGCTCGCTCGACAACGCCGTGGTGATCGCCAGCGGTGGCGAAAAGGTCCTCAATGAAGGCGGCTTGCGCTACGTTGACGAGTTCGTTCGGCATAAGACGCTTGATGCCGTGGGCGACCTTGCCCTGGCCGGAGCGCCGATTCTCGGTCACTTCCACGGCGTCCGTTGCGGCCATGCTTTGAACAATCGACTGCTGCGGGACCTGTTTTCCGACAGGACCGCTTGGACCATGGTCGAACTCGGTAACCAGCAAACCACCGCTCCGGCTATGTTTTCCGCGCCTCAGCGGTTGGCCGTCGCCGCGTCAGCTTGAATTTTCAGCTCCTTGTCGATTTCGCGGGCCGGCGTGATATAGTCTCGCCGGCCCGAATTGTTTTCCAGAGCAGGTAATGTCGATTATCCCTCACCTCCGCATCATCGCCGCTGTTTTCGCCTTGGCTGTCGTCCTGCCTCTTTTGGGTGGATGTGCCGGTGACGACACTAAAGACAATTACAAGGAACGCCCCGTCGAGGAGCTCTATAACGACGCGATGGATCTCCTGAAGGATGAGTCTTACGACAAGGCCGCCAAAGCCTTCGACGAAGTCGAACGGCAACACCCCTACTCGGTGTGGGCGACCAAGGCTCAGTTGATGGCGGCCTACACCCACTACGAACACAATAAGTTCGATGATGCGATCAATTCGCTTGACCGCTTCATCCAGCTCCATCCCGGCCACAAGGATGTCGCCTACGCGTACTATTTGAAGGCGCTCTGCTACTACGAGCAGATCGCCGACATCGGCCGCGACCAGAAGGTGACAGCCAACGCCTTGAAATCGTTGCAGGAGGTGGTCGATCGTTTCCCGGCCAGCAAATATGCCCGCGATGCCAAGCTGAAAGCCGATCTTGCCCGCGACCATCTGGCCGGCAAGGAAATGGCGGTCGGACGCTGGTATGAGGAGCAAGGCCAATATCTGGCGGCGATCAACCGCTACCGCGTCGTCGTTGACAATTACCAGACCACGACCCACGTCCCCGAAGCCTTGCATCGTCTGGCCGAATGCTACGAAACGCTGGGATTGCAGGACGAAGCCCAGAAAGTCGTGGCGGTCCTTGGTTACAATTACCCAGGCGACGAATGGTATTCGGACAGCTACAAGCTGGTCAAAGGCTTGGCCCCGCAAAAGCCGGACGACAGCGGCTGGTTCAGCTGGCTGTGGTGACCGACAAGCCATGCTGCTTGGACTGTCGATCCGTGACGTCGTTCTTATCGACCGGCTCGATATCGGCTTCCAACCAGGCTTGTCGGTCCTAACTGGCGAGACTGGCGCCGGGAAATCGATTCTTCTCGATTCTCTCGGGCTGGCGCTCGGAGCGCGCTCGGAAAGCGGACTGGTTCGCCTGGGCGCCAACCAACTGTCGGTCAGCGCCGAATTTTCTTTGACCAAGGACCATCCGGCCTTGGAAATTCTGGTGGAACAGGCGATCGAGGCCAGCCAAGACCTCGTCTTGCGGCGAGTTGTATCGTCGGACGGCCGATCGCGGGCCTTCGTCAACGACCAGCCGGTCAGTGTCGGGCTCCTTCGCCGGCTGGGTGACAGCCTGGTGGAAATCCACGGTCAATTCGAAAGTCACGGTCTGCTCGATCCAACGACCCATCGCTCGGTACTCGATGCTTTCGGTGGCTTGGATGGACAACCGCTGCGCCAGGCTTGGCAGCAGTGGCGCAATGCCGCCAAATCCCGCCGCGAAGCCGAGGCGTTGCAGGCCAAGGCCAAAGGCGAGGAGGCCTACCTGCGCCATGCCGTCGAGGAACTGAACGCCCTGGCGCCGCAGCCCGGCGAGGAGGCGAGCCTGGCGGAACGCCGCGGCGTCATGATGCATGGCGAGAAACTGCTGGAAGCAATGAGTGCCGCGCAGCAGGCGTTGACGCAGAAGGGCGAGGTCGAAGCAAGCCTGCGCACCGCCCAGCGCACGCTCGAACGTGTCGCCGACAAAGCGGACGGACGCCTCGACGCCGTCATCGCCGCCCTCGACCGGGCCGCCGTCGAAGCCGGCGAAGCGCAAGGCCTGCTCGAAAAGGTCTCATCGACCATCGATCTCGACCCCTCCGCTCTCGAGAAAGTCGAGGAACGACTTTTCTCTCTTCGCGCCGTGGCCCGCAAACACAGTGTCGACGTTGACGCTCTGGCCGCTTTGCGCGACCGTCTCAGCCGGGAATTGCAGGCCATCGACGCCGGGGGCGATCAATTGGACCGCCTTGTCGCCGCCGAACAGAAGGCCAAAGCGGCCTACGCCGCCATGGCCGAGGCAACGTCACGACGCCGCATCGCCGCCGCCGAGCGTCTGGATCGCGCCGTCGCCCTTGAGCTGCCGCCGCTCAAACTCGACAGAGCCGCCTTTCGGACACGCGTCGAGCAGCTTCCCGACGGCGACTGGAGCGACTCTGGCATGGACCGGGTGTCCTTCGAGGTGGCAACCAATCCCGGCATGCCGCCGGGCCCATTGGCCAAAATCGCCTCCGGCGGTGAACTGTCGCGCTTCATGCTGGCCCTCAAAGTTGTCCTGGCGCGAACATCGCCGGTTCCGACGATCGTCTTCGACGAAGTCGACAGCGGTATCGGCGGGGCTGTCGCCGCCGCCGTCGGCGAACGTCTGGCCCGTCTGGCCGGCGAATTGCAGGTTCTTGTCGTCACTCATTCGCCGCAGGTGGCGGCAAAAGGCGCCCATCATTGGCACGTTGCCAAATCCAGCAACGGCGGGACGACGACCGTGACAAAGGTGACGGCTCTCGCTCCGACCGAACGCCGCGAGGAAATTGCCCGCATGCTGGCCGGCGCCGAAGTGACCGAGCAGGCTCGCGCCGCCGCCGAAAGTTTGCTGCGCGGCTCCGAAACCTGAGCGGAACCGCCGTTCCGGCGCCATTGCCGGCATTGCCCCCTTTCCCGACATGAAGACAACGGCCCCCTTGATGACCAACCAGATCGACATCGACCAACTCACTCCCCTCGAAGCCGCCGTCGAATTGGCGCGCCTGGCCGAAGAAATCGCCCGGCATGACCGCGCCTATTACCAATCGGACGCGCCCTCGATCTCGGACGCCGATTATGACGCGCTGCGGCAACGCAATGCCGCCATCGAAGCGGCTTTCCCCGAGCTGGTGCGGGCTGACAGCCCAACCCGCCGGGTTGGTGCGACACCGGCCGAAGGCTTTGGCAAGATCCGCCATGCCCGCCCCATGCTGTCCCTCGACAACGCGTTCACCGACGCCGATGTCGAGGAGTTCGCCGGCCGCGTCCGCCGCTTCCTCGGTCTTGCCGACGGCGAGACGGTGGCGCTGGTGGCCGAACCGAAGATCGACGGCCTGTCGATCAGCTTGCGTTACGAAAAGGGCCGCTTCGTGCAGGGAGCGACGCGTGGCGACGGCACCGAAGGCGAGGATGTGACCGCCAATCTGCGCACGATCAATGATCTGCCGAGACAGTTGAGCGGCCCGGTTCCCGATGTCCTTGAGGTTCGCGGCGAGGTCTACATGCTGCGCGCCGACTTTCTGGCGATGAACGAGGCCCGCAAGACGCAAGGTGACAAGACCCTGTTCGCCAACCCGCGCAACGCGGCGGCGGGGTCGTTACGGCAGCTCGATCCGGACATCACCGCGTCACGACCGCTCAGCCTGTTCTGCTATGCCCTGGGAGAGGTCAGCGAGCCCATCGCCGACACTCACTGGGATTTTCTCGCCCGGCTGCGAAGCTGGGGTTTCAAGGTCAATGACCGGGTCAGGCTGTGCGGTGGCGTCGATGACGCTCTCGCCTTTTACCATGCCATCGGCGAAGAGCGCGCCTTGCTGCCCTACGACATCGACGGCGTCGTCTACAAGGTCAACCGATTCGACTGGCAGGAACGTCTGGGACAGGTCAGCCGCAGCCCGCGTTGGGCGACCGCCCACAAGTTCCCGGCGGAACAGGTGCAGACCCTGCTCCATGAGATCGCCATCTCGGTCGGACGCACCGGCGCCTTGACCCCCTATGCCATCCTGGAACCGGTCACCGTCGGCGGTGTCGTCGTCAGCCGCGCCACCTTGCATAATGAAGACGAAATCGTGCGCAAGGACATCCGGGCCGGCGACACGGTGATCATCCAACGGGCCGGTGACGTCATCCCGCAGATCGTCGCCGTCGTCGAAGCCAAACGGCCGGCCGAGGCCCGCCCCTTCGTTCCGCCGGAGATCTGCCCGGTCTGCGGCAGTCACGCGGTCAAGCCGGAAGGAGAGGCTATTCGCCGCTGTACCGGTGGACTGACCTGCGATGCCCAGCGCGTCGAAAGGCTGATCCATTTTGCCTCGCGAGGCGCCTTCGATATCGAGGGATTGGGCGAAAAGAACGTCGAGTTTCTGTTCCGAACCGGGAGGATCCGCGGTCCGGCCGACATTTTCCGGCTGGAGGGACAAGAAGAGCAAAGCCTCCTGCCGCTGCGCACACAGCCCGGTTGGGGTGCCAAATCGACCCAGAAGCTGTTCGAAGCGATCCGGGCGCGGCGGGTCATTTCGCTGGAGCGCTTCATCCTGGCATTGGGAATTCGCCAGGTCGGCGAGGCCACCGCCCGCCTCCTGGCAAGGCATTATCTCTCGCTTGATGCCTGGCGCGACGCCATGCTGGCCGCCGCCCAGAACCGCGAGGGCGACGCCTGGCTGCAGTTGACCGCCATCGATCAGATCGGTCCGGCGGTTGCCACCGACATCGCCGACTTTTTCCTCGAAGAACACAATCGGCAAGCGGTCGCCGATTTAGCCCGGCAATTGGAGAGGATCGAGGATTTCGTCCCAACGGCCAAAGCCGCTTCGCCGGTCAGCGGCAAGACAGTCGTCTTCACCGGGACATTGACCGGCATGAGCCGTGACGAGGCCAAGGCCAGAGCCCAGGAGCTCGGCGCCAAGGTCGCCGGGTCGGTCTCGGCCAAAACCGATTACGTGGTCGCCGGCCAGGATGCCGGATCCAAGCTCACCAAGGCCAGAGATCTCGGCGTCGCCATTCTCAGCGAAGAGGAATGGCTCTCGTTGATCGGAAGATAACTCCTTTGACCTAGGGACCTTGATCGCAGCCGTTGGTCTCCCCTTATGTGAAGAGCGGTCTGTTCGGCCGCAAAAACCACACATGAAAAAAATGGGAGGCCAGGCAATGATCGTCAGATCCGTCCTGAAGCAAAAACCGAACAATGACGTGGCAACGGCAACCGCCGACATGCCGGTGGAAGAGGCCGCCAAGGCTCTGCATTTCCGTCGGATCGGCGCCTTGGTGGTGATCGACGCCGATCAGCATATTGCCGGCATTCTGTCCGAGCGCGACATCGTCCGCGGCATGGCGCTGCACAATGGCAAGGTCGACACGCTCAAGGTGCGCGACCTGATGACCAGCTCCGTCCTCGTCTGTAAACCCGACGATTCGCTGGAGACCTTGATGGGGGTGATGACCAACAAACGCGTCCGCCATCTTCCGGTGGTCGAAGACGACAAATTGGTCGGCATCATCACCATCGGCGACGTGGTCAAGGCACGTCTCGACGACGCCACCATGCAGGTCGACTCTTTGCGCGACTATGTCATGACCGCCCGCTGACCGGTTCATCCAATAGTCGTCCCGGCGGCGCCTCGGCCCTCCCATGGGCCGGCGCGCTCCCGGCGTGCGCCTATGGCACCGTTCACCTGCCATTGCGCAGTCCACGAATCACCCCTCGGTTGCATAACCATTGTTGGCAACCCGAGAATCTCCAATTCCGGCGGCAGCGTGGCGGCAAAGCCTTGAGACATATCCATTTTAGATAAAAAGCTCTTTGCTCGATTCGCCCTTCGGCTACAATCTCCCTATGAATATCAAGGCTCTTCGACTTATGTCACGCGCCGAAAATGCTGGCTCATTTTCGCCCCCTCAAACGCCGGGCCGCGGTCAGCCATCCGTCTGGGCTTTCGCCGCATCGGCGGTACGGCTGCGCTTTTGGCCGACCAACGGCAATAGGTCACGACTTGTCGCCGTCGGTCTTACCCTCGGTTTCCTGTCCGCCCTTGTTCCGGGCGCCGCCATGGCCGCCGACTGCACACAACCGCCGGCTCCCAATGTCGACTGGCAGCGATGCTATCTCGATGGCAAGGATCTGCAGGGCAAGGACCTGACGCGCGCCCGTCTGGGTGATGCCAGCTTCGAGCGTGCCAACCTCAACAAGGCCGACTTGAGCAACGCCAATGGCTATCATGCGAAGTTCATCAGCACATTGATGACCGGAGCAAAACTCGACAACGGCGTCTTTCCCGAGGCGGACTTCACCAAGGCCGATCTCACGGGTGCCAGTTTGCGCAACACGGACTTGCGCCGCGCCAAGCTCTTCAAGGCCAACCTGCAGGGGGCCGACCTGACCGGGGCCAAGACCAACGGCGCCGATATGCTGAACGCCGATTTGTCCGGGGCGACCTGGACCGACGGTCGACTGATCTGTGCTCCGGGCTCGATTGGACAGTGCAACTGATGCCGACCTCGCGAGCCACTCCTCCGGACGAGGACTTCGCCACGGCGTTGCGTCGCTCGCGGATGGTTCTGGATTTTCTGGCACAGTTGCGCATCCCTCCCAATCCCGAGCGCTTCATCGTCGTCTACTACCACCAGACGGGCGACAAGCCGGATTTGTCGAAGGCGCTTAACCGCCTGCTGTCCCATGACAAATTGACAGCGCTTGCCTTGGACGAGCTTTACGACGAGTTTTTCAGCCGCTTCCTTGAGGAAACCCAGTTACGCGACGCCGGCCAGCGGATCGGCAAGACAGTGGCCGAAGTCGCTGATTGCCTTGGCGAGGCAAGCGGTTCGGCCCAGCATTACAGCTCCGTCCTGACCAGGTTCACCGGCTCGGCCGGCCAATTGAACACCGCCCCCGGTTCAGCCGATCCGCACGTCATGGCCGAGTTGAGCGAGGCGATCGGCACGGTGCTGAGCGAAACCCGGAAGATGTCAGAAACCAACCGGCTGCTTGAGGACCGGCTCCAGTTGTCCAGTCGGGAAATCGATCTCCTGCGCGAACATCTCGACCTGCTGGAGCGCGAAGCCGGACTCGACAGCCTGACCGGCATCGCCAATCGCAAGAGTTTCGACATGGTGCTGCGCGAGTCCATCGCCCTGTCGACCCGCGAGGAGCAGCCGCTGTGTCTCCTGATGATCGACATCGATCATTTCAAGGCGTTCAACGACGCGCACGGGCACCAGATGGGCGACAACGTCCTGAAGCTCGTCGCCCGTTACATGAAGGAATGCGTCAAGGGCAGAGACACCGTGGCGCGCTATGGCGGCGAAGAATTCGCGGTGGTTCTGCCCCATACGCGTCTCGACGCCGCCATCCTGGCCGCCAACATCATCCGGCGTCACGTCGCTGCCAAAAAAGTGGTCAACCGCCGCACCGGCGCCAGCCTGGGACAGGTCACCCTGTCGATCGGCGTCGCCGAACACCGGCCGGGCGAACCGGCCTCGGAACTGGTTCACCGCGCCGACGAAGCGCTTTATCTGGCCAAAGCCAACGGCCGTGACCGGGTCGCCGCCGAAACGGATCTGCCTGCACACCCCTGATCTCGACCATCCGAAGACGCCAGGAAGAAACAAATTGTCAGTGGCACCGGCGTCCCTGCGGTGTTCCGGCGTGAGCCGGAAAGGGTCCGCCTGGCGGCGAAACACCGGCAGGGACGCCGGTGCCACTGTGTTTCATTCAGGGCGGGTCGGCGCGCCATCGGTGCGGAACTCTAGAGCCGGATGATTTTTGGCGGAATCGCGCAGCGATACCGCCAAAAATCTGAATCCGCCTCTATCTCAATAAAGTAGAGGGCGATTCAGACTTTAGACAATTCCCAGTCGTTCTTTGATACGAGGCAGGAAACGACGGCTGATCGGGACAGTATGTCCCTGCTGCGTGATAAATTCCGCCAGACCGCTTTCCAAAAACGACATCTTCCGAATGCTTTCGACATTCACGAGAAACTGCCGGTGACATCGCAGTAATTTCGTTCTTTCTTGCAAAACATTCAAAGGAAGAGCCGTTGGAAGTTCTTCTCCATTGACATTCATTACGTATATTCCCGCGTCCGTTGAGGACACATACTCCACTTCTTCTATTTTCAATAGCAGAACAAGATGGTGTCCGAAGCAGGGAATCTGACGTAATTGGTTCACCTCTGGAAGCAAACCGATTTTCTGAGGAGATCGGTCGCTCCGGAGACGGCACAAGGTGTTTTCCAACCGGTCCAGGGTAATCGGCTTGAGCAAATAGTCGAACGCGTGCTTCTCAAAGGCGTCTACCGCATATTTGTCGTAGGCCGTCAAAAATACGATCCGCGGCGCCGTTTTATGGTCAAGCATGCTCAGCATTTCGATGCCGGTTATGCGAGGCATCTCGATGTCGAGGAAGACGACATCCGGCCTTTCCTTGTTGACAGCGCCGATTGCTTCGATGGCGTTGCCACACTCTCCCTGAATTTGGATATCCGTGGATTTTTCGAGGGCGCGTCGGAGATCCCGGCGCGCCAGCGGTTCATCGTCGACGATGAGGACCGTGATCATCTAGGAAGTGGCTCCTGCGGGAACGCGCACCGTGACCAGGGTAGAGAGATCCCTCTTGCAAGTGATCGTTACGCCATAGGAGTTGCCGTAACAGTTCTTGATACGCCGGTCAACGAGACTTATGCCGAGCCCATCGTCGTCCGGTCTTCGCTCATAGAGCCCGGCATTGTCCTCCACATCGAGGGCAAGGTCGCGGTCCTCCTTCCTGGCGCTGATGCGGACGCGTCCGGCCTTGAAGAGCTGCGACGTCCCATGTTTGATGGCGTTCTCGACCAAGGGCTGGAGCGTGAAGGACGGCAGCCGTACCGACCGGAATGCATCCGGGATGTCGATGTCCACGGAAAGCTGGCCAGAGAACCGCGCCAACTCAATCCGCAAATAGGCCATGACGTGCTCGATCTCCTCGGAAAGAGACGTCTCTTCCGCCGGTCTCTTCAGATTGTTGCGCAAAAAAATGGATAGATCACCGATCAACTCGCGCGCCTTTCCCGGGTCGAAGTCGGTGACTGCGGAGATGGTATTCAATGTGTTGAAGAGAAAGTGCGGATTTACCTGCGCATGCAACAGCTTGAGTTCGGCCTGGATCAGAAGCGTCTTTTGCTGCTCGTAGCGACCGGCGAGAATCTGGTTCGACAGCAACTTGGCGATACCTTCGCCCAGCGTACGATTGATGGTTGAGAACAGCTTCGTTTTCGGTTCATAGAGCTTGATCGTCCCGATCACATGACGATCCTCTCCCACCAGAGGAATCACCAGGCATGATCCAAGTCTGCAATTTGGCACGATTGAACATTGATAGGATACTTCGTTGCCATCGGCGTAGAAAACCTGGTTGTTTGCGATTGCCTGAAGTGTCTGAGGGGAGGTGATCGGCGTCCCCGGCAGATGATGGTCGCCACCGATACCGATGAACGCAAGAATCTTCTCGCGGTCGGTGATCGCCACCGCGCCGACGCCGGTCTGGTCGTAGATGATCCGAGCGACGCGCATGCTGTTTTCTTGATTGAATCCCGTATGCAGGACGCCATCCGCCCGGGCGGCGATCGCCAGCGCTTTGGCGGAGAAAGCGTTCGACTGCCGTTCAATCAACTCCCGACGGTCGACCAGGATCTCCATGAACATGGCGGCGCCGACCGAGTTCGCGACCAGCTCCGGCAGCGCGATCAGACCAACGGTGTTGAGCGCCTCGTTAAATGGTCTCGCGACGGCCAGATCGATGAACAGCTCGATGACGACACCGACAAATGTCAAAAATCCCGCCATGAACGGATTGAACAGCGTTCTGATCTTGCCGCGTCGAATCAAATAGAGATGCGCCAATCCGCCAAGCAGTCCTTGCGCGACAATATCAAGCGCCGCGGCCAGAGCGAACGATCCGCCCAGGGAATAACGGTGCAGTCCACCGGTCAGCCCGACCGCCAATCCGACGACAGGTCCACCTAGAAGACCGCCGAGCACCGCGCCGATCGCCGGGGTGTTGGCAATACCCAGGATAACGGGGAAGCCAAGGAGGGTTCCCATAATGCAGAACAGCGAGAACACGATGTAACAGGCCCCGCGCTGAGGCCACCGGATCGTGGCGCGGGTGAGCGGAATGAACAGCCGGGTTCGGCTCAGCGCGTAGGCGACCAAAAGACAGAGGGACATCTGATGAAGAAGCGGTAGCAAAAGATTGAGGGGATCCATCGTCATACTATCGATTTCCCGGCCGTCTACGGATCGCTCCCAGCGGACAGACTCATCCAGAAGTCGCCGCATCATACCAATGTGTTTGTCTCTCGTGGTTGGAATCTAACATTTGTTCCTCTGCCGAGTGGGGCGGGCATCCTGCCCGCCCCCGACGCGGAAGCGGCGGAAATGCTGATTTTTCGGCTTCTCCGAAGGACGGGCGGGACACCCTCCCCGCTCACTTATCCGTCAGATTTTCACCACTAGCTTGCCCACTGGACATTGACCGGGTCGTCTTCGCCTTCGTCGTCTTGCATTGGCGTCGAGACAATTTTGGCTGCTAGACCGCCGCAAGAGGTCTCGCGGTATTTGGGGCTCATGTCCTTGCCGGTCTCGAACATCGCCTCAATGACCTTGTCGAGCGAAACCAGCGGATCGCTGTTACGGCGCAACGCCATCCTCGTCGCGTTGATCGCCTTCATGGCGCCGATCGCGTTGCGCTCGATGCAAGGAATCTGGACTTGCCCTCCCACCGGATCGCAGGTCAGGCCCAGGTTGTGCTCCATGGCGATCTCCGCCGCTGTGCACACCTGCTCGGGTTTGCCCCCGAGAAGATCGGCCAGCCCGGCGGCGGCCATCGAACAGGCGACGCCGATCTCCCCCTGGCAGCCGACTTCGGCACCGGAGATGGAGGCATTCCTTTTGTACAGGGAACCGACACCGGCGGAAGCCAGGAAAAAGCGGGTGCAGCCGTCATCATCCATGGGTTTGACGAAATGATTGTAGTATGCGGCCACCGCCGGAACGATGCCGCAGGCGCCGTTGGTCGGCGCGGTCACGACACGCCCGCCCGAGGCATTCTCTTCGGCGATGGCCAAGGCGAACATGTTGACCCAGTCGATCGCATTCATCGGGTCGCGCGACAGTGGATCGGCGGAGGCTAACTGCCGACGCAGGATGGCGGCGCGGCGCGGAACACGCAAGGGACCGGGCAAGACGCCTTCCGTGCTCATGCCCCGCTCCATGCTGGTGCGCATGGTCTGCCAGATGTTGCCGAAATAGGCGCGGATTTCCTCGTGACTGTGCATCCTGAGTTCGTTTTCCAGGATCAGGCCGGAAAAGGACAGGCCGGATCGTCGGCAGCACGCCACCAGTTCAACGGCGCTCGTGTAGGGAAAGGGCAGCGAGATTTCCTGCGTCTCCGCCTTCCCGAAATCATCGTCGTCGACGATGAAACCGCCGCCGATGGAATAGTAAATCTTGTCCTGCAGCAGGCGGTTGCCGGCGAACGCCTGAATCCTCAGCCCGTTTTCATGTTTGGGGAGATTGGAGCGATGGAAGGTGAGGGCGTCCTGCGGAAAGTCGACCACCTTGCCACTATCGCCCAACGGGATGCACCGCGTGGCGCGCACCTGCCCGACGACTCGCGGGATCGCGTCGATCTCGACGGTATCTGGCAGGTTTCCTGCCAGGCCGAGGATAAGCGCGACATCGGTTTGATGTCCGCGCCCGGTCAACGCCAGCGAGCCATAGACATCGACCTGGACCCGAGTGGCCTCGGCAAGGCGTCCGTGGTCACGCAGGTCGTCGACGAATCGTTTGGCGGCCTTCATCGGTCCTACGGTATGCGAGCTGGAGGGGCCGATCCCGACCTTGTAGAGGTCGAACATGCTGATCATGGTTTGGATCCTTCCAAAAGCGAAACGCATCTCCGACCGTCCCCCGGACCGCCCTTCCCATCGCGGTAGGGTGGACTCAGGGAACGAACCGGCACGGATGTCAGAGGCTGAGCAGCGAGTAGAAGATCGCCGATATCGCGACGGCACCGACGAACACCACCAGCACATTGCTCGGCTGGCCGGCGTATTTGCGCATGGCTGGAATCTTGCGGATCGCATACATGGGCATGATGAAGAGCAGCATGGCGATGATCGGGCCGCACAGCGATTCGATCATGCCGAGGATGCTCGGATTCAAGGTGGCGGCGATCCATACGGCGGCAAACATGAACAGCGCGCTGGTGCGGTTGATCACCTTCGAATCAGCGGCCTTTCCCTGGCCGCGCAGATGCTGGGCGATCAGACCGTTCAGTCCCTCGCGGGCGCCAAGATAATGCCCGAGGAATGACTTGGTGATCGCGACAAACGCCACGGTCGGGGCCAGATAGGCCATCAGCGGGTTTTGGAATCTGTTGCCGAGGTACGACAATATCGAGATGTTCTGTTCCTTTGCTGCATTCAATTCGCTCGGCGACAGACTGAATACGCAACTAAAGACAAAGAACATCACCACCGCAGTCATCATCATGGCTGCACGCATTTCGATTGCGTCAACCCGCGATTCCGCCTCTTTCCCATAACGATGTTCCTGGGCGACCACAAATCGGGAAATGACCGGGGAGTGATTGAATGAGAATACCAGGACCGGAATGCTGAGCCAGAGGGTGATGCTGAACTGACCGGCGTTCGGGACCTGGTGCATGATGGCGCCATTCCACTCGGGAGCGAGATAAAGGCCAATCCCGATCATGACCAGGACAAACGGATAGACGAGCCAACCCATGACCCGGACGACCATCTGTTCTCCCAGCTTGATGATGCCCATCAGGCAGAGAAGCAGGGCAAGCGATAGCAGTATGCGCGGCGGCGGCTCCATGCCGATTTGATGCACCATGAAGCTTTGGACGGTATTGGTCATGCCAACGCCGTAGAGCAGCAAAATCGGCAGGATTGTAAAGAAGTAAAGCAGGGTGATGAGCTTTCCCGCCAAGGCCCCGAAATGTTCCTGCACCACTTCGGTGATGTCGCTGCCGGGCTTGGACGAGGACAGGATGAAACGGCAGAGTCCGCGGTGCGCCAGATAGGTCATGGGCAGGGCTAAAACTGCCATCACGATCAGCGGCCAGAAGCCTCCACGGCCCGCGTCGATCGGCAGAAACAGCGTGCCCGCGCCGATCGCCGTGGCGAACAGACCCAGCATCCATCTCGTGTCATGTCTGTTCCAGGATAGGGTGGGGTTTCCCAGCGCCGTGGTTTCGGCCGAGGTCCTCATTATTTCGGTCGAGGTACTCATTGTGAATGCTCCTCCTCCGGGCCCCTTTTTTGCCCGATGACGGCGTCGTCAAGGGTGGGGCCACGATTGTTCAACCGGGAGGAAGGCTAGCTATCCCGCCGTCAACGACGACGGGCTTTCTTCGGAACGGAGAAATAGCAGAATGAACGGTCGATTGGAGGAATGAGCGGAGGCGAGGCTATTCTCGGAGGCCACCGGAGTGATCCCCCAATCGATTTTGCCGATACGAGTGGTAAAAATCTGACGGATGCGTCCTTGAACCAGGAGTGGGACGGACGTCCGAGTTTGTGAAAAAAATGATGAGTGGGGTGGGCTTTCGGTTTCGCCGAAGGACGGGCGAGACGTGGCCGGGCTTGGAATCGGCATTGGCGGCCGCGGCGTCCTTTTTTCTTGGCGCGCCCATCGGAACAGATATAGTACAAAGCCATGTCTGATCCCTTTGACCTCTCCGATGGCGAGCCGTTGCCAGCGCAAGCCGGGCCGGCCGGACGGCAGTCGCAAATACCTGCCGACGCCCCCTGGCTCAGTGGCCTGAACCCCGAACAACGCCAGGCCGTGGAAACCACCGAGGGCCCGGTGCTGGTGCTGTCGGGCGCCGGGACCGGCAAGACCCGCGTACTGACCTCGCGGCTGGCCCATATCCTGATGTCGGGCAAAGCGCGGCCGTGGAATTTGCTGGCGGTCACCTTCACCAACAAGGCGGCGCGCGAGATGCGCGAACGAGTGGCGACGCTGGTTGGTCCGGTGGCCGAACAGGTATGGCTGGGCACCTTCCATGCGCTGGGCGTTCGCATGCTGCGCCGCCACGGCAAGCTGGTCGGGCTCGAATCCAATTTCACCATCCTTGATACCGACGACCAATTGCGTCTGTTGAAGCAGGTGATGGAGGCTGAACGGGTCGACTGGAAACGCTGGCCGGCGCAAGCCTTGATGGGCACCATCCAACGCTGGAAGGACAAAGGGCTGTCGCCCGAACAGGTGGATGCCGGCGAAGCCGGTGATTTCGCCGGCGGCCGGGCGCAACAGCTCTACAAAGCCTATCAGGACCGGCTCCGCGCCCTCAACGCCTGCGATTTCGGCGATCTTCTGCTGCATTGCCTGACGATCTTCCGCGACCCCCAGCACAGGGGCGTGCTCACCGATTATCAGCAGCAATTCCGCTACATCCTGGTCGACGAGTACCAGGACACCAACATCGCCCAATATCTCTGGCTGCGCCTTCTGGCCCAGGCTCACAAGAACATCTGCTGCGTCGGCGACGACGATCAGTCGATCTATTCCTGGCGCGGCGCCGAAGTCGGCAACATCCTCAAGTTCGATCAGGATTTCCCCGGCTCCACCGTCGTCCGTCTGGAGTCCAACTACCGGTCGACGCCGGCCATCCTGGCCGCCGCCTCCGGTCTCATCGGCCACAATGAGGGCCGGCTGGGCAAGACTTTGCGTCCCGGCGACAGCCGGGCCCAGGACGGCGAACCGATCGTCGTCCGCGGCTTGTGGGACGGCGAAGAGGAAGCCCGTTGGGTCGTCGAGGAAATAGAGGCCCGGCAGCGGGCGGGAACCTCGCTCGACGAAATCGCCATCCTGGTCCGCGCCGGTTTCCAAACCCGTGAATTCGAAGAACGGTTGATCACCACCGGCATCCCCTACAAGGTCGTCGGCGGCTTGAGATTCTACGAACGTCAGGAAATCCGCGATGCGCTGGCCTATTTCCGCGTCGTCGCGCAACCGGCCGACGATCTGGCCTTCGAACGGATCGTCAACCTGCCGAAACGCGGACTTGGCGAAGCGACCATGCAGGCCATGCATGTTCTGGCCCGTACGCAAAACATCAGTCTGGTCTCGGCTGCGCGCCAACTGGTCGAAAGTGACGAACTGAAACCAAAGGCCCGCGCCACCTTGGGCACCCTGCTCGACGATTTCGACCGTTGGCGCGGATTGGTGGCCGACATGCCGCACGGCGAACTGGCTCAGACGATCCTGGACGAATCGGGCTACACCGGCATGTGGCGGACCGAAAAGACGCCCGACGCCCAGGGGCGATTGGAAAACCTCAAGGAGTTGACCTCCGCCATGGAGGAATTCGAAACCATGGCCGGGTTCCTTGAGCATGTCAGTCTGGTCATGGAAAACGACGAAAAGACCGACGTCGAGCGGGTCAATGTGATGACCCTGCACGGCGCCAAGGGGCTGGAATTCGACGTGGTGTTCCTGCCCGGCTGGGAGGAAGGGGTGTTTCCACATCAGCGGGCCCTGGAGGAATCGGGAACCCGCGGCCTCGAAGAGGAACGCCGCCTGGCCTATGTCGGACTGACCAGGGCACGGCGGCGGGTTTTCGTGTCCTACGCGGCCAACCGGCGCATCTACAACCAATGGCAGAACAATCTGCCCTCGCGCTTCGTCGAGGAGCTTCCCGTCGAAAATATCGAACGGCAGGCCGACAAAGGTCTGTTCGACGGCGGCGGCGAACAGGCTTCCGCCTGGGGAAATAGCTGGAACGGCGGCTATGTCACCCAGCGTCGCCGAGAAAAGCAGATCGATGACGCCGTTGCGGACTACAAAGGACAGACGCCGGAAGACGGTTACGCCACCGGCGACCGCGTCTTCCATCAGAAATTCGGTTATGGGCGGGTGCAAAGCGTCGATGGCAACAAGCTGGAAATCGCTTTCGACACCGCCGGTGTGAAGAAGGTCATCGACAGTTTCATCTCGCCGGCCTGACCCGCCGCTCTTTTCCGCCCTGGTGTTTTCGAGAAAGCCTTTCCATGTCAAAATCGCATCCTGATGTCTGGCGTGTCGCCATCGTCGTCCCTTTGAAGGCCGTCGAGGCCTTTGAGCCGGTCCTCGAACGTCATGCCGAGGCCGTTTCCTGGTTTCTCGACGACCCGACGTCCGACGAAAGCGACGACAAGGTTCTCTGGCGTCTGGAAGGATTTTCCAAAACGCCGGTCGACCGGTCCGCCGTCGAGGAAAACCTGGCCTTGGCGGCGGCCGCCGAGGGAATTGCCGCCCCCGCCCTGGTCACCGAGAAAATTGCCGGGATCGATTGGGTCTCGGCCAACCTGCGCGACTTTCCACCGATCGCCGCCGGTCGCTTCTTCGTGCATGGCTCGCATTTCGCGGGAACGATTCCATCGGGCCGCATCCCCCTGCTGATCGATGCCGGGACAGCCTTCGGTTCCGGCGAACATGCCACAACATTCGGTTGTCTGACCGCCATCGACCGCCTGCTGCGCCGGCGCCGCTTCCATCGGCCGCTGGATCTTGGCTGCGGATCGGGAATTCTGGCGCTTGCCATCGCCAAGGCCGCCGCGATCAAGGTCCGGGCCGCCGATATCGACCCGGTTTCCGTAACGGTCGCCAACCGCAACGCCAAACGCAATGGAGCGGCGGCGCGCGTCACCGCCACGCAAAGCGCCGGCTACCTCAGCCGGACCATCGCCCGCCACCGCCCCTATGACCTCATCGTCGCCAATATCCTGGCTCGCCCGCTGGCGGCCATGGCCGCCGATCTCGGCCGACATTTGAGTCCCGATGGCATCGCCATTCTGTCAGGTCTGCTGGTCCGCCAGGAACGCTTCGTGCTGGCGGCGCACCGGATGCAAGGGTTGTCGCTGCTCGGGCGCATCCGTATAGAGGGCTGGACGACGCTGGTGCTGGCCCGGTCGGCCCGCGCCCGGCTGTAACACAGTCGCTTGCCGACGAACCAAGGAATACCCAGCTTTCATCCATTATCGATCATCAAGGACATCACACCGTGCAAACCGCAAAAGCCACCCCCGCCTCCATCATGGCAAACGACCGCCTGGCCCTTCTGCGCACCGAATTGCGCCGTCAGGGCCTCGATGGCTTCGTGGTCCCGCACAGCGATGAACATCAGGGAGAGTATATTCCGCCGTCGGCCGAGCGTTTGGCCTGGTTGACAGGCTTCACCGGTTCGGCCGGCGCCGCCGTCGTGCTTGCCGACCGGGCGGCCCTGTTCGTCGACGGCCGCTACACCTTGCAGGCCGCGCGGCAGGTCGACACGACCCTTTACCAACATCTGCATCTGATCGAACAGCCGCCGCACCAATGGCTTGCCGCCTCACTGGCGACCGGCGCCCGTGTCGGATACGATCCCTGGCTGCTGACGCCCGGTGGCGTCGACCAATTGCAGAAGGCCTGTGACAAGGCCGGCGCCCAGTTGATCGCCTGCGCAGAGAGTCCGCTTGACGCCGTGTGGACCGATCAGCCGACCCCGCCGATGGCGCCCGTGGTGCCGCACCCCGTTGCCTTCGCCGGAAAGACGTCGGAACAGAAGCGGGCGGAGCTGACGCAGGAACTGGCGGCGGCGGGATTGGATGCCGCCGTTCTGTCGGCATCGGAATCGATCGCCTGGCTGCTCAACTTGCGCGGCGGCGATGTTCCTTACACGCCGATGCCGCTGTCGTTCGGACTTTTGCACCAGGACGGAACCGTCGCCCTGTTCATCGACGGGGGAAAACTGTCGCCGGACACTATCGGCCATCTGGGCAATGCGGTCAGCGTCGCGACGCCGCAGGACCTGGGACCGGCTCTCGACCGGCTGGCAGGCAAGCGTGTCCGCCTCGACAAGGATTCGGTGCCGGCCTGGATCCGCGATCGGCTGCGCGCCGCCAAAGCCGAGATCGACCTTGGCGATGACCCTTGCGCTATTCCGCGGGCCTGCAAGAACGATGTCGAATTAAACGGCTTCCGGCAGGCCCATCGGCGCGACGGCGTCGCGCTGGTCCGCTTCTTCGCCTGGCTGTCGCAAGCGGCTCTTGACGGCAGCGTCACCGAGCTTTCGGCGGCCGATCGCCTGGAACGCTTCCGCGAACGTGGAGAGCACTACCGCGGCCTCAGCTTTTCGACCATTTCAGCAGCCGGTCCGCATGCCGCCCTGCCGCATTACCACGTAACGCAGGAAAGCAACCGCAAGCTGGCGCCCGGCGAACTCTATCTGGTCGATTCCGGAGGGCAATATCTGGATGGCACCACCGACGTCACCCGCACCGTCGCCATCGGCGCGGCCGGCGACGAGGAACGGCGGCGTTTCACCCAGGTTCTCAAAGGCCATATTGCCCTGGCGCGGTGCCGCTTCCCGAAAGGCACCACCGGCAGCCAGATCGACTGCCTGGCCAGGCTGGCCCTGTGGTCCGACGGGGTCGACTTCGACCATGGCACCGGCCATGGCGTCGGCAGCTATCTCAGCGTCCATGAGGGGCCGCAGCGAATCTCCAAGATCCCCAATGCTATCGTCTTGGCGCCGGGCATGATTCTTTCCGACGAACCCGGTTACTACAAAGCCGGGGCCTATGGCATCCGCACCGAAAACCTGCTGGTGGTCAGACCCTGGCCAGGCCACGGAGAACGTGAAACCTGCGAGTTCGAAACGCTGACGCTGGCCCCGATCGACCTTGCCTTGATCGACCGCGACCTGCTGAACGAGGAGGAAGCGGCCTGGCTCAACGCCTACCATGCCCGCGTACGGAGCGACCTGTCGCCGCTGCTCGACGGCCCGACCGCGGCCTGGCTGGCCGAGGCGACACGGGCGATCTGATAAGGACTGTTGCGAATGAAACCTGCGACACTGGCAGTTCATGCGGGCGTGGCCGATCCGGTTCCCGGCCAGCCGGTCCTGAGTCCGCTGGTTCCGGCCACCAGCTTCCATGCCCACCCGGACAGCGTCGGCTTTTCGGCCAATGACCTCACCGAGAAGACACCGCATTTCTACGCCCGCTGGAGCAACCCGACCGCAGAAACGCTCGAACAGCGTCTCGCCGCCTTGGATGGCGGCGAGGCGGCTCTGTCCTTCGCCAGCGGCATGGCTGCCATCAGCGGCCTGTTTCTGCACACGCTCAAGGCCGGCGATCATCTGGTCCTGTCCAATGTCTGCTATGCCGGCGTCGCCGAACTGGCGCATGACATCCTGCCCAAGATGGGGATTCTCGTCACGCCTGTCGACACCTCCAACCTCCAGGCTGTCGCCGACGCTTTGCGTCCGACCACGCGGCTGGTGCATGTCGAGACCCCAGCCAATCCGATTCTGCGACTGGCCGACATCGCGGCCATCGCCGCCGCCGTTCACAGCCACGGCGCCCTGCTGTCGGTCGACGCCACCATGGCGACGCCGATCGCCATCCAACCTTTGGACCTGGGTGCCGATTTCGTCGTGCATTCGTTGACCAAATACGCCTGCGGCCACGGCGATGCCCTGGGAGGTGCCGTGATCGGAAAAGCCTCCGCCATCGCCGCCCTGCGCAAGGAATCCTTGATCCATTTTGGTGGCGCGATAAGTCCCTTCGCCGCCTGGCTTATCCTGCGTGGCCTGGAAACCCTGCCGATGCGGATGGCTACCCATCAGACCAACGCGGCGGCCGTGACGGAATTCCTGCGGGCACATCCCCGCGTCGACCACGTCCTGTGGCCGGGATCGGCCACCCATCCGCAGCATGATCTGGCCCGGCGGCAGATGCGGAACTTTTCGGGCATGGTGTCTTTTTCGGCGAAGAACGACCCGGATCTGGCCCGCCGCCTGGCCGATCGCCTTAAGCTGGTCGCCTACGCCGTTTCGCTTGGCAAGACCCGCAGTCTGGTGTTCTACATTCCGACCGAGGACATCATAAGCTCGTCCTTCCACCTCGACGCTGCCGCCGCCCGCGATTACCGCGACTGGACCGGCGAGGGAACCTTCCGTCTGTCGGTGGGCATCGAAGATCCCGCCGACATCATTGCCGACCTTGAGCAGGCGCTGGGATAGGCGATATTGCAGAAATGGGTTGGCGCATGAGGGTCGGTGATCGGTTCTGATCACTGCAACTTGGTCTCAGTCCCCTGCCCAGTCGGGCATGACCACGCGGCGTTCGCTGCGAATCTTGTTCAGACGTTCGACATGGGCGAGATTTTTCTCGGCTACGGCGGCCTGCTTGCTCGCCCCCATCTGGCGATAGACCTCAAGCGCCCCGGTATAGGCCGCTGCCGCCTCATCGAGATGTTCCGTACTCTGCCGATGTTTGTCGAGCAGGAACAGGGCCGTGCCGAGAGTGTTCTGGCTGCCGGCCCAGCCGAGCGGCGTCCGCTCGCGCTGACGAAATTCAAGAGCGGCACGGCAAGCGTCAACGGCCCGCTCAAGGACTTCCGGACTTTTCACCTGATCCCCATAGACCTGGAGGACCTGCGCCAGGTTGTTCATCACATCGGCCCACCGCAGCGGCACCTCAGCGCGGGTAAACGCCTGCAGCGCCGACTGGAAGGAGGCCATGGCCTCCTTGAGCAAAGCCGGTTGCCCGGTCAGCAGGTCAAGCTTGTAAAGCGCCAACCCGAAGCGGTTATGAGCGGCCCCCCATTCCTGGGGATAAGACGCCTTGACCAGGCACTCCACCGAAATACGGAACTCCTCGACAGCCTGCTCAAGCAACGACACGTCCTGGCGGCGTTCGCTCGCCGCCTGCAAAACGCAGCCGCGCTGTTTGCGTAACAGTGCCTCCTCCAGGCCAAGCTCGCCCTGCGGCAACCGATTGATGGCCGCGTTGTAAACCTCGGCCGCCCGCTCATACCACGCCGGATCGCTCTCCTGCGGCGCGATGGTGGCCACACCATGTCCATAGCAGGTCAGCCCGGTCCGCTGCTGCTCCATATTCCAGGTCACGGGAATGCCCTCGGGAAAGGCCGGCAGGCTTTCATAGGCGGCGATCAGCAACTGATGCTGAAGCTGGCGCTGGGCGTCCGTTTGCGGCTCGATGGCGGCCAACACGGAAAAATAGAAAAGATCGCCGGCCGGCGGTTCCTGGTCTCCCGGCAGTTCAAGGGGCAGATAAAGGCTGAAGACACCCGGCCTTTCATCGTCGGCCACGCCGGCCGGACTGAACCACAGGGTATAGCCGTCAGCATGGACATCGCCCCAGATCAGCAAATCCAGTCCCGGCTCATGGCTCAACACTTGGCGCGTATTCAGAGTGGCCGCGGTGACCTGCGATTGATCGGGATTGGCATCCATCTGCACGGATGTCTGCAATTCGCGCACGACGATTCCGAACCGTTCATCAAGAAGACTGGCCAGCGCTCTTGTCCAGGCGCCCTCGATATCGTTATTGACCTGGGCGATACCAACCTGGAAGGACTGGGGCACGCCGCCGCCCCATTGCGACAGGCGATCATCCTCGGCACCGCGCCTGCGGCGGCGGAACCAGGTCAGCAGGACGTCGAGAAAAGCGATACCGGTATTGCCGAAGCCCAATCCCTGCAGGGTGCCGTCCCGGCTGCGCGCGATGATCCTGTCGGCGGCGCGCAGACGCTCAACCAACAGCCCCATGACCCGGAGGCCTGCCGCCGGATCATTTTGCATCCAGACCATGAACTCGTCGCGGGGCACCATCTTCACCCGCGTCCGCTGTGCCGCCCGGGCGCTTGTTTCGCGCAAGGAATCGGCCAGAACGTCGGTCTCACCGAACATTTCGATCGGCCCCGGCCGGCTGACCACCACCGGTCCGTTGGTCCCCTCGTGGAACAGCTCGACGCGGCCGCTGACAACGACATAGACCGCGTCGCAGGGATCGCCCTCGCGGTAGATGATCTCGCCTTTGCCGAAACTGCGTTCGCCCGCCTTCAACCGCGTTGCCCCCCGTGCCAGCGGATGAGGTTAAGTCAGCTACCGACTTGGCGCAACCAAACTGAACAATCACCTAGAAAAAAGAACAAATAATACCGAGGCACCGCGCGGTCCAGACAGCGGCGAGAGAAGACGCCGAATGGACTGCATAACGACGGACGCAACGCTACACCGAGAAATACTTGGCCTGCGGGTGCAGCAAGACGATGGCCGACGTGCTCTGCTCGGGTTCCAGTTGCCATTCCTCGCTCAAGGTCACGCCGATGCGTTCCGCCCCCAGCAGCGCCAGGAGTTGCGCCTGATCCTCGACATTCGGGCAGGCCGGATAGCCGAAGGAATAGCGCGAGCCGCGATAGCCTTGCCGCAGCATCTTTTCGATATCGCGATCGTCCTCGGCGGCGAAACCCAATTCGCTTCTGATCCGGGTATGCACATATTCGGCCATGGCTTCGGCCATCTCGACCGACAGACCATGCAGATGCAGATAGTCCTTGTAGCGATTCTCGGCAAACCATTGCCGTGCAACGTCGCTCGCCTGACTGCCCATAGTGACGACCTGCATGCCGATCACATCGCGCTGGCCATCCGAAACGTCGCGCACGAAGTCGGCGATGCAAAGCCCGCCGTCCGTCGATTGGCGGGGGAATCCGAAACGCGCCAGCGGGGTCGTCCCATCGACATCGAACAACACGATGGCGTCGCCGTCGGCGGCACACTTCCAATAACCGTAAGCCGCTTTCGGCTTGAGAATTCCCTCGGCCTGGCACCGCTTCAACAAACCGACGGCCAACGGTTTCAGCTCCTTGGCCGCCCAGGATCGCCACTCCTCCAGGCTGCGGCCGGCCTTCTTGTAGCCCCATTGAAACTGATAGAGCATGGTGTCGTTCAGATAAGTCACCAGGGTCTGCAGCGGCACCGAATCGATGATCTTCGGTCCCCAGAATGGCGGTTGCGGCACGTCGGCCTGGCGGGCCAGTTCGGCCCGACGCAGACGGATTTCCTCGTAGTCGACAGGCCGGGCCGGCGACGCCGCGCGTCCCAGAGTGCGCCGTTCATTGACGGGACGATGCAGGCGACGGGCGCGGATCTCGGTCAGATGGTCATCGAAACTTTTCCCCACCACCTTGGACATCAGATCGAGGCCGTCGAAGGCATCGCGCGCATAGGCAACCCGTCCGGCGCCGTAGGACGCCGTGCAGTCGCCTTCGACATAGGACCGGGTCAGCGCCGCACCGCCCAGAATGACCGGCAGATCGAGCCCCTGGCGGGTCATTTCCTCAAGATTTTCGCGCATGACCACCGTGCTCTTGACCAGCAGGCCGGACATGCCGATGGCGTCGGCCCGATGTTCGCGGGCTGCGGTGATGATACTGGCGATCGGCTGCTTGATACCAAGGTTGACGACGCGGTAGCCGTTGTTGGTCAAAATGATATCGACGAGATTCTTGCCGATATCATGGACGTCGCCCTTCACCGTCGCCAGAACGATGACGCCTTTGTGCTGACCGTCGGCCTTCGTCATCAGCGGTTCGAGATAGCCGACGGCGGCCTTCATCGTTTCGGCCGACTGCAAGACGAAGGGGAGCTGCATCTGCCCCGAGCCGAACAGTTCGCCCACCACTTTCATGCCGTCGAGCAGCAGTTGATTGATGATATCGAGCGGAGCCCACGTTTTGAGCGCCTCGTCGAGGTCGGCTTCCAGCCCGGTACGATCGCCGTCGACGATCCGATGTTTAAGACGCTCTTCCACGGTTTCGGCACGCGGCCGGGCCACCGCGACCACGCCGTCGCGTCCCTCGAACAGCGCGATAAAGGCCTGCAACGGGTCGTAGCCCGGCGACCGGCGGTCATAGATCAGGTCCTCGGCAATCCGCACGTCGTCCGGATTGAGTTTATGCAGCGGCAAGATCTTACTGACATGGACGATGGCACCGGTCATGCCCCGCTTGCAGGCGTGATCGAGAAACACCGAATTCAGTACGTGGCGCGCCGCCGGCTTGAGGCCGAACGACACGTTGGACAGTCCGAGGATGATCTGGCACTCGGGCAGCTCCCTGGCGATCCGCTCAATCGCATCCAGAGTATGCAACGCCAGCTTGCGGTCGTCCTCGTTGCCTGTGCAGACGGTGAAGGTCAGCGGGTCGAACAACAGATCCGCTGGCGCCAGTCCGTACCGATTGACGGAAAAATCATAAAGCCGGTGCGCCAGCGCCACCTTGGCGTCGACATCCTTGGCCATGCCCTCCTCGTCGATGGTCAGCGCGATCACCGCGGCACCATATTTCTTGGCCAATTCCAGACGCCGGGCGGCCGGCTCCTCGCCATTCTCGAAATTGATCGAATTGATGATGGCCTTGCCGCCGTAGAGCTTGAGCGCCGCCTCGATGACCGGCAATTCCGTCGAATCGATCACTAAGGGTGCATTGACGGCGCCGCGCATGCGGCCGAGCAATTCGGTCATGTCGCGCACTTCGTCGCGCCCGACGAAGGCCGTGCAGACGTCGAGCGTGTGGCTGCCTTCGCGAACCTGGTCACGCCCCATGGCGATGGCACCGTCCCAGTCCTCGCGCTCCTGGCATTCACGAAACTTCTTCGAGCCGTTGGCGTTGCAGCGCTCGCCGATCGACAGGAAGGCATTTTCCTGGCGCAACGGCACCTGGCTGTAGAGCGACGCCACCGCCGGCACCCAATGAACCTGGCGCTTGACCGGCGCCGGCCGCAGCCGGCCGCTCGACCGTTTCCGCAGCATGGCGTCGATGGCGGCCGTGTGGGCCGGCGTCGTACCACAACAGCCGCCCAGCAGATTGACCTTGTCATCGTTCAGAAAACGTTCATGCCACAGTGCCAGATCGGCTGGCTGCAACGGGTAAGCGGTCTGTCCGTCGACCAGCTCGGGCAAACCGGCATTGGGCTGCACCGAAATCAATCCCGGCCAGTTTCCCGCGAGCCAACGCACATGCTCACTCATTTCCTGCGGTCCGGTGGCGCAATTCAGCCCCATCAACGGAACATCGAGGGAGTGGATCACCGTCGCGGCGGCCGCGATGTCCGTCCCGACCAGCAATGTACCGGTGGTCTCGACGGTGATCTGGACGAAGATCGGGGTGTCCACGCCGGCCTTGGCCCGGGCCATCTTCACAGCGTTGACGGCGGCCTTGATCTGCAATGGATCCTGGCAGGTTTCGATCAGGACGGCGTCGACACCGCCGGCGATCAGCCCCTCGGCCTGCACCAGGAGAGCTTGTTCGAGACGGTCGTAGTCGACATGGCCCAGCGTCGGCAGCTTGGTGCCCGGACCGATCGACCCGAGGACGAAACGCGTCCGCCCGTCTCCGGCGAATTGCTCCGCCGCCTCGCGAGCGATTTCACCGGCCCGGCGATTGATCTCAAAGGCCAGGTCGGCAATGCCGAACTCGGCCAGCGTCAACGGGCTACCGCCGAAACTGTTGGTTTCCACCATGTCGGCGCCGGCGGCGAAATAGCGCGCATGAATTTCGCGCACCAGGTCCGGGCGCGACAGCACCAGAATGTCGGTGCAGTTCTCATGTCCCTGGTAATCGGCCTCGACACTAAGCGCCATCCCCTGCACCTGCGAGCCCATGCCGCCGTCGCACAACAGAACCGTCTCATGCAGGTGGTCGAGAATATTTGTCATTCAGCAGGTCTCCGCCTTTTTCGGCCGCACGCCGAGAATGTGGCATATGGCATAGGTCAAATCGGCACGATTCAACGTGTAAAAATGCAGGTCGCCAATCCCGCCGGCGACCAAAGCGCGGCATTGCTCCGCCGCAACCGTCGCAGCGACCAGCCGCCGGGTATCGGGATCGTCGTCCAGCCCGTCGAACACATCCGCCATCCAGGACGGCAGACTGGCCCCGCAGGTTTCGGAAAACTTGCGGGCTTGCGAAAAATTGATGACCGGCATGATGCCCGGCACGATCGGAACAGTGATACCGGCCGCCGCCGCCCGTTCGCGAAAGCGAAAAAACACCTCGATGTCGAAGAAGACCTGGGTGATGGCGCGCGTCGCCCCGGCGTCGATCTTGCGTTTCAGATTGTCGAGGTCGGCCTCGGGGCTGACCGCCTGCGGATGGGTCTCGGGATAAGCCGCTACGCTGATTTCGAAATCGGCGAGCCGCTTCAGTCCCTGCACCAGATCGACCGCATAGGCATAACCGCCGGGATGCGGCTGGTAGACGCCGTCGGGCGAATCGCCGCGCAGGGCGACGATGTGACGGATGCCGGCCTCCCAGTAGCGTTCGGCGACGGCGTCGACCTCGGCCCGCGTCGCGCCGACGCAGGTCAGATGGGCGGCCGGCTTGAGCGGCGTCTCGTGGGCGATGCGGGTCACAGTCTCATGAGTGCGCTCGCGCGTCGAACCGCCGGCCCCATAAGTCACGGAAACGAAGCTGGGTGCGAGCGGCGCCAACCGGGTGATGCAGTCCCACAGGGCCTCCTGCATTTTTTCGGTCTTCGGCGGAAAAAACTCGAAAGACACCGCAACGGCGGGCGGCGGGGACGCCACCGGCAATTGAAGGTCGGACCTTGCCGCCGACGAGGCGGACGGGATTTTGGATGGGGGGGCAGGCAAGCTCACGCATCACCTCTTTCGACGGAAAAGACTATGGACTTGGCAGGAACGGCCAGTTCGCCAGCGGCGGCTCGGTGGGCGAGCCAGAGTGTGACGGTCAATGGCCGTCCCGGCAAGTGGCGGACGGGATCGTCGATCAACCCTGCCTGACGGCACCAGTCGATGACCTCCTGGTCGGCGAAGCCGAGACGGCGATGGTTGTGCTCCTGGCGCAGACTTTCGAGATCGTGCGGGGCAAAATCGACGACCACGAGCCGGCCACCAGGCCGCAGAACGCGTGCCGCTTCGACGACCGCCGCGGCGGGATCTTCGGAAAAATGCAGGACCTGATGGATCGTCACCAGGTCGAAGGAGGCGTCATTGAACGGCAACCGGTACATGTCGCCCAGGCGGACCAGACAATTGCGCAGATCGGCCGCCTCGATACGGCTGCGCGCCACCGCCAGCATTTCGCGGGAGGCATCGATCCCTTCGGCAACGGTCGCCCGTGACGCCAGCAATTCAAGGATCCGCCCGGTTCCCGTTCCGATATCGAGCAGTGCCTCGACCCGCTGATCGCCGAGCGCCGCCTCCATCGCCGCCTCGACCTCGGCCTCATCGATATGGAGCGAGCGCAGCTCAGCCCACCGCGACGCATTGTTGCGAAAATACACGGCGGCGGCGGCGGCATGACTGCGTTTGATGGTCGCCAGCCGGGCGTTGTCGCGGCAAAGGATGGGATCTTTCGGCGAGACGAGATCGAGCGCCTGGCGAACCAGCTGGGAGGCGGTGGCCCGAGCCGCGAGCCGGTAGAAAACCCACGCTCCCTCGCGGTAGCGCTCCAGCAGGCCGGCGTCGCACAGAAGCTTCAGATGGCGCGACACGCCCGGCTGGCTCTGCCCAACGATTTCGACCATCTCGCTGACGGTCAGATCGCCCTGAGCGCACAAGGCCAGCAGGCGGAAACGAGACGGCTCCGCCGCGGCGCGCATCGCCGCCAGCACCACATCCATTCCAGGGCCTTCATCCTCATTCATATGAGCATATAAACATATATTTATATAATTTCGAAGAATAATTTGGTCGATTGTCGGCCGGTCCGATGACAAGTTGCCAAGCCAGCCCTACCTTTATCCCACGGACGCCCCTGGTCTTTTCGATAAGGCTGTGTTACGGAGAACGAACTGGCGTCTCTCTGAGAGTCAGAAACCGGTTCATTTACCGAGTCAAATCCGCGGAAAAAAAATCCATGCCGTCGAATCCATTAGGAAAGATCGCGCTGCGTTTGGGAATGGCAGCGGTTGCCGCCCTGCTCACCGGGTGCGCGACGCCGCCCCCCGATGACGACCCGGAAGCCAAGGCCGAATTCGAACAGATCAACGATCCGCTGGAACCAGCCAATCGGGCGATCTTCTCGGCCAATCAGGAAGTGGACACCTATCTCCTGCGCCCGCTGGCGTTGGGCTATCGTTATGTCGTGCCGTCCTTTGGACGGGATCGCATTTCGGACTTTCTCGACAATTTGAAGTCGCCGATCTATCTGGCCAACGATCTCCTGCAAGCCAACTTCACCCTGGCCGGCACCACCGTCGGACGTTTCGCCCTGAACAGCAGTTTCGGCGTGTTCGGTCTGATGGACGTCGCCGAACCCATGGGCCTTCCCTCGCATCAAAGCGATTTCGGCCAGACGATGGGCGTCTGGGGCATCGGCGAAGGCCCCTACATCGTGCTTCCGCTCTTTGGCCCATCCAATCCGCGCGACACCGTCGGCATGCTGGCCGAGAGCCAGGCCGACCCGCTCGATTACTATCTGCAGACGGGCGGCCGGCATTGGATGTATTGGACGCGGATGGGACTCGGGGCCGTATCGACCCGCGAAGCCTATCTCGACGTCCTTGACGATATGCAGCGCACCTCTCTCGACTACTATTCGGCAATGCGGAGCCTTTACCGCCAGCGTCGCGCCGCCCAAATCAATGGAGCGAAGGATCCCGACAAATACACTCCGCCGCCTGCCGGCATGAGTTCGGTCCCAGCGAACAAGTAAGCCGAAACTTCAAAGGTGATCGTGATCCCATGATGTTCCGTCGTACCTTTCTCAAAACGGTTCTCGTTCTCGCCTTGGCCGTTGGCGCCTTCCCCGGCCTCGGGCATGCCCAGACCGGGGACGCCGCCCAGAAGTTCATCACCAGCCTGGCCCAGAAGGCGATCACCACGGTCGCCGACCGGCAGCTTTCCCAAAGCGACCGCGACGATCGCTTCCGTAAACTTTTTGTCTCCGCCTTCGACATCCCGGAGATCGGCCGCTTTGTGTTGTCGCGCTCGTGGCGCACGGCGACCCCGGAGCAGCAGCAGGAATTCCTCGGCCTATTCGAGGAAATCACCGTCCTGACCTGGTCCAAGCGTTTCCAGGACTACAATGGCGAGAGCCTGGAAACCGTCAGCGCGACAAAGGATGGCGACCGCAATTGGTTCGTTGATTCCCATATTCTGCGCGCCCAAGGGACGCAAATCCCGGTGCAGTGGCGACTGAAGGAAGCCGATGACGGGTCCTTCCACGTCATCGACATCGTGGTCGAAGGGGTCAGCATGGCCATCACGCACCGTTCCGACTATGCCGCGGCCTTGCAGGCCAACGGCGGCCGGGTCGACGGCTTGCTGACGATCATGCGTACCAAACTCGACCAGTTGAAAGCCGCCGGCTGATAACTGGGCCGCTCGTTCAGTGCGAGCGGCCCAGTCTCTTACCGCGGTCCACCATCTCCTCGATCGCCAGGGCGGGCATCGGCATCCCGTGCAGCCTCCCCTGGACGTCATCGCAGCCGTGCGAACGCAGGAAACCCTCCTGCCGCACGGTTTCAACCCCTTCGGCGATAACCGCAAGACCAAGCCGATGCGCCATCGCGATGATCGCTTCGGTGATCGCCGCGTTGTCCCGGTCGTCCGGGATATCCTGAACAAAGCTCCGGTCGATCTTCAGGCGCTGAATCGGTAAATGTTTCAGCGAGCTGAGGCAGGAATAGCCGGTACCGAAATCATCGATAGCCAAGGTCACTCCCATCTCCTTCAGGGCTCGTAGTGTAAGGATGCAGCCGCCCTCGTCCTGCAACAGGCTTTCGGTGATTTCGATTTCCAGTTGGTCGGGGGAAACGCCGGTTTCCCGCAGAGCATCGGCCACGGCGGCAACCAGGTTGCCGTGGCGTATCTGCTGGGGCGAAACATTGATGGCCAGGCGCGGCGGCATCAGACCGAGACTGGTCCAACGGCTTATCTGGCGGCAAGCCTCGCGAACCACCCATTCGCCGATATCGACGATGAGCCCGCTCTTTTCGGCGATCGGAATGATGTGATCGGCGCCCAGCAATCCCTTCTGCGGGTGCTGCCAGCGGATGAGAGCCTCGAGCCCCGTCAGCGCGCCATCCGACAGGGCCAATTGCGGCTGGAAGAACAGTCTGAGTTCTCCCTGCTCCGAGCCGCGGCGAAGATCCTGCTTGAGGCGCATGTAGTCGACCGCGTTCGACGTCATTTCATTGGTGTAAAAGGCGTAGCGGCTGCGCCCCAGGTCTTTCGCCGCATACATGGCTGTATCGGCTGCGCGAATCAGCGTCTCGCGCGACGTGCCGTCCTCGGGAAACAGACTGATTCCGACACTGGCGGAAATGCAAAGATCGTTGCCGGACACCGCGATGGGGGTGGCCACCAGCGCGACGACCTTACGGGCTATATCGGCGATGTCTTCGACATGCTCGACGTTTTCAACGATCACCATGAATTCGTCGCCACCCAGCCGGGCGACGGTATCCTCGGCTCGCACGGCCCGGCGCATCCGCTGCGCCACTTGCTTCAACAGATCATCGCCGACCGAATGCCCCAGCGTGTCATTAATGTTCTTGAAGTGATCGAGATCGATGAACAGCAATCCAATGTGCTGTCGTCCGCGTTCGCAGCGATCCATCGCATGCTCAAGCCGGTCCATGGCCAGCAAACGGTTCGGCAGATCGGTCAGCGGGTCGTAGTGCGCCAGGTATTTGAGATCGGTTTCCGCTTGGCGGATGGCTGAGACGTCGCTGCAAATGGCGATGTAATGGGTCAGTTTTCCTGCCGTGTCCATTACGGCCGCCACCTTGACCTGAAGCGGGAAGACGTCACCGTTCTTTCGCACCGCCCGCACTTCGCCCTGCCAAAAACCGGCATGCAGCAAGGTTGCTTCGATGACGTTGCGGCGGATATCGGTCTCATTGGTTCGCCCTGACAGAAGATAGAGCTCGCGGCCGGCCAACTCCTCCTCGCCATAGCCACTCATGATGGAAAACCCTTGGTTCACCGTAATAATCTTCAGATTCGCGTCAAAGATGACGATGCCATCCTGCATCGCCTCGAACACCGTCGCCGCCTGCCGAAGCCGGACTTCCACGGCTCGACGGTCGGTGACATCCTGAACGACGCCGATGACCCGCCGCGCCTCCCCCACCTTGAAGACCCGCCCCTGTACCTTGAGCCAGCGCGTCTTGGCGCCGTCTTGCCCACTGCGGAATTCAGCCTGACAAAGTCCACGATCCTGCATCACGCAGTCGAACATCCCGATGACCGAAGATCGGTCATCGGGATGGACCAGGGCCAGGAAATCGTCCCAGCTACGGGAGAACACCTCTTCGGGAAAGCCCAAGATCCGTTCGGCCTGTCCCGCCGGCAACAGACACCCGGTCTCGGGATCGAGCTCCCACGACCCCATTTCGGCGGCGTCGAGGGCAAGCCGGAGACGCTCCTCACTTTCCCAAAGAGCGGTCTCGACGGCCCGCCGTTCCAGGCTCATCTGAATGGTCGCATGCAATTCGCGCTCGGAAAACGGCTTCAGCAGATAGCCAAATGGCTGACTGGCCCGCGCCCGCTGCAGGGTCGCCTCCTCGGAATGCGCCGACAGAAAGATCACCGGAATCCGAAACCCGGCGCGGATTTCCTGAGCCGTATCGATTCCATCGACCTTGCCTTCAATATGGATGTCCATCAGGACGATATCGGGATGGTGTGCAGCCACCTGCAGCAATGCCTGCTCGCCGCTATGGGCAACCGCCACGACATCGTAGGCGAGCCGCGTCAATTGTTGCCGCAGGTGGAGGGCGACGATCCGTTCGTCCTCGACCACCAGAACCTTGGCTATCGGCATCGTGGCTGCTCCTCATCAACGGTCAATCGGGAAATGCAGCAGGAAACGCGTCGGGTTTGCCCGCTTGATCTGAAGCGTTCCGCCAAGCTGATCGGTCAGCATCGTCACCAGTTGCAGGCCCAGCGTCTCGGTCGAGGCGATATCGAGGTCGGCGGCAATGCCGACACCGTTGTCGCTGATCGACAAGGCAACCTGATTTTCCGACTGATAGACGAACTCGACACGGATCTCTCCCCGGCGGTCGCCGGGAAAGCCGTGTTTCAACGCGTTGGACATCAGTTCATTGACGATCAAGCCGCAAGGAATGGCCGAGCCGATCGGCAAATGCACGTTAACGGCGCCGACCGACAATGAAATGCGCTCGGGATCGGTGACATAAGCCGACATCAAAGTCGGCACCAGGTCTTCGAGAAAGCTTTCGAAATTCACCTGCACGACGTCGCGCGATTGGTAAAGAATCTGGTGGATCGACGCCATGGTGCGGACGCGGCGCTGGCAGTCCCTCAGGACCTCGAAGGCCATGGGATCGGTCACCCTGACCGATTGCAGATCAAGAAGACTGGACACGATTTGCAGGTTGTTCTTCACCCGATGGTGAATTTCACCAAGAAGGATGTCTTTCTCCTTGAGGGCGGCACGAATACGTTCTTCTTTCTGTTTGCGATCGGAAATGTCGACGATCGCCGAAAGAACCATCACCCCTTCGTCGGTCTCGATCGGGTTGAGGCCGATTTCCACGGGGACCTCGCGGCCGTCCTTGCGGAGCGCGAAGAGATCCCGTCCGGCGCCCATCGGCCGTGACTGAGGCGCCGCATGAAACGCCGTCCGCAGATTGGGGTGTTGCGCACGAAAGCGACCGGGAACCAGCATCTCGATGGGTTGCCCCAGCAACTCCTGGCGCGCATAGCCAAACAGCCGCTCGGCCTGCGCGTTGACCATTTCGATCACGCCGCGGTCGTTGGTCATCACCATGGCGTTCGGCGCCGATTCGACAACCAGCCGGAAGCGTTCCTCGCTCTTTCTGAGGGCGCTTTCTACCAGGAGATCCCGCGTGTCGTCGCGAAGCTTCTTCGGCACAACACAAGCCCTCCCCAGTCCCAGGCGATCCGCATGGACCCGACGAGAATATGCGATTCGTTATTAATATTAAGATAAGAGCAGGTGAAGAGCCAAATTATTTGGCAACCTGTCCTTTGTGCCTATGCTTGACGCTGGCTCAAAGTGGGACACGCCGTCCCGGCGCGTCCGCGGCTCCTTCTTTCTGGCGTCCACGCGGAACTCCGGCAGAGATGCCGGAGTTCCGCGTGGACGCCAGATTCACCAGTGGGGCCAGCGTCCCAGCTCGTCACGCCGCGAGCAGCGGCGTTTCTTCTGGCGACATCGTCTCACGGGCGAGAGCTCTTATTTACGGCGCACCAAGGGTTTGTAATGGATCCGATGCGGCTGGTCGGCGTCGGCGCCCAACCGGCGTTTCTTATCCACCTCATAGTCTGCGTAGTTTCCTTCGAAAGACACAACCTGGCTCTCGCCCTCGAAGGCGATGATATGGGTGGCGATGCGATCGAGGAACCACCGATCATGCGAAATCACCACGGCGCAGCCGGGAAACTCCACCAATGATTCCTCGAGCGCGCGCAACGTATCGACGTCGAGATCGTTGGTCGGCTCATCGAGCAAGATGACATTGGCGCCGCTTTTCAGCATTTTTGCCAGATGCACGCGGTTCCGCTCGCCGCCCGACAATTGCCCGACCTTCTTCTGCTGATCCGGACCCTTGAAGTTGAACTGAGCGACATAGGCACGGCTGGGCATCTTGCGCTTACCCAGTTCCAGTTCGTCGTTGCCACCCGAGATTTCTTCCCAGACCGTCTTGTCGAAGGCAAGCGAGTCACGCGACTGATCGACATAACCGAGCTTCACCGTCTCACCCAACTTGAAAGTCCCGGAATCGGGCGCTTCCTGACCGGTGATCATGCGAAACAGCGTGGTCTTGCCGGCGCCGTTCGGCCCGATGATGCCAACGATGCCGCCCGGCGGCAGGCGGAAGGAGAAATCGTCGATCAGCAGGCTGTCGCCAAAACCCTTGGTGATATGTTCGGCTTCGAGCACCAAGGTGCCCAACCGCGGACCAGGAGGAATGACGATCTGGGCGATGCCGGCCTGCTTCTCATTGGCCGCCGCAACCAGATTTTCGAAAGCGGTGATACGCGCCTTGTTCTTGGCCTGTCTGGCGCGCGGGCTGGCGCGCACCCACTCCAGCTCTTCCTTGATAGTCCGCTGGCGGGCACTTTCCTCCTTGCCCTCCTGCGCCAGGCGCTGTTCCTTCTGCTCCAGCCAGCCGGTGTAATTGCCCTCGTAGGGAATCCCCTGGCCGCGCTCCAGTTCGAGGATCCAACCCGTGACATTGTCGAGAAAATAACGATCGTGGGTGACGATCACCACGGTTCCGGTATAGCCCTCAAGGAACTTTTCCAACCAGGCCACCGATTCGGCATCCAGGTGGTTGGTCGGCTCATCGAGCAGAAGCATGTCGGGGTGGCTGAGCAGCAAACGGCACAAGGCGACCCGGCGTTTCTCTCCGCCCGACAGCTTGGCGACATCGCCGTCGGAGGGCGGACAGCGAAGCGCGTCCATCGCGATCTCGACATTGCGCTGCAGGTCCCAGGCGTTCAGATGATCGATCTTTTCCTGCAATTCGCCCTGTTCGGCGATCAGCGCGTTCATTTCGTCGTCGGTCATTTCCTCGGCGAAACGGGCCGACACGGCGTCATAACGATCGAGCAGGGATTTGGTTTCGGCCACGCCTTCCATCACATTGCCGATGACATCCTTGGCCGGATCGAGCTGCGGTTCCTGCGGCAGATACCCGACCTTGACGCCGTCGGCGGCCCAGGCCTCGCCACCGAAATCCTTTTCGATGCCGGCCATGATCTTCAGCAGGGTCGATTTACCGGCGCCGTTGTTGCCAAGCACGCCGATCTTGGCGCCCGGCAGGAACGACAGATAAAGCCCCTTCAAAACCTCCCGACCGCCGGGATAGGTTTTGGTCAGGTTCTTCATCACGTAAATGTACTGATAGGCCGCCATAGGTCCTCCTCGAGCAGGGCTTGCAAAGGTTTAGCCCATGCGATGGTCGCGGAGCAACCCGCTTGCACGACATTGCCGCTCGTGCTCTTCAGACTCCCGGGGCAAAATTGGCGGAACGGTCACGACCTCGTTTTTTGTGACAACACGAAATGACATGGTGAAAAGGTCTTCGGGCAATGGAAACAAGGTCTGCGCAGGTCCGTCGGTCCGATTGGTTTTGCCCGCACCCGCTGTTGCAATGGGTGGCCCGGCTTTCCATCCTGCTGTCTCTCGTGCCCACCGCCGCCATGGCCAAATCGCCGATGGCGGACGGACCACAAGCCGGCGACTTCGACTATTTCTTGCTGGCTCTGTCCTGGTCACCGGAATATTGCGCGCAAAATGAAGAAAAAACGGCAGCCCAGTCGCAGTGCCGCGCTTCTCGGTCCCTCGGCTTCGTCGTCCACGGCCTTTGGCCGGAATTGGATCGTGGCCGCGCGCCGACATCCTGCCCGACGTCCGGAGGCGTCTCAGGTCCGGTGATCAATGAGATGATGGCGATCATGCCGAGCGCCGGACTGATCAACCATGAATGGTCGGTCCACGGAAGTTGCAGCGGCCTTTCGCCCGAAGACTATTTCGGCCGTGTCCTCGGCGCTTTCCGCCACATTCGGATACCGCGCGCCCTGGAACAGTCGAAAGAAGGCCCGCAACCGAATGTCTCGCAACTCAAGCAATGGTTTGTCGATGTCAATCCCGGCCTGCGACCGGACATGCTGACAATCCATTGCGACAGAGGAAATGGCGCCCTGCGCGAAGTCCGCTTCTGCCTCGGCAAATCTCTCGAATTCCGCCTCTGCCCGGCGATCGCCGAGGATCGCTGTCCAGCCGGCCCCCTGCTGATCCGCGCCCGCCGCTGAACCACCCGGTTGCCGGCCGACAAGAGGGCTTTCATTCACAATCGGCGACCGGAAAGCCGATATCGCTGGGAAGACCTGTTGTGTTTTGCCACATTCAACCACAGACTGTATGCATCGGCATCATACATGCAATGATAGAAGAACAAACAGGGGGAAGACATGGCTCGCGGAACGCCGGATACCAGCCCACATTACTGGAGAAAAACCTCTCAGCTCATGATGACGGTGCTGGTCCTCTGGTTTTTCATCAGTTTCGGCATTCCCCTTGCCTCCAATTTTCTGAACGGCTTTGTTCTGCTTGGCATCCCGCTTGGCTATTTCCTCACGGCGTTCGGGACACTGGTCGGTTTTGTCATCCTGATTTTCTGGTATGCGCACCGCCAAAACCGCGTCGACGAAGATCTCCACGTCGCCGAAGACTGAGGAGCGTCATGCTGAGGGGTGATTTCACGCAAAACATGGGGCGCGTCTTCGCCATCTACATCGGAGGCTGCCTTCTGTGCGCCACGATACTCATCCTGCTCAGTCTGGCCGGTGTTCCGGACCGCATCATCGGCATCGCCTTCATTTTGCTGACGGTCGTCTTTTACGCATCCATGGGATTGCTGGGGCGCACGGCCCCAGTGTCGGACCATTATCAGGTTCCCGCGCTCTACAACGGCATGGCGACGGCCGCCGACTGGATGAGCGCAGCCTCCTTCATCGGTCTGGCCGGAGCGATCTACGCGGCCGGCTACGACGGGTTGGCTTTCGTGCTCGGCTGGACTGGCGGATATATCCTGGTCGCGGTCCTTCTCGCCCCTTACTTACGCAAATTCGGGCAATTCACCGTTCCCGACTTTCTCGGGGTCCGTTACGGCGGTCGGCTTGCACGAATGATCGGAGCGGCGATCCTTGTCTCGGTGTCCTTCACCTATGTCGTCGCCCAGCTTTATGGAACCGGCATCATTGCTGCGCGGTTTCTCGGCATCGACTTCTCGGCCGGCGTGTTCGTCGGTCTGGCCGGCATCCTTCTCTGTTCCTTGTTGGGTGGCTTGCGGGCGTTGATCTGGACGCAGGTTGCTCAATATGTGGTGGTGATAACCGCCTATCTCATTCCCGTCGTGGTCCTGTCGATCAAGACGACCGGCCTCCCGCTGCCGCAGTTGATGTACGGAAGGGCACTGCAGGGAATCGCCGCGTTGAGCACGGATGCCAGCCTCCTGCCACCGTCGGGTCTCACGGACGGCGTCAACTTCTTCGGCGTGGCGTTCTGCCTGATGCTGGGAACGGCATCCCTGCCGCATGTGCTGTCCCGATTCTTCGCAACGCCATCGGTTCGGGAAGCCCGTCTCAGCGTCGCATGGAGCCTGCTTTTTCTCTTCGTCCTCTACAGCACGGCGCCAGCCTATGCCGCGTTTGCCAAACTGGAAATCATCTCCCAGGCTGCCGGCCACAACTTGACCACGACGACCGGTTGGATCGCCGAGTGGAGCCGCATCGGATTGCTGACGACTGGCGGCGGCGGGTCGTTGTCGATGGCCGATATCCACATCGATCCCGATGCGATCGTCCTCGCCACGCCCGAGATCGCCGGTCTTCCCTTCGTGGTCGCCGCGCTGGTCGCCGCCGGCGTCCTGGCGGCGGCGATGTCCTCGGCCGATGGCCTGCTGCTGTCGATTGGCAAGGCGGTCGCCCACGACATCGGCAGCAGCCTTTGCACGGCGAAGGACCGGCCCGAACGTCATGGAATCGTCGCCCGCACCTCCATGATCATCGCCGGAATGCTGGCTGCCTGGTTTGCCTCCACCCGGCCGGCCGGCATCGTCACGGTGGTCGGCTGGGCCTTCTCGCTGGCCGCTTCCGGTCTTTTCCCCGCCCTCGTTCTCGGCATCTGGTGGAAACGGACAACCGGTCCGGGAGCTGTGGCCGGAATGCTCGCCGGCTGGATCATCTGCCTTGGCTATATCCTACTCGTCGAAACCGGCCTCTGCGGATCATTGTTTGGCGTTCGCGATATCGCGGCCGGCGTGTTCGGCGTTCCGGTCGCCTTTGCGACGACACTGATCGTCAGCCTGTGCACCCGCGCTCCTGCCCCTGAAATGATAGATTTCATCGATTCGATCCGCGTCCCGCGCGGCGCGGTCCGTCCGCCTAAAGCTGGTCGAACGCAAATCGGATGACGACCTTGCGCGGCCAGGGGCCTTTCGATGACGGCAGCTCCAGGGGTTGGCAGAGGCGAAGCGCCAGCAGGAATCCGTCGACGGCCTCACGCTGATAACGCCCCAGTTTGGGATAGTCCTCGACCACAACCGAGGGATTCCAGGGATCGTTTTTGTTGACCGGTGACATCAGCGTCCCATCGGCTTGGACGAAGAACACTCCCTCCATCGTCAGACCGCGAGCCTCCGGCGCGTGAAAATCCACATGCCAGTATTTCATCACCTGGCTCAGCACAAAGTCCTGCTCACTTTGCGTCAGTTCGGGTCCCTCCGGTCCGGTGGCGCCAGCCCGGCCGGCCTTTGCCTGTTCCTTGGGAATGAGCGTCACGCCGGGGCCCGAGGACATGGCAAGTGCCGACGTCGTCCCTTCGGCACCGTTGCGGGACGGATGTGGAACCGAGGATTTCTGCGCAATCCGACCAGGCTGAAGCTGCGGCTGTGTCAGCGGCGGCGGACGCTGCGGCACCGGTTCGGGTTTCCGGCTCTCCTCCCGTTTAACATCCGGAGGTTCGGGCGGCTTCGGCTCGGGTGGCTGCTGCGCGGGGGGCGGCTCCGGAGGTTTCGTTTCGGGGGCCTTGGGTTTCGGCTGCTGTTTTGCCTCCGGCGTCGACGGCGGAGGCACCAAGTCGATCTCGATCGGCGGCGGTTCGGCCAAGGTCAGACGGCTCCACGGCAGATCCTCGTCGAGCAAAACCAGAACCAGCAACGCGTGCAACAGCACCGATAGCCAAATCGCCCATCGGAAGAAGGGGCTGCGTTCGGATTGTGAGGCCTTCATGATCACGGCAAAGGAAGATAATGCAAGCAGCTCGATCCGTCGAAGGGATAGAGCGGCGGGGGGCACCTTCGTAGCCGAAGGTATCAGCCTTTGGCGACCGGTTGCGAGGAGCCGCGCAGCCACGCGGTCATCGCCTCGACAAAAACCCGGACCTTGGTCGACAGATGGCGGCTGGTCGGATAGACCGCGTAGATTGCCGCGCCATCGGTCTTCCAATCGGACAAGACCCGCCGCAGGCGTCCGGCGGCTAGGTCATCGGCGACATCCCAAATGGATTTCAGTACCAGGCCGGCGCCGGCTAACGCCCAGGCGTGCGCGGCCTCGCCGTCATTGGTCCGCAAAGGACCAGCGACTTTCTGGGCAACAGGCCCTTGCGGACCGGCGAAATTCCACACCCCGGCGCCATCGGCGAAAACCAGACAGCGATGGCCGGCAAGTTCCTCCGGCCGTTGTGGCTCACCCATCTCGGCCAAATAGGCCGGGGAACACACGACAACGCGGCTGTTGTCGGCCAGCTTGCGGGCAATCAAACTGGAATCCTGTAGCGCCCCCAGGCGAATCGCCACATCGATCCCGCTGTCGACCAGATCGACGACGCGGTCGGTCAAGTCGAGATCGACCCGCAAACCGGCATGGCGCCGGGTCAGCGACAGGGCCACCGACGCCACATGGCGCCTGCCGAAGGCAGCCGGCGCGGTCACCCGCAACAGGCCGCGGGGTTCCGTCTGCCCATGGGTGACGACCGCCTCGGCCTCCTCGACCTCGGCCAGAATGTGTAAGGCCCGCTCATAGAGAGCGCCACCCTCCTCGGTGGTGTTGAGACGCCGGGTCGTCCGGTTGATCAGCCGGGTTCCCAGCCGTTCCTCCAGCGCCGCCAGGCGTTTGCTGACCACCGCCAGCGACAGGTTCAGCTCGCGGCCAGCCGCCGACAGGCTCCCGGTTCCAACGACCCGTGTGAAGATGCGCAGATCGAGGAGGCTATCGAGCATCTATTCTCTCCAATATCGATGCCGATCAACGGGCATTGGTATCAGCGTTCAAGCTGGCTGACCCCGCGACAGACGCACCTGGCTCCTCTCGCGGGGTCAGCCAGCGGCTGAATTTCGGAGCAAGCCAGTTCTGGATATCGTCTAGGATGGTGAACATCACCGGGATGAAGACCAGAGACAGCAAAGTCGACGACAGCAATCCGCCGATCACCGCCACGGCCATCGGCTGGCGGAACTCCGCGTCATTACCCAACCCCAAGGCAATCGGCGCCATGCCGGCGACCATGGCAATGGTCGTCATCAGGATCGGCCGCGCCCGTTTGGCACCGGCATCCATCAAGGCCTGTAAGCGGTCCATGCCGCGGTCACGGCGGGCCATGATGGCGTATTCCACCAACAGGATCGAGTTCTTGGTGACGATCCCCATCAACATAATGATGCCGATCAGCGCCGGCATCGACAGCGTCATGTGACACACCAGCAACGCCACGAAAGCGCCGCCCAGGCTCAGCGGCAAAGCCGTCATGATGGTCAAGGGCTGAAAGACGTTGCGAAACAGCACCGTCAGAACCGCCAGATTGAGAAGAAGACCGGTCAGCAAGGCCAGGGCGAAACCGACGAACATGATCTGCATCTCTTCGGAATTGCCGTAACTGGGATGGCTGACGCCGGCCGGCAGATCCCGGAGAATTGGCAATCGATTGATTTCCGCCATGGCGTCGCCTAGATCCTTGCCATGCAGATCCGCCTCGACCGACACTTTCCGGGCGCGGTCGAAGCGGTCGATCTCGGCGGCGGACGATCCCATGGCGATCTCGGCGACCGACGTCAGCGGCAGAAGCTGGCCCGAGGCGGTGCGGACACGCAGAAGCGACAGCATGTCGAGATCGTCGCGCCATTTCGGATCGATCAGAACTCTGATCGGCACCTGACGGTCGGCCAGGTTGAATTTCGCGCTGTTGGTATCAATCTCGCCAAGCGTCGCGATCTTCGCCACCTGAGCGATCGAAGATACCGAGACGCCCTGCTCGGCGGCAAGAACGGCGCGCGGTCTGATGATGATTTCCGGACGCTGCAGGGCGGCGGTCGAGGCGACGTTGGCAAGATAGGGCAACGCCTGCATTTGCCGTCGCAGCTCGTTGGCCGCGACCTCCAGCGCCTCGCCGTCGTTGGAGGTCAGAAGAACGCTGACGTCCTTGGCTGCAAAGCCGTCGACGGCGAGAAAGCCGATATGGATGCCGGGGACCTTCCGCAGTTCCGGCTCGATCGCCGCTTCGAAGGTCTTGCGATCCGTGCGACGGCTGCGGTCGGTCAGGATGACGAAAAGGCGGCCCGTCTGAATCTTGCCGCCACGACCGGCCCGCGCCCAGACGCTTGCGACTTCCGGCCTGGCCTTCAAAAGCGTCGTCAACTGCTGATTGACGGTGTCGGTCTCCTCCAGCGTGGCGCCCGGCGGCAGTTGGAACTCGAGGACCGAAAAGCCGACGTCCTGGTTCGGCAGGAAACCGGACGGCAGCATAAGCGCGACCCCGATGGAAAGAAGCAGGACCAGGACGCCGCCGGCCACGGTCCAGCGGCGGTGGCCAAGACACCAGCCCAGTAGATGCAGATAGGTTCCCATCCATTTCGGACGGTGTTGGATCTCCTGGCGGGGCTTCAGGAAATAGGCAGCCATCATCGGCGTCAGCAAACGGGCGACCAATAGGGAAAACAGCACCGCCACCGCCACTGTGATGCCAAATGACCGGAAATATTGACCGGAAACCCCGGGCATGAAGGACACGGGCACAAAGACCGAAACGATGGTCAAGGTCGTGGCGACCACTGCCAGGCCGATTTCCTCGGCGGCGTCCAAAGCCGCGGCGAAGGGCCGTTTTCCGAGATGGATGTGGCGCACGATGTTCTCGATCTCGACAATTGCGTCGTCGACCAGAATTCCCACCACCAGTGCCAAGGCCAGCAGGGTGACGCTGTTCAAGGTGAAGCCCAGCCATTTCATTGCCAGGAAGGTGGGAATTGTCGATAGCGGCATGGCAAGCGACGAAATCGCCGTCGCCCGCCCATCGCGCAGAAACCACCAGACGACGCCAACCGCGAGAAGCGTGCCCAGCACCAGCGATTCGATCGAGGCAAGGAAGGATTCCTTGGTAAACTTCACGAAATCGAGCACCAACTGGAACTGGACGTCGGGGTAGTCCTTCTTCATCTGGACGATCGCCTTGGCGACACCGTCGGCGACCGCCACCTCCGAGGAGTTGGGCGCGCGCGTAATGGCGAACCCCAGGCTCGGCAAGCCGTCGAGGCGCGATATGGTCCGCAGTTCGGAACTGGCGTCGGAGACTTCCCCCAGGGTCTTCAACCTGACCTTGCCGCCATTGGGGACGGCGATTTCGGTGTCGGCCAATTGTTCCACGCTGTGGGCGCCGCCCAACGTCCGGATCGACTGTTCGGCCTTGCCGACGTTGCCGCGACCTCCGGGCATATCCAGATTGAGGTTACGCAGTTGCTCGTTGACCTCGTCGGCGGTAATCCCGGCCGCCATCAGATGCCGGGGGTCAAGATTGACCCGGATTTCCCGGGTCTGCCCGCCGAACCGTTCGACAAGCCCGACGCCAGGCACATGGTTCAGCGTCCGCGTCATGTCGTTGTCGACCAGCCAGGACAGCTCCTCGATCGAGCGGCTGGAAGAGGTGATGTTGTAGATCAGGATCTCGCTGCCTGAGACATCCTGGCGGGCGACTTGCGGTTCGTAGATGTCCTGCGGCAACTCGGACCGCACGCGGGAAACGGCATCGCGGACGTCGTTGACGGCGCGATCGGTGTTGTAACCGATCTTGAATTCCAAGACCGTCTGCGACGATCCTTCGACCACCGTCGAGGTGATATGATCCAATCCCGTGATACTGCCGACCGCATTTTCGATCTTCTTGGTGACTTGCGTCTCAAGCTCGGCAGGCGCGCCGCCCGGCCTGGAAACAGAAACCGTCACCACCGGATAGTCGATGTCCGGGTTGTTGGCGACATCGAGGGTCAGATAGCTGGCGATGCCGGCGAACACCAGCACAGCAAACAAGACGATCGGCGGTATTGGATGACGGATCGCCAGAGCCGAGATGTTCCCGTTCGACATGACGGTCCTCAATAGCTGCGAGGGGTGGAACCGGAGGCCTGCTCGGCCGGCGTATCGACGATCGTGACATGGTCGCCGCTCTTCAGATGGCCGGCTCCCAGCAGCGCCAGCCGCTCACCCGGTTGAAGTCCCGCCGAAACCTCAATGCGACCGCGGTCGCGCGCGCCCAGCACGATGGGTCGCGGGTCGGCCTTGCCGGTGGCGTCGATGACGAAAACCACCGGCTTGCCGTCCTGATAAACGATGACCTTTTCGGGCACAACCAATGCCTCGGTTTGTCCCAACGAAACGCGCCCGGTCGCGAACATGCCCGGCAGCAGGCCGGATTCCTTGCCAACGTCGACCCGGACACGGCCGATTCTGGTTTTGACGTCGACGGTCGGTTCGATCAGCCGAACCACGCCCGGCGTCCCGCCGGAAGGCGATGTCACGCCGTCGATAGTCAAGACGACAGCTTGCCCGACCCGAACAGCCGCCAGATCGGTTTCCGGCAATTCGGCCACCAGTTCGATGCGATCGTCCCGGATCATGCGAAACAATTCACCATTGCCGGCCGACACCACGGCGCCCAGATGCGCATTGCGCAAGGTGATCGTCCCATCGGCCGGCGCACGCAATTCCGCCTGTCGCAATTTGGCTTCGGCCAGAGCCAGATTGGCCCGCGCGACGCCGACCCTTGCCTCCATGGTCAATGCCGTGGCGCGGCGGTTGTCGTGGTCCTTGCCACTCATCCAGCCGGTTTTTGCCAACTCGTCGGCGCGTCTGGCGTTGGCGTTGGCCTCGAAGACATTGGCCTCGGCCTCCCGCAGGGAGGCTTCGGCCTGCTGCAGCTGCGCCCGCAGCACCTTGTCGTTGAAGCGGGCAAGCAGCTGCCCCTGTTTGACATGATCACCGACGTCGACCAGCACTTCCGACAAAGCCAATTCGCTGGTTTCTGTACCGATCGGCAATTCATCGCGGGCGGCGAGTGAACCGGTAACCATCAGACTGCGCGGAATGATTCCGTTTTCCGCCCGGGCAACCGTCACCGTCAGGGCCGAAACGTGGGGATCGGCTTCCTTGGCCGACTTCGAGCTGACCTGCTGCCAGGCATAGTAGCCCCCGGCACCGAAACAAACCGTCCCGGCCAGCGCGATGCCCCACCATCGGAACCGATGTAAGACCGACCGCGTCGGGCCGATCGATAGACTCCCCTGCCGTTCCATCGAATTCGATGGCATCTCGCTTTTCTCCAATTCGCGCAAATTCGGCGCCGATCGGGAACCGCCCACCGATTCCCTTTCATGACGCGTGCTCCTATCACGAAGCGTGCCAACTGCGGCAAGCGCAGAAATCGGAATGCCTGACGCCGTGATGGTGATGAATTTCGCTAAAACTTCGCCATTTCCGTGATTGTTTCAAAATGAATAGACAACTCCGAGATTTCCCGATATCTGCGCCCGCTTGACCGTCACGGGACTGCGGCCGGCATCGCCAACCAGCCAATCGGTTGCCACGGTCGAGGAAAACGCCCAACTTTTGGTTACTTGATAGACCGCATTTACCGACAGGCCAACGCTCTTCACCCCCGCATCCGGCGTGAAAGCCCTTTTCCCGGAAGCGGCGGACTGCCGTGTCGACACCCCGAAAAAATTCCTCATGTGGTCGGCGTCGGCCAATTTTGTATGGACGGCGCCATTCAAGGTAACCGTTTCGGTGACGGGCACGCCCGACCCGACGGAGAGATCGGCCGTTGTGCCATATTTGCCCGACAAGGCCCTGGCGACATCCAAACCGAAAGTGACGGGACCGAGAGTGTACTCCCCGGAGACATTGCCGAGGAGGGAACAATCGACATCGCCCAGACCACGCAAATTCCGGCGGTCGTCCTTTTCGTCACGGCCACCGTTGTAGCCAAGAGCAACGGTAACGCCATAGTTGTCCCCCTTGATCGGTTTCACGCCGATGCCGCTCATGCCGAAAAAGAAGGTTCCTTTATCGTAGGAGGCATTGGCAAGACCGCCACCGCTGACGGTGGTCCGGTTCGACCCTTCATATCTTGGCGAAAAGACGCCGCCGGTCGCCAGCGTGACGTCCCAATTCGCCGTGTCGGTGAAGCGGTCGGAGAAACTCCCCTGCCGTCCGGAATTTTCGGACTTCGTCGTCTCGTCGGCAGCAGATGAAGCGCAGAACGCACTCGAAGTCATGGCGAACACCGAAACGAACACCAGCGTTTTATTACTCATAGCGAGTCCCTTTGGCAAAAAGGCAGGTTGCCTGAAAGGCAACCGTCTAGCCCAAAGGTTGCTCGCTGTAAATGTAATTTTTATCGTTTATCATTCATTCTTGAATGATTTTCGGAGTCAACCGATTGCCGTCATCGTCACCCACCGCGCAAGATCGAGGCTCAATCGACGCAGCACCGGACGCCAGTCACTCCATGCGGTTTGGTGATAGATCCGCGCCGTCGGATACCAGGGAGAATGCTCGCAACCATCCAGCCAACGCCAGCAGCCGTCGAAGCGGGAGACCAGCCAAAAGGGTTTGCCGAGCCCACCGGCCAGATGGGCCACCGACGTGTCGACCGTCACAACGAGATCGAGAGCCGACACCAGAGCCGCCGTATCGGCGAAGTCGCCGATCTCATCCATCGGATCCCACAAGTCGGCGCCGGCGGGCGGCATCCGCGCCTGCAGACCAGCCCCCCCCTTTTGCAGACTGATCCATTGGATGCCCGGAACCCGCAGGGCGTCCACGAACTGGGCAAGAGCCAGACTGCGCCGCCGATCCATGAGATGGGCGCCGCGCTGATGCGGCCGGGGATCGCCGGCCCAGACAAGACCGACCTTCCGCCCAGGAAAAGCCGCCAGACGGTCGCGCCAGCCCTGCACCGCCGACGGCTCGGCGAAGAGATAGGGAACGGCGGCCGGAATCGTCTCCAGAACCGTCCCACAGCACATCGGCAAACTCATCAGCGGCATATGGCAGTCATAGTCCGGCAGAGGATCGTCGGTCGACACAACGGCCACGGTTCCCGGAAAGCCCGTCAACAGGCGCCGGAGGGGCGGAAAGACACGCAATACCACCGGTCCACCGACCCGCGCCGCGATTTCGGGAACATAACGAACGAACTGCAGAACGTCGCCCAGTCCCTGCTCGGCGTAGAGCAGCAGCGTCTTGCCATGCAGAGACTGGCCGTTCCACTCCGGGCCGGGCAGCGGCATCTTGCGAAAGGCGCTGCGCTCGGTCCTCTTGCGCCATTCGAATTCCCGCCAGCCGGCCGCGAAATCCCCCCGTTTCAACAATACGGAGGATGCGTTGTAATGGATTTCCGCGTCATCCGGCGCCAGCCAAAGCGCCCTTTGGAACACCTTCGCCGCCTCGGCCAGGCGTCCCGCCTCCCGTAACGCATTGCCGAGATTGTTGTAGACGTCGGCCTGCTCCGGCCGGAGGGCGATCGCCTGCCGGCAAAGAGCAATGGCAGCCTCGCTGGCCCCTTGGTCGATCAAGGCGCCGCTGAGGTTGGTGGCCGCCTCGGCAAAATCCGGCTGCAAGGACAAGGCGCGCATGAAGGCGCCGACAGCCGCCTCCGTCTGCCCCAGTTCCATGAGCGCGTTGCCGAGATTGTTGAAGGCCTGCGGATTTTCGGGCTGGATGGCCAGGGCTCGCCGGCAGGCGGCCAATGCGGCAGCCGGCTCCCCGGCATCGACCTGCATCGCCGCCAAATTGTTATAGGGTTGGGCAAACTCCGGACCGAGCGAGATCGCCCGGTGGAAAATCGTCTCGGCTTCGGCGAAGCGCCGCTGGGCGCTGAGGAGATTTCCGAGATCATTGCAAAGATCGACGGCCATCGGAGACTCGGGCGCCAGGACGACGGCCCGGCACAAGGCCGATGCCGCCTGCGGAAGATGACCCAACCCCTGCCAGGCGAGGCCCAGATTGACCCATGCCGGAATCGCATCGGGGATCGACGCGAGAACCTGCTGATAGGTCGCCACCGCCTCGTCAAGAAAACCGTCCTGATGCTTCGCAAGAGCCATTGCGAAGAGACGGTCGACGTCCATGCTCTTGTCCTCCAAGGGTCCTGCCCGGTGATGACGATCACCAGATCGCCTACATCTTCGTCCGCTCTGTCTCGTCATGTGTGGACGGTCCCTGCATTGCAAGGGGAAAGTGACGGATAGAGCAGTCAAGTCGGATACGGTCATGTGTACGGCCTATGAGTGCGGTGCACATGACCGCTGGCCCTGATGATACCCGTAGATCGGTTCCCAA
>JARLJB010000341.1 GCA_031291415.1 Telmatospirillum sp.
GCGCGCTACGGCATTTCATGGGGCGCGCTGGGTGCGGCGGAGTTCTGCTTTCATGCCGCGCGCCAGTATGGCCTTGACCGTCGGCAGTTCGGCAAGCCGTTGGCCGGTACGCAGATCTTCCAGTTGAAGCTCGCCAACATGATGACCGAGATTTCACTGGGCCTGCAGGCCTCGTTGCAGGTCGGTCGCCTGCTCGACAGCGCGCAGGCTGCGCCCGAAATGATCTCGCTGGTCAAGCGCAACAACTGCGGCAAGGCGCTGGAGATCGCGAGGGTCGCGCGCGATATGCACGGCGGTAATGGTATTTCCGAGGAATATCAGATCATTCGCCACATGGTGAACCTTGAGACGGTGAACACCTATGAGGGGACGCACGATATTCACGCGCTGATCCTGGGGCGCGCGATCACCGGCCTCCAGGCCTTTTTCTGAAGGGTATGGGGCGATGTCCGGCTTTTCATGGCGGCGCAAAGTCAGCTTTGTCGACTGCGATCCCGCCAAGATTGCCTATACCGGCCGGTTGGTCGGCATCGCCATCGAGGCAATCGAGGTCTTTTGGGAATCCGTGCTCGACGGACAGAGCTGGTATGCGCTCCAGGAAGAGCATGGATTGGGCATGCCATTCGTCCGGCTCGAAAGCAGCTTCCAATCCCCGGTGACCCCGATGGCTCCGCTCGACTGCGTGGTGACGCCGGTACGGCTGGGCACAAGTTCCGTGGCCTTGCGCGTCAGCGCGCGCCAGCAGGATCGCCACTGCTATGAACTGCACAGCGTTTCGAGTTTCGTGTCGATCCGCGACCTGAAGGCGATCGCCATTCCCGACTGGATCCGCGCGGCGCTGGTCCGGCATTACCCCGCCCTGAACGCCTGAGCCGACCGGCGATACGAGCCCGACAAACGATCATCCCACGACATTATGTCAATGTATTGACATTTTGCGGTATATGACAATACATTGGTATAAATAAATAGAGTCGTCAGCGGCAGTCCAATGTCGCGCGTCTGGGGACGGATTTTCTGGGAGGAGTACGCCTGTGAAGCGCAATAAACTGTTTTCGTGCCTTTTTGCCACGAGTATCCTGGCCGGGTTCACCCCTGTCATGGCGCAGGAAACGGCGCCGCCAGCGGCCGGGACCGATTCGCCAACCGTGGGCGAGATCGTCGTAACTGCGCAAAAGCGCAGCGAATCGATCAACAATGTCGGTATGGCGATCACCGCGCTGGGTGGTGCCGATCTGGCCAAGAAGGGCATCACCGATACGGCCGACCTGGCAAAGGTCGTGCCCGGCTTCGTCTTCGCCCAGAGCCAGAAGGGCGCGCCGGTGTTTTCACTGCGCGGGGTCGGGTTCTACGAGGAAAGCCTTGGCGCATCGCCTGCGGTCAGCATCTATGTCGATGAAGTCGGCTATGCCTTTCCGATCACCGCCAAGGGCGCC
>JARLJB010000059.1 GCA_031291415.1 Telmatospirillum sp.
AACGGCGAAATAGAGGACCTGCACGAGGCGCGACGTCGACGCCACCACCGCATCGCCGACGAACGAGGCGATGAAGGCGTAGACGATGACGAAGACCAGAATGACAATCGCGCCGATCAGACGCTTGAGGCGGGGGGGCATGTCCGGAAATTCTCCATCGGGACGATCAGGACGGTAACGGCGCAGCGGATCGAGCAACGATGCGGCGTCGGACAGATACGACGGCAGGCTCCCATTGAGCAGCGAATGCCTTCGGGATCAAGGCCGACATTTGGCAACGGGTTGCGCGTTCTATCTGACATCCCCCCGGTTGTCCGCCCCCCGTTGATGCCCTAGGCTGATGCATCTGGTCGTTGCGGGCTTGGGGCGCGCGGGATGACGAAGGACGTTTCGGACGATGCCGACCCTCCGGATGCGCATGGACGCGTGATCGGGCATTTCGGCGGTAGCACGATCGGCGGCTTCATCACCGGCTTCGTCGCCTGGTTGCACCTGCCGGACGACGCCGTGGGGCGCGGCCTCGTGGTGCTCGCATCCGTTGTCGGCATGGCCGTCACTCTGGCCGTGCGCCTCAGCTACAACCGCTATTTCGCCATTCTCGGCTGTGGCGGGCAGGGACTCGCCACGGCCGGACGCCAGGATTACGACAAGATCCGCGACAGTCTCTCTCACGGCGGCTGGGGCGCCAGGGTATATGCGAGACGGCTGACGCGGTTCCTCGGCTGGGTCGACCTCTTCTTTGGCGATGCGGGACAGGAGAACAGGGAGAGGTTCAATAGTGTCTTCGGTTTGCAGACACCGGCTGCGCTATGGACCGGTCCGTCCTTCGACCGTTGCCTCCAGCTAGCCTTTTTCTATCCAATTGTGACCGTCTTCGTCATTTGGACGCTGTTCAGTCATGTCGGGATTGGCGAGCGCGCGCTTAGCCTGACCGAACTGGACGGTTGGCGGAGGCTGTTGGCGGCCGTAGCAGTTCTAGGACAGACGTTTGCATATAGACAAATTTATGAAGCAAATTTCGTGTGGCACAAGGTAGCTTGGTCGATAACTTCGATGGTTTTCTTCGGGTTGCTCGGAGTAACCGTTGCCGGTCCTATTCCTGGAATTATCGTCTACGCGACCACACTTTCTATTGGCGCTGCACAGCTCCGGTTTGGGGGAATTAAATCATCCGCACCACTCCCCTTTCTTATTCTTTTTTTTGGCGTCGATTCGGTCTTGCGCTCTCTGGTCGAATATCTAATTGGTGGTTATTTTCTTCCAATGATGTTATTCGGAATTTCTGCATTAATAATTGGCATCATCTTCTTGCCCATTCAAATACTTTGGCGACTAAAACGCGACTTTGAACTGCCAAGTTTGGCTCAACTCGCCATTTTGATACTATTTCTTATTTCAAAGCCCATTTGGGTGAGCCAATCTGCATACTGGCACCAGGAAGGGGCCGTATTGCTATTCTTAGGGTTGCTTACCTTGATCAATGCGCCGTTTGACTGGCTTTCGCTCGGCATCACGCGCGGGTTGTTGCGGCGCGGGCTGGAGCGCGACGGGCTGTGGCCGGTCCTCTATGCCGTGCTGGACGTGGTGATCTCGGTCGCGGTAATCGCACTGCTGGCCGTGACGATGGTCTTCGCGATCCAGCTGTTCAACGACGTGGCGATGTTGCGCGGCGGTCCCGACGCCAGCATCCTCGACGTGCGCGACCTCCTCGCCGGCATCGCCAAGACGCCGGGCGAACCGGAATTCTACTGGGTCTACGCGCTGCTGTTGTCGACGCTTCTGCCCAGCATGATCAACCTGATGATCGGCGCGGCATCGTTCATCCGCGGCGTGCCCGGCCTCTCCCATTGGCTCCTGGCGAGAATGCCGGAGGGGCATGGCGTGGCGAAGCACGACCGCGCTATCGTCGCGACCCTGCTCACCCTGCAGCTCACCATCGGTTTCGCCATCGGCATCGCGCTGCAGGTCGCCATCGTCTACGGCTTGGTGTTCCACGCGCTGCCGGTCATCCGGCTGGACCTACTAGACATCGCGACCAGACTCGCCGACGCCGACCAGCCCGGCCGGCTGTTGCACTCGCTGCCCGGGCTGGTCGAGTGGACGAAGCATCCCGCTTATTCGCCCTGAAATCACGTCGCCGAACGGCGGCGTCCTTCGCGGCCACCACGACGGCCGCCGCCCTCGCCGCCCGCACCTTCCGGAGCCGGTTCGCGATACTTGCGGATCCACGCCATGCAGTTCGGGTCGTGACCCATCACCACGTCGGCGCCGATGACCGCCTGGATGTCCTCGGCGTGCAACGGGTTCATGATCGCCGACGTCATGCCGGCACCGATCATCATCGGCAGGAAGGCGGAGTTGAGGCCGCGCCGGTTGGGCAGGCCGAAGGAGAAGTTCGAAGCGCCGCAGGAGGTGTTGACCTTCAACTCGTCGTGCAGCCGGCGCAAGAGGTGCATCAGCCGGACACCGGCGGTGTTGATGGCGCCGACCGGCATGACGAGGGGATCGACGACG
>JARLJB010000342.1 GCA_031291415.1 Telmatospirillum sp.
CCGAAACGGATTAAAAATCAGGCGATTTGCCCATGCGCGCAATAAAGTATGCATCATGCTGAAAACGCCAATATTTATGTCGCAAAAATCGAAATTGCGGCAACGCATTGTTGGGGCGGCGCTTTGTTTCATGTTCCGAAATAGTCGCGATACCAATTGACGAAGGCGTGAACACCTTCCCGAATCGGAGTCGAGGGAGCGTAGCCCGTCAATTCGCGTAACTGGGTTGCATCAGCCCAAGTCGCTGGAACATCGCCTTTTTGCATCTCTAGGTAATTGCGAATCGCCTTGCGGCCGCACTCGTCCTCAATCGCGTCGATAAAATCGGTCAGCTTCACTTTGTCGGAGTTGCCGATATTGACCACGCGGAACGGGGCGGAGGGGCTTAGCGTATCCCATTCGGGAATATTCGTCGGATCATCGGCCCGCATGGGCACTGCATCGATCAGCAGGCGAATCGCGTGAACCAGGTCGGCGACATAGGTGAAATCGCGATACATTTCGCCGTGGTTGTAAATGTCGATCGGCGTTCCTTCGAAAATGCCTTTGACAAATTTGTACAGCGCCATGTCGGGGCGGCCCCACGGCCCGTAGACCGTAAAAAAGCGGAACATGGTCGTAGGGAGGTTCCACAAGTGCGAATAACTGTGGGCCATGATTTCGGTTGATTTTTTTGTTGCAGCATAAAATGTGAGCGGATGATCGGTCTGATGCTTTTCGCTGTAGGGCATCGTTGTGTTGGCGCCATAGACCGACGACGTCGATGCCATAAGCAGATGTCCGATGGTAAATTCACGCGCGCATTCCAGCACGTTGAATGAGCCGACGAGATTGCTTTCGAGGTACGAGCGCGGATTTTCGAGACTGTAGCGCACGCCCGCTTGTGCGGCGAGATGCACCACGACATCGGGCTGTTCGTCGATGAATACCCTTGTCAAAGCCGCCATGTCTTCAAGTCGCGCCTCGGTCGCCTTGAATCGGGCGGACTGAAGAAGCATCGCATGGCGTCGGCGCTTCAGGCTGACATCATAATAGTCGGTCATCGCATCGTAGCCGACGACGTCAAAGCCTTCCTCAAGCAGGCAACGGCAAAGGTGAAAGCCGATGAATCCCGCCGATCCGGTTACAAGAACTTTTACCAATGATTCCACTTTCGTATCGCAAGCGTGCGCGATTGGAGCCGGTCGCGGCCTCGTCGCCGGATCGGTTATGTCAGCCGTTGGTTGACCGCTGGTTTAGAGCGTGCCGCAATAAATCTGCGCCACGCTTTAAAACGCCTTGTCGTGAAGCAGAACTTTGATTGTCCCGAGGATTATCTTCACGTCACGCAGGACAGTCCAGCCGTCGAGATATTCAAGGTCGGCCTGAAGGCGATGGGTGAGGTCGATCTCGGTGTCCGTCGCCCCGCGCAGCCCGCGCACCTGAGCGAGCCCGGTCAAGCCCGGCTTCAGTGAATGGCGCAACAGGTACCGCGGATCGACTTCCCAGAACGGCTTGTTGCCGGCGAGCGAGCCGATAGCATGCGGGCGCGGTCCCACGACGCTCATATTTCCGCGCAACACATTGATCAATTGTGGCAGTTCATCAATGCTGGTGCGGCGGATGATCCGGCCAATGCGCGTGACGCGCTCGTCATCGCGGCTGGCAGAACGGGCTCCGGTAAGGTCGAGTTGCTGGACGCGCATCGAACGGAACTTGTAGATCCAGAACAGCCGGTTGTTTCGCCCCTGACGCTGTTGGAGAAAGAATACCGGACCGCCATCCTCGACGCGGATCAGGATGGCCACGCAGATCAGCAACGGCAGCAGGAAGAGCAGTGCCGAGCCGGCAGTCGCGATGTCCATCGCGCGCTTGATCGCTCGGTCGAGCGCGCTGAGCGGGCCGACCGAGACGACCAGAGTGCCAAAGGAATGGCCGCGACGCGCGCCGACCACGCCCAGGCTATGGACATCGGGATCGACGATTTCACCGGAGACATTCGAACCTTTGAAAATCATGGCCCAAGCTGCGCGGCGTTCGGGTTCGCAAGAGACGAGCACGCGGTCCATGTTGGTCATGAACAGGCCGAGGCGGTCGAGCATGTGGGGGTCGCAAAAGTCGGGTTTGAGATTGTGTTCGCGTGTCTTGATGGTCCAGGCGCCAGGTAGCCGCACCGGTACGCCGCCATCGTCGATAATGAGAACGTTTTCAGCCGTCGGGCCGCAGCGAAGCAGCACAAATCGGCGCATCACGCTGCGGATGCTGACCAAGACGATGGCCGCTGCCAGCACGTTGACACCCATCGGCAGCCGACCCACCGTGAGTGGGCTGTGTGCCAGATAAGCCATGAAGATCAGCGTGGTGACCGTTCCGAATAGCGCATAGACCACCCGCGATTGCGCAAAGCGAAGCGCTGTCAGCGCCCTGACCGAATAAAGTCGCAGGCTGAGGGCGACGGCCCAATAGACCGGGATGAACAGCAGTACCAGATCGGCCAGAATGCTGCGATCATTGTTTGTGGCGAGAGTTCGGCCAACCGACAGGAACGCCACCGCGATGCCGACCGCATCGAACGCCATCAGTGCAAGGTAAATTTGCAACCGCCGACGTTCAAGCGAAGGGCCCAGCGGCAACGTGAAGCGGCGCCTGTCGCCCGTGCCGGAACCATCTTTGCTCGGCAGCACAAAGGCATGATTGGTGGTCATGGTCATGTCACCCCGCCCCCCCCCCCCGTGCATCTGCTGTCCAAAGCCTCAAGTCGTGTTGAAATGTTGGCGCCAAGAGATTTTGCGTTGCATCAATTACGGAAAAATCCGATTCGGTGCAACCGCTAGTTTCTTGGTGAAATGTCGCTTCGTCGTGCACTGTGCTCAACTCATCATTTCCGGCGAAGCTGACCTTTGGCCCATTTTAGCTAAGTGAAAAAGTAGACATTAACCGTTTCGCCGTCGGGCCATTTGTCGACGCGGGAAAATTCGGGCGCCGTCCATCTGCGCTCGAATCAAGAAATCGCGTTGTTTCAAAACATAGCGAGCGCGGACGTTGCGGGTAAACGAATTAAATAAGAATTATCCGTGGAATTTTATAACGTATTTCCTGTAGCTGTGCGCATTTTTAGAAAATTAATTTTTTCCGCTGAACCGACGCTTTATTTAAAGTCGCATGGAGTCATTTTTTATTTCCAGACCCATCGCTGCATGAAACGCACGTGATGGTGCGCGCATAGTGGCTGATGAGGACCGCTCGATGGGTCGGCAAGGCGTGGCGAATCAGCGCGCAGCAGCGCGCGCAATCTCGGCCAGCCCTTGTTGCAACCGCAGCTGTGCGCCTGCACTGTCGGTCAGCATCGCGCGGTGCAACAGGGCAAGGCGGTTCAGCAGGCGCTCGAGACGAGCGCCTCGCCATTTGTGCAGTTGCAGCATAAGATCGGCTTTGTCCTTGAAAAAGATGCGTCTTGCCTGCGCTTCCTGTTCAATTAGGGCATTCACATTGCCACCGGGCCCGAGCTTGGCGGCAAGTTGCGCCAACTGGACCGCGCGGCGTTCGAAAGCCAACAGCAAGCCAACCGGATTGATGTCTCCCGAGGCAAGCCGGGGCAGTTCGTGCCTGAGTCGGTCGGTCAAGCCGCCCAGTGTCGCGTTGACGATTGGCGCCATGCTGTCGTCTCCGGTCTCGGTGCCGATCGCGGCAAGATCCTTGAGCGAGGCTGTCTTGGGTGATTCCGGGCTGGCGTCGAGATAGAGTGCCAATTTCTCGACTTCGCCGCGTGCAATGCGCGTGTCGAGCCCTGCGGCCAGCGCGATCCGTTCGGCCAACTGGCTGTTCAGCCGCAGCCCTGCTGCATCACCGCCGTTTCGCACGGCCTCGGCAACCGTTCGTGTGTCAGGGGGGTAAAATACGGTGACCAGCGCGTCGTCGCGATCCGTCAGCAGTTTGGCGACGCGGGATTTGTCAGTCGCGCCACCGGCCACGACCAGCACCGGCCAGCCGGACACCGGATCGGCGGCCAGCGCAGCAATGGCGTCATGCGCCTCATCGCCCGACATGGTTACACGGATGATCCGCTTGTCGCCGAACAGCGACGTCGATCGGGCCTCGTCGGCCAGTCGCGGCGGATCGCGCTTCAGTTCTGATCCGGTTATTTCAACGAGTTCGGCCTTGCCCAGCCGGTTCGTCACGAGCGCGGCGGCATCGCCCGCGCCGGCTTCGTCGGCGCCGCAGAAATAGAATATCCGGACCTTGTGCAG
>JARLJB010000343.1 GCA_031291415.1 Telmatospirillum sp.
CAAAGTCATGCGCCAATTCCGCGACACCCTCATCAGCCGCGGAAAACCCAAGAAGGTCGCCATCATCGCCTGCGTCCGCAAGCTCATCACTATCCTCAACGCCCTGGTCAGGGACGCCAAGCCATGGCGGGATTTACCCGGGCGGGATTTACCCGAAGCTGCCGCTGCCTGACAAAGACAGTTGCTGAGGGGGCAGTGATCGGTTCCGATCACTGCAACTTGGTATAAGTCGCCGCACGGCCAGCGTCCGTAAGCCTGATGCCGTGCAATGCCCAGAGAACTGTGCTGAACAGAAGAAAAGCACCGGCCTGGTGCAGGGCGGCCAAGCCGACCGGCACCAGGGACAGCAAAGTCGCGATGCCGAGGGCGGCCTGAAGAGTCGCCACCACCGGCACCACAGCCAGACGCCAACCGAGCACCGGCCCCATCCCCTTGCCGAGCCCCCAGAGCCACAGACCGACGGCCCCCATCCAGACCCCGGCCGCCAGCAGCCGGTGGTCGAACTGGACCAGCGCATGGTTCTCGAACATGTTGATCCAACCTGGCGACAGGTCGAATGATTCCGACGGCAACCAGGTGTCGCCCATTCGGGGAAAGCTGTTGTAGATCAGACCGGCATGCAAGCCGGCAACCAGCGCGCCGGCCGCCATGGTCATCACCACCAACGCCAGCAGCAGCGAGACGGCGCGGTCAAGGTTTGCCTGCCGCGCAGCACCCACCGACGCCGGCGGGCGATCGAGATGATCAAGCGCCGACCACAGCAGGGCGCCATAAATCAACAGTGCCGCCAGCAAATGCGCGGCCAGCCGGTAATGGCTGACCTCGGGACGGTCGGCCAGGCCGCTGGCCACCATGAACCAGCCAAGCGCTCCCTGCGCGCCGCCCAACAGAAACAACAAGATCAGCCGCGGCAACAGGACGCGGCCGACCCGCCCTTGCGCGACGAACTGCACCAAGGGCAACAGGAAGGCGAGGCCGATCAGGCGGCCCCACAAGCGATGAATATATTCCAGCCAGAAAATTTCTTTGAAACCGGTGAGTGTCATGCCGGCGTTGACCAGCCGGTATTGCGGCGACGCCTGATATTTGGCGAAGACGTCGGCCCAGGCGTCTTGCGAGAGCGGAGGCAACAGGGTGAAGGGCTGCCACTCGACCATCGACAACCCTGATCCGGTCAGACGGGTGAGACCGCCAAGGCAGACCATCACCAGCACCATCGCCGCGAGAATCAGGAGCCACCAACCGACCGGACGGAACGCCTCCGCCGGATCGTCATGGGCTGCGACGCGATGCCGGATAAAGCCGAAATGCATATTGTTTCCTTCCGGGCTCTGGAAATCGGGCGGCGATGTCCCTTATAGGTAGGAAACCTTCGCGTCGATGAAATGGGGCGCGAATAGCCCTTCTTTTTATGTGAAATCATGAGGATTGGTATGGGTATGGCGCTGACCGAGCCGGTGCTCGGTTTCTCCCTGAGCTTTTTTGACCTCTACAACCGCGATGGGCTCGGGAAGGTCGATCAGGCGTTTCTCTCCTTCCTCGGTGACATCGACGCCGATCTGCAGGAACGCTTGCAGACCGCCCGCGAAACCCCACCCGACGCCAGACAAGAGTCCGATCTGCTGGTCGAAGTGGCCCCCCATCTTGATGACTTTATCGGGCGTCTGTTCGGCATCGGCGGTGAGATCGCAGCCCTGGCTGGCCGCCAGCAGGCTCTGGCGCCGCTTTATGCCTGCAAACGCCTGTTCGTCCAGCGCCGCGCGCAAAAGGCCGTCAAGGCGGACGAAGCCGAAAACATCGACGGACCGGCGCTGGAAAAGGATTTGTCGGAACGGTTCGGCGGAGCCTGGGATGAACTCGACTTCGCGCGCCATGTGATGACGTGGCTCGACGACGAGACCAATCACTCCGCCGATTTGTCGCTGGCCGAACGTTACGCCGCCTGGGCCTTGTTGAGCACCGCCGGTAAGGCGCGCCACAAGAACGGCCGCCTGTTCAAGGCCCCCAGCAAACACGACCCCATGCATCTGGTGCCCCATGAAACGGTCATCGAGGCCAGCGTCCCGCGCTTTGCCTTCGCCGCCGACAAATTGCGCCATCGCGACGGCTTCGACCTGACCGATCAGGGCTGCGACCTGACAGGTGCTCTCGATGAGGTGAACTACTGCATTCTCTGCCATCACCAGGGCAAGGACAGTTGTTCCAAGGGCATGAGGGACAAGAAGACCGGAGCCTTCGCGAAGACGGCGCTCGGCGCCACGCAAACCGGTTGCCCGCTCGAAGAGCGCATCTCGGAAATGCACGAGGTCAAGGGAAAGGGATTGTCGGTGGCGGCGCTGGCTGTCGCCGTGGTCGACAATGCCATGGTGGCCGGTACCGGGCACAGGATCTGCAACGACTGCATGACGGGCTGCATCTACACCAATGGCAACAAGGACGCGGTCAACATTCCCGAGGCGGAGACCCGCACGCTGAAGGACGTCTTGGAACTCCCCTGGGGTTTCGAGATCTACAGCCTGCTGACCCGCTGGAACCCACTCAACCTGCGCCGGCCGCTACCGAAGGCTGCCAGCGGCCGTTCGGTTCTGGTGGTCGGCCTCGGTCCGGCCGGCTACACCCTGGCCCATCATTTGATGAACGACGGCCATGCCGTGGTAGCCATCGACGGCCTGAAGATCGAGCCGCTGCCTGAAAGCCTGTCGGGCGTCAAGACCTCCGGCGAGCGCGTCCCCTTCCGGGCGATCCGTGACATCGCCGAACTGACCGAAAATCTGGGCGAGCGGGTCATGGCCGGGTTTGGCGGTGTCGCCGAATACGGCATTACCGTCCGCTGGAACAAGAATTTCCTCAAGGTCATCCGTCTGCTGCTGGAACGGCGCTCTGAATTTCTGATGGCCGGCGGCATCCGCCTGGGCGGCACGCTGACCATGGATGACGCCTTCGCCATGGGCTTCGATCATATCGCGCTCTGCATGGGCGCCGGCCGGCCGACCATCATCGACATGCCGAACAATTTGGCACACGGCGTTCGTCAGGCCTCGGACTTCCTGATGGGCCTGCAATTGACCGGCGCGGCACGGGCCGACACGCTGGCCAGTCTGCAGGTGCGCCTGCCGGTCGTGGTGATCGGCGGCGGACTGACCGCCATCGACGCCTGCACCGAGGCTTTGGCCTATTACCCCGTGCAGGTCGAGAAATTCCGCGGCCGTTACGAAACCCTGGTCGCCGAGCGAGGCGAAGAGGCCGTACGGCTGACCTATACGCCGGCCGAGGCGGCCATCGCCGACGAATATCTCGCCCATGCCCGCGCCATCCGGGCTGAGCGTCAGGCCGCAGCGGAGCAAGGACGGGCGCCCGAGCTCGCCGCCCTGCTGCAATCCTGGGGCGGGGCCACGGTCGCCTATCGCCGCCGTCTTGTCGAAAGCCCCGCCTATCGCAACCACGAAGAAGTGGCCAAGGCCTTCGAAGAGGGAATCCATTTCGCCGAGCAAGTCACGCCGCGGGCGGTGGAGATCGACGGATATGGTCATGCCGTGGGGTTGCGCGTCAAAACCGCCGATGGTGCCGAAGCCGTTCTGCCGGCCCGGACGATCATCGTCGCCGCCGGGACGGTGCCCAACACCGTTCTGGCTCGTGAGGAAGACGGCATCGCGCTCGACGGAAAATATTTCCAGGCCGTCGACGAGGAAGGCCTGCCAGTGGCACCGGAACGCCTGACGAAACCATCGACGCCACAGGTTCTGATGAGCGTCGAGTCGCATGGCGGCCGCCGCCGGACGGTATCGTTTTTTGGCGATCTGCATCCATCCTACGCCGGCAACGTCGTCTCGGCGATGGCCAGCGCCAAGCAGGGCTATCCGGTGGTCAGCCGCATGCTGGAAAAGCTGCCCGCGCCGATTACCACGCCAGAAGCGGTACGAGCCGGCTTCAACCAGTCATTCCGGCCGACCGTTCATCACGTGCAACGTCTGGCACCGTCGATCATCGAGGTGGTGATCAAGGCGCCGGCCGCCGCCCGGGCATTCCAGCCCGGCCAGTTCTACCGCCTGCAGAATTTCGAGACACTGGCGAAGAAGAACGGCGGCACCACCCTGGCTATGGAAGGTCTGGCGCTGACTGGCGCCTGGGTCGACAAGGAAGCAGGCCTGGTTTCGGTGATCGTCCTTGAAATGGGCGGCTCGTCCGATCTGTGCCGCATCCTGCAACCGGGCGAACCGGTAGTGCTGATGGGCCCGACCGGCGCACCGACGGAGACACCGGCCGGCGAGACCGTCCTGTTGGCCGGCGGCGGATTGGGCAACGCCGTTCTGTTTTCGATCGGCCAGGCACTGCGCCGCGCCGGTTCGAAGGTCCTCTATTTCGCCGGCTACCGTTCGGCCGTCGATCGTTTCAAGGTCGAGGAAATCGAAGCGGCCGCCGACAAGGTCGTCTGGTGTGTCGACCGCGGCGACGCCTTGACCCCCGGGCGGGCGCAGGACCAGACCTTTGTCGGCAACATTGTGCAGGCCATGGTCGCTTATGCCGAGGGCCGCCTTGGTCCGATCGATATCTCGCTCCATGACGTCGACCGTATCATCGCCATCGGCTCGGACCGCATGATGCAGGCGGTGGCGGAGGCTCGTCACGGTGTCCTTGGCCCACACTTGCGCCATGAACATCAGGCCATCGGATCGATCAATTCGCCGATGCAATGTATGATGAAGGAGATCTGCGCCCAGTGCCTGCAAAAGCAACGGGATCCGGCAACCGGCGAAGAGATCGTCGTGTTCACTTGCGCCAATCAGGATCAGCCGCTCGATCAGGTTGACTTCAAGGGGTTGAACCAGCGTCTTGGCCAGAATACCGTTCAAGAGAAGCTCACGCGTCAATGGATTGACCGCAGCCTCCGGCAACTGGCGCTGCGACAATGATTTGAAAGGGAGACCAGCCGGCGAATGAGGAGCTTGGTGACCACATTGGCCGGACTCCTCCTGGCAGGCGCCCTGTTCCGCCCGGCGCTGGCGGTCGAACCGGTCAAGATCGGCGAGATAAACAGTTACGTGGCGATTCCGGCGTTTACCGTGCCTTACCGCAATGGCTGGCAGCTGGCGGTCGATGAGATCAATAAGGCCGGCGGTGTCTTGAACGGCCGCCCGTTGGAGATCGTCTCGCGCGACGACAGCGGCCGGTTGGCACAGTCGCTGTCCATCGCCGAGGATCTTGTCGCCCATGATGGCGTCCCGGTGATCATGGGGTCGTTCCTGTCGCATATCGGACTGGGGCTTTCCGAGTTCGCCCAGCGCAAGAAGATCGTCTTTCTCGCCGTTGAACCCTTGACCGATGATCTGGTTTGGTCGAAAGGCAACCGTTACACCTTCCGCCTGCGTGCCAGTTCCTACATGCAGGCGTCGATGCTGGCCGAACGGGCAGCCACGCTGCCGGCCAAACGCTGGGCGACGGTCGCGCCCAATTACGAGTTCGGGCGCTCGATCGTCGGCAATTTCGAGACCCTTTTGAAGGCCCGCCGGCCTGACGTCAGCTTCGTCGCCGAACAGTGGCCGACACTGGGAAATCTCGACCCGGCGGTGGTTGTGCCGGCCATCGAGCAGAAGCGCCCGGACGCCATTTTCAACGCCACATTCGGCAGCGACCTCGGCCGGCTGATCCATGAAGGCAATGCCCAGGGCCTTTTCAAAAAACGAGCTGTGGTGAGTGTGCTGACCGGAGAGCCCGAGGTCCTGGATGTGCTGGCCGACGAAGCCCCGGAAGGCTGGATCGTCACCGGTTATCCCTGGTACGACATCAAGGCCGCCGACCATCAGACGTTTGTCGATGCCTATATGGCCGCTTACAACGAGGATCCCCGTTTGGCGGCTCTATTGGGTTATGCGGCGGTCAAGGCGCTCGCCGCGGCAATCGAACAGGCCGGCGGAACAAATCCCGAAAAACTGATCGCCGCCTTCGAACATCTGACCTTTTCCTCGCCAATCGGACCTATTTCCTTCCGTGCCGCCGACCACCAGGCAACCATGGGAACCTGGGTGGGAACCACGGCCCTGCGCGATGGCGCCGGCGTTATGATCAACTGGGTCTATGATGACGGACAAAAATATCTTCCCGACATGGATCTTGCCCGCAAGAAGCGTCCCGCCGATGTGGAGGGCTCGCATTAAATTAAGGTGGATTGATCATTGTGGCATAAATCATCTACGGTTGAATTTGACCACAGTAACGTGACTTTGTCCTTAACACTTGTGGCGAACATGTCTTCCAGGCTTGAGATCGGGGAGTTTTCTTGGTGAACGACAGCGCGGTGCGGGTCGAAGCTTTGAAGGTGGATCGGGACAGATATGTGTCTCTCGCCTTTTGCTGGGCCGATTTGCTGTTCGAAATCGACCAGACATTCAACATCGTTTTCGCCGCCGGAGCCACGCAGGCCTTTTTCGGCCGTCCGCAGGAGACCCTTGTCGGCACGAACTTCCGTGATTTGATAGCCCCTGCCGACCTCCCGCTGGTCGGACAACTGTTCAAGCAGATCGCCCGGACCGGTCGGACCCAGGATGAATCCATCCGTGTCATCGGGGCGCAAGACAACCAGCTTTGGGTATCGCTGGCCGCTTATTGCCTCAGTCCGCCCGATGGCAACCTGTTCGTTGGTCTGCGCAAGAGCAAACCGGTCGACAAAGCCACGGCTCTCAGTCACCCCCGCAGCGAGGGCACCAACCTCTACGACAGCAGCTCCTTTGCCGAATTGGCCGCCGATCGTCTGAAGAAGATCCAGGCGGCGGGCGAATCGGCGCAAGTGACGCTGCTGTCGATTCCAGGCATGGAAGCGCTGGAACAACGTCTTGACCTCCAAAGCAACAAGATCCTGACCCACTCGGTCGGCGAATTCCTTCGAGCGAACTCGGTTGGTGGCGATTCGGCGGCAAAGGTCGGCACGGGCCGCTTCTCGATCCTGCACGCCAGCACCACAAAGATCGCCGAGGTGGTCGACCAGATCGAATCTCTGACCAGACGGGCGGATCCAAGCGGGCGGGGCGCCGCCGTCGAATCGGCGACCATGACCATGGACGCCGACGACATCAGCGAGGAGGACCTCGCCAAGGGCCTGGTGTATGCCTTGAACAAGTTCCGGGAAACAGGTGCCGGCGACGTCACTCTCAAGGATTTGACCGCCAACATGTCGAGCCTGGTCGGCGAAGCGGTGGTCGAGGTCAACAAATTCAAGTCAGTGGTCTCGCAGGCCAAATTTTACGTCGCCTTGCAGCCGATCCTGCAAATCCACACGGGAGAAATCCATCATTACGAGGCTCTGTGCCGTTTCGACGCCAAGCCCGGCGAATCGCCCTTCAAGACCATCACCTTTGCCGAGGAAACCGGGCTGATCCATGATTTCGATTTCGCCATGGCGAAAAAGGTCGTTGACTGGTTGTCCAAGTTCCCGCGTAACAGCGACAAAACGCGGGTTGCCGTCAATGTGTCCGGTTTCTCGATCGGCAAGCCGGTTTACATCGATAGCTTGATGTGGCTGATCAAGGACAATCCGTGGACGCAAGGCAAGCTGATGTTCGAGATCACCGAAAGCTCGCGCATGAGCGACCTCGACACGGCCAACAATTTCATCCAGACGCTGCGTGGCCGCGGCTATCACGTTTGCCTTGACGATTTCGGGGCCGGCGCCGCGTCCTTTCAATATCTTTCCGTGCTCGACGTCGATGTGGTGAAACTCGACGGTTCGGCGGTGAAAAATGCGCAGCGGGCCGTCAAAGGACGGGCCTTTCTGTCCGCCCTGACCGAGCTCTGCCGGCGCATGCATGTGGAAACGATCGCAGAAATGGTCGATACCGAGGAAACGCTCGAATTTTGCCGAGACTGCGGATGCAGCTATGTGCAGGGCTTCCTGTTCGGCAAGCCATCCCCTGACATCAAGGATTTTTCCCCGCTCCCGCACGGCAATTTATTCAAAAGACCGCTCAAATTGTAGGCGAAGGCATCGCATGGTCCACGAGTTCGCCGTCTGCGCGTTTCGCGTGAACCATGCCGGCTTTACCGGACGCCGGGGAGTACTCTCAAGACCTGACGACTTCGGCTCGGACTGAACGCAATGTCCCCATAGGCCGGGCGGCACGATAAGCGCCGGAGATTATCGCTTGGGGTGAAAATTCCGGTCGGGACACAAGGGAGTTCGTTGCCAAGGATGGCCTCTTTGTGACTATAATATCACAGAGTTCCTCTTTTATCCGCAGGGTCTAACCTGTGGTTTACGCCGTCCAGAAATACACCCAAAAATAGATGTTTTATTTATCTCCGGTTTAGAACAAATAATAAGATTATTCGCCGCAAGGAATAAGATCTAAACCAAGACGGGATAGAATAGACATTTTATCTGTGGATATTACGGAAAGCTTGGTGTTTCTGTACTTTCTGGGTAGAACTAGACACAGAACGTTCTATCGGTGGCCCAATCCTGAGATGTCGGAGCTGCAGTCAGGAAAAAACGTCACCGCAAAGCATGGCGGACCCCATCTGGATAAGATGAAGGGCGGGCTCCGTCAAAGTCCTGGTGGGCCGGGACTGAGAAAGACTATGGGGCTGAGGGAGGGGTGGGGCAGCAGGCATGCATTTACCGATCGAACTTGATCGCTCGCGTCCGGAGCCCCTGCAAAATCAGCTCTACGAACAGTTGCGCGGTCTGATAATCAACCGGCGCCTGAAACCCAACACCCGTCTTATTGCGACTCGCTTTCTCGCCGAGCAACTGGGCATCTCCAGAACGACCGTGCTGCTGGCTTATGAGCGGCTGATCGCCGAGGGGTACTTGGAAACCCGACCTGCGGTTGGAACATTCGTTTGCAGTGTGCTTCCCGACCAGGCCCCGGCCCCGTTGGTCAATGACAACCGCGTCGACGATCTGCCGCAGACCGAATTACGTCCGCCGTTGTTCCAGGGCACCACCCCCGAACGGGTCACGGCCCAGCCGCAGCAATCGCTTATCGATTTCTGGGGCGGACCGGATTTCCGCATTTTTCCGCTCAAGACTTGGCAGCGGATCACGCAGCATATCCTCGAAAGTTACGGCAGAGGGATCAGCCGGCCTCCGCCGTCGGCCGGCATCGACAGCTTGCGCGGAGCGATCGCCGATTGGCTGGCAGCCCATCGCGGCATCGTCGTCGATCGCGAACAGATCGTCATCGTCGCCGGAGCGCAACAGGCCTACAACATCGCCGCCCGTCTGTTCCTGCGGCGGGGCGACCGGGTTGTCATCGAATCACCGGGACACACCGGCGCCACCTTTCTGTTTGAGAGTTTGGGCGCCGTCCAGTATCCCGTCCCTGTCGATGACCATGGCATGCTGGTCGATCAGCTGCCGCCCGGGACGACGGCGCTGGCCTATGTGACGCCATCCCACCAGAATCCAATCGGCGGCACATTGCCGCTGGACCGTCGGGAGACGTTGATCGAATGGGCCCGCAGCGCCGGTGCCTATCTCATTGAGGACGACTGTGACGGCGATTTCCGCTATCGCGGCATGGGACCGCCATCGCTGAAGAGTCTCGATCCCTACGGCCTCGTGCTCTACACAGGCACGTTCTCGAAGACCTTGGGCGCCGGACTAAGGCTCGGTTACATGGTGGTCCCGCCCGATTTGGTTACCGCGACGGTGGCGGTCAAGACTCTGCTCGACAATGGCAGTCCTTGGCTTGAGCAGACCGTTTTGGCCGAATTCATCGCCTCGGGCGAGTACGACCGCCATCTCCGGCGCGTCCGCAAAACCTACATGGAACGACGCGATTGTCTGGTCGGCGCGCTTCGACTGTTCTTCGGCGATGTGCGACTGGCCGGCATCGACACCGGCACCTATGTCAGCTGGAGACTTTCATCCTCGTTCCCCCCCGCTCCCATGGTGCAGGAGGTCGCTCGTTCGCGCGGTATCGGCGTCTACACGGTTTCCGAGGATCACGCGTCGGGACGCAACGACTATCGCTATGCCGACAACACGCTCTTGCTGGGCTATTCCTCGCTGGAGGAAAGACAGATCCGCGACGGCATCGCGGGTCTTGCCAATGCCCTTCACAATCATCGCCGGGTCGCGACAGGATGACCGCGTCCGACGTTGCCGGAGGAGACACATCCTCCTTACCCTGCCCGCCACAGCGTCCCGCCGGATTTTGTTGCCTGAGCGTCTCGCCAGATGGCATTTATCTTTCGGCCCACCCTTCAAGGAGCGATCTATGCGCCTACCACTTCTTGCCGCCCTGCTGACCATTGCCCCGGTAACCATTTGCCTCGCTCAGATGCCGACGGGACAATCACCCATGGGACAGTTGCCGTCCGGCCATCCGCCGATCGGTCAGACGGCGCCTGCCGCCGCCACCCACACCGGGACCGTGCTTGAGACCATTCCGGCCAGCAGCTACGTCTACATCCATGTCAATGGCGATGCCGGCGACCAGTGGCTGGCCGCACCGGCCATCGAATTGAAAAACGGATCGACCATCCGGTGGCCGGAAGGCATGTTGATGGCCAACTATCACAGCAAGACGCTCGACCGGACCTTCGAGAAGGTCTTTTTCATCGGTGGAGTTGAGGTTGTGCCTGCGAAATAGGGCGTAAACCCAGCCCAAAAGTCTTCACGACAGGACGGGAGGGGATCCCCGTCGATTCGGAAAAGGGGGAACACGGATTTCACGGATTTCATCGGACCTGCACGGATTGTCTCCGTCAGGGTGGGGATCGAGACTTGCTCTCATCCCTTGAAATCCGAGAGGTATCCGCGCAATCCGTGTTCTCATGAACGAGTCGCTATTCGTCGATACCGTATAAAGCACAAACCGCGCTGCTTGCCCCTGCCGCGCGGAACCGGCGTCAACTTTTGGGTAGTCCGGCGAGCTGTTTGACCAGTTCCGGTCGATGCGGACTGTCCTGGGGCAGCACTTCAAGAAGGCGGGACCAGATCTTGCGAGCCTTGTCGGGATGTCCCTCCTGCGCTTCGGCGGCGCCGACGTAGTACATGGCTTCGTCATTGGCCGGATCGAGCGCGATAACAGCCCGCATGGTCTCGACAAAATCCGCCGGCAGCCGATTGCTCTTGGCCGCCGCCAGTTGGATTTCGGCCAACGTCAATTTCGGCTCGACCGCCTTCGGCTTCAGTTTGACCGCCCGCTCTGCCGCGCTGCGGGCCTGGTCGAGATCTCCCATCGCCTTGTAGGACCGCGCCAAGCGCTGCCAGCCATCGGCATCGTCGGGATTTTGCGCCAGCCGCGCGGCCAAACCCTCAACCATCGACTTGATCGTCTTCGTCCGCTCCTCCGGAGACTGGGCGAGCACGGCGTCCGCCGCCCCGACCTGCCCCGGCACCGATGCATCGGCATGCGGATTGGGACCTTCGGCCGTCTTTGTCCCTTCCGGCGCCGGCGGCACCGGCTTGATGGTCGCCGGGTCAAAGCCGCCCTGCTTGGCATAGCTGGCGATATGCTCCTTCAGCATCGCCAGCCAGGGCGCGTCGCCGGGGCTATCCTTTTCGAGATCGCGCCAGATCGATACGGCTTCGGCAAACTTCCCCGTCTGCGCTTTCGAAAGGCCCAGGTAAAAGCGCGCCCGCGGGTCGCCATGATCAAGCGTCAGAGCCTGCTGAAAGGCCTGCCTGGCATCGGCGACGACATCGCCGTTGTTTTGCAACGTGATGGATTCGCCCAGGGACGCCAGTATCTGAGCGTCGATCGAGCCAAGGCCGATGGCCTGGCGGAACGCGTCGGCGGCCTCTTCGTAACGGCGCAAGGCGAAATAGGTTTCCGCAAGCGTCACAAAACCGTCCGCCTCAGGTTTGGCCCGCAGATCCGCCGCCAGATTGTCGGCGAGCTTCGTCATCTTCAGGTCGGGATCAGCCTGACGACTGGCAAAAGGCTGGCCGGGAAGCCAGGGCGACCCCAACACGCCATAAAGCCCGAACGCCCCGACAGGAAGACCGACGAGGATGACCAGGGCCGCTCCCAGACGCAATTTGCGCCCACCGGCCAACCGATATTCCGTTTGCGGCGCCTCAATCTCGGCATCCTCGGCAGCCAGCATCCGCCGCAGGATTTCCGTCCGTGCCGCCTCGGCCTGCTCGCTGCTCAGAAGACCGCGTTCGACGTCGCGGTCGACCTCGGCCAGCTGGTCGCGATAGACGACGATGTCATAGGCGACACGCGACGGCGCCTGAACCTGCCGACGCAGCAGGGGAATCAGCAGTACCAGCAGAACCGCCAGCAGCATCCCCGTCATTACGATCCAAAGCGTCATCGCCTTGTCATCCCTCCCGGTCGTTCGAAAGCAGCCGCTTCAGGCGCAGCCTCTCCGCTTCGCTGAGCGGTTGCCCCCCCTCGGGCCCACCGGACGCGCTTCGCCGCCGGTAAAACATCACCGCCGCCCATATTCCGCAAAGCAACAGACACCCCGGCCCGAGCCACAACACCAGTGTCGTCGTCTTGAACGGCGGTTTCAGAAGCACGTAGTCGCCGTAACGATCGACCAGGTACTGTTTCGCCTGCTCGTCGGTATCGCCGGCCACCAGACGCTGGCGCAGCAAAACCCGAAGATCCCGCGCCAAATCGGCATCGGAATCGTCGATCGACTGGTTTTGACAAACCATGCACCGAAGGTCGCGCCCAAGCGTGCGGGCTCTGGCCTCCATGGCAGGATCTTTCAAGACCTCGTCGGGCTGCACCGCCAGAGCGGCGCCGCCCGTACCCAGCAACAGAAAAAGTCCCAGGACCAAAGCGCCCAGTTTCATTTACTCAACTCCGCCAGCAGCGGCAGCAGCTTGCCTTGGATGTCCTCGGGCGTGAATGGCCCGACCTGCTTGTAGCGGATACGCCCCTGCCGGTCGATCAGATAGCTTTCCGGCACGCCGTAGACCCCAAAGTCGATACCCACCCGGCCGTCCCGGTCCATGCCGATTACCTCGTAAGGATTGCTAAGCCGGTTCAGCCAGCCGCGGCCATCCTCCGGCTTGTCCTTGTAGTCGATCCCCATCAGCACCAGCCGCCCCTTGATCTCACTCCTGTTCATCAGATCGATCAGAAGCGGATGCTCCGCCCGGCATGGAATGCACCAGGAGGAAAAGAAATTGATCAGCGTCACCTTGCCGGTAAGCGCGGCGCCGGTGGCCCCCGGCCGGTCGAGAACCAACGGCGGCAGATCGAACGCCGGCGCCGGCTTGTCGATCATCACCGAGGGAATCAAGTTCGGCGCGTCACCACGGGTGATCAGCACCAGACGCCAGGCGAAAAAGCAAACCAGAACGGCAAACACGCCGATCGGCAGAAATGTCGGCCAACGACGCATCATACCCGTCCCTTCGCCACGCTTGCCCGCGCCGTGCGCAGAGGCGCCCCGACGCGATAACGCCGGTCGGTCAACGAGACCAACCCGCCGATCACCATGATCACCGCGCCGATAAAGATCCACGGCACCAAAGGATTGAAGTAGAGCCGCGTCACATAGCCGCCGGTCCCGTCGGCGTCACCGATGACGGCGTATAGATCACCGATGAAATTGGTATGAATCGCCGCATCCGTCGTCGGACGCGGCGGCTGCCGGTACATTCGCTTTTCCGGATAGAGATCGGTCACCGGCTTGCCGTCCCTGGTCACGCTGAAATGCGCCCGCAGGGCCATATAGTTGGGGCCGACGATACCGTCCTCGGTGCCGTCCAGGCGAAGGTCGTAACCCGACACCGTCACCACGTCACCGGGATGCATCACTTGGATTTTTTCCACAGTCCATGCCGCCGACCCGGTAATTCCGGCGATCACCACCGCCACGCCGGCATGCGCCAGGGTCATCCCATAGGCCGAACGAGGAAGCCTCACCAGCCGTTCGAGAGTTTCGGAAAACGGCACCCGGAACAAGCGCACGCGGTCGGCCCACTCCATCACGGCCCCGACGAACAGCCACGTCGCCAGACCCAAGCCGAATGCAGCCCAAAGCGGCCCAGCGTCGCCGCCCTTCAACAGCCAGGTGGCCACGACGACGACGACGGTCGCCACGATCCCCAGCTTCAGGCGGCCGAAGACACCGGCCAGATCGCCGCGTTTCCACGACAGCAAGGGCGCAACCGCCATGGTGACCGCCATGGGAACCATCAATGGAATGAACACCGCATTGAAGAAGGGTGGCCCCACCGACACTTTGCCCAAATCGAGCGCATCGGCGAACAACGGATAAAGCGTACCCAGCAAAACCGTACCGGCCGCCGTGCTCATCAGCACGTTATTGAGGAGAAGAGCCCCCTCCCGCGACAACGGGGTGAACAAGCCACCCCCCTTGAGGCTGGGACCACGCACCGCAAACAGAATCAGAGATCCGCCGGTCACCACCACCAGCAACGCCAGCACGAAGACGCCTCGCGCCGGATCGGCGGCGAAGCTGTGAACCGAGGTCAGAACGCCGGAACGCACCAGGAAGGTTCCGAGAAGCGACAGCGAGAAGGTTACGATGGCAAGCAGGATCGTCCATGCCTTCAGGGTGTCCCGCTTTTCCACGACGATCGACGAATGCAAAAGCGCCGTTCCCGACAGCCATGGCATGAAGGACGCGTTTTCAACCGGATCCCAATACCACCAGCCGCCCCAGCCCAGCGTGTAATAGGCCCACCAGGACCCCATGGCGATGCCCAGCGTCAGCGCGCACCAGGCCACCAAGGTCCAGGGCCGCACCCACCGCGCCCAGGCGGCATCGACGCGCCCCTCCATCAGAGCGGCGATGGCAAAGGAGAAGGCCATCGAGAACCCGACATAGCCGAGGTAGAGGAACGGCGGATGAAAGGCCAGTCCGGGATCCTGCAACAGCGGATTGAGGCCGTCACCGTTGAGCGGCGCGGGATCGACGCGGGTGAACGGATTGGACGTCAGCAGGATGAACAGCAAGAAGCCGAAGGCGATCATCGCCTGCACCGAAAGGGCCCGCGCCCTGAGACCGGGCGGCAGATTTCCGCCGAAGACCGACACAGCCATGCCGTAGATGCTCAAGATCAGCACCCAGAGCAGCATCGATCCTTCGTGATTCCCCCAAACGCCGGAAATCTTGTAAAGCATCGGTTTGTCGGTGTGCGAATTCTGCACCACGTTCAAGACCGAAAAATCGCTCGTCACATAACAACTCATCAGCGCGCCGAACGCCGTCGCCATCAACGCGAATTGCGCGAGCGCCGCCGGCCGCGCCACTTCCATCCACGCCCGGTCGCCGCGCACCGCGCCGACCAGCGGCACCACCGACTGCACCAGCGTCACGAACAGCGCGATAATCAGTGCAAACTGACCAAGCTCGGGGATCATTGCTTCTTCCCTTCTTCCTGCCACTGGCCCGACTTTTTCAAAGCGTCCGCCACTTCTTTCGGCATGTAGTTCTCGTCATGCTTGGCAAGGACCTCGCTCGCATGGAACAGTCCTTGCTGGTCGAGCTTTCCTTCCGTCACCACGCCTTGGCCTTCCCGAAACAGATCGGGCAAAACGCCCCGGTAGACGACGGGAAGAGTGGCCTGCAGGTCGGTCACGACGAACCGCACCTCGTCGCCATGGCGCGCCACCGACCCCTGCTCCACCAGCCCGCCGATCCGCAGGCGACGCTCCACGCTCACGTGACGCTTCGTCAGATCCGATGGGGTATAGAAATAGACCAGCGTGTCGTTCATCGCCGTCAATACCAATGCCGTCGCCGCTCCCAACGCCAGCATCCCCAGCACCACGAAATAAAGTCGCCGCTGCTTGCGCGTCACTTCTGCCACCCTTGAAAAAGATACTGTGCCCGCAAAAACCGAATCCGGCAGCTCAGGCGGCCGTCCCTGACCGTTGAACGCCCCCCTCCTACTCCCAGACGCGCCCCCGGCGTCCCGGAAGCCGCTCCTGCAAAGCGGCCAGTTCCTTCTGCCGACAGCGCAGCCCGCGAAGGCTCATCACCAGCAGCCCGAGGGCCACCACGGAGACCAGCCCATAGGCCGGCCACACGAAACGGGCGTAGCCTCCCATCTCAAAAAAGGTCGTCACCGCGTCCATCTTGAGACACTCCTCATCCCGCCACCCCGGATCCCTGCGCCGCATGAATCTCGCTCAACCGAAGCGCCCTGATTTTGGCCGCCAAAATCTCGGTGCGCACCCGAACGATCAGAACCGCCACAAAAAAGCAGGTAAATCCGCTCACCATCAACAGCAGCGGCGTCAACATCGAAGGATGGAGCGCCGGCCCGGACATCTTCATCAAACTGGCCGGCTGATGCAGCGTCTTCCACCAGTCGACGGAAAATTTGATCACCGGAACATTGACGAACCCGGCCAGCGCCAGGATCGCCGCCGCCCGCGCCCCGCGCCCGGGATCATCGAAGGCATTTTGCAGCGCGATATAGCCGAAATAGAGAAACAGAAGAATCAGCATGCTGGTCAGACGCGCGTCCCATGCCCACCACGTTCCCCACATCGGCTTTCCCCAAAGGGATCCTGTTGCCAGACAAAGAAAGGTGAATGAGGCACCGATCGGCGCTGATGCCTTCGCCACGAGATCGGCCAGCGGATTCTTCCAGACCAGTCCGGCGGCGCTGGCCAACGCCATCACCGAATAGCCGAACATCCCGAGCCAGGCCGACGGCACGTGAATATACATGATTCGCACGGTCTGGCCCTGCTGGTAGTCGGCCGGCGACACAAACAAGGCAAAATATAGTCCGGCGCCGATCAATAGCACGCAAGCCGTCCATAGCCAGGGCGATACGAGCTTGGAAACTTTGATAAATCCCGAAGGCGTCGACAGTCCTAGCATGGCTCTGAGCCCGTCCCATTGTTCAACACCGGCAACACCGCCGTCGTCTATTCCAAGGCCTGGCGGAGGGCCGCCGCCGCCGCCAGTGGCGCCAGTGGCAATGCCGCCAGCAAGATGCCGCCCAAAAGCAGCAATTGTGCACTGTAGTCCAGTCCCTGTACCGCGGAGTCGATAGCTCCGACCCCGAAGATGAGCACCGGGATGTAAAGCGGCAAGACCAGCAGCGACAACAAAACACCTCCACGCCGCGCGCCAAGCACCAAAGCGGCGCCCATCGCCCCGATCAGGCTGAGCGTCGGCGTGCCCAGCAGCATGGTTACCAGCAACGCCACGAACCCGTCACCGTTCATGTGCAACAGCACCGCCAGAACCGGGGCCGCGATCATCAACGGCAGGCCGGTGGTCAACCAGTGTGCAGCCACTTTGCCGATCACCAGGATCTCGAGCGCCGTCGGCGTCAACGCCAGCAGTTCCAGGCTGCCGTCCTCGTAATCGGCCTGGAACAGCCGGTCGAGCGACAACATGGACGCCAAAAGCGCGGTCACCCACAAAACGCCGGGACTGACCCGCTCCAGAATATTGGCCTCGGGACCGATGCCGAAGGGAAACAGGATCACCGTCAAGACGAAGAAAGTGACCACCATCACGCTGTCACTGCCTTGACGAAGAGCAAGTCGAAGGTCGCGACGGATGATTTCGATCAGCCGTTTCATGCCCAGATCCCCGTCACGACACCCGGCGCCGCGGCAAAATGGTCGAGATGCAGTTCGCGGGCGCCGGAAAGATCGACGTCCGCATGGGTCGACAGCGCCACCATTCCGCCGCCGGCCCGATGTTCGGCGATCACCGCCTCAAGAACCTTGACCGAAGCGCGGTCGAGCGCCACCGACGGTTCGTCGAGCAGCCAAACGGGCGCCGGAGCGGCCAAAAGCCTGGCCAGGTTGAGGCGGCGCTTCTGTCCGGCCGACAGCATCTTGCCGGGAACCTCGGCCAGACGCTCGAGCCCCATGCGCTCGAGCGCCGTCACCGCCGTCCGGTCGCCCGTGCGGGGATCGTGCAGGCGAGCCCAGAATCGCAAGTTTTCGAGGACCGAGAGCACCGGCTTGATGGCATCGTGATGACCGACGTAGTGAATCCGCGCGGAATGGCCTTCGCGGTCGTCGGTGACCGGCGCGCCGTTCCAGGCCAAATGACCGTCGGCCGGCTTCAGCAGTCCGGCCATCACCCGCAGCAGAGACGACTTGCCGCTGCCGTTCGGCCCAAGCAACAGCAGTGCTTCGCCGTTCGTCAGACGAAAATCGAGCTGCGTGAAAACGACACGCTCGCCGCGAATGCAGACGAGTTTCTCTCCGGCGAAGCTGGATGGGGGGATGCCTTTAGTCATGGCCCGGCACCATAGCAAAACGACGGCCCCCGCCAAGGGAAAACATTCCCGAAATGCGGAGGTTGGCGGAAAGGCGACAAACCCGGTGCGGTTTAAACCGCACGCGATCGCTCGCGCGTCCCTGGCCACTTTCATACTGGTATCGCCTGGACAACCGGGGGAATATATGGTGTAAGCGCAAGGCACGCCCGGCATTCTCGCGGCGCCGCTTTCCGACCCTTACGGGCTGTCCGTTACATTCATTTCAGGAGGAAGGATTCATGTCCATGCTTGAAGCCTATCGCCAGCATGTCGCCGAGCGCGCCGCTCTTGGAATTCCTCCTCTGCCGCTGTCGGCCGAACAAACCACCGATCTGGTGGCGCTGCTGCAGGCGCCGCCAAAGGGCGAAGAGGCTTTTCTGGTTGACTTGCTGACCCATCGGGTCCCGGCCGGCGTCGACGATGCGGCAAAGGTCAAGGCCACCTTCCTCGAAAAGGTGGCGAAGAGGCAGTTGTCGGTCGGTCTGGTTTCGGCGACGATGGCGACGCAACTTTTAGGAACCATGCTGGGTGGCTTCAACATCAAGCCATTGATCGACTTGCTGGGTGACCCTGAGCTCGGAGCGGTCGCCGCCGAAGGTTTGAAGAAAACACTCCTGGTGTTCGATTATTTCCATGACGTCAAGGAACTGGCCGACAAGGGACAGGCCAACGCCAAAGAGGTCCTGCAGTCCTGGGCCGATGCAGAATGGTTCACCTCGCGCCCGGAGGTTCCGGCGTCGCTGACGGTCACCATCTTCAAGGTCACCGGCGAAACCAACACCGACGATCTGTCGCCGGCCCCGGATGCCTGGTCGCGCCCCGACATTCCTGCGCATGCCCTTGCCATGCTGAAGAATCCGCGGGCCGGCATCGAACCCGACGAACCGGGAGTCCGCGGCCCCCTGAAGCTTCTGGCGTCGCTGAAGACAAAGGGGCATCTGGTCGCTTACGTCGGCGATGTGGTCGGAACCGGCTCGTCGCGCAAATCGGCAACCAACTCGGTGTTGTGGTTCACCGGTGATGACATTCCCTTCGTCCCCAACAAGCGTTTTGGCGGCGTCTGCCTGGGCGGCAAGATCGCTCCGATTTTCTACAACACCATGGAAGACGCCGGTGCCCTGCCGATCGAGCTCGACGTTTCGAAGATGGACATGGGCGATGTCGTCGAATTACGCCCGTTTGAGGGCAAGGCGCTGAAGAACGGCGAGGTGATCGCCGAATTCACCGTCAAATCGCCGGTCGTCTTCGATGAGGTTCGGGCGGGCGGCCGCATTCCCTTGATCATTGGTCGCGGCTTGACCGCCAAGGCACGCGAAGCCCTCGGGCTACCGACCTCGACGCTGTTCCGGCTGCCGACCGAGCCGGCGGCGTCGCGCAAGGGCTTCACGCTTGCCCAGAAGATCGTCGGTAGGGCCTGCGGTTTCCCTGAGGGCCAAGGCGTCCGGCCCGGGACCTACTGTGAACCAAGGATGGCCACGGTCGGATCACAGGACACCACCGGCCCGATGACCCGCGACGAATTGAAGGATTTGGCCTGTCTCGGCTTTTCGGCCGATCTGGTCATGCAGTCCTTCTGTCACACCGCCGCCTATCCGAAATTGGTCGATGTGAAAACCCATCACGAACTGCCATCATTCATGTCGACGCGCGGCGGCGTCTCGCTGCGCCCCGGCGACGGCGTCATCCATTCCTGGCTGAACCGGCTTTTGCTGCCCGACACGGTTGGGACCGGCGGCGATTCCCACACCCGCTTCCCGATCGGCATTTCCTTCCCGGCCGGATCCGGCCTAGTCGCCTTCGCCGCGGCCACCGGCGTCATGCCGCTCGACATGCCCGAAAGCGTTCTGGTGCGTTTCAAGGGAAGCATGCAGCCCGGCGTGACGCTTCGCGACCTGGTCAACGCCATTCCGCTCTACGCCATTCGCCAGGGACTGTTGACCGTCGAGAAGAAAGGCAAGAAGAACGTCTTCTCGGGCCGCATCCTGGAAATCGAAGGGTTGCCCGACCTCAAGGTCGAACAGGCGTTCGAACTGTCGGATGCCTCGGCCGAACGCTCGGCGGCGGCGTGTACCGTGCGTCTCAACCCCGAACCGATCATCGAATATATGCGCTCCAACATCACCTTGATGAAGTGGATGATCGCCGGCGATTATCTCGACCGCCGGACGCTGGAACGCCGCATCAAGGCGATGGAGGCGTGGATCGCCAAGCCGGTGCAGTTGGCTCCCGACGCCGACGCCGACTATGCCGCGGTGATCGAGATCGATCTGGCGGAGATCAAGGAACCGATCGTCGCCTGCCCGAACGATCCCGACGACGTCAAGCCCTTGTCGGCGGTCGCCGGCGACAAGATCGACGAGGTGTTCATCGGTTCTTGCATGACCAATATTGGCCACTTCCGCGCCGCCGGTAAGATTCTCGCCGGCAAATCGGACATCCCGACCCGCCTGTGGATCGCTCCACCGACCAAGATGGACGCGATGATCCTGAACGAGGAAGGCTACTACAGCGTTCTCGGCAAGTCGGGCGCCCGCATGGAGATGCCCGGCTGTTCGCTCTGCATGGGCAACCAGGCGCAGATCCGCAAGGGATCGACCGCCATCTCGACCTCAACGCGCAACTTCCCGAACCGCCTGGGTATCGACACCAGGGTCTATTTGGGATCCGCCGAACTGGCCGCCGTCTGCGCGTTGATGGGACGACTGCCGACGCCGGCCGAATATCTGGAACAGGTAGCCGTCGTCAAGCAGAAGGCCGACGACGTCTACCGCTATATGAACTTCGACCAGATCGCCCAGTTCCGGCAAATCGCCGACACCGTCACCGTCTGACCTCCGAGAGCTCTTAAGACCTTGGTCCGATCGCATCGGATCAAGGTCTTAAGAGCGGCGCCGTTTTAAACGCGCCCTCCGTCCCCATATAGAAAAGATAAGGCAACCGTTCCCCCGGCACCTCCAAAATGCCGGAGAGATGGCGTTCGCCTATTCCTCAGATTCCAATAGCAAAAAGGGAAGACCCATGTCCCTGGTCGGCCACGACACATTGAACACGCGCCGGGCGCTCGACGTCGACGGCACGTCTTATGACTTCTTCAGTCTGGATGCGGCGTCACGCGCCGGTCTTGGCGATTTATCCCGTTTGCCGGTGTCTTTGAAGGTTCTCCTGGAAAACCTTTTGCGCCACGAAGATGGCCGTTCGGTCACCGTCGACGACATCAAGGCGGTTGCCGCCTGGGGACGCGCCGGAACCCCGGACCGCGAGATTGCCTTCCGTCCGGCCCGGGTCCTGATGCAGGATCTTACCGGCGTTCCCGCAGTCGTCGATCTGGCCGCCATGCGCGATGCCGTCGTCGCTCTGGGCGGCGACGCCGGCAAGATCAACCCGCTGTCGCCGGTCGATCTGGTCATTGACCACTCGGTGATGGTCGATCACTACGGCAGCGGCGACGCGCTGCAAAAGAACACCGATATCGAGTTCCATCGCAATGGCGAGCGTTACGCGTTCCTCCGCTGGGGGCAAAAAGCGTTCGATAATTTCCGCGTCGTGCCCCCCGGCACCGGTATCTGCCACCAGGTCAATTGCGAATATCTCGCCAAGGTCGTCTGGTCGGCCAAGGTGGGCGAAAGAACCGTCGCCTACCCCGACACGCTGGTCGGCACCGACAGCCACACCACTATGGTCAACGGGCTTGCAGTCCTTGGCTGGGGCGTCGGCGGCATCGAGGCCGAGGCGGCGATGCTGGGCCAACCGATTTCCATGCTGATTCCCGACGTGGTCGGCTTCCGGGTTACCGGCGCCATTCCGGAAGGAATCACCGCGACGGACGTCGTCCTGACCATCACCCAGATCCTGCGCAAGAAAGGCGTCGTCGGCAAATTCGTCGAGTTCTTCGGCCCCGGTCTCGATGCGCTGGCCCTTGCCGACCGGTTGACCATCGCCAACATGGCGCCGGAATATGGCGCGACCTGCGGCTTCTTCCCCATTGATGCCGAGACCATCCGGTATCTGACGCTCACCGGACGCGACAGCCTGCAAATCAAACTGGTCGAGACCTATGCCAAAGAACAGGGCCTTTGGCGCGATGCCAAAAGCCCGGAACCGCAGTTTTCGGACATCCTGACTCTTGATTTGGCAAGCATCGAGCCGTCGCTGGCCGGTCCCAAGCGGCCGCAGGATCGTGTCGCCCTCGGCGACGTTCCTCGCGGTTTCGCCGCGGCCCTGCCGGCCTTGGCCGCTGGTCCGCTCGGCAAGGCGGTGACGGTTGCCGGAACCGACTTCCAACTGACCCATGGCGACGTGGTGATTGCAGCGATCACCTCCTGCACCAACACGTCCAATCCGTCGGTGATGATCGCCGCCGGCCTCCTTGCCCAAAAGGCCGTGGAAAAGGGTCTTGGCCGCAAGCCGTGGGTCAAGACGTCCCTGGCTCCGGGCTCCCAGGTTGTCGCCGACTATCTGGCCGCCGCCGGTCTGCAAGACAGTCTCAACGCGCTCGGTTTCTTCATCGCCGGCTTCGGTTGCACGACCTGCATCGGCAACTCCGGCCCGCTTGACCCACCGATCGCCAAGGCCATCGACGACAACAGTCTCGTTGTCGGGGCCGTGCTGTCGGGCAACCGCAACTTCGAAGGACGCATCAGTCCACAGGTGAAAGCCAACTATCTGGCTTCGCCGCCGCTGGTCGTCGCTTACGCGATCGCCGGATCGCTCGACCTTGATCTCAGTCGCGAGCCGCTGGGAACCGGTAACGATGGCAAACCGGTTTATCTCAAGGATATCTGGCCGTCGAATGCCGAGGTCCGGGCAGTCGTCGAACGTTGCCTTGACCGCGCCATGTATCGGTCGCGCTATGCCAATGTGTTCGAAGGCACAAGCCAGTGGCAATCCATTCCGGTCGCCACCGGTCAGACCTATGCCTGGGATGCCTCATCGACCTATGTGAAGAACCCGCCGCACTTCGACGGACTCACGCGCGAACCGCCGGCCGGCGTCGCCGACATCACGGGCGCCCGGCCGCTTGCCATCCTGGGCGATTCGATCACCACCGACCACATCTCGCCGGCCGGCAATATCAAGAAGACGAGCCCGGCCGGCGCCTTCCTGATCAGCCGGGGCGTCGCCTCCGAAGACTTCAATTCCTACGGTGCGCGGCGCGGCAACGACGACGTCATGACCCGCGGCACCTTCGCCAATGTCCGGCTGAAGAATGAGATGGCGCCCGGCACCGAGGGGGGCGTGACTATTCACCAGCCAACCGGCGGGCAAATGTCGATCTATGACGCCGCCGTGGCTTACAAGGCAGACGGCGTACCGTTGGTCGTCGTCGCCGGCAAAGAATACGGAACCGGGTCGTCGCGCGACTGGGCGGCAAAGGGAACCAAACTGCTTGGCGTGAAAGCGGTCATTGCCGAGAGCTTCGAACGAATCCATCGCTCCAACCTGGTCGGCATGGGGGTCATTCCCCTGCAATTCAAACCTGGCGATGACCGCAAGACGCTCGCGCTCGATGGCAGCGAGATCTTCGACATCGCGGGATTGGCCGCCGGTCTTGCCCCACGGCAGGATGTCGTGGCGACGGTGACGAGGCGTGACGGCAGCCTGCAGAAAATCACCCTGACGAGCCGCATCGACACGCTGGACGAGATCGAATATTTCCGCCACGGCGGCATTTTAAACTATGTGCTGCGCCATCTCGTTGCGTGATTGGCGGTCCTTTGCGCGCCCGTCTGGAAACAACACGGTCTTTTCCGGACGGGCCGATCGCCCGAAAATAGCGGCAAGTGGCCATCGACAGACCTGATTTGCAGGAAGAGTCGGCGTTCGCCGATGGAAACCCATCCGGAAACGACGATTGGCACGCTCAAAAGGAGAATATTGGCCCGACCATTTGACCAAACCGATTATTCTTAGTCTTGATAAAAACAATGGTTATTGTGCATTGCAAAATGTTATCACACCAAAATCTACAATTGTGGGTATTTCTCTATATATCTTCAGTAAACGCCGCAAAGAATCTTGGACTTTCTTTTGATTAGGATATACTGAATCATACCTGGAGATGCTGGCGATCAGCTCTCTCGTCGGAAGGGAGGCAGCGATATGGTGTTCAGCGCTTGCAATCCAGAAATTGCCGCCTCCGGAAAATCCGTATTCAGCCTGCCGCCGTTACCGCGCGGCGGCCGTGGTGATGGCAACGGCTTTCGCGGCGCCGAAGAGCCTACTCTGTCCGATATCCTGCAGGACCCGGTTTTTCACCGCATTCTGGCCAGTGATGGCGTCAAGCAGGACCACCTCCTGGCGTTGATCGACACCATCCGCTCACGGCTCAGCATCTAGTTACATTTATGCCCCTCGGCCCCCGCGCGGGCATCCGCTCGCTTGGCCGCGGCCGAGCTGGCTGCTGGTGCAGGCTGCGTCATGACGCAGCTAACAAGAAACAAATTGTTCGTGGCACCGGCGTCGCTGCCGGTGCCACTCGTATTTCATCCAGGGGGGGTCGGCGCGCCACTGGTGCGCCGCTTTAGTCCTCGGTTTCCAGCGACGCCACATAGCGCAACCCGCGAACGGCAGTGCGCAACCATTCCGCCTGTTCATCGACGGCGGAATAGACCATGTAGGCCGGACGACGAAATTCCGGCGCGGCAGAGACGCAATAAAGACGACCATCCTGCAGGAACGGGCGCACGACGCGCATCGGGAAATAACCAAAGCCACCGTTGGCCAGGATATGTTGAAGGCCTATCGCACCAAGGCCGACGGAAACCGCTGGCGTCGACAGATCAGGGAAAGCCTGGCTGTGAGCCGCCCGGAATTCGGGCCCCCAATCGACGAACACATAGCCGCCGTCCCACTGCCCCATTTCCCGCGGCGTCGTCGATACCAGAACCAGCCGCTCTTCCAGCAGTTTTTCAGTGGCAAGACCCGGTCGGCTTTGCGGCGAATACATCACACCGATATCGATCAGCCCCTCCGACAGATTACGCATCAGCCCGTCGGAGAGCCCCACCTCGACACGTAGCGCGACGTCGGGCATAGCGGCCCGCATCCAGGGAATCCACCGCAACAACATGCGGTCCCACAGGGAAAACTGTCCGCCGACGGTCAGTACCGAACGGAAGCCGGGTGGCAACGCCAGCTCCTGGCGAGCCTGTTCCCAGACCCGGACCAGCGTCGTGGCATAGCGTCGAAATTGCGCCCCGGCAGTCGTCAGTTCGGTACCCGCTTTGCTTCGCGCAAACAGCGGACGCCCCAGCTCGTCCTCCAGCGCTTTGATGCGCATGGACACGGTCGACTGAGTCACATTCAGACGTTCAGCAGCTTTGTTGAAGTTGCCTGTCTCGGCGATTTCTAGGAAGGTGCGCGCGAGGTCGATATTCATGGAGAACTCATTCGCTGGCACAAAGCCCCACGGGCCAGCAGTGCGGATCTCCTGCGTTTCTAACTGAGCTGCGCTGCAACATCAATCATGTTGATCGAGATTGTTGCTACACTGTTGCAAAAGAACAACAGGTGTCTGAGTCATCAGCTCGCAAGGCTTGAGCCGCCGAGGGAATGGCGGACCCCACCGCACCATTCCTTCACTCGGATCAGAGCGACCGGGAACGCCCCGATCGTTTTATGCGCCCCTATCACGCGGCCCAGGATGTTGACGTCAACATCGATGCCGGATTGGTCGAATAGGACTGCATCGCCTTCAGCAAAGCCTGCATATCGACTGCATTGGTTGCCTGAGACGTAGAGGCTGAGGTTGAGGCCGAGTCGCTGGTCGACGAGGCGGAATCGGCGCTGGTTGACGAAGCCGACGTCGAACTCGACGTTGTGCTGCTTGAGGAACTCGACGTCGTGCTCGTCGAGGCGGCCGTCGACGTGCTGGAGGTCGAGGTTGTCGACGCGGTGCTGGAGGTCGAGGTCGAATCGACCGACTGCAGCGCTTGCAAGAGCTGCGCCATCGCCGACAAGACCTGTTGGTCGAGGGTCGACAGGGAACTCGTCGACGTCGAAGATGTCGACGAACTCGAATCCGACGTGCTCTCGCTCGACACCGCCTGACCGGGCCGTGGCGGCGGCGGCCCCATGACTTGGCTGGTGCTCGACGACGAAGACGTTGAGGAGGTTGACGTCGCCGAAGAGGTCGAGGACGTCGAGGACGAATCGGTACTCGATGCCGAGGACGTTGTCGAACTGGACGAAGAGCTGTCGCTCGACGCTGCCTGGCTGGGCGGTGGCGGTGGCGGCGGTCCCATGAGCGGGCTGGAACCGGACGTGGTGGACGAGGATGACGTCGAATCGCTTGAACTGCTCGACGTTGCAGACACGCTTGACGTCGAGGATGACGTCGAATCGGGACGGATATCCGACTGAGCCTGCATCAGTGTCGACTGAATCTCCGAGCTCATCATCTGGAAGGCGCTGAGGAGGTCGGATTGGCTGACGGAAGCCGACGACGTCGACGAGGTCGAGGTCGACGAGGTCGACGAGGTCGAGGTCGTCGTCGAGGAAACCGAGCTGGCGGCGAGACTCTTTGCTAAAAGAGCCTGCAGGACGCTCGTACTACTACTGCTGACGGATGAGATACTCATCGATCTTCTCCTGTGGTAGCGGAAGCAAAGACAGCTTCACAAGACTTCCACTCAGCATCCAGGCAATTCCGTGCGGTCCTATTGACGTTTTTTTATACGAAATATTTGCCAGAATCTGTTTATAGTTTCATATATATGGAATATCGCTTGCATATTATTATGCAACGCGCTTTCCTTTCACCGAATATGCTGGGATTCAGCCGACATCGGTCATCCGCAGGACTTAAGCAAGAGGCGGGCCAGCATTGAGGGAAATGAGATAACCAATTGATTCAACACAATTGTCAAAGACACGCGATGGCCGCCGCCAGGCCAAAACATCCACGCCGAACGCTGTGTCAGGCAGATTTTGCCGAGCAAATTACAGCCGCCAGGACAAATTTGCCGCCCGGAAACCCACCGGTCCCACGTGAAAGAGGCTGAGGAGTGGTTCACAAGGGAAACCATTTGAGCGAGGATGACGCGGCCCGATCTTCCGAGATCGAGCCAGACGACGACGCGCTGCTGGTGGGCACGGCGGCCGGCGATCGACGCGCTTTTCAGCGCCTGATGGAACGTCATAGCAGGGCAATGCTGGCCCTGTCACAACGAGTGGTCGGCAATACCCACGACGCCGACGAGGTCGTGCAGGAGGCCTTCTTGAAGGTGTGGACCAAGGCGCCGCAGTGGCAGATCGATGGGAAAGCCAAGTTTTCGACTTGGCTCTATCGGGTTGTCCTCAACGCCAGCCTCGATCGCCTTCGCCGCACCCCTCTGGCGCCCCTGGAGGATGCCGGCGATATCGTCGACCCAACCCCCAATGGTCTCGACCGGGCCCTGGCGACCCAACGTCAGAAAGTCCTCGCCCGGGCAATGACGGCTCTGCCCCCACGCCAACAGGCAGCTCTGTCCCTGCATTATTTCGGGGACGTGAGCGGTCCCCAGGCCGCCGAGATTCTGCAACTTTCCCTGTCGGCTTGCGAGGCATTGCTGGCACGTGGGAAGAGAGGCCTTCGGAAATCCCTGGCGGCGCTTGGCGTTACCGGTCTTGGAGATATGCTATGACAGCCCCTCTCCTCGACGATTTCGTTCGATCCTCTCTGCCGCCGATCGATCTCTCGGCCGCGCGCCTGTCGCAATTGACCACGTCGGTCTTCGCCGAGATCGACCGGACACCGGTTGGCCGCCCCGAATTCCGGCCGACGGCGATGTTCTGGCAATGCCTGCGAGGCGCCTTCCCACGCTACGCGATTCCCATGGTTCTGGCGGCGATCTTCGGTGGTCTGCTCGGGGCGTCCCTGCCCCAGGCCGATAAAACCGTATCTCAAACGCCGCTGTCCACCTTGCTCACCGCGTCCGCCCCTTCCCAGCCTTTGGGTTTTTGATGGCAATAGTTACATTTTTGCGCCAATGGCTGCTTCCGGCATCCCTTGCTCTCAATGTTTTCCTGGGTGCCGCGTTAGTCTCTTATTTCTTTGGCGAACCCCCTCAGGCCGCGTTACCACCGCAACCTCAAGCCGCGCTGGAGGACATGACGAGCCAACTGTCGCCGGAGGATGCCCGGATATTGCGACAGGCATTGACTCCCCGCCTGGCCGACATGGACCGGATGAGGCAGGCCGAAATGGATCTGCCGCGCCGCCTGCAACAGCTTCTCGCTAAAGAACCGTTCGATCCGGCCGCCTTCCACGAAGAGCTCGAAAAGACACAGCGCGCCCGCGAGGCACTCAACACGACCCTGCCCGAGGCGCTGGCCCGGCTCAGTCCGGAGGGACGCCGGCGCTTGGCCGATTGGCGGCCGCCGCGGGAACCGCATGGCGGCCCAAATGGTGGCGGCCCCATGTTCGATGGTGGACCGCGGCCGAACGGCCCGCCACGGCCCGATGGTCCGCCACCGACGCGCCCCTAGAGTTCCGCACCGGTGGCGCCCCGCCCAGGATGAAACACGAGTGGCACCGGCGTCCCCGCCGGTGTTTCACCGCCAGGCGGACCCTTTCCGGCTTGCGCCGGAACACCGGCGGGGACGCCGGTGCTACTGACAATTTGTTTCTTCCCAGATAGCCTCAGGCGACCGGCGCATGTTCTTCCGCCAGCGCCAGCCAAGCCCGGGCGGGCGGCGACAGTATCGCGCCACGCCGCCAAACCAGAGCAGCCCGCCAGCGCAAGTCCTGTTCATCGAGCAGGGCGGCCTGGATCGGCGAATGAACCCGCTGCTCGGCGTTCAGACGCGGCAACAAGGCCACGCCAAGGCCGGCGGCAACCAGGGCGATGATGAAATCGGCCTGCCCGCTGCGGGCTGCTTCCCGTGGGATAAAACCGCGTCGGCGACAGGCGGCTTCGATCATCCCATTCAAGGCAAAACCGCTGTCGAAGAGAATGATCGGGCTGTCGGCCAGATCGGTCAGTCGAACCGTCGGCCGGCCGCCCAGACGGTGGCCGGGCGGCAGCAACGCGACCAGAGGTTCGTCACAGACCGCTTGCCAGTCGAAGACATCGCTGACCGGCAACAACGATACCGCCAGCTCGATCTCCCCGGCCAGGACAGCCGCCTCCAGACGCGCGCTGCCGTGTTCCAATAATTCGATCTCGATTCCCGGGTGGCGGCTGCGGAATTCGGCGACCAGCGGAGCGAAGAGAATACTGCTGCCGAGCGGCGGCAAGCCCAGTCTCAGCTTGCCTTCTTCCAATCCCTTGAGAGCCGCCAGTTCGGCCAGCATATGTTCGCGCTCGGCCAACATGGCGACCGCCCGCCGGTAGACCACTTCGCCGGTTGTCGTCAGGGCGACCCGATGACCGGGCCGTCCCAGCAGCGGCGCCCCGACCTCGTCTTCCAATTGTCGGACGGCCTTGCTGATCGTCGGCTGGGTGGCGTTGACCACGCGGGCCGCCGCGGAAAATCCGCCCTGGCGGACCACCTCGACAAAAGCTCTTAAGCTGCGCAAATCCATGCCTATTCCTATATCGAATATATATTATTCTATCAATTCATTTCATACATAGTATCGAAGCGCCTATATGCATTCGATCGACCGCGACGGCCTCCAGGAATTGGCCTCGAATCCGGTCGGCTGGAGAAGATCATGTTGCGCAGAACGAACATTCTGCTAAGCCGAAACCGTTTGCTGCAGGTGGTGGGATTGATCGCCATCTGGTGGGCTTGCGAAGCTCTCGTTCAGACACTGCGGCTACCCGTTCCCGGTGGCGTGATCGGCATGGCGGTTCTGCTCCTGCTTTTGGCCTGCGGTCGGATCCGCTCTGTGTGGTTCAGCCGCGGCAGCGCCGGCCTGCTTGACCATATGCTGCTTTTCTTCGTGCCGGCGACCATGGCCCTGCTCGACCACCCCGAGCTGTTCAGCCTGACCGGCCTCAAGATCCTTGCCGTCATCCTGGTCGGCACATTGCTGGTGATGGTCGGTACGGCGCTCTCTGTCGAAGTCTGCTTCCGTTGGCTGAGCCGCCATGCCGGTTGATCCAATGCTCGCCAGCACCTTGCATGGTGATTGGCATCCACTCTTCTGGGCCGCCGCCACGCTTGGCGTCTATCTGGCAACCCGGGCCATCCACCAGCGGCATGCCCGCTGGTGGACATCGCCGCTGTTGCTGACCTGGCTGTTGTGCTTCGCCTTGGCGCTCAGCCTGCACGCCACCTATGGCGAGTACATCAAGGGCACACACTGGCTGGTCGCACTGCTGGGGCCGGCAACGGTCGCCTTCGCCACGCCGATCTACGAACAGCGGGCGATGATCCGCAAACACTGGCCGATCCTCGTCGTCGGCATCGCCGCCGGCACGACCATCGCTATCGGCAGTTCGTGGATTTTAGCCAGCCTGCTCGGTCTGTCGCCCGATCTGCGTCTCAGCCTGCTGCCGCGATCGGTCAGCACGCCTTTCGCCATGGCCTTCGCCGAGGATGTCGGCGGCATTCCCGAATTGGCCGCGACCTGTGTGGTGATCACCGGCCTGGTCGGCGCCTCTCTTGGCGAACTGCTGTTGAAATGGCTGCCTTTGCGCTCGTCACTGGCGCGCGGCGCCTTATTCGGCATGGGAGCCCACGGCGCCGGTACCGCCAAGGCCCGGCAGGTCGGGGCGGAAGAAGGGTCCGTCGCCGGACTGGTGATGGTTCTGGCCGGTTTAGCCAGCGTTCTCGTCGCTCCCGTACTGGCCTTTTGCATGCACACGACGCTTTGAATTCCTTTGGGCGATCCGGCTTGAACATCGTCCGCAGGAGCCGGGGCGCCCCCTCACTCTCATAGCCATCGGCGGTCTTAACGCCCCAAGCCTCCCGGCCGCCGACCACGCCGCACCCCTTGAAAGGGGTGCGGCGTGGAAAACCGTCTTGCGGCGAGATCGCGTAGCCCAATTATCACTTTATATCCATAAAAAAAATGGTAGATAAACGGCTGCGGAAAGCGCCGAACGGCGCTTTTCCCCTCTCGCCAGGGAACCGCTTCGAGGAAGAGCCAAACGCGACATGATGGCTCGCTCATAACGGAGAACGAATGAATGTCAGAACACAACAAAGACGACGATGCATCGTTGTCCCGCCGCACGTTCCTGGCGGCCTGCGCGGCCCTGCCGGTCGCCAGCTCGGTCGTCGTCGACCCGGCCGTAGCGGCTGAAACGGCGGCCGCCCCGGGACTGACGGCCGCGGGAGCGTCTCCCTCGGATCTTTTGACCTTTGACGTCCTGATCATCGGGGCGGGTGGCGCCGGTCTGCGCGCCGCAGTCTACGCCATGCGCAATACGAACCTCTCGGTGGCCGTGGTCTCCAAGACCATGCCGACCCGCTCGGCCACCTGCATGGCCGAAGGCGGCTTCAATGGCGTTCTGCAGTTCCCCGGACAAAAGGACAGCCTCGATTCCCACAGCTTCGACACCGTCAAAGGCAGCGACTATTTAGGCGATCAGGACGTCATCGACTTCTTCGTCGAAAAGGCCTCCGAGGCCGTCCGGGAAACCGATTTCTGGGGCACCCCCTACAACCGCACCGAGGATGGCCGGGTGGCCCAGCGCTTCATGGCGGGCCACCAGTATCCACGAACCAACTACTCCGCCGATAAAACCGGACATGCGCTGCTGCATGCCAATTTCGACTATGCGGTCGGTGCCGGCGTCAAGTTCCTGATCGACCACCAGCTTCTCGACGTTGCCATCGAGGACGGCGTCTGTACCGGCGCCGTTCTGCGCAACGTGCACACCGGCGTGATCGCGCCGGTGCGGGCCCGGGCCGTCATTCTGGCGACCGGCGGCTATACCCGCATTTTCTGGCTGCGGACCAGCACGCCTTACATCTCGACCGGCGACGGCACGGCCGCCGCCTTGCGGGCCGGCCTGCCCTTCAAAGATCCCGAGATGATCCAGTTTCATCCGACCGGCGTCGCCCATGGCGGCGTGCTGATTACCGAAGCGGCGCGCGGCGATGGCGGTTATCTCCTCAACAACAAGGGCGAGCGCTTCATGCAGCGCTATGCTCCGGCCAAGATGGAATTGGCGCCGCGTGACATCACCGCCCGCGCCATCGAGACCGAAATCCGCGAGGGACGCGGCTTCGGCGAGGGAATGGAGGCCTATGTTCTGATCGACCTCCGACATCTGGGGCGCGAAAAGATCATGGCCCGCCTGCCGCAGATCCGCCATGTCGGGTTGCTGTTCGAGAACACCGATCTGGTCGACAAGCCGTTGGCGATTCGTTCGACCGCCCACTATTCCATGGGCGGCATCGACGTCGTCGACTACCACAGCTTGGCGACGGCGATCCCCGGCCTGTTCGCGGCCGGCGAATGTGCCTGCGAATCGATCCATGGCGCCAACCGTCTGGGCGGCAATTCGCTGGCGGCCGCCATGGTCACCGGCAAGGAAGCGGGTATCGGCGCGGCGGCCTATGCCGCCAAGGCATCGATGCCCGGGGAGGCCACGTTGCTGCGGTTGGCCAATCAATGGCGGGACCATTTCCGCGAGGCGACATCGCGGACGACCGGCGTCAATTTCGTCGAACTGCGCGATCGCATGGCCAAGGTCCTGTGGGACGGTATGGGAATTTTCCGGACCGAGAAGGGACTGGCTGCCGCCAGCGAGTCCTTGCGCGATCTGCAAAAGGAATATGCCTCGGCCAAAGTCGGCAATCCCGGCCTGGTCGGCAACACCGCCTACACGCATTACATCGAGGTCGGCAACATGCTTTCGCTGGCCCGCTGCGCGGCACTGGCGGCGCTGAACCGTCGGGAATCGCGTGGAGCCCATACGCGCGAGGATTACCCGAAGCGCGATGACGTCAACTTCCTGCGGCATAGCCTGGTCAGTTTGAAGGGCGACGACTACGTCCTCGACTACAAGCCCGTGGTGATCAAACGATTCAAGCCTGAGGAGCGCACATACTGATGCGTACCATCACCTTCGACATCGACCGGTTCGATGGAAACCGGGCCTGGACGCAAAGCTATTCGTTTGAATACGCGCCCGGCCTGACCGTGTTGGCCAGCCTGTTTCTCATCAAGGAGAAACAGGACGCGACACTCAATTTCACGGCATCATGCCGCAGCGCCATCTGCGGTGCCTGCGCCATCCGGGTCAACGGCAACTCCCTGTTGCCCTGCGACACCAGGCTCGACGACGCCCTTGACCAGTGGAAATCCGACAAGCTTCACCTCTCGCCGATCGGCAATTTCCCGGTCGTCAGCGACCTGATGGTCGACTGGAGCGATAAGATCGAACGGCTGCGGCGCGCCAAGCCCGGCCTGCACGCCCGCAAGGAATTCACCGCCGAAACCGGTTGCCGGCAAAGCCCGGCGGAACTCGCGCTCATCATAAACCAATGGGACTGCATCCTGTGCGGCTGCTGCGCGTCGGAATGCAACAAGCTCTCCGATGACAGCAAGGATTTCCTCGAGCCCTTCGTCTTCACGCACGCCAGCCGTTATGCTCATGATTCGCGGTCGGCGGACGGCATGCTGCACGTCAAGGACATGCTGAGCAACGGCCTGTGGAAATGCCTCCACTGTATGGAATGCGTCAGCAAATGTCCCAAGGGCATCAAGCCGGCTGGAGACATCGCGGCGATGCGGGCCATGGCGGTCGCCCACGGCAACACCGACGGTCCTGGTCCCCGCCACGCCGCCGCATTCCGGACAGATCTCGAGAACACCGGCCGCCTCAACGAGGTCAAGCTGGTGCCCCGGACCGAGGGAATGGTCCAGGCCGCCACCGAACGGATGGGCTTCACCTTGCGGATGCTCGAACGCGGAAAAATGTCCGTGACCGAAGTCACGGAACTCTATCTGACCGACAACAAGCCGATCGAGGGCATCGAGGGCTTGCGCAAAATCATCCGTAGCGAGGGGACGCCCAAATGACCCGCAAATTCGCCTTTTTCCCAGGCTGCGTTCTCGATTCCGCGGCGCGCGAGGCGCGCATGGCCACAGAGGCCGTGGCCGCCCGCCTCGGTATCGAACTGGTGGAAATTCCCGGCTGGAGCTGCTGCGGAGCAAGCCACGTCCAGGACATCGACCCCAATGCCGCCCTGGCCGCCAATGCCCGCAACCTGGCGCTCGCCGAGCAGCTTGGCCTCGACGTGCTGACTGCATGCAGCACCTGCGCCCTGATGCTGAGAACCGCCCGCCAGGAGCTCTTGAACGGCCGCAAGAACGACATCAACAAGGTCCTGGCGCAGGCCGGGCTGGAATACAAGGGAACGGCCGAAGTCAGCCATATCCTCTGGCTCCTGGCCGACACCGCGGCCGAGTGGGGGCCGCAGGTGAAAAATCCCCTGCGCAAGGTTCGCGTCGCGTCGTTCTACGGCTGCCATACGGTGCGCCCGCCGCAGGTGATGACCCACGAAAGTCACCTTGACCCGCACAGCATGGAAACCGTCATCACGGCCTGCGGAGCCGAACCGGTCCTCATTCCCGACCGTCTGAAATGCTGTGGTTTCCACGCCGTCTTCCCGGCGGAACCGACCGCTCACCGCCTGACCGCCTCGGCCGCCGACGACGCCAAAAAGGGTGGCGCCGATTGCCTTCTGACGCCGTGCCCCTTGTGCCAGCTGCAGCTCGACATGTACCAGCCCGACGCCCGCAAGACCGAGGGCAAGGGCGGTGACACGCCGGTCCTGCATTTGACCCAACTGGTCGGGCTCGCTCTCGGTATCGACCGCGAGAAGCTGGGGCTTTCCCGTCACATCGTCAGCACGGAGTCTCTGCTGGCCAAGTGCTAGTGGCGCGTTTCATCTTAGATGAAAGGTGCCATCAAGCCCGAGCGGCGCTTGAGCCTGCCGAAGCCGGAGGCGAAGGCATCGCATGAAGCCTACTGGACCATGTCATTTTAGATGACATGGTCCAGTAGTGGTAAGAATCTAACGGAAGAGTCCTTAAACCAGGAGTGGGGCGGGCGTCCGAGGTTGTGAAGAAATGTCTTTCAGTGGGCCCGGCGTCCCTGCCGGGCTCCGTCGCGAAGCGGCGGAAACTCTTGCTTTCGGCTTCGCCGAAACGCCGGCACGGAACCACTGATTTTTTCCACAGGCTCGGACGCCGGTCCCTCTCCCAAGAGGACCAAATGCTAGAGTCCACCCCCTACCGCCACCTTCGCGACGCAATTGACAAAGAGAGTGCCTTGCATGGCAAATGAGCGGCAAACGGATCGAGCCATGCGGCCCAACTCAAGTCCCACCACCGCGGCCAATGATCATCACACCGTCAGCCCTCTGCTCCTCGAAGCCGGGACGTTGATCGGCCTCCTTGTCCTGACCGCCCTGCGTCTGCTGGTCGCCGGCACCGCCCCGCTGTCGGCGGACGAGGCCTACTACTGGCAATGGACACGCCCGTTACAGCTGTCCTATTTCGACCATCCGGCCATGGTGGCCTATTGGATTTGGGGCGGCCTGCAGGTGCTGGGCGATAGTCCGCAGGGTGTCCGCCTGGCCGCCGTCGCCGCCAGTCTCGCCACCTCGCTGTTGGTCTGGGACATCGCCCGCATCGCCTTCGCATCCCGGCGGACCGGAGCGCTGGCCGTCCTTTGGCTCAACGCCATGCTGCTGTTTGGTGCCGCCGGCGTCATCATGACCCCCGACTCGCCATTGCTGTTCTTCTGGGCGCTGGCGCTCTGGGGTCTGACCCGGCTCATCGTCCGAGGGGCGGCTCCTTACATTTTCGTCGTCGGCTTGGCGCTCGGTCTCGGCGCCATCAGCAAATACACCATGGCGCTGATCCTTCCCGGCGTGGCCGTCACCTTTCTATTGTTTCCCCGTCTTCGGCCGTGGTGGCGACGGCGGCAGGGTTGGGCGGCGGCGGCTGTCGCGCTGCTCTGCACCACGCCCGTGCTGATTTGGAATGCCGAAAACCACGGAGCCTCCTTCGCCAAACAACTGGGACACGCCTTCGCCACCGAAATAGCCAACCCTCTAACCAACCTGGCCGCCTTCACGGCCAGTCAGGTCGGGCTGGTCACGCCGCTCATCTTCCTTTTCTGTCTTTGGGGCATGGTCTGGGCTCTGCTGGCCGGCTGGCGGCAGCGACGGCCGGAATGGTTCCTGCTGGGCGCCACCTCGTTGCCGATCGTCGCCTTCTTTGCCCTGCATACGCAAAGCGGCGTGGTGCAGGCCCATTGGTCGGGTCCTGCCTATGTCGGTGCGGTGATCGCGGCGGTCGGCGGCTGGGAGAACCGCAACAGGCGCCGCGGAAACCAGCTTTTCCGGGCGGCGCCGTGGCTCGGCCTGCTGATGACCGCCATTGTCTATCTGCAGGCCTCCACTGCCTGGCTGCCGATTCCCTTGCGCGCCGATGCCCTCAAACGCCTGGGCGGCTGGGAGGAACTGGCCGGCGCCGTCGATGCGGAGCGCCAGACCCATGCCGGCGTTTTCCTGTTCACCCAAAAGCATGAGCCGACCGGCCCGGTGTCCTTCCATCTGCCGGATCATCCGCCGGTCTTTCTCGAGGGACATATCCGCCCCTCCTACTACACCGCCGCCGACGTACTGGCGCTCAAGGGCCGCGACGGATTGTTCATCACCCGCGCCCGCGATGACGGCGCCGTCGATCTTGGTCCCTATTTCGATCGCGTCACTTTGTTGCGCCAAGTCGACATGCATTGGGGCGGACGGGTCGCCGATGCTTACAATCTCTATCTGGCCGAGGGCTATCGTGGCGGCCTGTTCGTCGCCGGCGATGGTTATGATGGCGATCTCGACCGCCCTTGAAAGCGTTCCCCAGCCAATTTATGGTGACGCCCTTCTGCGGTTTCCCGGGGTGAATGTCACCTGCGGCGCCGACCGATGGCACGAGAGAGCGTTCTCCCGGTGCTTGCCATCGGTAGCCCCGACCGCCTAAAGCCAAACGAGTTGCAACATGCGCGTCATGCAAGTGATGGGAAGCGACAAGCGCGGCGGCGCCGAGAATTTCTTTTCCCGCCTCTGCGTCGCCCTCTCCCACACCGATATCAAGCAGGACGTGGTGATCCGCCGATCCGCCCCCTGCAAACAAGATCTCCTGGCGGGCGGCATCGCGCCGGTCGAGCTGCCATTTCTCTATTCCGGCGACATCGTCAGCAAGATGCTCCTGAAGCGGCGAATCGCCCGTTTCAAACCAGATCTCGTGCTGACCTGGATGAGCCGCGCCACCTCGATCTGTCCGACCGGACCATTCGTCCGCGTTGCCCGGCTGGGCGGCTATTACGACCTCAAATACTATGGCCACTGCCACCATCTGGTCGCCAACACCGAGGAAATCGTCGATTATCTGGTGAAGAATGGCTGGCCCCGCGAGAAAGCCAGCTATCTGCCCAACTTCGTCGAAGAGAAGCACCAGCCGCCGGTGTCGCGGGCCAGTCTGGGAACGCCCGACGATGTCCCGGTGATTCTCGCCTTGGGCCGGCTGCATTCCGACAAGGCCTTCGACGTCCTGCTCGATGCCATGGCCGAGGTTCCCGGCGCCCATCTTTGGCTGGCCGGAGAAGGCGCGCTTGACTCTCAGCTCAAGGCCCAAGCCAATCGCTTAGGCCTTGAAGACCGTGTTCATTTCCTGGGATGGCGGACCGACTCTGGGGCCCTGCTGGCAGCGGCCGACTGCCTGGTCTGCCCGTCGCGGGTCGAACCGCTCGGCAATGTCATTCTTGAAGGCTGGGTCCAGCGCAAACCAGTCGTGGCGGCGACTGCGACCGGTCCGGCCGGCCTCATCGAAACGGAAAAGACCGGATTGCTGGTGCCCTTGGAAGACGCGCCGGCATTGGCCGCCGCCCTTCGCCGGGTGATCGATGGCACCGGACTCAGCGAACGACTGGTCGAGGCCGGATACCGCCATTACCGCGATCATTTTTCGCGCGAGGCGGTGGTTGCCCGATATCTCGAGTTCTTCCGAAAGATGGTGCCCTGATGTGCGGAATAGCCGGAGTCATGATGGCGGACGGAACGCCGCCGCCGTCCGAGGTTCTCGACGGCCTTGAGCAGGCCCTGGCCCATCGCGGGCCGGACGGCACCGGTCGCTATCGGCAAGATGACGTTGGTCTCGTGCATGCCAGGCTTGCCATCATCGACCTGACCTCGGGCGACCAGCCTTTGTTCGGTCCACGCGGCTGCGCCCTGGTCGCCAACGGCGAAATCTACAACTACGTCGAACTGCGCGAACAGATCCTGGCCGACGCGCCGTTGCGCACCCATTCGGACTGCGAGCCGATCCTGCATCTCTACGATCGTTTCGGCGCCGAGGGCGTGAACCATCTGCGCGGCATGTACGCCTTCGCCCTGCACGACCCGCAGGCGGCAACGCTGACTCTGGCCCGCGACCCCTTTGGCATCAAGCCGCTCTACTACGTCGAAACGCCAAGTTGTTTCGCCTTTGCCTCCGAGCCGCAGGCATTGATCGCCGCCGGACTGGTTTCCGCCTCCCTGGCCCGGCGGCCGACCGGAGAATTGCTGCAATTGCAGTTCACCACCGGGGCGGACACCATTTTCGAAGGCATCCGCCGGCTGCTGCCGGGCGAATCGCTGGTCGTCAAACAGGGCCGGGTGGTTGGGCACAGCGTCCGGGCCGCCCTTCCGCAAGGCGGTCCGCAGCCGATCGGCGAACAGCAGGCGCTCGACCGTTTGGATCAGATCCTGATGGACAGCGTCAACGTTCACCAGCGCGCCGACGTGCCCTATGGCCTGTTCCTGTCGAGCGGCATCGACAGCGCCGCCATCCTGACCTGCATGAGCCGTCTCGATACCAACCCGGTGCAGGCCTACACCGCCTGCTTCCCGCGGACCGGCGTCTACGACGAATATGACGAGGCCCACAAAATGGCCGAGGCCATGGGGGCCCATCACATCAAGGTCGAAATCACCGCCGCCGATTTCTGGCGGAAACTGCCGGCGATCGTCGCCTGCGTCGATGATCCGACCGCCGACTATGCCATCGTCCCCACCTACATCCTGGCGGAAGAGGCGGCCAAGGATCTGAAGGTCATTCTATGCGGCGAGGGCGGTGACGAGATTTTCGCCGGCTACAGCCGCTATCGCCGGCAGATCCGCCCCTGGTGGCTGGGTGGCCGGATGCGCAGACGGACCGGTCCGTTTTCGGCGGGTGGCATCCTGATCGAAGACCCCAGCGATTGGCGCGATGGTATCAAAGCCGCCGAACAGGCCTGTGCCTTGCCCGGCCGCAGCAAGCTGCAGGTGGCGCAGGCCGCCGACTGTGTCGACTGGCTCCCCCATGGCCTGCTGGTCAAGCTCGACCGGTGTCTGATGGCCCATGGCCTCGAGGGACGGACACCATTGCTCGATCCGGTGGTCGGCGATTTCGGCTTTTGCCTGCCGCAGGACCTCAAGCTGGCTCGCGGGCGAGGCAAATATCTGATGCGGCGCTGGCTGGAGGAGAACGTCCCCAATTCGCCGGCCTTCGCCCGCAAGAAGGGATTCACGGTTCCCGTCGGCGACTGGATCGCAACGCAGGGCGCCCGTCTCGGCCCGCTGGTCGCCGCCGACCCGGCGATCGCCGCCATTGCCCACCCCGACAAAGTCAAAGCAGTCTTCGCCGGCTCGGACAAGCATGGCTTGGAGGCAGCCTGGCGCCTGTTGTTCTTCGCGCTGTGGCATCGGCGGCATATCCGTGGTCTCGTCCCGGACGGGGACGTCTTCGAATGCCTGGCCCATCCTCTCGGATAGCCCTACAGTTGTCGCTCTGTCCCTCGGCCATCGAAGGATAAATTGATGCGTCAGACCACCATGCTGATTCTTCCGGGACTGGGCGATACCGGCCTGTCGCATTGGCAGACCCTGTGGCAGCTCTCGACTCCCGGGGCAAGACGTGTCGAACAGGAAGACTGGGAGCGTCCGGTCCTGTCCGAATGGATCGACAATCTGCAAGACGCGGTCATCGATGCGCCGTTCCCGGTCGTTCTGGTGGCGCACAGCCTGGGATGCGCCCTTGTCGCCCATTGGGCGAGAAGCGGCGCGACCGGACGCGTCGCCGCCGCCATGCTGGTGGCGCCGGTCGACGTCGAAGCGGAAGCCCGCACCCCGCCGGAAACCTGGTGCCTGGCTCCCATTCCCCGCGACCCCTTGCCCTTTCCGAGCCTGGTGGTGGCCAGCCGCGACGACAGCTATATCGACATCGGCCGCGCCAGCGAACTGGCCGACAGTTGGCGCTCCCGCCTGGTCGACATCGGACGGGCCGGTCATATCAACGGCAAATCGGGACTGGGCGCCTGGCCGGAAGGCAGGCATCTCCTCAACGAACTTTTAGCGATGTCTTGCTTTTAGATGCCCCTCAGGCGCCGGGCGCCGGCATCCGCCGGCTTGGCTTTCCTCGCTTATGCCTGCGCTGGCGCTCCGGCAACGCTGCGGCGCGCTCAACGCGCTAGTCGCGGGCACGCCCGCTCCGGTCGGGTCACTTCAAAAGACAATGCCAGACATTGGGGACGGAGCGGCTTGCCGCGACTGGGCCATTGAGGCCCCGCGCGACGATTCGCGCGTAGCCAAGCCGGCGGATGACGGCGCCCGGCGCTTGAGGGACATTTAATAAGCCGGAGCGGCTTGCCGCAACTGGGCCGTTGAGGCCCGCGCGACGATTCGCGCGTAGCCAAGCCGGCGGATGCCGGCGCCCGGCGCCTGAGGAACATTCTTAATAACTTCCGGCGCCTGAGGGACATCAAATATCTAATCCGTCACCAACCGGAAACTATCGTTCGTCAGGAGCTCGCGGTTTTCCGGGCTGATGTCACGGTCGATCACCACCGCGTCAAATTCGTCGAGGCCGGCGAAAAAGGCCGGTCGCACCTTGCCGATCTTGCTGGAATCGACCACCAGGTACTTTTGGACCGCTCGGTGGATTGCTTCCTGCTTGATTGGCACTTCATGAAAATTCGAGCAGCTGGCTCCATGGGTCGGATCGATGCCGCCGGCTGACAGGAACGCCTTGTTGATACCAATCGTCCGCAGCATTTCCAGTGCCTCGGCGCTGGAAAACGAGGCGCTGCTCGGTTGATAGACGCCACCCAGCATGATCAGCGTTGTGTTAGGAATCTTACAAATAACATTGGCGATATTCAGGGAAAAACACACGACCGTGACCCGCCAGTCACTGGCAATCCGGCGAGCGAGATGCGGCATGGTGGTTCCGCAATCGATAAAGATGGTGTCGCGCGGTTCGATGAAGCTGGCTGCCAGTTCGCAAGCCATCCGTTTGTTTTCGATATGAGATTCGCGCTCGCGGTCAAACACATAAAATGAATTTTGTGATGAATCATGACATTTGACGATATATCCGCCCAAATACCTAAATACACCATCACATGAAGAGATATCACGCCGGATTGTCATTTCTGAAACACCCAGCATTTCAGAAGCATCCTTAAGTCTGAGGGCACCACTATCCCTTAGAGCATTTTCAATACGTTCAAGACGCTGACTTTTCCGTTCATTCATCTTAATTTTACTTTACCAACTATCGTCATCATCAAACCTTCCACCGCCAGATCGGAAAAATGCTAGGACAATGGTCAGGACCGAGACAAGTGATTGTTTTCCAGGCATAGCCCGGTTCGCAGCAGATCGAAATGTTATAATCATAACATCATTTTCGTTTGAAGTTGACGTGTTATCCCCATTTATGCGACAAATATGTCATAAAATGTTAGCCTAGCAACGTTTCCAAATCAACAGCGAGGCGCTCTGCTATCGGAGGACTCTCGATGGGTTCTGTTTCACAGATTACCGAACCCGGCGGCCTTGCCCGGGTGATCGACCATACCATTCTTCGTCCGGATGCCGGCCGCGCCGACGTCATCCGCTTTTGCGATGAAGCCAAACTCCATCACTTCTGCTCGGTCTGCGTCAATCCGGTCAATATCCCGACGGTCGCCCGGGCACTGGCCGGCAGCGGCGTGCGCACCTGTTCGGTCATCGGCTTTCCCTTTGGCGCCATCCCCACCGCCGTCAAGGCGGCCGAGGCGTCCTGGGTCGTCGAGGCCGGCGCCGACGAAGTCGACATGGTCATCGCGCTGGGGGCGCTGAAGGATGGTGACCTGCCGGCCGTGCGAAAGGACATCACCGACGTCAAAAGAGCCTGCGGCAAGGCGATTCTCAAGGTCATCCTGGAGACCTGCCTGCTCACCGAGGACGAGAAGATCGCCGCCTGCCGTCTCAGCCAGGAAGCCGGTGCAGATTTCGTCAAGACATCCACCGGCTACAGCAAAGCCGGCGCCACCGTCGAGGATATTGCCCTGATGCGTCGCATCGTCGGCGATGCCATGGGCGTCAAAGCCTCGGGCGGCATCCGCACCCGGGCGGATGCCATCAGAATGCTGGAGGCCGGGGCATCACGGATCGGCGCCAGCGCCAGTATTGCCATCATCGGGGGATAACCGTCGACGCGCAGTTCAATCGCGGACAGTCGATCGGAAAAAGCGGGAAATCAAAAGAAAAACGTCCAGCGGAGGAAACCCAATGAAGAAGCTGCTCTCGACCTTGCTGACCGTCGCGACCCTGATCAGTGGATCGGCACTTGCCGCGTCCAATGGCCCGGTCGACACCACCAACGTCCGCAAGGACATTTCGGCGACGGCCGCCGGCAAGAAGTTCACCATTGCCACCATCGTCAAAGTCGACGGCATCGCGTGGTTCGACCGCATGCGCGACGGCGTCAAGCAATTTGGCGCCGATACCGGCCACGACACCTGGATGGTTGGGCCCAGTCAGGCCGACGCCGCCGCACAGGTGGAGATCGTCGAAAATCTGATCGCCCAAGGTGTCGACGCCATCTGTATCGTTCCGTTCTCGGTCGAAGCCGTCGAACCGGTGCTGAAGAAGGCCCGCGATCGCGGCATCGTCGTGATCGCCCATGAAGCCTCCAACATCCAGAACGCCGATATCGTTCTCGAGGCCTTCGACAACAAGGCTTACGGCGCCAATCTGATGGAAGTGCTGGGCAAGGCGATGGGTGGCGAAGGAAAATACATCACCACCGTCGGAAGCCTGACGTCGAAATCGCAAAACGAATGGATCGACGGTGCCGTCGAATACCAGAAAGCTCACTTCCCGAAGATGCAGGAAGCGACCAAGCGTCTGGAAACCTACGACGACGCCAATACCGACTACACGAAACTGAAGGAAGTCCTGACCACCTATCCCGACCTCAAAGGCATCCTGGGCGGCCCAATGCCGACGTCGGCCGGAGCCGGCCGTCTGATCGCCGAGCGCGGTCTCAATGGCAAGCTGTTCTTCGCCGGGACCGGTCTGGTGTCGGTCGCCGGGCAATATCTGAAGAACGACAACATTCAGTATATTCAGTTCTGGGATCCGGCCGTCGCCGGCTATGCCATGAATGTCGTCGCGGTGATGGCCCTCGAGAAGAAGAAGGCCGAAGTCAAGCCCGGCCTCAACCTCGGCCTGCCCGGGTACACCGATTTGAAGTCTCCCGATGCCAGCAAGGGCAATCTGTTCTATGGCGCCGGCTGGGTCGGCGTCACCAAGGAGAACATGAGCCAGTACAACTTCTGACCCAGAGGAACAGGGAGCGCCGATGCCAGGCGCTCCCTCATCTTCGATGTTCCACCGTCATGCCGAACAAGGTCACCGACATGATCATGTCGAACCATCGGCATCAGACCCTCGAGCGGATTCATCATGTCGGAAGTCTTTATTGAGCTGCGCAACATCGAGAAGCGTTTTGCCGGAGTGCACGCCCTCGACGACGTTTCCCTGACGATCCGGCAGGGAGAGATCCATTGCCTGGCCGGCGAAAACGGTTCCGGCAAATCGACTGTCATCAAGGTCATGTCGGGAGTTTATCGGCCGGACAGCGGCGAAATCCTGATCGACGGGCAGCCGGTCCACAAATTGACACCGATTGAATCGATCGATCGCGGTGTCCAGGTGATCTACCAGGATTTCTCGCTGTTCGGGAATCTGACCGTCGCCGAAAATCTGGCGCTCAACACCGAACTGCGGGAAAAACGCCGCTTCGTCAATTGGCGGTCGGTCCGCGCCCTGGCGCGGCGCGCCCTTGATGAGCTTGGTGTCGACATCGATCCCAATGCCGATCTCGAAACCCTGTCGACGGCCGGCAAACAGCTGGTTGCCATCGCCCGCGCCCTGATGTCCGATGCCCGCCTGCTGATCATGGACGAGCCGACCACGGCGCTGACCGGCAAAGAGGTCGAAACCCTGTTTCGCATCGTGCGCGACATTCAACGTCGCGGCATCGCCATCCTGTTCGTCAGCCACAAGATGCGCGAGATGCTGGAAATCAGCGAACGAATCACCGTCATCCGTAACGGCCGCAAGGTGGCGGAGGGGCCGACCAGCGACTTCAACGAAGGATCGATCACCCGGCATATGACCGGCCATGATATCTCCAGCGAGAGTTACCGGTGGCAACCATCGCCCGGAGCCCCGCCGGCACCGCGCCTGGAGATCAAAGGCCTGTCGAAGCCGGGAGCCTTCAGCGATCTCGATCTGGCGATCCGCCCCGGTGAGATCGTCGGCCTGTCGGGATTGCTGGGATCGGGCCGAACCGAGGTCGCCTTGTCGCTGTTCGGCATGGAACCCGGTTACAGCGGGACCATCGAGATCGACGGCCAACCGGTTCGCCTCGATAGTGTCGGGCGGGCAATCGCCGCCGGTATCGCCTATGTCCCGGAAGACCGGTTGAGCGAAGGCCTGTTCCTCAGCCAGTCGATCGATCGCAACATTCTGGCGACGTCCTACGACGCCATTGCCAATTATCTGGTGATCGACCGCGCCAAAGCCCGCGCCATGACCGCCGACATGATCCGCTCCCTGCAAATCGCGACACCAACCGGTGAAAAACTGGTCAGCGAATTGTCGGGTGGCAATCAACAGCGTGTCGTGCTCGCCCGCTGGCTGTTGACCAACGCCAAGGTCATGGTCCTGAACGGTCCGACCGTCGGCGTCGATGTCGGATCGAAAGCGGCGATACATCACATCATCCGCGACCTGGCCGTCAATCAGGGGCTGGCGGTGCTGATGATCTCCGACGATGTGCTGGAATTGGTCGGCAACTGCAACCGCATCGTGCTGATGCACCGGGGCCGGTTCGTCGCCGATGTCGACACCGCCACAATCAGCGAAGAAGAAATCAGCGACCAGCTGAAATCCTTCAAATAAGGGGACGGTGATGGTTTTATTCCGCAGATCGGAAACGATTATCGCGACCATCCTGGTCTTGGCGATGATTGCCATCGGGCTCGTCAACCCGGCCTTCTGGCAACTCGACAACATGTTCAGCCTGCTGCGCAGCAATGTCGTCATCGGCATCATGGCGCTCGGCGTATTGATGGTCATGCTCTCGGGTGGATTTGACGTTTCCTTCCCGGCCTTCGCCGTCGCCTCGATGTATCTCACCGTCAAAGGCATGCTCTATTTCGGCTATGTCGGCGTGTTTCTGCCGTTTCTGGTATCGGTGGCCATCGGCGTGCTGTGCGGCTGCCTGAATGGCTTCTTCGTCTACAAATTTCGCATGGTGCCGCTGATCGTCACGCTGGGAACCGGAAGCATGGTCCGGGGCTTTCTGTTGGGCGTCGTTGGCACCAGCATCGTCAATATCGACCGCTTTCCCCCGGTTCTGATCGAATTCGCCAAGGCGGAAGTCTTCAGCGTCGTCAAAAGTGACGGCACGCATTCCGGGCTGACTGCGATGGTGCTGCTCTATTTCGGCCTGGCCCTCCTTGTGCATCTGGTGCTGCGCCACACGATGATCGGGCGCAGCGTCTACGCGCTCGGCTGCGGCGCGGAAGCCGCCAACCGCGTCGGCTTCAACCTGAAGAAGACGATCTTCTTCATCTATTGCTCGGCCGGCGCCCTGGCCGGCTTTGCCGGCATCCTCCACTGCAGCATGATCTGGCTGGCCAACCCGCGGGACTTCGTCGGCATGGATCTTGAGGTGATCGCCGCTGTGGTGCTGGGCGGCGCCAGCATCTTCGGCGGACGCGGCAGCGTCCTTGGCACCATGTTGGGCGTCTTCATGCTCGTCATGGTGCAAAACAGCCTGATCATCATGAAAGTCGACACCACCTGGCAACTCGTCGTGGTCGGCATCATCATCGTCATTGCGACGGTGGCGACCGCCTGGCGCGACCGCAAGCGTCAGGCCTAGGGGAAGCCCCATCATGAAAAGCTATCTTCTCGATATCCGTCGTCTGGTGAGCCGCGACAACAATATCACCCAGCTCATCGCCATGACGGCTGTCATCTTCATTGTCATGGCGGCGCTCAATCCCGACAAATTCCTGCGCTATTACAACTTCGAATCCATCACCTATCTGTTTCCGGAATTGGGCGTTCTGTCGATCGCCATGCTGGTCGCCCTGCTGACCGGCGGCATCGACCTTTCGGTGATCGGCATCGCCAATCTGTCGGGCATCCTGGCCGGTTTGTTCTTTCATACCATCCTGAGCTCGGCGCAATCGGCGGGTGGCGGCCTGCCGGTGGTCATCGCCGGTGTGCTGCTGTCGCTATCGGTCGGCCTGGCGGCCGGCGCCCTGAACGGATTTTTGATCACCAGACTGCGCGTAACGCCGATTCTGGCGACATTGGGAACCGGCCAGATCTTCACCGGTCTGGCCCTGGTGCTGACCGGCGGCCCGGCCATCGTCGGCTTCCCCGCCGCCTGGGACTTCATCGGTAACGGCAAGATCCTGGGACTGGCGACGCCCTTCGTTCTGTTCGTCATCATCGCCGCCGGCATGGCCTATGTCCTGTCGCGCACCACTTTCGGTCTCAGTCTTCTGCTGATCGGGACCAATCCCAAGGCGGCGGTATTCGCCGGTCTGAAGAAAGGGCGAATGATCTTCTACGGCTATATGACGACCGGGCTCCTGGCCTCGATCGCCGGCATCCTGCTATCGGGCCGCACCAACGCCGCCAAATCCGACTACGGTACCTCCTATCTGTTGCAGGCGATTCTGATCGCCGTTCTGGGCGGCACCAATCCGGCCGGCGGCAAGGGGACCGTGGCTGGCATCAGCATCGCGGTGATCGCCCTGATGTTGTTGTCCAGCGGCTTCCAGATTCTGCGTTTCAGCAATCATCTGATCGACTTCATCTGGGGCGCCTTCCTGCTGCTCGTCATCGCCATCAATGCATTCAAGAACCGTGTCCGCTAACCGCTAAAGGAAGGGGCCGCGGAGGGAGGAAGTTCCATGGAAACGACAGTCATCACCTTGCAGAAAAGCTTCTTTGGCGAAGCCGAACGCGAAGTCACCCGTTTTGCCGGCATGACGGCGCGGCTGTTCCGCTACGACAGCGGCATCGAGGCGATCCGCCTTGGCAACCGTCGCGGTCATCTGGTCGTCCTGCCTTTCTTCGGCCAGATGGTCTGGGATGCCGTCTTCGACGGCGTCGACCTGTCGATGGACGACATGTTCGCCATGCCGCGCCCGGCCGACGTCATCGTCGGCACCTATGGCTGTTTCGCCTTTCACTCCGGACTGCTCCGCAACGGCTGCCCCTCGCCCGACGACGACCACCCGCTGCATGGCGAGATGCCCTGCGCGCCGATGGACCGCGCCGGCCTGGCGACAGGCGTCGATGCGCAAGGGCCGTGGATGGCCGTTACCGGTGAACGCGACTATGCCATGGGATTCGGCTCACATTACAAAGCCCGCCCGCGCATCGTCCTGCGGCCGGACGACGCCCTGTTCGACATCGGCATGGAGGTGGAGAACCTGTCCGCCGACGCCATGGACCTGATGTACATGTGCCATGTCAATTTCGCCTTCTGTCCCGGCGCCCGCATCATCCAGCCAGCCGGCTTCACGCCCACCGACACGGTGGTCCGCACCGCCATTCCGGGCCATGTCCGGCCGACCGAAGACTACCGGAAACTGATCGACACGCTGGCGGTCGATCCGACGGCGATGGAAGTCCTGGACGAACCGGAGCGCTACAATCCCGAACAGGTCTTTTACATCCGCAATCTGAAGACCGATGGCAATGGGCAGACCCGCCTGATGATGCGCCGCCCGCAAGGCGACGCCTTCAGCATCGCCTTTGATCGCCACGCCTTTCCGCACACCGTGCGGTGGATTCTGGTCAACAGCGATCAGAAGGTCGCCGCCTTCGCCTTGCCGGCGACCTGCGAACCGGAGGGCTATCTCGCCGAAAAACGCAAAGGCCACGTCCGCAGCCTGCCGGGCGGCGCCACGGCCCGCTTCACCGTGCGCCTCGGCCATCTGGACGCCGCCGAGGCGACCGGCGTCGAAAACGAAATCCGCAGTCTGGGAAGATAGGAGTCGGCGGCATCTGCGCCGATGGAAAAGACTCCGCCGCAGAGCGGCGGACGCCGGCACGGAGGCCGGCGCCACTTTCGATCCAGGAGAGGAACGAGTCATCATGACCGGAAAAATCGCCGTCGTCGGCAGCAATATGGTCGATCTGATCAGCTATGTCGTCCGCATGCCGGGCAAGGGAGAAACGATCGAGGCGCCGGCCTTCGAAATGGGATGCGGCGGCAAGGGTGCCAATCAGGCGGTCGCCGCCGCCAAGCTGGGCGCCAACGTCATGATGGTGACCAAGGTCGGCGACGACATCTTCGGCGACAACACGATTCTCAATTTCCAGAAATTCGGGATAGACACCCGCCACGTCGAGAAACTGCCCGGCACGTCGAGCGGCGTCGCCCCGATCTTCGTCGAACCGTCGGGTGAGAACAGCATTCTGATCATCAAAGGCGCCAACGGCCATCTGCTGCCCGCCGATATCGACCGGGCGGCCGAGGATCTCAAGACCTGCGACCTCATCATCATGCAGCTCGAGATTCCGCTCGAAACCGTCTACCACACCATCGACTTCGGCCATCGTCACGGCATCGAGACGCTGCTCAACCCGGCACCTGCCGCCCCTGATCTCGATCCGGAGCGGATCGCCGACGTCACTTTCCTGGTGCCCAACGAAACCGAACTGGCTCTGTTGTCCGGTCTGCCGGTCGGAAACCCGGAACAGGCGGAAACCGCGGCCCGTTCCCTGCTGGCCAAGGGTATCCGCACCGTCATCGTCACCCTGGGCGCCAAGGGCGCGCTTCTGGTTACCGCGACGGCCACCGAAAAGATCGCCCCCATCCCCGTCGTCGCCAAGGATACCACGGGAGCCGGCGACGCCTTCATCGGCGCCTTCGCCTGTTCCTACGTCCAGGATCACGATCTGATGGCGGCGTTGACGATAGCCGCCCGCTATGCCGCCGATTCGATCACCAAGCCAGGCACGCAGAAATCCTATGCCAACGCCCAGGAGTTTGCTGCCTTCCGTGCCGGCACGACGCTCGACCCGTGAGCCCCCCACCCCAGCCCTCCCCACGAGGGGGAGGGATCTGTGGCTCTTACCCCCTCCCCCACGTGGGGAGGGGCTGGGGTGGGGTGGAACCTGGTTCGAGCAAAGCGCGAACCGTTCTTAAGCGATCTTTTCCAACACCGCCGACAAGCGCCGGGCGAAGGAAGCCGGATCGGGGAGCACCTCGCCTTCGACGATACGGGCCTGATCGAACAGCAGGCAGGCGGTGTCCTTGAGCCGATCGGCGGCGCCGTCGGCGGTCGCCTCGCTGGCCAGGCGACGGATCAGCGGGTGGCGGGGATTGATCTCGAGGATACGCGGCGCCCGTTCGCCGGGCTGCTGATGCTGGCGCATCAGGCGCTCCAGATGCATGCCGACATCGCCATCGTCAGCGACCAGACAGACCGGGCTGTCGATCAGGCGGTCGGAACTGCGGACATCCTTCACCTGCTCGCCCAAGGCCAGCTTGAAAGCGGCGATCAGCGCTGCCATGGCGTCTGACGCTGCCGGTTCGGGCCGTTTCTCATCGTCCTTGTCGGTTCCCTTGATCGCCGAAAGATCGGCGGTCCCTTGCGTCACCGAGCGGAACGGCTTGTCCTGGTAGGTGCCGATGACATTGGGCCAGAACTCGTCGATCGGATCGGTCAGCAGCAGAACCTCGACGCCTTTGGCCAGGAAGCCCTCGATCTGCGGACTCCGCTTCAGGACCTCGATCTCGTCGCCGGAAATCGTGTAGATGGCTTCCTGCCCTTCCTTCATCCGCGACAGATAGGTGGCAAGACTGATCGGCTCATCCGAGGCCGTGGTCGTGAAGCGGCAAAGCTCCATGATGTCGCCCCGCCGCTCGAAATCCTCGTAAAGCCCTTCCTTCAAGACGGCGCCAAACGTGTTCCAGAACGCCTGATAGTCGCCATCGGTCGCCTCGGCCTTGCTCTTCAGTTCCGCCAGCAGGCGCTTGACCAGGCCGGAGCGGATCTTGGCCAGCACCGGATTGTGCTGCAGCATTTCGCGGCTGATGTTGAGCGGCAGGTCCTGACTGTCGACGACGCCACGGACGAACCGCAGATAGGAGGGCAGCAGGGCCTCGCAATCGTCGGTGATGAAGATGCGATTGACGTAGAGCTTCACATGCTGCTTGCGGTCGGGATTGAAGATGTCGGCCGGTTTCTGTCCCGGAATGAACAGAAGCGCGGTGTACTCGATCGCCCCTTCAGCCTTGTAATGCAGCGTCGTCCAGGGCTCGTCGAAAGCGTGGGCGACGTGATGATAGAATTCCTTGTATTGCTCGGCGGTAATGTCGCTCTTGGACCGCGTCCACAGGGCCGACGCGCTGTTGGCGGTTTCTTCTTTGCCATCCTCGATCAAAACCACCGGCAGCGCGATATGGTCGGAATAGGTCTTGACGATGCGACGCAGCCGATATCCGTCAAGGAAATCGTCTTCTCCCGCGCGGAGCGAGAGGATGATCTTGGCCCCGCGTTCCGCCGTCGGATCCTCGGCGATGGTGAATTCGCCAAGACCATCCGACGTCCATCGCCATCCCTCGGTCTCACCGGCCTTGCGGGTGATCACCTCGACCTTGTCGGCGACCATGAAGGCCGAATAGAAGCCGACGCCGAACTGGCCGATCAGCGACACGTCTTTTTTCGCATCGCCCGAGAGTTGGGAGAGAAAATTCGCGGTGCCGGACCGGGCGATGGTTCCCAGATTCTCGACAAGATCGGTCTTGTTCATACCGATGCCATTGTCGGTGATGGTAAGCGTCCGCGCCGTCTTGTCGGGGGTCAGAGTGATACGGAAATCAGCCGCACCGGACAACAGCTCCGGCTGCGTCAAAGCGCTGTAACGCAATTTGTCGCAAGCGTCGGAGGCGTTGGAAATCAGTTCGCGAAGGAAGATCTCCTTATTGCTGTAAAGCGAGTGAACGACGATATCCAGCAGCTTGCTGACTTCCGCTTGAAAACTGAGCTTTTCTTCGGCCATGGGAGGAGTAACCTTGATCTACAATCGTGTGGGTGAACACATTTGCCCGCAGGATATGAGGGAAAGGCTGGCGCAGTGCAAGTCCCTGAAGCAACAACAATATCTTCTGGCCTGCACTGTGGCGGACCTGCCCCATATATTTTGAGTGTGTCTCGTGTCCCGCGCGGCGCTTGGTTACGCCGAAGGGAGTCCGGTACCACCCGGTCAGGGTGGTATCCGGGAACCAATCCGCCGTCCGGGACGACGGGCTTTGACGGAGAGGCTCATGCAGATTCCTTTGCAGATTACCTTTCATGGCCTCGATCACTCCGACGCCATAGAAGAGCGTATCCGTGAAAAAGCGGCCAAGCTCGAACAGGTTTGCGACCGCATTATCGGCTGCCGGGTGGTGATTGAGGTCCGCCACCGCAACGCCAGCAACGAAAACCGTAGAATCGAACCTTTTCATATCGCTATCGATGTGACAGTACCAGGAGCCAAGCTGGTGGTGAAACGAGACCCCAAGGACTCCCACGTCAACGAAGACATTCTTATCGCCTTGCGCGAATCGTTCGACAATATCGAACGTCAGCTGAAGGACTATATGACGCGTCAACGCACCGAGATAAAACCGCGCGCCGCCCAATAATAGCGCCCTGTTAGCACCCTCTTGCAAGGCGGCCTGCCCCGAGGGGCGAGCCGCCTTCTTTCCGATGCGTGCATTCTCCGACGCTTGCATTCCCGACAACCTCATCCGATTCTCTTGCCCATGATGTCAACGCCTGCCATCGGCCGGGTGATCGCGGTGTTGGGGCCGACCAACACCGGCAAGACCCATTTGGCGCTCGAACGAATGCTCGGGCATCGTTCCGGCATGATCGGCTTTCCGCTGCGGCTGCTGGCCCGGGAAAACTACGATCGCATCGTAAGGCTGAAGGGCAAGGCGTCGGTCGCCCTGCTGACCGGCGAAGAGAAGATCATCCCGCCCCACCCCCGTTGGTTCGTCTGCACCGTCGAGAGCATGCCGCTCGACCGGCGTGTCGATTTCCTGGCCATCGATGAAATCCAGCTTTGCGCCGATCCCGACCGTGGTCATGTGTTCACCGACCGTCTGCTGCACGCCCGTGGCGAGAGCGAGACCATGTTTCTCGGCGCCGAAACCATCAAGCCGCTGATTCGCCGCCTGGTGTCCAGGGTCGAGTTCATCACCCGGCCGCGTTTTTCGCAGTTGAGCTACCAGGGGCAGCAAAAGCTGACGCGCCTGCCGGCCCGTTCGGCCGTGGTGGCGTTTTCCGCAGCCGACGTCTATGCCCTGGCCGAACTGATCCGCCGCCAAAAAGGCGGCGCGGCCGTCGTTCTCGGCGCCTTGAGCCCCCGCACCCGCAATGCCCAGGTTGGTCTTTATCAAGCGGGCGAGGTCGATTATCTGGTGGCGACCGACGCCATCGGCATGGGACTGAACATGGACGTCGACCATGTCGCCTTCGCGGCGCTGCGCAAGTTCGACGGACGCGTGCCGCGCAGTCTGGAATCGGCCGAGGTCGCGCAGATCGCCGGCCGCGCCGGCCGGCACATGAACGACGGAACCTTCGGCACGACGGGCGATATCGGCGGGATCGACCCGATGATCGTCGAGGCCGTGGAGAATCACAGTTTTCCGCCGCTCAAACGACTGCAATGGCGCAACAGCGATTTGCGCTTCACGTCGGTCGCGGCCCTCTTGGCATCGCTCAACCGGCTGCCCGACGATCCCGGGCTGATCCGCGCCCGCGACGCCGACGACCAGTTGGTTCTGCAGGCTTTGGCCGCCGACCCCGAGATTCTGGCAAGGGCCGCCGCCCCGGCCCGCGTCAAGCTGCTGTGGGATGTCTGCCAAGTGCCGGATTTCCGCAAAACCTTGGCCGAACAGCACAGCCGATTGCTGGGCGTGATCTTTCGCCATCTGACCGGGCCGGCCGAAAAACTGCCCGGCGACTGGCTGGATCAGCAAATCAAGCGCCTCGACCGTACCGACGGTGACATGGACACGCTGATGACCCGGATCGCCAACATCCGCACCTGGACCTATGTCAGCCACCGGGCGGATTGGCTCGATGACGCCGTGGCGTGGCAAGAGCGGGCCCGTGGCATCGAGGATCGGCTATCCGATGCCCTGCACGAACGCCTGACCCAACGCTTCGTCGACCGCCGGACCACCATGCTGACCCGCAAGCTGAAGGACAATGACGTCCTGGCCTCCGAGGTCGAGAAGGATGGCGACGTGCGGGTCGAGGGCCATTTCGTCGGCAGCCTGCACGGTTTTCAGTTCCGGGCCGACCACACCGAGGGCGCCAGCGCCACCCGGGCCGTTGCCCTGGCCGCGCACCGGGCGCTCCGTCCTGAAATCGCCAGCCGGGTCAGCAAGGTTGCGACGGAACCCGACGCGGCCTTCCGTCTCGACGGCCAGGGACTGATCCTCTGGCAGAACGAGCCGTTGGCCCGTCTGACCGCCGGAGCGACGGCGCTGACACCGACCGTCGAGATCCTGCCGTCCGACCTGATCGACCAAGCTGCCCGCGAGCTGTTGCACAAACGGCTCGACGACTGGCTCGACAGCCATCTGCGACAGGTCATGGCGCCCATCTTCGCCGCCCTCGCCGCTCCTTTGCCTGGCGCCGCGCGTGGACTTGCCTTTCAACTGGGGGAGGGCTTGGGGTCGGTGCCGAGAGCCGGCGCCGAACAGCAGGTCACCTCGCTCACCGACGATGCCAGGACGGCCCTGGCGCGGCTTGATGTCAGACTGGGCCGGGAGAGCATCTTCCTGCCCCGCCTGCTGAAACCGGCGGCACAGGCGCTTCGGGGCCTGCTGTGGGCGGTTCATCGCAACCAGACTCCGTTTCCGCCGCCACCGCCCGGACGTATCGCCGTTCCCGTTCCGCAAGACCGGGCGCCGGCATCGTTCGAGGCGATGGGATTCCGGCCGTTGAATAGCTGGGCGGTTCGCGTCGACATGCTGGAACGCTTCACTGCCGAGGTTCGCCGGGCGGCACGGGCCGGCGCGTTTCCGGTGACGCCGGCGCTGGCGGCTCTCCTCGGGCTGTCGCCGGCCGACGCCGGCCCCATCCTGCAAGCGCTGGGGTACCTGCCCGAAGCCAGCGAAACGGGCCCTGTCTATCGAGCGGTGCGGCGCCGTCCCGCCGGTCGGCGACGGACGGCAGATCGGATGGACTCCTCGCCTTTCGCCGCATTGCGGGACTTCGGACGGGGCTAGACGCGATGGACGAGCTGCGCATCGACAAGTGGCTGTGGTTCGCCCGCTTCTGCAAGTCGCGTAGCCTCGCCCAGCACTGGATCGACGCGGGAGAGACCTGGGTCAACGGTCGCCAGGTCGACAAGGTCAGCGCCGTGGTCCGCATCGGCGATGAGGTGACTTTCCGGCAGGGACGACGCTGGCGCCGCGTCGTCGTCGTCGCCACCGCCGTCCGGCGCGGCCCAGCCACCGAGGCGCAGGCCCTCTACCAGGAATTGGCGCCGCCCGACCCACCGCCGGCCGAGGATTGATACCAACGGCTGCAAGTGCAGCCGCGCCGCCGATGCGGCGGGAGCCAAGGCGGACGGATGTCCGCCGCCCGGCACTTGGTATGAGACCAGCCGGGCCTCCGGCAATCGGGACTCATCGAAAGCCCTTGTAGCCCAGGGGTTGTTCAACGCGCCACGCTGTGCTAGTGGTCCGCTTCTGGCGCTTATTTTGCGGGCGTCAACGAATTCGGGCCACCAACTGATTGAATTGCGTTGGGTTTCTGACCGGTGTTTTTGATTCCCCGGTCACCGACCCGCCTTGAGGCAAGGCGCCATGCTGGAAACGTTTAAGTCTTTGTTTTTCGGCGACGCCGGTACGACGTCGCAGACGCTGGGCGACGATGCGCGACTGGCCGCAGCCGCCCTGTTGGTCGAGGCGGCTCTGGTCGACGGCAACGTCGATGGCGCCGAGGGGCAGCGTATTCTCAGCCTGCTGCAGGAACGCTTCGCCATGTCGGAAAATGACGCGACGACACTGCTGAACCGGGCGCGCGCTCTTCAGGAGCAATCCAATCAGATCTACCCCTTCACCAAGGTGATCGTCGAGCAATTCGATGCCGGGCGCCGGATCGAAACGATCGAGATGCTGTGGGAGGTGGTCTACGCCGATGGCCAACTGCACGATTACGAGGCCAGCCTGGTCCGCCGCGTCGCGGGATTGCTCTATGTTTCGGATCAGGAAAGCGGGGCGGCCCGCCAACGGGCGACAGCCCGTCTCGGATTGACGGGTCCCCTGGCCTGAGCCTCAACCCCTACGGAGAATGACATGTCCTACGTTGTCACGGAAAACTGCATCAAGTGCAAATTTATGGATTGCGTCGAGGTCTGCCCCGTCGATTGTTTCTACGAGGGCGAGAATTTCCTGGTCATCAATCCCGATGAGTGCATTGATTGTGGTGTCTGCGAACCGGAGTGCCCGGCCGAGGCGATTTTCCCGGACAGCGAACCGACGGCGGCGGAGTGGGCGGAAACCAATCGGCAGTATTCGGCGGAATGGCCGAATATCACCCGTAAGGGACAGTCCCCGGCCGATGCGGAAAGCTGGAAGGGCAAGCCTGACAAAGCGGCTCTGCTCAGTACCAATCCGGCCAAACGTTGACAGCAGCGGTCTCCGAGGGACGTTGCCGCCGGAGTTCCAACCCGGTACTCCGGCAAAACCGGGCTTTAGGACATTGAAAAGCTGAAAGTTTTTCAATAGTCTGTGAAGCCTGAGCGGTTCGTGCGGAGCGCGAACCGCGCAAGAGTTTTATGACACGAGGCAGATTCATTCTGTTCCTTGACCGTTACCTATGTTATAAAGTCTTTTCCGCCGAGTTGAGCTCGGTGGGTAGCCGCTTGACCGGCTAAGGCCACTTGGGCTCTAGGCCTCTTGGGCTAATGCCCCACACGGCAAGATTAGAGTTCCGAATCGACCGCTTTTGCGGTGCGGTGCGCGGTGCTTTTGCCGCGTCTGCCCGTTGCCCAGTTTTTTTAGGGATGAGCAGGATATGCTGAACGAATCGTTTTCTGAAGGCGACTACGTAGTCTATCCGACCCACGGGGTCGGCAAGGTGGAAGCGATTGAACTGCAAAAGATCGCCGGGCACGAGCTTGAGCTGTTCGTGATTACCTTCGACCGCGATCGTATGACGTTGCGGGTTCCGGTGCCGAAGGCGCGGAAATCCGGCCTTCGTAAGTTATCGACCCGTATCGTGATGGACAGCGCGCTCAGCACCCTGCGCGGTCGCGCCAAGGTCAAGCGGGCGATGTGGAGCCGGCGGGCTCAGGAGTACGAGGCGAAGATCAATTCCGGTGATCCGGTATCGATCGCCGAAGTGGTCCGCGATCTGCACCGCAATGCCAATCAGCCCGACCAATCCTACAGCGAACGCCAGATTTACGAGGCGGCGCTGGAACGGCTGGCCAGCGAATTGGCCGCCGTCGAAAGCATTGAACAGGACATGGCGACGCAAAAGCTGGAAAAGCTGCTCGCCGCCGCTTAAGGTAGCGGGAGCGGTATCGGCGATACCGCTCCTGTCAACCTGGGTGGAGGTGAGACGCGGCGCATGTCTTCGGAGCAAAACATCTTCGCGACATTGCGCGACAAGACGCGCATCTGGGCTGTCGGTGCGATTCATGGTGCCGCCGATCGCCTTTCCGATATCCACCGTCAGATTTCCAAGCAATATCAGCCGGGCGATCAAATCGTCTATCTCGGCAACTATTTCGGGCATGGCCGGAACATCCGGACAACCATCGACGATCTGTTGCTGTTTCGCCGCGCCGTCCTGGCCGAGCCCGGGGCCGATTGCGGCGACATCGTCTTCCTGCGCGGGGCACAGGAAGAGATGTGGCAAAAACTTCTGCAATTGCAGTTTGCCCCCAATCCCGTCGAAGTTCTGAGGTGGATGGCCGACCAGGGCATTGGCGCGACCATTGAAGCCTATGGTTCGACGATCGAGGAAGCCATCCTTTCGGCACGCGATGGAACTCTGTCGCTCACCCGCTGGACCACCCAACTTCGCCAGAATCTGCGGTCCTGCGATGGCCATGGCACCCTGATGAGCGTCCTTCGACACGCGGCCTTTACCGATAGCGGCAGCCTATTATTCGTCCACGCCGGCATCGATCCACAGCGCCCGTTGTCGGCGCAAAGCGATAGCTTCTGGTGGGGCGGTTCCGGATTTGCCTCGGTCGACAAACCTTATGGCGACTATCAACGGATCGTCCGTGGATTCGACCGCCGCCACAGCGGCTTCCAAGAAACCCCCTTCACCCTGTCGATTGATGGCGGTTGCGGATTTGGCGGCTCCCTGCTGGCCGTCCTGCTCGCTGCCGACGGATCTGTCGCCGAGGTTTTGAAGGCGTGATGTCACAGGGATAAGAACGAAGGGTCGGACGATGAAGGGTGACAAGGAGACGGCGGGCGAGCTTTATCCGCCACTGGAACCGAACCACCACGGCTGGCTGACGGTCGATAGCCACCATCGCCTCTATTGGGAAGAGTCCGGCAATCCCGACGGCTTGCCGGTTGTTTTTCTGCATGGCGGTCCGGGTGCCGGATGCGCGTCTCTACATCGCCGTTTTTTCGATCCCCGACGTTACCGCATTGTTCTTTTCGACCAGCGCGGGGCCGGCCGGTCGGCGCCGGCGGCCGATGTCAGCAACAACACGACCCCCCTGCTGATCCAAGACATCGAGACCTTGCGCTCGCATCTCAGGATAGAACGCTGGCTGGTGTTCGGCGGATCCTGGGGAAGTACTCTGGCGCTCGCCTATGGCGAGACGCATCCCGACCGCTGCCTGGGGTTCATCCTGCGCGGCATCTTCCTGTTCCGTCCGCAGGAAGTCGACTGGTTCCTGCATCAGATGGGACGGTTCTTCCCCGAGGCCGGACGGCGCTTCCGCGACTATCTGCCGCCGGACGAACAGACCGACCTGCTGGCGTCCTATTACCGGCGGCTGACCGACCCCAGCCCGGCCGTCCATATGCCGGCCGCGCAGATCTGGTGCGCCTATGAGGAGAGCTGTTCGCGCCTGCTGGCCGAACCGGGAGACACCCGCCCCTCGCCGGCTGCGCTTGCCATGGCGAGAATCGAGGCTCATTACATGGCCCATGCCGGCTTTCTCGAAGAGAATCAATTGCTGCGCGACATTCACCGCCTCAGAAAACTGCCGGCAACCATCGTGCAAGGCCGCTACGACATGGTTTGCCCAATCGCCAGCGCCGACGATCTGGCGCAGGCCTGGCCGGAGGCGACCTTCCAGGTGATCCCCGATGCCGGCCATTCCGCCATGGAACCGGGCGTTCGCGCCGCCCTGGTGGCAGCCACCAACCGCTACCGGACTTTGGGGTAGAGCATGATGCGGTCTCACGCAGTGATCGGATAGGGATGACGCCTCGCATCGGCATCGCTTTAGGCAGCGGGGCGGCGCGCGGCTGGGCTCATATCGGTGTCTTGCGAAAATTGCAGCGCCTGGGCATCGAGCCCGATATCGTTTGCGGTACCTCGATCGGCTCCTTCGTCGGCGCGGCCTATGCCGGCCAGCGTCTGGACGACCTCGAATATTGGGCGCGCGAACTGACAAAATTCCGCCTGACCCGGCTTTTCGATTTTCAGTTCGCCCATGGCGGCGTCATCGCCGGCCGGAAATTCATGCAGTTCGTCGAACAGGTCCTTTGCGACGATCTCATCGAGGATTTGCCCAAACGCTTCGCCTGCGTCTGCACCGACCTGCACACCGGAACGGAAATCTGGCTGCAAACCGGCCGCCAGCTCGACGCCGTTCGGGCCTCCTGCGCACTGCCGGGACTGGTGCCGGCGGTGTCCATTGATGGTCGATGGCTGGTCGATGGGGCGCTGGTCAACCCCGTCCCGGTGTCCGTCTGCCGTGCCTTGGGCGCCCATTACGTCATCGCCGTCAACCTCAACGGCGATCTCGTCGGCTCGATCAATGCCCGGACGTCCATTGACGTCGAGGACGCCGACGAAAACGCTCTGATCAAATGGACGGCCAATCTGCCTGGAGCAAAATTCTTCCGCCAGGTGGCCAGCCATCGAAAGAACGAGCCGAGCATCCTGACCGTCATGACGCAATCCCTGAACATCGTTCAGGATCGCATCAGCCGCTCGCGGCTGGCCGGCGACCCGCCCGATGTGATTATCGCCCCGCGGCTGGGCGATATCGGCATCCTGCAGTTCGACCGCGCCGGCGAAAGCATCAGCGCCGGGGAAACCGCCGTTGAACTGGCCGCTCCGGCGTTGGAGGAATTCCTGCGACGCATCGACGACGCGCGCCCTCAGGCTTGACCGCCGGCTGCCGGTATCAGGCCGCCACCCCGGCGGCGGCCAAGCGCGCGGATGCCCGCGCTGGACCGGCGCGCATCAAATCTGACGCGACCCGCTCCAGCGGCCATTGCGGCCGCGGCCAAGCGCGCGGAGGCGCGCGCCCGGCGAGGGACATAAAGATTAAGACATCAGAACGACAGCAACACCTTGCAGCATTCGGTGGGATGGTGCTCGAAGGCGTCGAAAGCCGCTTCGAAATCGGCCACCGGAAAGCGATGGGTAATGAGCCGTTCGGGATGGAGGCGTCCCGAGGCGACCCAATCGATGACCTTGGCGAACTTGTGACTGTTGAGCCGCGAGGAATGGATCGAGAGTTCCTTGCTGGTGATCTTCTGCTGGATGATCGTGCAAGGGTCCGTCGAAAATCCCATCATGCCGATCCGCGCCGCTGGCGAAGCAATCTCGATCGCCTCGCCCAGAATGGCGGGATGGCAGGCGGCGTCGATGACCAGGGTCGGACGGATGCCGTCGGCGGCCAACGCGTCGGCAAGCCCCCGGTGGGCGGTATTGATCACCCGGTCGGCGCCATTGGCTTGCGCCGCCACCAGCCGCTCGTCGATGCGATCGGTGACGATCACGGTCTTCACGCCATGAACATATTTCAACACTTGCACGATCGTCAGACCGATTGCACCGGCACCGTAAACCAGCGCCACATCCTGATCGAAGACGCCGGTATGGTCGGTGATGTTGGCGGCGACCGAAAAAGGTTCGATCAACGGCGCCTGCTCGTCGGTGATGCAATCGGGAATGACATGGAGGTTGGCGGCGGGAACCAGGCAGAACTCGGAAAAACCGCCATCACGGTGAACGCCCAAAACCTGTAGTTCGACACAGACATTGGGGCGTCCGACCGAACATGGATAGCAGTGGCCGCAACTGATCACCGGATCGACGACGGCACGGGTTCCCGCCGCCACGGCGACGCCGTCGCCGACCGCGTCGACGCGGCCATAGAACTCGTGCCCGATGACCCGCGGATAGCGGGCGAAAGCGTTGCTGCCATGCAGGATGTGGACGTCCGACCCACAGATGCCGGCCCGCTCCACCCGGAGGCGGACCTCACCCGGTCCGGGTTCCGGCACGCCGCGATCGGCCAGCACCAGCAATCCGGGATGTTCCACGACGAGGCTTTTCATCTTCTTCACTCCGCCTTGACATGCCGATAGCACTATCAGAAGCCTAACTAGGATACAAGATTAAGCCGGGAATGATGGCCGAAAAACAGAAGATCGTCCAATTTCTCTCCGGGCCGAGCTCCGCCTGGGCTGGTCATTTCAGACATATATTCGTTATATAACAACATATTATATATTTCCGAATCTGCTGATAACTCTTCGCTGCGGAGGATTTCACCATCTGCCGGACGACTCCGGATGATGCTCTGGCGTTGTGCACTAGTATCCCATATGGTAACGTTTCGTTGGTCACCAAGATCAAAGCCGCCGCAGAGTGGTGTCGACGCCGGGAGGAACCTTAAGGACCTGATCCAAATCGCATGTGGATTCGGTCCGCCCCGCGCCGCACATTTCTCCCGTCTTTGAACCGGCGACCTCATGAGGAGGAAGCGCCAGGCCCCGCGCTGTTGGTGCCGGCGGCGCGCTTGAGAAGAGAGGACATCCATGAACATTTCCCGACGGACCTTTGGCAAGACGGCCATGGCGGCCGGTCTCGTGGCGGCGGGCCTGCCGTCTGTTTGCCTGGGAGCAGCAACGGCCAAGTACCGGTTGCGCTACGGCACCGCCTTTCCGAACAACCACCCGGGCGTGCTCAGGATCATCGAAGCGTCGGAGAGCATCAAGAAGCAGACCGACGGCCTTGTCGATCTGCAGGTTTATCCCAACAGTCAGTTGGGCAGCGAACCCGACATGTTTTCGCAGACCCGCACGGGCGCGCTGGATTTCATGTCGACCTCGGGCGTCAACCAGACGGCGGTCCCGGTCGGCGGCATCAATGCCGTCGCCTTCGCCTTTGAAACCTATGATCAGGTCTGGGCGGCGATGGACGGCGGTCTGGGCGATCATGTCCGCGCCGCCTTCACCAAGGTCGGTCTCTATGTGTTCCCGAAATGCCTCGACAATGGCTACCGGAACATCACGGCCGCCGCCAAGCCGATCGTCCATCCCGACGATCTCAAAGGATTCAAGATCCGGGTACCGGGCAATCCCTTGTGGGTCACCTTGTTCAAGACGCTGGGCGCGGCGCCGACGCCGATCAATTTCGGCGAGCTGTATGCCGCCTTGCAGACCAAGATCGTCGACGGCGAGGAGAATCCGCTGGCGATGATCCAAAGCGCCAAGCTCTACGAGGTCCAGAAATATGTCTCGATGACCGGCCATATCTGGGACGGGCATCACATTTTCGCCAACGCGGCCCGCTGGGGGGCTCTACCCGAGGACGTCCGCAAGGCGGTATCGGACGGCTTATCGACGGCGGCAACGCGGGAACGCGAAGACGTTCTGCGGTTCAACGACGCGGCGGCGGCCGAAATGCAGGCGGCCGGACTGACCTTCAACAAGGTCGATACCAAGCCGTTCCGGGAAGTGCTGCGGGCCAGTGGTTTCTACAACGACTGGAAGGGCAAGTTCGGGGCGGATGCCTGGAGCCTGCTGGAAAAATACGTGGGGACGCTCTGATCATTTCCGATTGATCGGGCACAGTTAAGACACGCCTTTGGAGCGAAATCGCAGTGCGATCCGCCCCAAAGGCATTCGGTTCCAAAGGGTGAAAGTCATCATGGAAATCGCAGCGCAGCCAACGAGCGCTCACGCAGGCCTGTTCGCCAAATTCGACCGTTTGCTGGGACTGACGGTCGAAGCCGCCGCAGCGGCGCTCGTTGCCGCCGAGGTCTGTCTTCTCGGCTGGGGAACGGCCGCCCGCTACATCTTCGACGCACCACTCACCTGGTCGGACGAACTGGCCACGCTGCTGTTCGTCTGGCTGTCCATGCTGGGTTCTGTCGTCGCCCTGCGACGGGGTGAGCATATGCGTCTGACCGCTTTCGTAAGGGGCTTATCGCCGGCCCGCCGGGCGCGTGTCGATGCGCTGGCCCTGATGCTGGTCTGCGCCGTGCTCGCGGCGTTGCTGGCGCCGACCTGGGAACATGTGGACACCCACATCATCAGCCTGACGCCGGTCCTGGAAATCAGCGAATCGCTGCGCGAGGCGGCTTTGCTGGTCGGCATCGTGCTGATGTTGATGACTGCCATCGACAAGCTCGTCCAGAATGCAACGCTGCCGCAAATCGCCGGCTCCTTCGCCTTCGTCGCCGCCATCTCCGGACTTCTCTATCTGGCGATGCCCGTTCTCGAGACCCTGGGCAATTACAATCTCCTATTGTTCTTTCTGGTGCTGGTGGCCTTTTGCATGGTCATCGGCACGCCGATCGCGTTGTCCTTTATCTTGGCGACCATCGCTTATCTGCATTTCACGACGACCATTCCGATCTCCATCGTCCCCGGTCGCCTGAGCGAAGGCATGTCGACCATGGTGCTGTTGGCAGTGCCGATGTTCGTGCTGCTCGGCGCCCTGATCGAACTGGCCGGGCTCGCCCAGGCGATGATTTCCTTCCTGGTTTCGCTGATCGGCCATTTGCGCGGCGGTTTGCAATATGTGCTGCTGGGCGCCATGTACCTGGTCTCGGGTATTTCAGGCGCCAAGGCGGCCGACATGGCGGCCATCGCGCCGGCCTTGTTCCCGGAAATGAAGAAGCGCGGCAACCGCGAAAGCGATCTGGTTTCGCTGCTGTCGGCTTCGGCGGTCATGTCGGAAACCATCCCGCCGTCGATCGTCCTGATTACCGTCGGGTCGGTTACCGGCGTATCGATCGCCGCCCTGTTCACCGGCGGTCTGTTGCCGGCGGTGGTCGGCATGATCGCCCTTTGCGCCGTGGTTTTCATGCAGACCCGCCGCGAAGATACCAGCGGCGCCAAAAAGTTCAGCGCCTTGACCAAGCTCAAGCTGTTCGCCGTCGCCGTGCCCGGGCTTGGCTTGCCGATCGTCATTCGGACGACAGTCGTCGAAGGCGTCGCCACGGCAACGGAAGTCGCCACTATCGGCGTGGTCTACACTGTCCTGGTCGGACTGTTCTTCTATCGCCGTTTCGACTGGTCGCGCGTCTATCCCATCCTGGTCGACACGGCATCGCTCTCCGGCGCGATTCTTCTTGTGGTGGGCGCCGCCACCGGCATGGCCTGGGCACTGACCCAATCGGGGTTCTCGCAACAGCTGGTGACCGTGCTGGCCAACGTGCCGGGCGGCAAAGTCGGCTTCCTGGCGGTTTCCTCGGTCGCCTTCATCGTCCTCGGCAGCGTGCTCGAAGGGGTGCCGGCGATCGTCCTGTTCGGACCGCTGCTGTTTCCGATTGCCCGCATCATGGGAGTGAGCGAGATCCATTACGCGATCGTCGCCGTCTTCTCGATGGGGCTGGGTCTTTTCACCCCGCCGTTCGGAGTGGGCTTCTATCTCGCCTGCGCCATCGGCCGGGTGTCGCCCGACAGCGTGATCCGCGACGTCTGGCCGCATCTGGGCGCCCTGGCGGTCGCTTTGATCCTGATCATCCTTTTGCCGTGGATTTCCATCGGCTTCCTTTGACGCTGGCGGCGAGGACAGGAACATCGCCATACTTGCCGAAGGAGCCAGGAGATCGTACTTCGAACGGGGACAGCAGGACGAAGGGGCAAGCGGCATCGTCCTGCCGCGGGACAGTGAAACCGGCAACGCTTGCAATGAACCGAGGGGAGCGCAGAACTTGGCGACGAACGACATGCACCGACAGCACAGCCGACTGGCCGATCAAGTCTTCGAGCGCTTGCGCGACGACATCGTCAGCGGGGCGCTGGCGCCGGGAACGCCGCTGGCCGAACTCGATCTGTGCAATCAGTTGGGGGTCAGCCGCACCCCGGTGCGCGAAGCTCTGATCAAGCTGGCCGATATCGAGCTGGTCCGCATTTTTCCGCAACGCGGCACCTTCGTCGCGCCGATCTCGGCCGAGGCCTTTCGCAATGCCCAGTTCGTCCGCGAACATCTTGAATGCGCCCTGCTCGCCGAAGCGGTTCGTTATATCGATGCGACATCGCTACGCGAACTCAACGACATCATCGAACGTCAGTCCGAGGCGGCCGCCGTCAAATCGCGCCAGCGATTCTATGAGACGGACGAGGAGTTTCACGGCGCCATCGCCCGGCTCAGCCGCCAGATCGGCGTCTGGAAGATCATCCGCCAGACCAAGATTCATTTCGACCGCGTGCGCTATCTGACGCTGTTCGACACCGATCACATGCCGTTGCTGATCGACCAGCATCGCGAAATCGTCGATGGCCTTGCCAGTTGCGACGAGGCACGGGCGGTGGCGGCAATGCGCCGCCATCTGCGCGAGGTGTTCCGGCGGGCCGAAGGCATCTTCGCGCAGCAGCACGATGCCATGGAAACGGCAGTCGTGAAACGACGGCCAAGATCACCGCAGCCAACGGCCGCACGGCAAGAGGCCGCGCCGCCCCCCGCCCGACCGGACCCGGAGCAACCCGGCTGACCGGAGGGTTGCGCAAAAAAAGAGCGAGGCGCCGCCCCGGCAACCCGGAACGACGCCTGACAATGCCCCACAAGGATGATTAGGCGGCGGTGCGGGATGCCTGACGGCGACGGCGGGCCGCGCCAAGGCCGACCATTCCCATCCCCATCAATGCGATGGTCGCGGGTTCCGGCACGTTTCCGATCGTCGTGATCTGGAAATTGGCCGCCGAGATGTTCTCTTCCAGCGAGAAATAAACGGCCGAACCGTTCGCCAGGCCACCGGTGAAATTCACGAAGCCGTCATTGAAATCGGTGACGGTGAACGAGGTATTCGGGCCTTCATAACCGGTCGGGCCGTAGGAAGTCCCGACATAGGTCGCTAGGCCGTCACCGTCGAAACCGAAGATGTTCGAGCCGGAGAGGCCGATCTGATAGATCGTTTGGCCGGTGGCGTTGTAGACGCCGATCAGGCTGTCGTCGCTGCCATCATAGGTGCCGTTGTTCAGATGGAACTGAATGGTGGCCGAGCTGTTGCTGTTAAGCGTGATGCCAGTATCGACGCCGGTATCGGCCCCGATCGTTCCGGTCGGAATGGTGCTGAAGTCGAAGGCGGCATAGGCCGATGGAGCAGCCAACGTCATGGTGGCAACGATCGGCAGAGCCAGGGCTGAAAGCTTCAGGATCTTCATCATGATGTGTTCTTCCCCATATCTGAATGACAAAGGATGAAACCTTTGATTAAAAACGCAGGGGGGATATAGCAACCTTTATGCCAAGTTCGCCGAACCGGCGCTTTGTTGTTTAGAATCAGATAGATTCTAGACTGCATCTCCAGTGGGCAGTCCGCAGGCAGCAGCCAACCGTAAAGAATCACCTGCGCATCGGGGTATGATTCCGTCCGTTTAATTTACCATCTGATATCTGTTAATTTGTCATCCGATCACTATCGCCCGATAGTCTCCCGTTGATCCGGCCCCAACGGTGCCCCGCCCTGCGTACCTTTCTTGATCGCCGCCGTCCGCCGTGCGATAACGCCCCGCAGGCGCCCGTAGCTCAGTAGGATAGAGCACAGGATTCCTAATCCTGGGGCCGTGGGTTCGAATCCCGCCGGGCGCACCAAATTTCAGAAGACCGAACCAACCACCGCGTGGCGGAATGCCGGGTCAACGCGCCGCGCAGGCTTGGTCCGGACCGGTCGGTTTGTTATCGCAGGCGGCGCAAGGCGTCGGATAATAGGCGGCAGGATCGAGGGTGGGATCGGCCTTGACGCTATGATCGATCCTGGCGAAGACGCTCGCGTGCACGGCGATCCCGGGGTAGTCCCTGCAGAACGTGCGGGAACCGGTCGGCCGCAAGGCAAAGGGCCCGCTGAGCCAGGGTTGATGGGCAATGCCCAGGGCATTGCCGGGCGGGGCGGATTGCGCGAACGCGATCCGGATGTCGGTCAGGTTCGACAGTTGACCGGTCATCCAGTTCAGGGCGACATTGGACAAACCGCTTTCCTGGCCAGCCGGATATCCCCCGCCGACATCGGCATGGGCGCCGGGGAAGAGCCTCTGGACGACGTTGATGCGCGGCTGCCACAGGGTCGGGGCGAAATCCTTACGCTGATCATCGAGCGAAATCGCGTGAAATCCGTGACGGACGTGGTCGCCGAGGATGGTGTCGGCGAAGGCAAAGACGTCTTCGCGTTCGTCGTCCCGGTATTCGGGAATCCCCAGGGCGCCGACCGTATCCCAGACACCGATCGCCCCGACCTCGACCGGTCGCACCCAGGCCGAAGCCGGCACCGCGTCGCTGACGAACCCGGGAAGGTTGTCGACGATATCGGCCAGGTGCGTGAGAAACCCCTTCCTTGCGGCGACGTCGTGCCGGTACGCGTACCAGGCGGCGGCCCCAAGTTGGTAAGCGTCATTTTTCGCCAAAGCGGCGGAATCGATGAGTCCCTTGGTGACGATCAGGCCCGCCAAAGCACGGACGGTGTAGGCGCCACGGCTGAACCCGACCAGGACGATGCGGTCGCCAGGGTTGTGGTTGCGCGAAAGGAAGGTGTAGCCACGCACGATACGGGTGATCACCCCGGCACCGAGAGCCCCGCCCAGTTGCCGGAACAACGTAAGCGGCGTCCTGCCGGCGTATTGCCCGGTATCGGCGTTGGCCAGATAGTTCCGGTCACGCGCGCACGAGCTCGGTGGTGGGATTGGGAGCGATGGTTGAGGCGTTTTATGTCGACGGGGACAGGGCGTCAGGCAGCC
>JARLJB010000060.1 GCA_031291415.1 Telmatospirillum sp.
CCAGTCGATGTGCTTCCAGTCGGTGAAGGCATATTCGGCGCTGAGCCGGGCATGCATCCGTCGGAACGCCTCAAGCCGATCCAGGCCGGAGAAATCGGCCGGTCCGGAACGCCGGAAGGTCGCTGGATCGGCGGGCCTCACATCATCTCCGTCCGCCTCGGCAGTCGAGGCCTGCAGGGCAGCGGAGAGGAGTGTGGCGACGACGACGGTCACGCCAAACAGGCGACCCGTCGGCGAGGAGAAGAGGAACCCCGACATCGCAGATGCCTCCTTCGGGCACCAACGAATAGGTCCGATTCGGAGTCCCCCGGTCAAGGCTCGACGGGCCAACGCTGGGCAACCATGTCCCCGCCTCGGCATTGCCAAAGCCGTAGCGCTCAGATCAGGGCACCACCTGAATGAGCCCCAGTGAATGACCGACAATCCAGCCTTCCATTTGGGAATCGGACGCGGGACGGCCGGATTTGGCGGACGGCGCCAGCCGCACCTAGGTAAATTCCGATGCTTTAGGTCGTTCTGTAACTATATACGATGGTCACAGCTCGTCCCCACGACAACACTTGGCTATGCGCACATTCGACGAATGCGCATCTATCGGCATTTGTCAAGCAAATACGGCCACCTAGTCCTCGATAATAGTCCGATTGGAGCGATTATTGAATCTGGTTGATCGCATGAACGCCATTTATTCGAACAACAAGGAGATGAAACATGCCCGTCAGGATTCAGATCAGTCTGCTCATCTACATGGTGGTGCAAGGCGCACTCTTCGGCATCGGTGCTCTCCTTGTGCTGGCGACGCCGTTGACGGCCTTCGCGATGCAACTCCTCCCCTGGGTTGTTGGCGTGACAGCCTTGATGTCGATCCCTCTGTCCTATCTGATTGCACCACATCTGCTTGCGCGATTTGAAGGCCGTTTTGCCTTCGCATCTTCGATCAATCATCGATTGTAGGCGTGGCGGTCCGCCTTCGATATTGGCATCCCACGTGCCGCGTGCACTTGCGCAAATGTCGGAGTTCCAGGACCACGAGCAATTCATCGAGTCTCGTGGGGCTTTGAATCGGACATTTGAGTTTGGCCGCGCAACTCGCCGGGGCTCAAATGGCAAATTCGCTCCACTGCATGCCGAAGCGTCGGCTGCCGTGGTCGGGATCGTCGTGACGCCGGCCTGTCATCGGCGCAGGCGTGCAAGCGCACCGTCATGACAGCCATCCGCCGGCAAACCCGGCGCGCCGCAATCCGACCGCAACATGGGGAGAGCGGCGCATCAACCGCCAGATCAGGCCGGATCGATGGTTCTCGATCATCGTGACGACGATGCCCTGGTCCAATCCCGACTCCATATCCGGCATCCAGCCGGCCGAGCCCTTTCGTTGGAACGACAGATTGAAACCACTCGGCAGGGTCCCCCGCCTAGCGATCTCAGGATATCCTACGCAAAGATGATTCAATGCGGACAGGACGATGTCGGGCGCGAACGGCAGCGAACCGACGATCGCGCAAGGATTGATGGTTCCGTCGTCCGGCCCGAATGGAGCGCCGCGAG
>JARLJB010000344.1 GCA_031291415.1 Telmatospirillum sp.
GTGCAGCGACAGGATTTCCTCGATGGCGCTTGCCACATCGAGGAATGGCAGGGGTGTCGGATCGGCGTTTTCACGAAATATGGCTCGGAACCCAAGGATACGCCGCGCATCAACTTTCATGGCGTCACGGTGCCTTGCCAAGCGGTTGAAGTGAAAGAACTGCGCGGGAACACATGGAGTGCCCGCGTCGACATCATCGATGCACCGGCGCTGCAACTGGTCCTCCCGGCGCGCAAGGAAATGGTCCACAACGATGCGTTGGCAGCGCTGCGCATCGCCATGGAAAGGGCAATCTATCGCAGCCTTGCGGCTGTCGGCGAACATCGCCTGCCGTTCAGCGATTGGCAGCGCGCAGTCCAGTTTGGCGTGGCCTTGCCGGAAGCCACTGCCTGGCTCGAGGGCTGGCGCCCGAGCCAGGCTGACAACAATGGTTGGCTACAGGGCCACCGGTTGCCGGCAGAGGGCACAATCATTGTGCCATGCCGCGAGGCCGACCTGGAGCAGGCAGCGGCGCCGGTCATCTCCAATGCCGCGCTGTTGGGTGGTCAGGCCGTGTGCTGCGAGGCGGCGTTCGAAGGTTATGCCTGGTACGATCGCTTGCCGCGAATCACCGCGATCGATTTCACGTTCGAACACGGCGGCGAGAGTTGGGCTTATGGCGATGGTACCGCTGAATTGCTCCCCGTGGGGATGGCGTCTGGACGGGTGTCGAACCTCCATCTCGATCTCACGATCACGCCGTCCGGTGCCAGTGATGCTCAGCCGGAAGTGCGCACGTTCGACATCGGCGTGCTGGCAGCGGGCAACGACGCCTATAGTCTCGACGATGCGATCGTTCTCATTGCCGAAGGCGCCAAGGTCGAACTCGGCGAGCTGGTCGGCCTTATGGAGCGTGCCCTGTTCCGTTCAAGCGATGATTGCGACAGCGACAGCTGGGAAACACAGCACCGGTATTTTGTGAGCGAAGCCCGCAACATTGCCGCAACGCTGTTGTTCGGCGAGGAAGAAGCGTTGATTGTCGCGCTGCGCGAAGTGGTGCAGGACCACTTGATGTGGCGGATTCCTCAAGGCCGCCGGCTTTCATTTGTCGGTTCGGCACACGAATTGTCTTTGGGCCTCGATACCGTCGCCGTGGCGGTTTGAAGCCGCTGGCGAAAATCGTGGCCCCACCGACTGACGTCCACATGGTGCCGAGACCATTGCCAACCGGATGGGCAAACGCCAAAGGAGACCTATGCCCAAAGATCAGCCCCCTTGCGCCGCGTTGCGCGACTTTCGCCTGACGGCGTTTGCCGCGTCGCGGTATGGAAGGCTGGTCTGACATGGCTAGCAACGGCAGCACGGGATCCTATCGCCGCCTGACGGGCGCACTCCGCATGGCAGGCCACAGCGCGATGCTGGTAACCAACGATGATCGCATCCTGCGATTGATCACCGCAGAGGATCTGACGTCCTATGACGGCACCAGTGTGATCGTCGAAGGCAATTTGACTGGGCCGGACCGGCTCAATGTCGAGTGGATCGGTCCCACGGCATCGTAACCGGGCGATCTTTCTCTGACGATCAGCTTTCGACGGGCGGGATTGCTTCAAACGCCGGAGCCAACTTCTTCCGCCGAGGCGCCTTCGCGTTTACGGGCTCAGGTGCAGGCGCTGGCGTCGACTTGCGGCCCAAGCCGATCTTGACCGCCAGTTCCTTGCGCTTGGCCGCATATTCCGGCGCAACCAGCGAATAGCTCGCCGGCAAGCCCCAGTAGCTGCGGTATGCGTCCGGCGTGAGGTTGTGATCGGTTGCAAGGTGGCGCTTGAGCATCTTGAATTTGGCACCGCATTCGAGGCAGGTGACAGCGTCAGGCTTTACCGACGACCGGATCGAGACAGCGGGTTCGCGCTTTTCCGCAACGGGCACTTGCGCTTCGCCAAGCTTGGCAAGTGATCCGTATACAGACTGGATCAGCGCCGGGAGATCGTTGGCTGATACAGAATTATGGCTGACCTGGGCCGAAACGATATCGGCAACGAGCGCGAGCAGTGTTTCGTCGGCCATGGAATATTGGGCTTTGCATCTTGGGGGGAACGGCTTCCTACCGGGTTATCTCCATTTTGGCGAGAGTTTGACCGCCGAATTCGCGGACCTGTGCGGATAAATTGCCGGGCGCGATGAATTCAGACCTTCGGTAATGCCGCACGCCGCGCCTCAAAGGCGCAAAAAAATGGCCAGCCCGAAAGCCAGCCATTGGAAAGTTTGGGAGAGGATGCCTGAAAGGCAACTCGGAGATGGGTTACGCCTGCCGATATCGCAAGTGCGAAGGGCGGTGTTTCGGTTGCGTGTACGTCAATCGTCGTAGGCATCAGGGGTAGAGCCAAAGGGGGGGCGGCCGGTTGGCGAGCGATGAGGCTCGCGAAAGATCGGAGACTACCCCCATGACCTGCCTTGAAATCCGCGGCGTGCCGCTTGCCACGGTCGAGCGGCTCAATCGCGAACGCACAATTCCCCTCGAGCGCTACCAGGAAGGCGGCGCGATTGACCGCTTTGGCTATCTGGAAAGCCTGGCAGACGATCATGGCGTTGAATTCGATGTGGTCCTGACGCTCGTCGATGTCCTCGGGCCCGAGGAAGATTTCGACGGGCTGGTGACTTCACTTGAAGACCTTGCCGCTGGCGCGTTTTGAGGACCGGCACCA
>JARLJB010000061.1 GCA_031291415.1 Telmatospirillum sp.
CTCCTCCGGCGCCAGCTGCGCAACGGAACAGTCCGCAGCGACGCCGGCGAGCCGCGCGGACACTTCGATATGTTCGCGTATTCCGTTCGCCTTGCCGAGGCGCGCGTCATTGATTTCGTTGACGACCGCGTCAGCCAGGGTGAACAGCCGGCCGAGCGGGAAATCAACCAATTGCGCGAGTTCGAGTGACGACAGATGAGCCGCCTCCCGACGCGCGAATTCGATGGCGTAATCAATGACCGCGTTCGGCTTGGCGTTCTCGTTCACATTCACGAGGAGCTGAATCGTCTTGTAGGTCATGATTTCAGGACCCCTACTTTAGACATCCTCAAACGATGAAGACTGCGACCGAAAAAGGACCATCGCGTTGCGTTGAATCAATTGCGCGCGTCCGAGGCTGGGATCACTCGATCGGAAGCGAGCCCAGGACAATCTGCATTGTCGCGATGGAGCCGACTCAGGCCGATCCGCACGCCAAACCTAGCAGACTTCCTTTTCGTCGGCCTTGGACTCTTTTTTCTTCGCCTGCTTCCAAGCAGCTTCGGCTGTTTCGAGCAGATGAACGATATCCTTGGCCTGGCGAATCGTTTCGGCAAGTTGCCAGCCGGAGTAGGCGAGGAGCCGATCGGATTCGGGAGCACGGAGCAGGGCCCGGCGATCTTCGGGCGAAAGATCGAGGAAACGATCCGCCATTGACGCGACGATCGTCAAGTTTCGAGAAACATCTCGCCAATTGCGAATTGACTGCGACGGCATGGGATGGAAGTTCTCCAGTTTAACCTTACGTCGATTCAGTTAGCGGTGGGGAATTATTCAATCAACGCACCTGAGCGCAGCTTTAGTGCGCATCGCCTGTCAATTTGCTGTCAACAAGGATGCTTCCACTGCACTGGCGTCGTAAGCGTGATCTTCGCGGCCGGTGCTGTCGATCGACGCGAGTTGTGAACCGAAGATCGAGCCAGACCGCATGCCGGATGGCCTCCGGACGAGGAGCGATGGCGGGGCGTCCCGAAGCAATCACGCCCCTGAATGCAGCATCGACTGGGTGTTTTCCGCACCTTCCAGCCGTCAAGCGATGGCGCGATATTGTCATCATCGCGATGAGCAACAAATCGCCGAGGGCAATGCGAGACAGCGCATCGCCCCATCTGGAGGACATCAGTCATGGGGGGCGCTGCTGACAGGGTCAAAGACATTGGGCCACAGCCGCAATCGTTCGACATTGAACGTGCGACGAAGGAAAACAAAAATTACCGTTCAGTCGCCTGGAGCGGGCGCTACCTGCAAGTGACGCTGATGTCGATCCCGGCTGGCGGAGACATTGGCCTTGAAGCGCATCCGGAGACCGATCAATTCCTGCGCCTCGACGCTGGCCGCGGCCGAGTGCAGATGGGAGCCGCGAAGGACAAGCTGACCTTCGAAAAGGACGTTTCGGACGGCTGGTGCGTCCTCGTTCCGGCGGGGACCTGGCACAACATCACCAATATCGGCGCAACGCCAATGCAGGTCTATGCCATCTACGCGCCCGCCCATCACACGCCTGGCAAGGTGCAGGCGACGGCGGCGGCGGCCGAAGCCGACAAAGACGACGAGCCCGCGGCCTGGTCGGTGCAGCCAAAACATGCGCCCGACAAACACGGGTGACCCACTTGATCCACAAGAACGGGAGCATGTCAGCTTATGGCGCCATGCGGGCCTTCCGGAGTGGACAGCAATTCTGCCGTCAGCAGTCGTCCAGCGCGTCGCTCAAACGCGGGATCATGACCCTGAGCCGTCGTCGCCAGACTTGCCCAGGGCGTCGATCAACGTCTCTAACCGGACCGTCGCGACTGGCGCCGGCCGACTTCGTGCGTCACTGAAAATCAAGCTTCATCCAAAATCAATCTCGTCATCACGAAAAAGTTGAGGCTCGGCTGTGATGCCCTCCGCATATTGACCGTGTAACGATCTCCATGCGTTGGGCCGCCCCGTCCAGAGGGGGAGGTGGAGCGAGTCTGGCGTTTGACTGGCGCCGCACAAAACTCCTTTGAGACGTTCACGAAAGTGGAGGAAGCCATGAGTTTATGTCGAACAGTGAAATCATTCGGGATGGCGATGACCGTACTGGCGACGGCCACGACGCTGTCGGTGTCTTGCGCCGCAGCGGAAGACAAGAAGCCCAACATCCTGTTCATCATGGGCGACGACATCGGCTGGTCCAATATCGGCGTCTACAATCAAGGCGTCATGTCTGGCAGGACGCCCAACCTGGACAAATTGGCCAATGAGGGCATGCGCTTCACTGACTATTACGCCGAGGCGAGCTGTACGGCGGGCCGCGCCAACTTCATCACCGGGGAACTGCCAATCCGAACCGGCTTGACCACGGTCGGCCAGGCGGGATCGCCGCTCGGTATCCCCGATCAGGCCGTCACCATTGCCCAGGTGCTAAAGGCATCAGGCTACGCGACCGGTCAGTTCGGGAAAAACCACCTCGGCGATTTGAACAAGTTCCTGCCGACCCTACATGGCTTCGACGAGTTCTTCGGCTACCTCTATCATCTTGATGCGATGGAAGACCCATCGCATCGGAATTATCCGCAGGCTCTGAAGGACGTTGTCGGTCCGCGCAATATGGTTCATTCCTGGGCCACCGACCTCGACGATCCGACCGAGCAGCCACGTTGGGGCAAGGTCGGCAAGCAGCGTATCGAGGATGCCGGCACGCTCTATCCCAAGCGGATGGAAACGGTCGATGACGAGATCCTCGATCACACCTTGAAGTTCATCGACAAGGCGCGCGCCGACAATAAGCCGTTCTTTGTCTGGCTCAACCCGACCCGCATGCACGTTGTGACCCATTTGTCCGAGAAATATGAGTCGCTACGCAACTCGGAAAACGGCTGGAGCATCCAGGAAGCCGGCATGGCGCAACTAGACGATATCGTCGGTTCGGTGATGAAATATCTGAAGGACAACGGGCTCGACGACAACACCATGGTCGTCTTCACCACCGACAACGGCGCCGAGAACTTTACTTGGCCGGATGGCGGGCAGACGCCATTCGCTGGCGGCAAGGGCACCGGCTTGGAAGGCGGCTTCCGGGTGCCGGCCATCGTCCGCTGGCCCGGCAAGGTCCCGGCCGGCAAGGTGGAAAACGGCATAGTCTCTGGACTCGACTGGTTCCCCACCATCGTCGCGGCGGCGGGAAATCCGGACATCGTGAGCGAACTGCTTGCAGGCAAGAAAGTCGGAGACCAGACTTTCAAGGCTCATCTGGACGGCTACAACCAGCTCGACCTGATCACCGGCAAGGCTCAATCGGCACGGCACGAGATCTTTTATCTGACGGAGACCACGCTGGCGGCGGTTCGCATCGACGATTACAAATATCGCTTCACGGACCAGCCTGGCGGCTGGCTGGGCGCGACCGAGAAGGTCGACTGGCCGATCCTGACCAACCTGCGCCTCGATCCTTACGAGCGCACAGGCATGTTCAACGGCAAGGACGACGGGTCGATCGCCTACTACAACTGGTTTGCCTACGAGTTCTGGCGTTTCGTCTTCGTTCAGAAGGAAGTGGCGAAGGCGGCGCAAACCATGATCGAGTTTCCGCCAATGCAGGGCGGCGCCAGCTTCAACATGTCCGCCGTCAAGGCGGCGATTGACAAAGCAATCGCAGAACGCGCGATGGGCAAATAAACGTTTCGAGGCCGGGGGGCTCCTTATGATGAATTCAGAATAAGCCTCCGCGCCGGACGCAAGCGCCTTAGCCCCTCTCAGGCGACCAGCCGGTTCGTTCGAGAGTCAAGTCAAAGTACGCGGGCCCGTCTCTCACGAGACGGCCCGTTATTTTTTCGGTATCGTTGCGACCAAGCTGCGCTGAGGGCCGTTGGATTCGGACAGACGGGGAAAGTTCTAGCTTAAAGCAGCGGCTTCAGCTCCGCCGCCGCCTGCTCAGGCGGGCGCTCCAGATTGGAGGCGCGCAAAAATTTACCGTCACAGTCCATCAGATAGACCACCGCGCTATGGTCCATCGTATATTCGCCATTGGCGACCCGCACCTTGCGCGCATAGCCGGTGCAAAAATTACGTGCAGAATTCTTGTTTGCACAGGGGATCGGAGGGCAGCTTTGAGCCGATCCCGGCATATCGTCATTGCGCCCGGCTATGTCCGGAACTGGCGCTAGGCGGACGTTGCCGCCGATGTCCCTGAATTTCTCCATTTTCACCAGAAGCGGTCGGCCGTGATCGAATGGGGAGGAGCTGACTGCGATAACGCGCCTCCGAGAGCTATAAACAGTTATATAGCTATTTCAATAAGATAGGTGTTCGCAGTTTTATTCACGGTGGCGCGCCATGCACAGTCGCTGGAGGCCTGCACTGGCCCTGCGCGATGGCATCGAACAAGCGCCACGAAAATCCTGTCTGAACGGCTCCCATCGGGGAGATGATGGCGACCGGCCGACGGCGTTCAGCTAAAGGATCGCTCCCAGAGCCATCGTCACGCTTGGCGCGCGATCATCATCCGGCTGCAGGTTCTGGCGCGAGAGATGGTGGCGGACGCCGGATTAGATCAGCGCGATTTCGAGCGCTTGCGGCGACTGAAGCCGGCGATCGCCGCGGGGCGCCTCATGAGCGGCCCATCCGGAATTGGGGCGATTGCCAGCCGACATCCAGCCAAACGGTTTTCGATTTGGGATCGAAGACAATCGCCCGGAAAAGTCGAAGGTACGACGCTCCGAGTTGGGCCGCCGGCTCGGACATCGCGCCGATGCCTCCGCAGCCGTTGGCCTGTTTTAGTACCAGATGGAAATTCACTGTTCGAACGATCGGCTCTGACTGATCGGTTTCGACGGCAAGGGAATTGTCCACGGCATAAACCGGTCTGGTCTCGCGGCCCTCGCAGGTCGAGACCGTCATTTCGGAAACCCGCCTGAGACGCATTCCATCCTTGATCAATCGCTCGTAAAGCGCCTGGTTGATATCGACGGAATGGGGGTAAATCGCATCGTCGTAACCCGTATCGATCTGAGCCCAGACTCGGGTCGCGCCCAAACGCAAGAAGACGATCGGGACATTCGGAAGTCTCGCGTCCACCGCGGAGGGGTCCGACGAAAAGAAGTGGTCCTGAGAGATGGGCACGAACCCCCGCGCGCGCATCGTGGCCGGCTGGCAGGGTTGTTCCCCCAGAAACACGGCGCTCTCGGTGATCTGGACGGTCAGCAGAGATAAAAAGTCAGTGCCTATGACGCCGAGTTGCCTGTCGGCGGCCTGCAGCGGCAGGTC
>JARLJB010000345.1 GCA_031291415.1 Telmatospirillum sp.
CCGGTCCGCGCCAGAACAACGAATATTCGCTCTGCACCGCGGCCACGGGCTGAACGGCATGCGCCCGGCGGATGGTCTGAACGCCTGCCTCCGACAGGCCGAAATGCTTGACCTTGCCTTCGGCGATGAGCTCTTTGACGGCGCCGGCGACGTCTTCGATCGGCACGGTCTGGTCGACGCGATGCTGGTAGAACAGATCGATGCGGTCGGTCTTCAGGCGCTTCAGAGCGGCCTCGGCCACCTTCTTGATGTGCTCCGGCCGGCTGTTGGTGCCGCCGGTGCGGGCGCCGGTCTCCAAATCGATGTCGAAGCCGAACTTGGTGGCGATGACCACGTGATCGCGGATCGGCGCGAGTGCCTCGCCGAGCAACGCCTCGTTGGCGAAGGGGCCATAGGCCTCGGCTGTGTCGAAGAGCGTCACGCCGCGATCGTAAGCGTCGTGGATGAGCTTGATCATGTCGCTCTTCTCGACGCCCGGACCGTAGACGCCGGTCATCCCCATGCAGCCCAGCCCGAGGGCCGATACCTCCAAGCCTTTTCCGAGCTTGCGTGTCTTCATTGGTAGTCTCCTCAAAATTGGCAATTGAAATGCCTCGCGCAGGCCGGTAGCCGGACAGCATCCTACCGCCCGACGCGAGCCTGCAGGCTCGCGGGATAGCGGTCCCCTTGCACAGTGATCCGCGACAGCGCGGCCTCGATCATGGCGAGATCGCCCGATGTCAGCACGACCGATGCGGCACCGATATTCTCGTCGAGCCGGTGCAGCTTGGTCGTTCCGGGGATCGGAACGATCCAGGGCTTTTGTGCCATGAGCCAGGCGAGCGCGATCTGAGCCGACGTCGCTTCCCTGTCCGCGGCCAACCCAGCCAAGAGGTCGACCAGCGCCTGATTGGCCTTGCGGTTCTCTTCGGAGAAGCGCGGCACCTTCGCGCGGAAATCATCCGCGCCGAATGCCGTCGTCGCGTCGATGGCGCCGGTGAGAAAGCCCTTGCCGAGTGGACTGAACGGCACAAAGCCGATGCCGAGTTCCTCAAGCGTCGGCAGGATCTCCTTTTCCGGCTCGCGCCACCACATCGAGTATTCACTTTGCAGCGCGGTGACGGGCTGTACGGCGTGTGCGCGACGGATCGTCTGCACCCCAGCCTCCGACAGGCCGAAGTGCTTGACCTTTCCCTCTGCGATCAGGTCCCTGACCGTCCCGGCGACATCTTCGATCGGCACATCTGGATCGACGCGGTGCTGGTAGAACAGGTCGATGCGACCGGTCCTGAGGCGCTTCAGCGACGCATCGGCCACGTCCCGGATATGCTCCGGCCGGCTGTTCAGGATCTGTTGCTTGCCGTCGTCGCCGAAGGTGAAGCCGAATTTCGTGGCGATGACCACCTGGTCACGGAACGGTTCGAGTGCTTCGCCGACCAGTTCTTCATTGGTGAACGGGCCGTAGACTTCGGCGGTATCGAAGAAGGTGACGCCGCGCTCGACCGCCGCGCGGATCAGCGCGATGCCGTCCTTGGTGTCGACCGCCGGCCCGTAGCCGTGACTGAGGCCCATGCACCCGAGCCCGAGGGCCGAGACGTCAAGACCGCTCTTTCCAAGGTATCGCTTGTCCATCTTTCTCTCCTGGGTTCGACAAGGGGCGCGTCTCGCCGGGACCCGCATCGGGTCTCGGCCGAACCAATTCATCGGGTCGGATGCCGCAGAACTTGTCGACCACCCTTAATGTCGGACAGGAAGTTAGCGCGTGCGCGGCACCTTGATTAGGCGCTATAATCAGGATGCTCTGATAAGACTGGGTAATGAATGGCGCACGAAAACTTCAACGACCTCGCCGCCTTCGCCATCGTCGCTAAGGAGTGCAGCTTCACCCGGGCGGCAGCCAAGATCGGCGTGTCGCAATCTGCGCTCAGCCAAACGATTAAGGCGCTGGAAGAGCGGCTCGGCCTGCACCTGCTCACCCGCACGACGCGGAGCGTCTCGCCGACCGAGGCGGGTGAGCGGCTGCTGCGGACCGTCGCTCCGCGGTTCGAGGAGATCGAGACGGAGATCGCCTCGCTCAGCGAGTTGCGCGACAAGCCGGCGGGCACGGTTCGCATCACCGCTGGCGAACACCCCGCCGTCTCCATCCTGCAACCGGCGCTCAAACGCTTCCTGCTGGACTACCCGGACATCAACGTCGAGATCATCGTCGACTACGGTCTGATCGACATCGTGTCCGAGGGCTACGATGCTGGCGTTCGGATGGGCGAGCAGATCGCCAAGGATATGATCGCGGTGAAGATCGGGCCTCAAATGCGCATGGCAGTGGTCGCCTCTCCGGCCTATTTCGCCAGCCGGCCGATCCCACGCCTGCCGCAGGACCTTGCATCGCACAGCTGCATCAACATGCGGTTGCCGACCTACGGAGGCTTGTTCCCGTGGGAGCTCGAACAGGACGGGCGAGAAGTGAACGTTCGCGGTGAAGGCCAGCTTGTGTTCAACAGCTTGGCGCTGAGGCTCAACTCGGCTCTGGATGGGCTCGGTGTCGCCTACCTGCCCGAGGACCAGGTCCTCTCCCATATAGCAGACGGCCGGCTGGTTCGGGTCCTGGAGGATTGGTGCCCCTGTTTCCCCGGCTACCACCTCTACTACCCGAGCCGGCGCCACTCCTCCCCGGCACTGACGCTTCTGGCAGACGTGCTGCGCTATCGGGGCGCCTGAGCCAGCGAGGCACACCGGTGAACAGGGGCATAGCTACCGGTTTCACCCGCTACACATACCCCCTACACAATCTCCTTGATCGGAAGGAAATATCTCTGTAATATCAAAGCATAATCGAAAGCTGGTTCGTCTCCGACCCTTTCCGCCGTTGCCGCCCCAAAGGTTGTTTGCTGATTACCGGGCTCCGGTGCAATAGAGTCGAAATTCGAAACTCGCGGGCGCCTGCGGGGCCGTAGGGCGCTCCGCCGAGGCTTCCCGTATTGTGCAGCGCTCTTCTGACCTGGCGATGCCATGGTCGGCAGGCTCGACGGAGGTTCCGACGACTTTGGCCAGAGCGCCTCGGCCCGTGACGCGGAAACAGCATTCGCACCTTATACCCTTCGCGGAACGGCGACCGGAAGCTGTGATGCGCGAAGCGCGGGGGAACACGCGCATCGCGGGGCGTCACGGTTCTGGGCAAGGCGACGGTTGTCCTCGTCATCCTATGTACTATGCCAGTCATATTCGGCCTCCGTCTTCAGTGTACTTTACGAAAAGTACACTGAGAGCGGAGGCCGGATCCGGAAATGCAATAGGTGAGGTCAGTGCTGCTGGTTGGAGCAGGGCATCTTGCTAGATGAATTGTCGTTTCCCGTGTACGACCTTCCGATACGGCGCCTCCCGTCCCAGAACTAGGCACCGAATTTCGACCGGAGCTTTCATTTTCGAAGCAGAGGACCAATGGATCAACATCACCCAGCTTGGGCGATAATTCGTTGCCCAGTCGCTGCGTCGAAGAGATGACCCCGATCGGAACACAACGACACAGTGACTTGGTCGCCAGGCCCGACTGCCAGCCTGTCCTTGGTCACGACGGTCAGGTCGTGGCCGGCGAACCGTAGCCCCACATGCGTATCGGCACCGGTCGGTTCGACGACAGTGATTTCGGCTTCAACTCCGCCCTCCTCACCGAGCACGATATGCTCGGGACGAATCCCATAGAGCAAAGCCGTACCGGCCGGCAGAGCCGTGCTGACGGGCAGCGCGATCATCCCAGCGACCCTTACGCCATCGGCTTCAGCTGCGGCCGGCAAAATGTTCATCGCCGGCGATCCGATGAACCCGGCAACGAACAGATTGGACGGATGATCGTAAAGCTCCAGAGGCGAACCGATCTGCTCGACCCGGCCGGCGTTCAGCACGACGATTTTGTCGGCCATGGTCATGGCCTCGATCTGGTCGTGCGTGACGTAGACGATGGTGGCATTCAGGCGCCGATGCAGAGCTTTGATCTCGGCGCGCATCTGGACTCTGAGCTTGGCATCGAGGTTCGATAGCGGCTCGTCGAACAAGAACACCTTCGGATGGCGGACAATCGCCCGCCCCATTGCGACGCGCTGCCGCTGCCCGCCCGACAGCTGCCCCGGCCGGCGGCCAAGCAGCGGCGTCAGCGACAGGATCTCGGCCGCCTTCTGCACTTCGGCCGCAATCTCCGCCTTCTTGCGGCCGGCCAATTCGAGCGCAAACCCCATATTCTGCGCCACCGTCATCTGCGGATACAGCGCGTAATTCTGGAACACCATGGCAATGTCGCGGTCTTTCGGCTCGGCGTCGTTGACGCGCCGCCCGTCGATTTCGATGTCGCCCGCGGTCACAGTCTCCAGGCCAGCGATCATGCGCAGAAGCGTCGACTTGCCGCAGCCGGACGGTCCAACGAGGATGACGAACTGGCCGTCCTCGATCGAGATGCTGACGCCGTGCATGACCTTGGCGCTGCCATAGGACTTTGCCACGTCACGAATGGTCACAGTGGCCATGGGGATCTCCTCAGGCGAGTTTCACGATGCGCAAGGCGAGGTGCGGCCGACCGGGCAACTCGATGCCGAAGGCGGCGTCGGCCACACCACCGCGAACGGCATCGCCGTGCCGGGTCGGGTGCTGCACCAGCGGCGGGATCTGCCTAGCCGGGGTCACCGTCATCGCCCAGGTATCGATCAGATCGACGGCGTAGCGGCCGTCGTCGGTCGGCAGGCCGGTCGTCCACTGGTTGGGCTGATGCTCGCCGAAATAGATGAAACTCACCCGACCACCGAGATCTTTCACGCCCGAAACGCGCGTCCACGGCCAGCCGTCGATCAGACCGGACATCGGTTCGAGCCCGACAACGCCGCTGTCTCTCAAAAGCGCATGCAGGAAGGCGATCCGCTGCCACGCCTCACCCTTCAGCTTGCCACCCTTCGCCCACCAGATCAGGTCGTCGGGATCGGCGTAGGTCTCGCCGTGACCGGCGTAGCCACCGCGCATCAGCGCCAACCAGAAGCGGTGAACCAGCTCCTCAGCCGTGATGTTGCCCCAGGCCGGCCAGATGGTGCCCTCGTATTCCGGCTCGTCGTCGATGACCGGCTTGCCGTAAGCGGCGCGCCATTCCGGCATGCGCTTGACGTCCCAGTTCTGGATGCAGACGTGGCTGATCCACGGCTTGCGATGATCGAAGTTCATCTTCGGATCGCCGTTATGGATCGACTTCAGGTGCTGCCAGGGATCGTTCTCCTCGAGGATGTGGCAGAAACCGTCCCAGTCCGCCATCGGGATGGTGTTCAGCATGAAGTCGTATTCGTTGGCGAGCGACCACCAGACATTGCGGAAGGCCGCGAGGCGCGCGGCGATATAGGCGACATACCTGCGGTTCTGCGCCGCCGTCATCGTCGCGTAGCCCCAGCGGTCGTAGGGGTGGAACAGGATGACGTCGGCCTCTAGCCCCATCTCCCCGAGCTGGGCGATCTGCGCCTCGAAGTGGCGGAAGGCGGCCGGATTGGGTCGGTCGAAGTCGAGGTTGCCGTCCGCCCCGGCCAGATAGATCGGCTGTAGCGGCTCGTTGGTGTTGAAGGGATAGTCCTTGGGAAATACCGCCATGCGCAGCTTGTTGAAGCCGGTCTTGGCGAGCGTCGCCAGCGTTTCCTCTTGCAGCGCGATGGGCTGATGGGTCCAGGCATAGCAGGTGGTGCCGAACGGCAGATAGGTCGTGCCGTCGGCATAGGCGAAGTGGAAGCGGTGGCGGACCCTGACCGGCCCGTGTACGTCGGGCCGGGCCGGTACGGCGGTCAGGCCGCCGCCGATGCGATCGAGGGCGGCGAGATTGGACTTCGTCCGGTACGTCCACTCGCCCTCGCAGTCCGGCATGAAGCGAAGGACGTAGCTGTCCTCGCCGTCATAGAAACCGGTGACGCGAACGGTGCGGTTGCCGAAGGAAAAGTCGGCGTGGAGCGTCACCTCAAGGTAGGGATTGCCGGCAAAAGCGGCGTTCAGGCGGACTTCGAAGACGTCGTAGACGTGGGTCATCATCATTCCTTGACGGCACCGGCGGTCAGCCCGGCGACGAAATAGCGTTGGAACATCAGGTACACGATGGCCGCCGGCAGCACCGTCATGACGATGGCCGCGTTGAGCTGGCCGTAGTCGCTCTGGAACTGGCTCTGGAAGGTCATCAGGCCGAGCGGCAGGGTCCATTTCCGCGGATCCTGCAAGATCACCAGCGCCATGGCGAACTCGTTCCAGGTGGCGACGAAGTCGAGGATGAACAGTGCCGACAGCGCCGGCAGCGACACCGGCAGGAAGATGCGGCGGAAGATGGTGAAGTGCGACGCGCCGTCGATGCGGGCCGCTTCCGACAGTTCCTTCGGCACGGACGAGAAGAAGCCGTGCAGGATGAACACCTGATAGGGGATGCCGAAGGCAAGATAGGGCAGGATGATGCCGGGATAGGTGTTGATGAGGCCGAAGGCGTTCACCTGTTGGAAGATCGGCGCCAGCATGACCTGGAACGGGATCATCGTGCCGAATACGCAGAGGAGGAACAGCGGGCGGCTGCCGCGCATCGGCACGCGGGCGAGCGCATAGGCCGCCATCGCCGACAGGAACACGCCGAGCGGCACCTTGATGAAGGTGATCAGCACGCCGTTGAAAACGGTGGTGGAGAAATTGCCGCGCGCCCAGGCGGCGACATAGTTATCGAAGGCAAGGTCAGTCGGCGGCGCGAAGGCGCCGGTCCCCATCACCGAGGCATTCGACTTCAGCGAGGTGAAGACGATGAACACGAATGGCGCGATCCAGATAACGGCCAGTAGGATCAGTCCGATCCACAAGGCGACCAGTAAGGGATCGACCCGATTGGACCCGACCGGACGGAAGGCCTGCGCAAACAAGGTCATTTGCTTGCCTCCGACTGCGTCTGCATCCATCGCAGGTAGGGGATGACGATGGCGAGGGTGACGACGAGCAGGATCACGGAGATGGCGGCTCCCTTGCCGAAATCGCCGAGCTGCATCGACTGGGTATAGGCCCACATGGCAAGCATTTGGGTCGACTGCGCCGGCCCGCCGCCGGTCATACCGTAGATGATGTCGAACGCCTTCAGCGAGTTGATCAGCGACAGGACAAAGACGACGGTGATGGTTGGCTTCATTGCCGGCAGCGTCACGTGACGGAAAACGTCCCAACGGCCGGCGCCGTCGATACGGGCCGCTTCGACGAGTGTGGTCGAGACATTCTGCAATCCGGCCAGGAACAGCACCATGGCAAAGCCGACCGTCTGCCAGACATAGGCGGCAAACACCGACCACAGCGCGATGCGGCGGTCGCCGAGCCAGTCGCCGATGAAGTCGGTCAATCCCCAGGTGGTGAGCAGGTTGCTGAACAGGCCGAAAAACGGGTCGTACATCCACTTCCAGATGGTGGCGACCGCGATCGAGGCGATGATCACCGGCAGATAGAAGATCACCCTCAGTCCACTGCGGCCGGGCAGGTTCTGGTTGAGCGCCAGCGCCAGACCGAAGGCGACGACGTTGGGAACGATCACCGCCAGGGCAGTCCAGTAGACCGTATTGGTCAGGGCGCCCCAAAACACCGGATCGCTCGTCAGCACGGCGCGATAGTTGGCAACGCCGACGAAGCGGCTCGTCGGGCTGAGACCGTTCCAGGCCGAGAACGACATCCAGACGACGTTCAGCATCGGATAGACGGCGAATAGGGCATAGACCGCCAACGCAGGCGCAATGAGCAGATAGCCCTGCGTCTGGGGCCGCAGAGACGGAAAGGCCTTGGCCATGGCTCACCCTAGAGCGTGTTCCGCTCAAGTTGACTAGACTTGAGCGACAAAAACACGCTCAAGACGTTGAATCTGCGCAATTTCTTGTCGACCAGATTGACTCAATCTGGTCGGAAAATGCGCTAGCAGGAAAAAATGGCGGGAACCGTCAGGCGGCCCCCGCCAAGGAGGGAGGATCACTTATTGGCGGAAATGAAGATCTGCAACGTCTTGCCACCGTTCTCCGGCGCAATGCTGCCGCTTGCCACCTCGTTGATGACACGGAAGTATTCCGTCGTCACATTGAGCGGGAACGCCTGATCGCCGTTGACGAATGTCTTCGTGTACTTGGCGAAGATGTCGAGCCAGCGCTGGTTCAGCGCATCGACGTTGTCGTACTTGACATGGGCGTTGACGGAGATCGAACCGATGACGCCGAGATACTTCTGCTGCACCTCGTCAGAGAGCAGGTAGTCGAGGAACTTCGCCGCGGCGTCCGGCGCCTTGCTCTTCGACGAGACATAGTAATATTCGGCAAAGCTGTAGAGGCGGTCCGTGCCGGTCGGGATCGGGAACACGTCGAAATCGGCGAGGCGACCGGCGTCGCGGATCTGCCCGACCAGCCAATCGCCTTCGAGCATCATCGCCGCGCGGTTGGCGAGGAACAGCTTGAAGCTTTGCGACTGATCGATGCCCATGAACGGCGACAGCGTGTAGTTGGCTGACCAATCCTTGAGCTCCTTGAAGCTCGCCGTGGCGCAGGGCTCGCTGGCCCAATCGGCCTTCATCGCCTTCAAGGCGTCGTGCTTGTCGGCGCCGCACTGGGATTCGAGGATGGCGTCCATCAGGCGCATCAGATGCCAGTTGACCGAGCCGCCGAAGGTGAAGGCCGGGATGCCTGCTGCCTTCAGCTTGGCCGCATCGGCCTTGAGTTCGGCATAGGTCGTCGGCGGCGCAGCAATGCCGGCCTTTGTGAACAGCGCCTTGTTGTAGTAGAGCGCCTCACCGTGGAACGTATAGGGCACACCATGGCGACCGCCCGGATAGAGTTTGGAATAGCTGCCGGCGATGGCGGAGAGGCGATCGTCCCATTTGTACTGGGCATAATAGCTGTCGAGCGGCTTCGACAGGCCGGCGTTGACGAACTCACCGCCGAGCCCGAGGCCGGCCCACATGAAGTAGATGTCAGGCCCCTGATCGGAACGCGCCGCGACGCGCAGCGCTGCCTTGTGCTCGTCGGTCGAGCGGTTCTCCATCATCACCGTGATGCCGGGGTTCTTCGCCTCGAACGCCTTGATGATGTCCTTCCAGGCGGAGACCACGGTCGGGCTGTCGAACGACAGCGTCCACAGCTTCAGATCGTCTGCCGAAGCGGTACCGGTACCAAGCGCCGCCATCACGGCGAGCGCTGAAAATGTGCCCGTCAGGGCCTTCCGAATGGTCATCGCATTCCTCCCATTGGCGAGGTTGTCTCGCTTGTCATCAGGAAACGACAAGGGGCCTGGCAATGTCAATTACTTTTTTCACAAATGAAAAATGTATCGGTTGCGGATGGCGATTCTCTGGTCAAACGGGACCTTTCCGAGGGTATCACGACGGACTGTCGGGAATATCCGGTTGACTTTCTTCACTGATGCATAAAATGTCGCACCATCTGGCGGCGCCGGCAACGGGCCGGTGCAGACGCTGGTTCCAATTTGGCTGGGATGAATGCTATCCGATCGACTGCGTCCCCTGTTGACGGGAACCGAGTTGCCCGCCGCCAAGATCGTGCGGGCGATGTCGGCTGCAGGAGCGACCACCGCCGCTGATCTGAACAAAGCCACCGGCCTGGCCCGTTCGACGATTTCGCAGGCGCTCGCCGAGCTCAGGGACGGCGATCTCATCGTCGAAATTGAGACACGCTCGACTGGCATGGGCCGGCCGACGATGCTGTTCACGCTCAATCCGCAGGCCGGCCGCTGCGCTGGAGTTTTGCTCGGGCTTGACGAAATCCGCATCGCCGTCTGCGACACGGCGCATGCAGTCCTGTCGGATCGGTCGATCCCGATTGCTCGCGATTACACCCCGGCCGACGCTTGCGCCGTCATCGCTGCGGAACTCTCGTCCGACTGCAGGCGGCTCGGCTTCGAGGTCGGTGAACTCCTCGGTGTCGGACTTGCTGTGTCGGCCCCGATTTCCCCCGCCGGAGTGGTTCTAGCCGGCTCGATCCTGCCGACCTGGGACGGAGTAGACCTCGCCTCGGTCTTTGGCAGCAACCTCCACTGCCCGGTGCATGCGGACAACGAGAGCAATTGTGGCGCGCTGGCCGAAATGACCTGGGGCGCGGCGATTGGCGAGCCGGATTTCGTGCTGATCAAATTCGATCTTGGCATTGGTGGCGCGATCGTCGTCAACGGCGGCGTCCAGCGCGGATTTAACGGCAGCGCGGCTGAATTCGGGCATCTGACACTTGATCCTCGCGGCGCGCTGTGTCGGTGCGGCAACCGCGGCTGCCTTGAGACGATGGCCGGCGCGACGCAACTCCTAAAGCTTGCGCGTGACACGACCGGGCACGACGTCTCGCTCGACAGCTTCATCTGCGAGGCCATCGAAGGTCATGTCGGCTATCGGCGGCTCATCGAAGACGCGGCTGCGATCGGCGGTTGGTGCCTCGGGCTGATCGGAACGGCGCTCAACCCGCCGCTGTTCGTCATTGCCGGCGGCCTCGCACGAACGAATGAGCTGTTCCTGGATCGGCTGGTGCAGAGCTACGAGCGCCACACGCTCTGCAAGTCGGCGTTGCTTCCCGAGGGGCAGCGTGCCCGCTTCGCCGTCGGCCGCTTCCTCGCCAACGACACGGTGCTCGGTGCCGTCGCTCTGGTGCTGCATCAGCAGTCGCGGATCGCTTAGGGCGTTGGCGCAAGGGGATTGAACTTTGGCACGCGCGGGCGAGTGGCCAAGTTCGATGATCAGCCCATGCAACCCATAGGCAGTGGAGCCGACCTGGCAGCAACAATGCAGATGTTCATGACGGACGCCAGCTTGCCAGCAGCCGGCGCAGGCTCTTCAGAGATGCGTTCACCTCTGTGGAAGCATGACAGCAACGCGCAGCGCCGCCTGATGGCGCTGATTTGGTACGAGCCTATCCGAATAGCGCAGGGGCCGACATGTGACCTGTTGCCAGCGAGCGCGCCCGCATCGACCAAAAGGCGGATCTGATCCTTGCCCCACATGAAGGCGCTATCGAATCGGCAGGGCTTGGTCTTCGAGGTGTGTTCGGCCATGCCGGAGTGGGGTTGGCGATGATGTCGCGAACGGGACCCAGTCGGTCTACCTTCGACGCTGGTTCACATGCATTGTGGCCTATTTCGCTATGGCAGAAGCAGCCGGCAGCGCGTCGTGGATGACGGAACTCAAGAGTTCGCTTCCGCCGGACCAAAGAATCTGGACACCGAGGCAAAACAGGATGAATGCGAACAGCCGCACGGCGATATCAGTTCCGGCCTGGCCGAGAAGCCTCTGGACGCGCTCCGCATACCTGAAGCAATAGAATATCGACAACGCGATCACGGTAACGGCCAGCAGGCACGCGATCACAAATATGATTTCGTCGATCGGGTGGGTGTACGATCCTTTGGAAAGCCCAAGGCTGATCACAACGGCAATTGTTCCGGGTCCTGTGGTTAGCGGCAGTGTCAGAGGATAGAAGGCTAAACTGAGAATCTCCGATTGGGAAACCTCACCAGTAGGGGCCTCGATATATTCGCGACTGCCTTCGTTTAACAGCCTCCATCCGGTGACGGCAACGATGAACCCGCCGGCGACGCGAAGGATCGGGATCGATATCCCGTAAAACTGCAAGATTAGCGCGCCGAGCAGAAGTGAGCACACGAGTACGAAGAACGAATTCAAGGCGATCCGCCGCGCCAGGATGCGACGGATTTCAGGCGTTGCGCCTTGTGTCAGTCCCAAGAAGATGAGCGCGGAGCCTGGGGGATTGACTACCGGAAAGATTGCGGCGAGCACGAGAAGGAATGTGTTGAGACCGGGCATTGACGCACTTTCATTTGCCATTCCATCTCAGTCTCATCGGCCAAGTCAGCCGTACAAGTCA
>JARLJB010000346.1 GCA_031291415.1 Telmatospirillum sp.
TGCGGTCGATTTGGAGAGAGGCTTCCGCGGCGTTTCGCGGGTTGGTCGCTCGGAGAACTGGAGACGGGCATGAAAACCAAACTTATGGCTGCTGTCGCCGCCATCGCGGTCATGACGGCGACCGGCGCGGCTCGCGCCCAGACCGCTGACAGCACCAACATCAAGACGCTCAAGGCTCAGTCCGACGCGCTCAAGAAGCAGAACCAGGCTCTCGAACAGCGCCTCAACAAGCTCGAGCAGCAACAGCAGCAGGCTGCGGCCAAGCCGGCGCCGAGCAGCTTCATGGCGGCTGACCTTCCCTTCCTCAAGGGAGGCCCGGCGCAGTGTGCCCCTCTCGACTTGAACGGCCCGCTGACCTTCTGTGGCATCACCGTGTTCGGTACGGTCGACGCGGGTCTGGGCTGGGCGAGCTACGGCCTGCCGAACAACGGGCCCTTCTATCTCGGCAATCAGCTTGTCAATAAATACGCTCAGCATTCCTATTTCGGAGCCTCGCCCAACAACCTGTCGCAGTCGGCCATCGGCATCAAGGGCTCGACCGAATTGTTGCCCGGTCTCTCCGGCGTCTTCATGGCGTCGACGGGCTTCAATCCCATTTCGGGCCAGCTCGCCAACACCCCGCAATCGATCATCAACAACAACGGCCTGAATCGCAGCGCCTATTCGATCAACGGCGACGGGTCGCGCGGCGGCCAGGCCTTCAACGATCAGCTCTACGCCGGTCTGTCCTCCCCGGTCTATGGTCAGTTGACGGTCGGTCGCCACCGCAGCATGACCACCGACCTCGTGGTCGCCTACGACCCGACCGGCGGCTCCTATGGCTTCTCGCCCATCGGCTATTCCGGCACGCCGGTCGCCGGTCTCGGCAACACCGAAAACGCCCGTTGGGACGATTCGATCAAATATCGCGTCGAATACGGCCCGGCGCATTTCGGCGCGATCTACAAATTCGCCGACGGCAATGGCGGATGCAACTATCTCGGCACGGGCGTTGCGCCCGCGGGGACAGTCCAGCAGTGCTTTGGCTCGAAGAATGACGCCGGGCAGCTTGGCGGCGGCTTCACCTATAATGGCTTCGATTTCGACGGCGTGGCCGGTTACGTCCATCAGACGACCCTTCTCACTGCTCCGTTGAGCGCCGCGCAGGCCTTCGCTGGCACCAGCACATTCACTCCGAACTGGGTTACGCCGACGTTCGGCAAAGCTGTGACCTCAGTCGGTGTGAA
>JARLJB010000347.1 GCA_031291415.1 Telmatospirillum sp.
AATTCCCCGCCTGTGCGACGGGGCCTGCCGGGTCCGGTGCCGTCACGCCCACATGCACATCGAACCGTCTCGTCCGGTGCAACGTGCGCCATGGCCAAGAAGCGAGGAACTTCCAGGGCGATCTCGCCGTCGATCACACTTTCCGTCGGCACCGAGATGCTATAGATGGCCGCATCAACAACACTTAAACGAAAAATTACAATAGAAATTCTGGTTACACCTATCAAGATGGTGCAAATCTTGGTGTAGCCGCAGGCGGCGAAGGATCCCTGCGACCAAGGGGACAATCGGTGTCGGCGGGGAGTCGGTGGCCGGCACCAGGGGGCCGCCACCGGGTCAACCGGCAGGCGGCCTTGATGCCTGCCGACGGCTCTTGGACGCGTTGCCGGCCGCGTGCGGCAGGCCGCGGATGGCATGCCGATCGGGCGCGAACAGCTCTATGCCATTCCCCGGGCCGCGATCCTGAAGAAGACGGCGACGACGTCACTTCCGGCATCGGCACGCACAGGGAGAAATCCCTTTCCGTTGGGAACGCCGACGATGCGGTTGTCGGCGGATGATGCGTTGAAGTCTGGCGTCGAGCGACGTGGCGGCTCGTGATGAACGTCAGAGCCTTCCGAGAAGCACAAGCACCACCACAACAGTGAGTACCACGCCGAGGCTTCCGCTGGGGAAGTATCCCCAATTGGCACTGTGCGGCCAGGTCGGAAAGGCGCCGACCAGCAACAACAGGAGAATGACGATAATCAGGATGGTCGGCATGGAGCGGGTCTTCTCAGTGCTTCAAGGTGTCCTTGACGCCACCTACGGCGTTCTGGATTTTTCCTGCGGACTGTTCGGCCTTGCCGTCGACCTGCAGCTTGCTGTCGCCGACGAGCCTGCCGACGGTCCGCTTCATGCAGCCCATCATCTGCTTGCCCGCGCCAATGATCCGGTCCTTGTCCATTGTCGTTTTCCTTTTTGCTTTCCGTGCCTGCCAGCAAGTGCTGGCTTACGGCGCGTGTTTGTCGGCGCTGTTCGTCATCGCTCGCCCGGCGGAGGAGAGATCCTCGCCGGCGCCAGCCGTGGTGTGACAGGCACCGAGCAGGGGCACGGCAGCGATCAGCAGCAGGAGAGCCAGGACAAGCGAGAAATTCTTGCGCATGGTGAGGTTCCTTTCGCGCGAAACGTAGGTTGACCCGGGTGCTCGAAGTGGCATCAGCGCCAGATCGGGCGACCAAGATTGACATCGTCATGACTGGTGACGGCACCGCCGACGGCACCGACGGCACCGCCGATCACCGCGCCCGTCAGTGGGCTACCGCCAGCGAGCGCACCGATTGCGGCACCGGAGCCGGCTCCGATCATCCCGCCCGACAGGGCCCGGTCCCCCGTGCTGTAGCCGCAACCCGCCAGGGCGAACCCCAGAGCGGCCACGACAAAGGTCGTCGTCATGAAGCGGTACATAGTGATGCCTTTTTGGGTACACGAGCGGTTTGCGGCTGGCGGAATGCGGGGAGGCTGAGGGCGGACGTGGCCGGCGGCTGCCGGTTCTCGTCGGCGGCTACGGTGATCGGCCTACCGGATATAGTATTTAGAGAGGAAACATTAAAGTATATTTGAAAAATAATCAAGATATTTCTGCAGAAATCCCTGGCGCTCCCCGAATTTTCATGGCCGTGAATGCACAGCCGAAATTTCGGATTTAATGACCTGATCCTTCATTTTAATCACCGGAACTGATGCGTTGGGCCTTTGCAACGCCGACGGCCAGAATATAAACCCCACGCATCCTGAGCGGCTGCGGGCAGGCACTGAACAAACAGGCCACCCGGCGATGGCTGGCATCGGGCGGCACAAATCCCCCAAAATTCGACCCGCCCCGGACGGTCGATCGGGTGACGCGGACGACTGAAGCCTCGGCGCGCGGATGTGTCGCGGCCAAGGATTCCGTGACAATATAAGTCAAGAGCCTGCCGCCAACGGAGGCTGGATGACCGACGATCCGTACAAGGTCCTCGGTGTCGCCCGTGACGCCACGGACAAGCAGATCCGTGATGCCTTTCTGAAGCTCGCCAAGACATCGCACCCCGATCTGAACCCTGGCGACTCAAGCG
>JARLJB010000348.1 GCA_031291415.1 Telmatospirillum sp.
GATCCGGAGGTGACCCCGAGACCCCGGCCTCTGTTCCGCCTGCATACGTAGGTAATTGATCGACCACTGAACGTCCCCCTGTGCGATACTCACTAAACCTCATAGGCTGAGGTTGTCGCAAGAATCATTGGCACACAGGGGGGGCGCGACCACCGCCTCCAGCGTGTTGTTGAGACCCTCGACGATCCGGCGATATTCGCCCTGGTGGCGGTTGGCGTCGGCACGCGTGGCCAACCGGCCCTCGGTCGCGGCTTTCACCAGGGTGTCCGCGTCGGTGACGACGTTGCCGATGTTGGCCTTCAGCAGCATCAGCCATTCGTGGATCTGATCGTCCGCCGACGCCTTCTCCATCTTGGCGGTCATGTCGCCGGTGGCGATGGCGGTGACATAGGCGATCAGCGCCCCCAGCCATGCATGAACCCCGTTCACGGCATCCTTCATGCGCTGGTGTTCGCCCTTGCACTCGACCTCGACCTTCTCCCTCAGGTTACCGCCGCTGATGAGCTTGAGGATGCGGTTGCCTTCGCCGATCGGCAGCAAGATGGCGTCCAGCATCTCATTGACGCCCTTGATGACCTCGCCATAGGCCCCCTGGAAAGCGGCGACTTCGCCGCGTTTCTCCAACTGCCCCTGACGGCTGAACTCGGTCAACTTGGCCAGTTCGGCCTGGAATTTCTGCAAGACGGTGGCGATGCCGTTGACGTTCTGCTTCATCTTCTCGTGATCGCCCTTGTAGGTCTGGCCGATCAGTTCGTCGATCTTGCCGTGGGCGATCTGATCGAGGATGCGGTTGCCTTCGCCGATCGGCAACAAGATGGCGTCCAGCATCTCATTGACGCCCTTGATGACCTCGCCATAGGCCCCCTGGAAAGCGGCGACTTCGCCGCGTTTCTCCAACTGCCCCTGGCGGCTGAACTCGGTCAACCTGGCCAGTTCGGCCTGGAATTTCTGCAAGACGGTGGCGATGCCGTTGACGTTCTGCTTCATCCTCTCGTGATCGCCCTTGTAGGTCTGGGCAATCAGTTCATCGATCTTGCCGTGGGCGATCTGGTCGAGGATGCGGTTACCCTCGCCGATCGGCAGCAGCGCCGCATCGAGGAGATCATTGACCGCCGCGAGAGTGACTTGGGCCTCGCCGGTCGCCGCGCCGACATCGGCCCGGGTCGCCAAGGAGCCGTCGGCGATCGCCTGGGTCAGCCGCCGGATCTCTGCCAGCTCCACCCGCTGCTGGGCTTTCGAACCGGCTTTCTTGAAAGAAAAAAGGAATGACATGTCAGGCTCCTTCGCGGTCATGCCTGGCATCAGCGATGCCTGGCGACGCGGCACGAACGTTTGGTTGGCGGCGACCCGTTGCTTCAGGCCTGCCTCAGCGTTCACCAGTTCGCCCACTTGGTCCGTCGGCTTGCCGGTGCCGCGGTCTTCGCCTTTTCAGCCTCGCCATTGTCAGCTTGCGCGGCCAAATTCATGTCGGTCGCCGCGACTTCACGTCACTCTCTCGGTGACGCGGCTGAAGTCTAACATGCCATATTTCCCGTCCCGAAAAGGGATATGGGTATACCCCCTTTTGGGATATTATCGTTATTTATTTTCAACCTTATGTTGTTCCCCTTTTGGGTCATGAGGTGATCAAAACGCTCCAATTCCCATTGCTCACAAATTGACATCGATCAGCACGGCGGCGAACAGTCCGACCAGATAGATCATCGAACCGAAGAAATTCTTCCGCGCCCAGGCGTGGGTCGGGGTTCGCAGCAGATGTCCGTTGTTCCACAGGAACCAGCAGCCAAAACCGGCGGCCCCCACACCGTATGCCCAGCCCAGCACACCGAACGCCACTGGCAGCAGCGACGACGCCACCAGCAGCACGCTGTTGATGAGGATCGCCTTGGCGGTCGCCTTGTCGCCATGCACCACCGGCAACATCGGCACGTTGGCCAGGACGTAGTCGTCCTTCAGCAGAATGGCCAGACTCCAGAAATGGCTGGGCGTCCACAGGAACAAGGTGATCGACAGAAGAAAGGGCAGCAACCAACGGCCGGGATCGACCGCTGCGCCGCCGGCCAGCACGGCAAAACTGCCGGCAGCCCCACCAATGACGATGTTGAGCCACGTACGCCGCTTGAGCCAAACGGTGTAGACGATGGCGTAGAAGAAGGCGCCGAGAAACAGGTGCAACGCCACCACGGCATTGAACGCCATCAGCGCCAGGCCACATCCGGCAACCAGCAGAAAACCAGCCAACCAGAGGACATGACCTGGCCGTCCGCTTTGGCCGCGGGCCAACGGTCGGCGGCAGGTCCTGGTCATCAGGCGGTCGATATCGCGATCGTAGAAATGGTTGAACACCGACGAACTGGCCGAGCCCAGCAGCATGGCAAGAGACAGCACGGCAAGACGCAAGGGATCGACCCGATCGGCGACGGCGACATAGCCCATGACCGCCATCAGCGCCACCATCAAGCCGATGCGCAGTTTCATGAGTTCCACGTAGGACCTGATCGTCATCTGGTTCGCTCTCCCTGCCGTCGTTGATGCCGCAGCCTATTTGAGTGGGGATGGCGGAAGACGACTTCCCGCGCCCCTTTGCGAATTGTTCTAATATTCACCTCATTGCGATGTCGGTGCCGACGACAGCCGCGCCAGCGCCAGCCAAACGAACATCACGCCGCCTGTCACCGCGACGGCGCCCCCGGCCCCGGTCAAAGCCATGCCGATGACCTTGATCAGACTGTCGAGCCCCTGCTCGGCACCGGCGATCTTGCGACCGACGCCGGCCGTCCCGGCCAGGAACATGCCGAGCGAAAACAGGGCCTGTCCGCCGCCATAAAGCCAGAAAGACAGGCGAACCGACCGCCGCTGGCCGTCATTCTTCAACAAAAGCGGCAGCAGGAAGACGAAGAACATCCCCATGAAGGCGAGGTTCACGCCGCCGATGGCCGCGTGATAGTGAGCCGGCGTCCGCGTGTCGCCACCGTTGGCAAATCCGCCGAAGACGCCGCCCAACGTGAAAAGCGTGATCGACAGCACCAGTCCGACAAAGGCCGTCGAATGCCAGTTGCGCGGCCCGGCGACGATCCGGCGCAACACGGCCAGACCGACGATCACTGGCGGAATCGGCAACCCGATCCAATAGAGCCGGGTGAAAGCCTGCCGCAGTTCCTCGCTGGCGGCGGCATGGAACGCGTAAAGCAGCGGCCCTGGCAAACCGGCCAAAACCAGCAAGGCGCAGACCGCGTGCCACGCTTTTGGCGGCAGCGGCGACACCCCAAACGTCTGTTCTCCCAGCAACTGCCAGGCGGTCAGCAGCAAGGCGGTATGGACGAACTGCAGCAGATGGCCGCCGCCCCAGAACAGTTGCTCATTCGAACCGCTTTCCCGGGCACCGCCGAACCACGCCAGAAAAAAACAAAGCAATGCCAGCAGATAGAGCATGCCGGCCGTCCCGACACCGACGGCGAGCCCGCCCCCCCAAACCGGCGGGCGGGCCAGCAGATGCAGGACCGGCAGGGCGACGCCCGCCGCCAGGCAGATCAGGCCGGCGTAGAACAACGGATGCACCAGAACCGGGACATAATTGTTGAGCGAGGGTTCGCCCTGGTTGGACAGCGTCGGAATCAGCAGCAGGAGGGCGCCCACCACCGCCAACATCAGACCGCTGGCACCGGTCAGGCGCCCTGGGCGGGTCGCCGAGGCAAGCCCGCCCAGCATGGCCAGATACCAAACGACAAAAGCGAACACCACATGCGCGACCAGCGCCTTGCGAAAGAAGCTCTCCCACGGCCAGGGGAGCCAATCCTGGGCGTGGGGTGTCCGGGCCAGCGCCAGCAACAGGGCAAGACCGCCAGCCACCGCCAGCGATCCGATGGCCAGGAACAGCCAGCCGGCCAAAATCCGCCGGGTGGTCTGGTCAAAACCGACGGGCGGGACTCCGGATGGCAGCTGCAGGGTATCCTTCATCCGAGCACCGGCCGATAGATATGATAGAGCAGGACATAAACGGCGACGCCGGTCAGCGACACATAAAGCCAGACGGGAAATGTCCAGCGGGCCAAGCGGCGGTGCTGGACAAAGGCGCCACGGCGGGCCCGCAGAAAGGTGATGGCGACCATCGGCGTCACCACCGTGGCCAGCGCCACATGCGAGACCAGCATGGCGAAATAGATCGGGCGGATCACTCCGTGACCGGAAAAAACGAAAACCGGCGCGGTCAGGTGATGCAGGATATAGGCCAGGAGAAATAGAGCCGAGGTTGTCACTGCGGCTGTCATGACCAGGCGGTGAGCCCTTCGGTGGCCCAATCGGATCAACGTGACGCCGATCAGCAGCAGCAGGCCGGCCAGCGCATTCAGTCCCGCCGTCAGGTGCGGCAATACCGCGTTCATCTAAAAGCCCAAAGTCCACCGCCACGTAATCGCCGCGTAAAGGGACAGCGCCAGCAACCCCAGCCCCCAGCCAAGAATGACGTTCTTTCGTGTCGGGGCGGACAGGGTACGGCTCGGCATCGACGGCGCTCCTCGATCGACAGCGTTAGCGACAGAATATCGGCAATGTTCACTTGGGGAGTCGGAAGCGGCAGGAAAAGCCCCCCATCCGCAACAAGGGAAAAAGTTCGGATGGGCAGGACTAACAATCTGGAAAGTGCGTCACCATTGTTATGATGAGCGCCATTGTAATCAAAAGATCACCATAGCAAAAGCAACCTTTCGGAGAAAACCATAAATTCCGAAGGGAAAAGGGCGGAGATGACAATGATGGCACCAAGCATCCTGGGTTCACAGATTCGCACTTTGCCGGTACGACGGATTACCGTCGACGATCCCAATCGATGGCTGGCAGCCGGATGGCGCGACTTTCGCCGCGCCCCCTTGCTGTCTCTCGGTTACGGAGCCCTTTTCGTGATCGCCGGCTATGCCATCGTGTTCGGTCTCTACAACGTCGGACTGGCCAGTCTGGTCCCCACGGCGATCGCCGGCTTCTTCCTCGTCGCGCCGATTCTGGCGGTTGGTCTTTATGAAATCAGCCGCCGGTTCGAACGCGGCGAACAGCCGAGCTTTGCCGATACGGTCGGCGCCATCCGGCGCAATCCCGGCGGTTTGTCCGGTATCGGTTTGGTATTGATCCTTTGTCTGGCCGCCTGGCTACAGATCGCGCTACTGATCTTCATGCTGTTCTTCCATCAGGCGCCGCCCAGCCTCGACCATTTCTTCTATGACATCCTGACCGCCAGAGATGCCCTGCCCTTTCTGCTCGTCGGAACCGCCATTGGCTACGTCATCGCCTCGCTGGTCTTTGCGATTTCGGCGGTTTCGATCCCCATGCTGCTCGACCGCGACGTGCCCTTGCTGGTCGCCGTCGCCACCAGCGTCGTCGCCGTCCGCGAAAATTGGTTGGTGATGCTGGGGTGGGCTGCGACCATCGTCCTTCTGGTCGGCATCGGCTTGGCGACCTTTTTCGTCGGGTTGATCGTCACGCTGCCGCTGGTCGCCTACGCCACCTGGCACGCCTATCGCGGCATCGTCGAATAGCCGGGCAAATCATTGAACCACCGCTGGCCACAGCCCCTCAGCGTTTGCCACTCCGTCCCGCAAGGTTCGAGCGGCAGTCTCACGGCGTATGACACAAGGAACCCGCCAGAATGATCCGGCGGGTTCCCAATAGACGTTATAATATAATTTTCGTTAGTGTTCAGAATTTGTACTTTTCGACCGTATCCTTTGTAAAGATCAGAGGTTTGCCGTAAACAACCTCTCCATCTTTAGCGGTTTTGAATGTTCCCACCTTCTCAACCGTCAGCACAGCGCCTTCTGTCGGCTGAAACTTGCCAGCCATCTTTTCATGCAACGCATAGGCCGTGACGTATCCCAATTCCCACGGATCCCAGAATGCGAATGCCTTTTCCGAACCATTCTCCAGGTAACGTTTGATTGCGCTCGGAAGAGCAAAGCCTGTTGCGTACACCTTCCCAACGTGGCCACTGGCTTCAATGGCTCGGGCCGCTGCCGGTGCACTCACGGCAGACGAGGAAATGATGACTTTAAGATTCGGATGGGCCTGCATCAGATTGACTGCCACATCGTAGCTCTTGGCATCGTCATCGTTGGCGAATTGAGTATCGACGACCTTGAAGACTTTATATTTGTCTTCGGTTTGCGTCAGATTGGTCATGATTTTGATATGTGCCATATGATTTGGCGACGTCGGCGATGCCGCGATGAAGGCGATCTCGCCGCCTTCCGGGACATCGATCAAGGCACAATCCAGCATGACCCGTGCCGCTTGTTCATAAGATAGCTGGTTGACGAACATGTCGCGCGCCGGGACGGCGGCATCGGCATCATAAGTAGCGACCGCGATCCCCTTTTTGCGGGCATTCTTCAAAACCGGGGCCACCGCATTGAGGTCAATGGCAGACAGAATGATTCCATCGGGTTTTTGGGTCACAAAGTTCTGGAGAGTCTCGACCTGCAACGAGGCCTCGGCGTGATCGGCACCGGCATAGATCAATTCATCGCCCAGCTCCTTGGCCGCGGCTTTTGCGCCTTCACCGGTTAGTTCGAAGTAGGGAAATCCGGTCCATTTCGGCGTCATCATGATTTTGAAGCCGGAATCCTTCGCTTCGACGAGGCTCGGTGTGATCGCCAAGCCCGCCATCAACAAGCCTGCTCCCAAGGCGGCAAACAGTTTATTTTTCATCAGGTTTCCTCCTTTTTATGTTTTTCCACGCTCATCTTGTTCATGCGCCAGCCTGTTTGTCGGACGTATGACGCCGTAATCGAGCCAGAGTCGCCGCAAGCGCCGGTCGCAAAACGCCGCCGACCAGCAAGACTCCCAACACGACTGTTTGCGTTGGGCCGCCAAAATTGGCGAGTCCCATGCCATTGCGAATGGTACCCAACAATAAAAGCGAGAGAACCACCCCACTGATGGTGCCACGTCCACCATTGATATCCATCCCGCCAAGAACCACCGCCGTCACCACGAATAAGATCGATCCGTCAGCATTGTCACCTCGGGCGGACCCGTATTGTCCCACCCACACCAGCGCTGCTATGCCGGCCAGGGCACCGGCCAGGGCATAGGTCCGAATCTTGACCTTGACGACCTCGACGCCGGCGAACCAGGACGCGTCGGGATTAAGGCCGATGGAAAAGCAATGCCTTCCAAAGAAAGTGCGGTGCATCAACAACCAAACACCGATGGCCGCGGTGACAAATACGCAAAAAGATATTGGAACAATGTCCCCGAACAACTTTTCGGAGCCAATCCAAAGGAAGGAATCGTCGAAGTCCGTATAGCCGACCTCGCTGCCAACGATAAAGGCTAGGCCCCGATAGGCCCCCATGGTTCCCAATGTCACCGCCAACGATGGCAATCCATAACGGGCCACCAAAACGCCATTCAACGTGCCGCACAGTGCCCCGATGACAATGACGATGGGCGCGGCGACATAGATTGAAAAGCCGGCCGCCGCCAGCTTGGATAACGCCACCGTGCCGACGGCGACAATCGATGCCAGCGAGATATCGATTTCGCCCGTCGAAACCACCATGGCCAAGCCAAGAGCCAATAAGCCGGGGATGATAAAATGCCGGGTCGATTCAAAAATCTGATCAATCGAGAGATAGTAAGGGGACAGCTTGGACGACCAAACGCCGGCAGCGACGATGAGGACGCATAAGACAAGTTCCCAGGTCGGTATGGCGGTGCGTGTACGCATGCTCATGTCATTTCTCGCAGTTCGCCCCAGCCCGAATGACAAGAAAAACCATTTCATCGTGGCCTGCGGGCGTAGAACGCTCCGCCGATGCTTGATGCAATCATGGCGTCGGCGGCCACGGCGGCCACGATCGCCGCACCTTGAATGAACATTCGCCAGAATTCGGAAACGTTCAACAAGACAAGCCCGTTGTCGATGGTTGCCAGCACCACGGCGCCGAGCGCCGCGCCGATGACGGTTCCGGATCCACCGGCGACGCTCACGCCGCCGATGACCGCAGCTGCCAGCGAGCTCATTTCCCAACCGGAGGCAAGAACAACCGTCACGGTTCCGACCCGGACCGCATACAGAAAGCCTGCCACACCGCATAGAAGTCCACAGAGCATATAAGCCAGCAGGACAATACGTTCGGATCGCAAGCCAAAGAAGAAACTGGCGACGGGATTCGAGCCGACAGCATAAATACGTCGCCCTAGTGGAAAATATTGCAGGAACAGGGAAACGACGACAACGATCCCCACCGCAAGCATGACGAGGACGGGGATGCCGGAAATTCTGGCATCAATGAATCCCAGCAACCAATGGGGCAGACGACTTGAGGTTACTTCCTGACCATGCGCGTAGATATAGATCAGGCCGCGATAGAGCGACATCGTGCCCAAGGTGGCGATCAACGCCTGGACCTTTCCATAGGCGACCAGCAGTCCGTTGATCGTCCCCAAAACGAGGCCGATTCCCATCGGGATAAAGACGAGCACGATTGGCGATATGCCCGGATGAGTGGCCGCAAAATCAGCAGTCAGATAGGCCGCGAAGCCCATCATGGACCCGACCGAAACATCCAGATTGCGGGTCAGCAGCACGATGGCTTGGGCACAGGCCGCAATGGCGAGAATCGCGGCACTGGAAGCGACCGCCGTGATGTTCTGAACGGTGAAAAACGTACTGGTCAGCAGCGAAAATGCGATGCCCAGGATGGCCAAAAAGACAAGAACACCGGTTTCCCGCATGCGTAATACGAATTTGGTAAACTGGCGGGATGCTCCCACGGCACCGATAGCCCCGCTCATCGCCGCACCCTTCTTGTTTGCTGTGCCGCTGCCATCATCACCTTTTCTTGTGTCGCATCGTTCTTCAAGAACTCGGTGACCAAGGTTCCTTCCGCGATTACCAGGATCCGGTCACTCATGGCGAGAAGCTCCGGCAGATCAGACGAGATCAGCAATACCGCCAATCCCCGGCTTGCCAATTGTGCCACCATTTCGTGGACTTGCGCCTTGCTGCCGATATCGATGCCATGCGTCGGCTCATCGAGAATCAACGTCACGGGGTTCGTTGCCAGCCATTTGGCGAAGGCCACTTTTTGACGGTTTCCACCGGACAGGGCCGATACGATCTGTTCAACGGTTGGCGTCAGGGCACGATAGGATTTCGATGCGTCCTCGGCGAGAACGCGCTCCTGAGAACGATCGACGAAACACCAATGAGAGAGCCGGCGAAGAATCGGCAGAGTAATGTTATGAGTGATCGTCTCGGGCATGATCAACCCGTCGCGATCACGGTCCTCTGGCAGATAGGCGAGGCCGAGGTCAAGCATCTGCCGGGGGTTGTGCGGATGGATCTCATGGTCATTGAGCCAAACCCGGCCTGACGTCGGCGGCGTGATGCCGAACAACGTCTGGGCGATTTCCGAACGTCCGGCCCCGACCAACCCTCCCATGCCAACCACTTCCCCGGCTCGCACCGAGAAGGAAACGTTATCGAAAACCCCGGTCAGCGACAGGTTTTCGACGCGAAGCACTTCCTTGCCAAAGGTCGGTTGATCCCGCCTTGTAAACAGAGTTTCCAACGGTCGCCCGACCATCATTTGCACGAGACTGGCCCGGTCCACCGATTTCGCGTCCTTGGTGGCCACGTGCCGCCGGTCGCGGATGACGGAGATATCGTCGCTCATCGCCTCGATTTCTTCCAGGCGGTGAGTGATAAGAATAACCGCCGTTCCATGGTCCCGAAGAGTTCGAACGACGCGAAAAAGTCTTTCCGCTTCCGCCGGAGTCAATGCCGATGTTGGTTCGTCTAGGATCAATATTTTTACGTCGGAAGATAATGCGCGTGCTATCTCCACAAACTGATGTTCCGCAACCGAAAGCCCGGCAACCAGTGCCTGCGGGTCGACTTCCGAACCGAGTCGCTCCAGCAACACCTTGGCTGTGCCATACATCCGCTTGCGATTTATGACCCCGAAGGGCAGCGTGGGATACGCACCGAGCGCAATGTTTTCCGCAACCGACAAATGTGGAAACAGTTTTGGGTCTTGGTAAACAGCGACAATGCCGTGCGCACGTGCTTCGATAGGCGTGTGGAAACGAACCGCCTCACCGGACAACAAGACACGACCGGCATCGGCCTGCTCCAGCCCGGTTATAATTTTCACCAAGGTCGACTTGCCGGCACCATTCTCGCCAACCAAGCCGTGGACACGACCTGGAAATACATCAAACGTAATATCTTCCAACGCACGCACAGGGCCGAAAGACTTACATATACCGTCCAAACTGAGAATTGGTATTTTACAGTTCTGTTCTGGCGATAAAGCGATATCTCCGAGCATTATCCCTCCCCCATGAGGATAGAGAGAAAACGTTTACTTTAAATGCCGCAGTATGTGTTTTACACTTTCTCGCTGAGCAAACGTAATGAACAAGATTCTATTTGCTCAAGCGTCACTCAATATAATTGTTTTTTATTAGAATAAGACAAATAATATATGTATATTACTAATGTATCGCGAATCATGACATATGACAACAATCTTATGTTCACTCACATGCGGGATGCGCTTACCGGCGGCGCGGGCCATCGACCATGCTCAGCGAGTTGATGATCCGGGACAAAGGAAGCCTCAAAGAGCATGACACGATAAAATCGGTGCATGCTCTTTGAGCCTGAGCGGTGTTAAGCCTTCGAAAGCGGGGCTTTTCAGCGCTCCGCAAAGCATAGAGAGGTTCACGCGAAGCGCAAACCGTGGCAACGGCCGGTCTTCGCCCGCAAAGCGGGCGAAGGTGTGGGCAGCACGCTTCGATCAGGCCGGCTTTTCCTGACCAAAATCCGCGATACCGCCATGAGCGGCCGACCATTTGGCCGGTTCGTGAAGGAAGTTCTCGACCTCAGCCAGAACCTTCGGCTCGAAATGCCCGCTCGCCTTGGCGACCTTCAGCACATCCCACCAGGTCGTCAGATAATGCAGCTCGACGCCAAGTTCCTGCATCAGCTCGCGGCTCTTGGGGAAAATGTCATAGTAGAACAGCACGAAACAGTGCTGGACATCGGCACCGGCATTGCGCAACGCCTGACAGAAATTGACCTTGCTGCGCCCATCGGTCGCCAGATCCTCGACGAGAAGGGTCCGCGCCCCCACCGTTACCTCACCCTCGATCTGGGCGTTCCGTCCGAAGCCTTTGGCCTTCTTGCGGACATACTGCATCGGCAACATCAGCCGATCGGAGATCCATGCGGCAAAAGGAATGCCGGCCGTTTCACCACCGGCGACATTGTCGATCGATTCATACCCGACCTCGCGGATGATGGTCGATGCGGCAAAGTCCATCAATGCCCCGCGCAAGCGCGGATAGGATATAATCTTACGACAGTCAATATAGACAGGGCTCGCCCAACCAGATGTAAAGAAAAAAGGCTTCTCATCGTAAAAATGGACGGCCTTGATCTCCAGCAACATCTTTGCCGCTTCGAGAGCAATCCTCTCCTTATCGACGGGCAGAGAAAAAGTTGTCATGTTGGGGATCCTCCAAGGTTGAGCAAAAGCGATCGCTGCTGCTAGCGATGTTGTGACCAGGCAAGTTTTCGGTTGGCAAACGGCCTCTTCTAGACGAAGCCGCGACGAAGGTCAATCGACCATCGTCGCGGTTTTGCCTCGGCGATCGACCAGGCAAGATCCTCGTCGCCCCGAAAGACGACGACCTCCTGGTCGCCAACCGCGATGGAGGCCGCCACCCGGCTTTTCCGCTTCTCGATCATCACGGTGCCGGCATTGGGAACCAGGCCATAGAACCTGGCACCGTTGAGCGACGCGAATGCCTCAAGATGGTCCAGAGCCCCCTCCTCGTCGAACACCTGCGCATAGCTTTGCAAAGCGGTCGCCCCGACAAAAACCCCGGCGCAGCCGCAAGCCGACTCCTTGGCGCCCCTGGCATGCGGCGCCGTGTCGGTACCGATGAAAAAACAGCCCTCCCCCGACGTGGCTGCCTTGCGGAGAGCGAGACGATGACGCTCGCGCTTGGCCACCGGCAGGCAATAGAGATGTGGCCGCAGGCCGCCTTGAAAGATCGAGGTGCGGTTGATCATCAGGTGGTGTGGCGTGATCGTGCCGGCGACGCGCGGCGCGTTGGCGCGAACGATATCGAGGGTCTCGGCCGTCGTCACGTGCTCGATGACGACTTTCAGTCCCGGGTGCCGCTTCAGAAGCGGAAGCAGCGACTGGTCCATGAAAACCGCTTCCCGATCGAAGATGTCCACCGCCGGATCGGTCGCCTCGCCGTGGATCAGCAAGGGCATGCCGATTTTTTCCATGCGTTCCAGAACCGGCGCGATGCCGGGAATGTCGGTGACGCCGTGATGGGCGTTGGTGGTGGCGCCGGCCGGATAAAGCTTGGCGGCGATCCACACGCCCTCGGCATGCCCCTTTTCGACCTCGTCCGGCGCTATGTGGTCGGTGAGATAACAGGTCATCAACGGCAGGAAATCCGATCCCGACGGCCGGGCCGCGAGAATCCGCTCCCGGTAGGCGGCGGCGGCGGCGACCGAGGTCACCGGTGGCACCAGATTGGGCATGATCAGGCCACGGGCGAATTGTGCCGCCGTATAGGGCAACACGGCGGCCAGCATCGCTCCGTCGCGCAGATGCACGTGCCAATCGTCCGGCCGGCGGATGGTGAGGGCGGCTCCGCCGGACGGGACTGTGTCGAAGAGTGCGTTGGAGCTCACTATTCCGCCTCCTTCAAGGCCGCTCGCATGATGGCGATACCATGCCGCCAATCAGGCGAGCGCGGCCCCGCGACGTTCGGGGATCAACGACCAGAGAGCGACCATATCAAGAATGTAGAGCGTCGCCAGCAAAGCGATTGCCACCTCGAAACTGTAGGCAGTCGCGATGGCCCCGACGACCACGGGTCCGAATCCGCCAACGCCACGTCCGATATTGAACAGGACGTTCTGTGCGGTGGCGCGGGCCGCGGTCGGGTACAATTCGCTGATCAAGGCGCCATAGCCGCCCAGCATGCCGTTGACGAAGAAGCCCATCGCGGCGCCACCGACGAGAAGCGCGAAGGGATCTGTCAGTCGCGAATAGAGCGTGACCATTATCACCGCCCCCAGCATATAGGCGAAGAAAGCCGGACGCCGCCCGATCCGGTCGGCGATATGGCCGAACAGGAAGATGCCCAGCGCCATGCCGGCGATGGTCACCGCCGTCCACACGGCAGAACGCGTCAGCGCGAAACCGAAGCGCGTCGCCAGATAGTTCGGCAACCAGATCATCACGCCGTAGTAGCCAAAGTTCTGCACCGAACAGAGGATCACCATGGCCGCGCTGTGCTTGACCGTCGCGGCATCCTTTACCAGAAGGCGCAGCGCCGATTCCGTCGGCCGGTGATGCGTGTTGACGATGAAGATTTCCGGTTCATGCAGCGAACGGCGAATAAAATAGGCGGCGATCGCCGGCAGGATGCCCACCGCGAACATGCCGCGCCAGCCGATGACCGGCAGCAGAAGCGGCGAGACGACCGCCGCCGCGAGAACGCCAAGCTGCCAGCCCAAACCGACATAGGATGACGCCCGGGCCCGCTTGGCGGCTGGCCAGGCTTCCGCGACAAGAGCCATGCCGATGCCGAATTCGCCGCCAAGCCCAAGGCCGGCGACACTGCGATAAAAAAGCAGGTCCCAATAGCCCTGGGCCGCTGCGCAAAGACCGGTGAAGACCGCAAAAACGACGATCGTCCCAGTCAGCACGCGGACCCTTCCATAGCGATCCGACAGCATTCCGAAGCCGATGCCGCCAAGCACGGCGCCGACGAGAGTGGCGGTTACCAGGGACGCGCCTTGCGCTTGGGTCAGGCCAAGTTCGGCCGAGATCGCCTTGATCATGAACCCCAAGATCAGCAGATCGAACCCGTCCATCGCATAACCGATGGCGGAACCCCACAGAGCCTTTCGCGCCTTGGCATCCACTTCGGTCGGAAGCACGGCTTCGAATCTGTCACTTGCTACTGCTTGATTATCACTCACTGCGGGCTCTCTTCCTCACTTGCGTTCCCCGGCGGGCACCGGAAATCACCAAACTTAACAGGATGGGAAACAGTATCCATCGACAAATCTCAAGAGAAGGATGTGACCTGCTTTTCGCGATCGGATTGTCAGCGGAACTCAAAACACGTCATCGCCGCGGCACCGCGAATGCGCCTCACGGCGTCGGCGCCGCCGCGGAGACAAGCGTAAAATGCAGCAGCGGCCGATCCTTCGCGGTCTGCCGCAAGACCTCGACAAATCGCTCCGATGCCGGGGACAGGGACGAAACGGCCCGGCGGATGATGCCGATTTTACGCGTCAACCATGGCGCGCGGATTGGCCGGAATGTCACGCCGGAGACAGACCCGGCCTCGACCGCCGACGCCGGAAGGATCGCCACCCCCAGCCCGGCGCGTACCATGCCGAGCGCGGTCGACATGTAATTGGATTCGCCGGCGATCTGAATCTCCGCGCCGTCACGGGCCAAAGAGCGCTCGAACAAGACCCGAACGCTGCTGTTCCTGCCGGTCAGGATGAGAGGAAAGGCGGCGACCTGCTGTACGGACAAGATGTCCCCCGACGCCAACGGATGGCCTTCGGGAAAAAACGCGCACAGACGGTCGTTCAGGAAATCTTCGACGACGACGGCGCGGTCGGGCGTCAGACGCGTGCCCAGGCCGAAGTCCACCTCTTCAGCCTTGACCATTTGCACGATCTTTTCGGCCACCACGTCGTGAATCTGAACCTCGATGCCGGGGTAGGTCTCACGAAATTTGCGCAAGGCGTGGGGTAGCAGGCTGGCGGCGAGCGACGGCAGCAAAGCCAGAGAGACCTTGCCGCGACGAAAGGTCGCGAGATCCTGGCTGGTGTTCATCACCGCGTCCAGATCAACCAAAACGCGCTCAAGCGGAGCCACCAGATTCTTGCCGGCCGAGGTGAGATGCACCTGTCGTTTGTCTCGATCGAACAGCCGGACGCCGAGCAGGTCCTCAAGCTGACGGATCTGAACGGTCAGCGCCGGCTGCGACAGATGCACCTCGGCAGCGGCCCGCGTGAAGCTTCCGACACGGGCGACGGCAAGAAAGGCGCGAATCTGTCGGGGATTGGGAACCATAGAAAACTCTTATTACGATGATTACGTAAATTCATTTCCTTTATGTAAATTTTCCAGCGCAATATGTCAACATATCAAGTAAGGAAATACTGAGAAGCAGCATAAAACACGAACGATCGACGATATGGTCCATCTCGTCAGATTACTAACGAATAAAATATAGTGTTTTTGTCCTTTTAATGTTGCCGTGTCACAAAATTCCACGGGATGCGAAGAAATAATGCGCATCGCGATGGGGAGACAACGCTGGTCGACACCCTGTCTATTCTAACAGTACAGGGAGGACGCAGTTCGCTTGTCAGGGAGAGAAACGATGCTAGCACTCCTGGGATTGTTCACCATCGTCATCCTGTTCGCCGCCATCATGTCGAACCGGATGTCACCATTGGTGGCGCTCATTGCCATACCAATCCTTGCCGCCCTGGTTGGCGGCTTCGGATTGGGCACCAGTAAATTCATCATCGACGGCATTAAAGCGATCGCACCGGTCGCCGGCATGTTCGTCTTCGCCATCATCTTTTTCGGCGTCATGTCCGATGCCGGCATGATGGACCCCATTATCGACCGCATCCTGAAAGTTGTCGGAACCAGGCCCACCCGCATCACCATGGGCTCGGCGCTCCTGGCGTTACTGATCCATCTGGACGGGTCGGGTGCAGTGACGTTCCTCGTCACTATTCCAGCCATGCTGCCGCTCTTTGACCGATTGGGAATGGACAGGCGCGTCCTGGCCTGCGTGACGTCATTGGCGGCCGGCGTCAACTTCCTGCCGTGGACCGGCCCGATGATCCGCTCGGCGGCGGCTCTCAAGGTGCCGGTGACGGACATCTTCAGTCCGTTGATCGCCATTCAGGCGGTCGGCCTCGTCTTCGTCTTCAGCGCCTCGTATTTTCTGGGAAAAAGGGAAGAGCGGCGTCTTGGGCTGGGAGCCGGCGGCGGCAATGAGCACGCGGACTACACCTATCGGCGCGAATTGACCGCCGACGAACAGAAGATCCGGCGGCCGCGTCTCTTCTGGATCAATCTGGCGCTCACCGTCGTCATCATGACGGTGATGATCGGCGGCTGGGTCGATCCGGTGGTCATGTTCATGATCGGCACCGTGCTTGCCCTGATGATCAACTATCCCGATGTCGCCATGCAGAAGGCGCGTGTCGATGCGCATGCCAAAGCGGCCTTGATGATGGCCAGCATCCTTCTCGCCGCCGGCGTTTTCACCGGCATCATGGGCGGGACCAAGATGCTGACGGCCATGGCCCAGGCGGCCGTAGCCCATATCCCCGCCGACATGGCGGGTCACATCCCCTTCGCCATGGGGCTGATCGCCATGCCGCTCAGCCTGCTGTTCGACCCGGACTCCTTCTATTTCGGCGTCATGCCGGTGGTGGCCGAAGTCTACAAGAGCTTCGGCGGCAACGCCATTCAGGTCGCCCAGGCCGCAGTTCTTGGGCAGATGACGACAGGATTTCCGGTCAGTCCGTTGACCCCCGCCACTTTCCTGGTGGTCGGTCTGTGCGGGATCGGCCTTGGCGACCACCAGAAGTTCTCGATCCCCTTTCTGTTCGGAGCATCGGTGGTGATGACAATTGCCTGCGTCATTTTCGGCGTTTTCCCGCTGTGACACAGGTTTGAGTGAGGAGAACAATCGTGAAAACCATCAGAATCGGATCCGGTGCCGGCTATTCGGGCGACAGGATCGAGCCCGCCGTCGAATTGGCCGAAAAGGGCGACATCCAGTACCTGGTCTTCGAATGCCTGGCCGAACGGACGATCGCTATCGCCCAGCAGGCCAAGCTCAGCGATCCGGCCAAGGGGTTCGACCCGCTGCTGGCCGACCGCATGCAGGCCGTCCTCAAGATCTGCCACGACAAAGGCATCAAGATCATCACCAATATGGGAGCCGCCAATCCGGCCGCCGGAGCGGCCAAGATCGGCGAAATTGCGAACTCCCTGGGTCTGAAACATCTGAAAGTCGCGGCGGTGGCCGGCGATGACGTGCTGGAAGCGCTGATAAGCGGCCCCTATCACATCGAAGAGACGGGCGAACCGGTCGCCGCCATGTCCAACAAACTGGTCTCGGCCAACGCTTATCTGGGCATCGCGCCAATCGTCGAGGCGCTGGGCAACGGCGCCGACGTCGTCATCACCGGTCGCGTCGCCGATCCGGCTCTTTTCCTGGCGCCGCTGGTTCACGAATTCGGATGGGCGATGGACAACTGGGATCTGCTGGGCAAAGGCACGGTGGTCGGCCATCTGCTCGAATGCGCGGGTCAGGTTACCGGCGGTTATTTTGCAGACCCCGGCCCGAAGGATGTCGCCAATCTCGCAAGGTTGGGCTTCCCTATCGCCGAGGTGTCCGAGGACGGCGCGGCAATCATCACCAAGGTGGCCGGTTCCGGCGGCCGGGTGACCACCGCGACCTGCAAAGAGCAACTGCTCTACGAGATCCATGATCCGGCCCGTTATCTCACCCCCGACGTCATTGCCGATTTTTCAAAGGTGACGGTGACCGAGGCCGGTCTGGACCGGGTGTCGGTAACCGGCGCCACCGGGCATCCCCGCCCCGACACCTTGAAGGTGTCGGTCGGTTACGTCGACGGCTACATCGGCGAGGGACAGATTTCCTATGCCGGTCCCAATGCGCTGGCGCGCGGCCGGCTGGCTCTCGACATCGTCGCCGAGCGGCTCAAGCTGACCGGCGTCGACACCGGCGAAGTGCGGTTCGATCTGGTCGGACTCGATTCGATCCATGGCGCCCAATTGGCGGCGGGCCATGGCGAACCCTACGAGGTTCGGGTCCGCGTCGTCGGACGCACCACGACCATGAAGGAAGCGATCCGCATCGGGAACGAGGTCGAGACCCTTTACACCAACGGCCCGGCCAGCGGCGGCGGCGCGACAAAATCGGCCCGCCAGGTGGTCGCCATGCTGTCGGCGCTTCTGCCGCGCGGCGAGGCCGTGCCGACAATTCAGTATGAGGAGGCCTGACATGAAACTTCGCGACATCGCCCATTCGCGTACCGGAGACAAGGGCGACATCTCCAATATCTCGGTCATCGCCTTCGATCCCAAGGACTACGACCTGATCGCCCGGCAGGTCACGGCCGACCGGGTGAAGGCGCATTTTACCGGAATCGTCCATGGCGACGTGGTCCGTTACGAGATTCCCAGCCTCGGCGCCCTGAACTTCGTCATGCAGCAGGCGCTGGGCGGCGGCGTCACCCGCTCGCTTGCCCTCGACGCCCACGGCAAATGCCTGAGTTCCGCCATTCTCGAGTTGGAAATCACCAAAGACGAACGCTGAACAAAACCACGCCGACGAAAGGCGTGGATGAATTGCCTCGCGGCCGGACGCTTGGCGCCGGACCGCGAGGCCAGGAGAGGATTGCGATGAGCAAATTAGCCCAATTGGCCGAGATCACCGCCAGCATTCCCGACGGCGCGGTTTTGATGATCGGCGGTTTCATGGGAGTGGGCACGCCGCCCGCTCTGATCGATGAACTGATCCGTCAAGGCAAGCGTGGCCTGACAGTGATCGCCAACGACACGGCGCGTCCCGGCGTCGGCATCGGCAAGCTGATCGACGCCGGGCTGGTCAGAAAAGTCATCGCCAGCCACATCGGCACGAACCCCGAAACGCAACGGCAGATGATCGCCGGAGAGATCGAGGTCGACCTGGTGCCGCAAGGCACTCTGGCCGAGCAAGTGCGGGCGGGCGGTTGCGGCCTGGGCGCCGTGGTGACGCCGACCGGCGTCGGAACCGTGGTCGCCGAGGGCAAGCGCACCATCGAGATCGATGGCGTCACCTTCCTCGTCGAGCTGCCGCTGCGGGCGGATTTTGCTCTGATCAACGCCAAACGGGCCGATTACCGCGGCAATTTGGAATACGCCCTGACCGCCCGGAATTTCAATCCGCTGATGGCTATGGCCGCCACGACGGTCATCGCCGAAGTCGAAGAGATTGTTCCGGTGGGCGTCATCGCCCCCGACATGGTGGTCACCCCGCATGCGGTGGTCGATCACCTGGTGACCCAGGAGTAAGCCGATGGACGAGAAGACCCTCATCGCCAAACGTGTCGCGCTGGAACTGTCCGACGGCGACCTGGTCAACTTGGGCATCGGCCTGCCGACATTGGTGGCCCGCTATCTGCCCCCGGGCATCGATGTCTCGTTTCAGTCGGAAAACGGCATCATCGGCATGCAGGCATTACCGGCCGGACAACCGCCTCTCAAAGACCTCACCGATGCGGGAGGCACGCCAATCGGCGCCACGCCCGGCGCCTGCGCTTTCGATTCCGCCATGTCCTTCGGCCTGATCCGCGGCGGGCATCTCGATGTCACGGTGCTGGGTGGCCTGCAGGTCGACGAATTGGGTCAGTTGGCCAACTGGATGGTCCCGGGGAAAATGGTCCCCGGCATGGGCGGCGCCATGGATCTGGTGTCGGGCGCCAAACGGGTGATCGTCGCCATGACGCATACCGCCAAGGGCACCGCCAAAATCCTCAAACGCTGCACGCTGCCGCTGACCTCGGTCCGCCGGGTCGACCTGATCGTCACCGAACTGGCGGTCATCGAGCCCACCGCCGACGGCCTGTTGCTCCGGGAAACCGCCCCCGGCGTAACGATCGCCGAGGTCGTGGCCGCCACCGAGGCGAGGCTGATCATCCCGCCCGACGTTCCCACCATGCCGCTGGCCGCCTGAGCAAAGCCCGATCAACAGAACAACGGAGACACCCCACATGACCGATATCGTCATCGCCGGCGCCGCCCGGACCCCCGTCGGCGCTTTCATGGGCGCCTTGAGTTCGCTGCCGGCCCACAGCCTGGGCGCGGCCGTCATCCGCGAAGCCTTGACACGCGCCAGGACCGAATCCGAAGAGGTTACCGAGGTGATCCTGGGACATGTCCTGACCGCCGGTCTCGGCCAGAACACCGTCCGCCAGGCCGCCATCGCCGCCGGCATTCCCCGCGACAAAACCGCTTTCGGCATCAACCAGGTCTGCGGCTCCGGGTTGCGCACCGTGGCCTTGGGTTATCAGGCGATCGCCATGGGCGATGCCGAAATCATGGTGGTCGGCGGTCAGGAAAGCATGAGCCAGTCGGCCCATGCCGCCCCGTTGCGGTCCGGCATCAAGATGGGACCGACCGCGCTGGCCGATACCATGATCACCGATGGCCTGACCGATGCCTTCCTCGGCTACCACATGGGCGTCACCGCCGAGAACGTCGCCCGCCAATGGAACCTCAGCCGCGAGGAGCAGGACATCTTCGCTGCCGCCTCGCAGCAAAAGGCCGAAGCGGCGATCAAGGGCGGCAAATTTCAGGACGAAATTGTCCCGGTGGCCATCGCCGGCCGCAAGGGCGACGTGGTGGTCGACACCGACGAATTCCCTCGATACGGCACCACGGTGGAAATCCTGGCAAAACTGAAGCCCGCCTTCAGCAGGGACGGCACAGTGACGGCAGGCAACGCCTCCGGCATCAACGATGGTGCCGCCGCCCTGGTGCTGATGACCGCCGAGAACGCCGCGAAGCGGGGTGTCACGCCGTTGGCCCGCATCGTATCGTGGGGAACGGCCGGCACCGATCCGGCCATCATGGGCACCGGACCGATCCCGGCCAGCCGATTGGCCCTGCGCAAAGCCGACTGGTCCGTCGATGATCTCGACCTCGTCGAGGCCAATGAAGCCTTCGCCGCCCAGGCCCTGGCGGTCAACCGCGACATGGCGTGGGATCCCGCCAAGGTCAACGTCAACGGCGGCGCCATCGCCCTCGGGCATCCCATCGGCGCCTCGGGAGCCCGCATCCTCGTCACCCTGCTTCATGAAATGCGGCGGCGCAACGCCCGCAAAGGCCTGGCGACCCTTTGCATCGGCGGCGGCATGGGAATCGCCGTCTGCGTCGAGGCGCTCTGATTGTCTGGCCTCTGGTCCGAGTCTGGCTTGTCGTCAGTTACGTCAAAGGTTCGACTGCGGGTATTTTGTAGTCGTCATCCCCACGGAAGCGGGGATCCATAGTTGGAAAAAATGATAGCTTTGCAACCAAAGATAGTTGCTGTTGCGACCTGGATTCCCGCTTTCGCGGGAATGACGGGAAAATGTGACGGAAGAATCGCAACTGTGACGACAGGCCCTTGGCGGACACCATCCGCCACCGGTCGCCCGCCTGTTCAGGCGCCCGCAGTTTTTCGAATGCTGTAGCGGAACACGCCCTCGGCATCCTCTGTCCAGGTTTCCAGGTGATAGCCGGTCTGCTGACAGAAGATCTGAAAGTCCTTCACCGAACTGGGATCGGTGGCCAGCACGGTCAGCAAGGCTCCCTCGGAGAGAGTCTTCAATGTTTTCCGCGCGCGCAACACCGGCAAAGGGCAAGTCAATCCGCGTACATCGAGAACGGTGTCGTCCATCAGGTCTTCCCATCGGTTCAAATGGTGATCGGGCGGACTTTAGGACGCAATCGTCCGTTTGCCCAGCGTTGCCCTTTACGGCAGATCGACAAGCAGGCATTCTGTCGCATCGACCATCGGGGACAGCCGCACCATGCTTTGTCGCTCCGTTCTCGCCGCTGTCGTTATCGCTTTTGCGCTGATGACAGGCTCGTCCGTCCAAGCCGCCGGCAGGCCGACGGCTGCGGCGGCGCACCATCCGGCGGCGTCGACATCGACGCACCTCAAGCATCACATTGCGAAATCGAAAGCGAAGAACGGACACCACGTGAAACGCCTGCAGCATGGCAAGCAGGCCGCTCAGCACAAACAGGCCATGGCCAAAAGCCGGCCGCATCACCGCCGACGCATCCATAAACGAATCGATCCGACGCCCCGTTGACCAATTCGGCGGAAGCCGACGTGCGGCATCTCGCGGAAAAAACGAACAGTTGAGGGCGAGAAGGCTTCACTCGATAGCTCTGACGAAAAAGGTGCCTCCCCTTGCGCAACCCCCTGACCGATCCCATCATACAGCCCGTTCGGACCGGCGAAATCTCTCGCCGGACGGGCAAGCAATGCCATTTGTGGAAAGATCAGCGATGAACGAACAAGTGAGGATGATCGACGTCGATACGGCGCTCGATTGGATCAAGGCCGACAAGGTCGTTGTCGTCGATGTCCGGGAACGCCATGAGTTTGCCGCGGAACATATCGCGGGCGCCCACCTCTTGCCGCTCTCCGAGTTCGATCCGGCTCAGATTCCCACCATCCCGTCCGGAAAGAAACTGCTGCTGCATTGCCGTTCCGCCAATCGGTGCGGCATGGCGGCAGCCAAGCTGATCGAAAGCGGCTACACGGGAGAAATCAATCGGCTGGCCGGCGGCATGTTGGCATGGGTTGCCGCCGGGGCGCCCGTCGTCAGCGAAACGGACTGAATATGACGTGACGGTTTACCTGCCCATCGCCGGCTTGTCTCTCAATATCGTCACCTTGCTTTTGCTGGGTGGCGGCATCGGTTTTTTGTCGGGCTTGTTCGGTGTCGGTGGCGGGTTTCTGTTGACGCCGCTGTTGATTTTTCTGGGCGTGCCATCGCCGGTGGCCGTAGCCACCGGCGCCAATCAGGTTGTCGGCGCCTCGGTGTCAGGGGTCATCGCCCACTGGCGGCGCAAAAACGTCGACATCAAGATGGGGTTGATGCTGGTGGCCGGCGGATTGATCGGCGCCGTCATCGGCGTCTGGATGTTCGCCCGGCTCCGCACGCTGGGGCAGGTCGACCTCGCCATCAACCTTTGCTATGTCGTTTTTCTGGGCTTCGTCGGCGGCTCAATGTTGATCGAGAGCCTGCGCGCGCTCCTTCTCTCGCGCCACCCCATGCTGCCGCACAAGCGTCACCGGCATCTGTGGGCCAAACTGCCCTTGAAAATGCGGTTTGCCCGATCGGGTCTTTATATCAGCGTCCTGCTGCCGCTGTCGGTTGGCGCGATCGGCGGTCTTCTCGCCGCCCTGATGGGCGTCGGCGGGGGCTTCATCATGGTCCCCCTGATGATCTACATCCTTGAAATTCCCACCTCGGTGGTTATCGGCACGTCGCTTTTCCAGATCATTTTCGTCACCGCCACCGTCACCTTCCTGCAGGCCGTCCAGACGCAGACGGTTGACGTGGTTCTGATGCTGACGTTGCTGATCGGCGGTGTTATCGGCGCTCAGCTGGGCGCCCGTTTCGGCGCCCGGTTGCGCGCCGAACAGGTGAGAATCCTTCTTGCCCTGCTGGTTCTCGTCGTCTGTGGCCGCCTGTTGTATGAACTGGCGGCCACACCATCGGACCTTTACGGCTTGGCAGGGATGTAACCGAGTGGGCTCCAGACGCCGCTCGGGCTCAAGGATCTGGGGCGATAATTTCGCCCCAGATTTCATACGACGCCTCCGCTCCGCTTCCGGCGGGCTCAGGCGCCGCTCGGGCTCAAGGATCTGGGGCGATAATTTCGCCCCAGATTTCATGCGACGCCTCCGCTCCGCTTCCGGCGGGCTCAGGCGCCGCTCGGGCTCAAGGATCTGGGGCGATAATTTCGCCCCAGATCCTTAGGCATTCCCAACCAGGTTAATCGGGCATAAAGTGGCCGGACCAATTTCTTGTGGGACATTTGGCCGAAGTGCTAGACATCCTTCTTGTCGAGGATAGCCCTGGTGATGCCAGGCTTGCCGCCGAAGCCTGGAAAGAAACGGGCTTGCCCGGCCATTTGCATGTGGTTGCCGACGGCGTGCAGGCGATTCATTACCTTCGCCAATCAGGGACGCCGCTCCCCGATCTGCTGCTGCTCGATCTCAATCTCCCCCTCAAGGACGGGTGGGAGGTTCTCGCGGAAATCAAAGACGATCCGGCTCTGAAACGCATCCCCGTGGTCGTGCTCACCACGTCGCAGGCTGAAAACGATATCCTGCAGAGCTACGACCTGCACGCCAACTGCTTCATCGCCAAACCTGTCGATCTGGACGGGTTTATCAGCGTCATCCGGTCGATCGCCGATTTCTGGGGCCGGGTCGTCCTGCTGCCGCCTCGATAGGCCCCCTAAACCCTACGCCGCCTTGGGTTGCACCGGCCGCGCGAACGGGCTAGGCTTCGCGTCCCACTGCCAGGAAAGATCATGCATCCAGAGCTCGCGGCCAAATACGATCTGCGGGTCCCCCGCTACACCTCCTACCCAACCGCCCCGCATTTCACGCCGGCGATCGGCCCCGACCGCTATGCGGCTTGGCTGGCGGCCCTGCCGTCCGATACGCCGCTTTCGCTTTACGTGCATGTCGCCTATTGCGCTGAGATGTGCTGGTTCTGCGGATGCCATACCAAGATCACCCATAAGTACGCCCCGGTGGCCGATTACATGGACTGCGTGTGGCGCGAGATCGACATGGTGGCAGGTCTGTTGCCCGGGAAAATGACCGCCAGGCATCTGCATTTCGGCGGCGGCAGTCCGACCATCCTGACGCCGAAGGACTTCAGCGCGACGGTCGAGCGTCTGCGCCAGCGGTTCCGGCTGGCCGAGGACGCCGAAATCGCCGTCGAACTCGATCCCCGCACCGCCGACGAAGCTTATGTCCAGGCTATGGCCGACAGTGGAGTGACCCGCGCCAGCATCGGCGTCCAAGACTTCAACCCCGAGGTCCAAAAGGTTATCAACCGGATTCAGCCCTATGATGTCACCGCCCGGGTGATCGATTGGTTACGGACCTGGGGTGTCTCCCATATCAACATGGATTTGATATACGGCCTGCCGCTGCAGACGGTGGAAAGCCTGAACGAGACGATCGACAAGGCGGTGGGTTTTTCGCCGTCGCGCATCTCCTTGTTCGGCTACGCCCACGTTCCGTGGATGAAAAAGCATCAACGGCTGATCCCCGAGGAGACCCTGCCCGGCACTGAAGAGCGCTGGCGGCAGTACGATGCCGCGACGGCGCGTTTGACCAGCCACGGCTATGTCCAGGTCGGCCTCGATCATTTCGCGCACGCTGACGACGAGATGGCGATCGCTCTACGGGAAAAGCGCCTGCATCGGAATTTCCAGGGCTACACCACTGACGCCGCGTCGACGCTGCTCGGTTTCGGCGCCTCGGGTATCGGCTCGCTGCCTCAGGGTTATGTCGCCAATGAAGGCGGCATCCATGCCTACAAGCAGATGATCCGTGCCGGACGGCTGGCGACAGTGCGTGGAGTCGGTGTCAGTGCCGACGACCTGTTGCGCCGGGCGTTGATCGAACGGCTGATGTGCGACCTCTCGCTTGACGTCGACGCCGTTTGTGCCCGGTTTGGCGCAGATCCGGCCCAATTCGACGACGATCTTGAAAAACTGCATGGTCTGCAAGAAGACGGTCTTTTGGTCCGCCAGGGCAGGCGCCTCACCATCACCGACGAAGGCCGCCCCCTGGTGCGGGCCGCCTGTGCGGTGTTCGACCGTTATCTCAAGGTCGGTGAAGCCCGCCACTCGAAGGCGGTGTAACGGCGATGGCCGAACGGGTCGCCGTCATCCTGGGCGACATTACCCGTCTTGCCGTCGACGCCATCGTCAACGCCGCCAACTCCTCCCTCCTGGGTGGCGGCGGTGTCGACGGCGCCATTCACCGCGCCGCCGGCCCCGAATTGCTGGAAGAATGCCGGACTTTGGGCGGATGTCCGACCGGCGAGGCAAAACTGACCAAAGGCTACCGCCTTCCTGCCCGCTTCGTCATCCACACCGTCGGCCCGATCTGGCGGGGCGGCGGCGGCCAGGAAGATGTCCTTCTCGCCAACTGTTACCGAAATTCGCTGACGTTGGCACTTCGTCACGGGCTATTTTCTGTCGCCTTTCCATCCATTTCCACCGGAGTCTACGGCTTTCCGCCGGACCGGGCGGCGCCGATCGCCGTCAAGACGGTACTGGAGACGTTGGCCGGCGAGGACAGTCTGCGGCAGGTCATCTTCTGTTGTTTCAGTGAAGAAGCGGCGGATCTGCACCGGCATCGACTAAGGCCTGTTGACATTCAGTAGATGGTCATACACGGCGCTTGGGCGGGGTATCCACGTCTTGCAGCCCCGTTGGCCGTGGATGGCCGGGTCTAGCCTGGCCATGACGCCGTAATGGGACGGAAGTTTTCAGGAAATC
>JARLJB010000349.1 GCA_031291415.1 Telmatospirillum sp.
CCTCGACGAGTTCGTCTTCAGATTCAACCGTCGGCGCACACCCCATGCGGCATTTCGCACTTTGCTGGGCATCGGTGCCGCCATCAAGCCTGCCACCTACAAGATGCTGATCGTGGCGGAAGCAAAGGGATAAGCCTTTGTTGTCATACTGGTAGGCGAACAGATAATTGAACACCGCCACCGGCATGGCGCTTTGCACGACGAGAACGCCGAGTGCCGCCCCCTCGAAGCCGAACAGTCGGGCGACCAGCCATCCGCCCGCCGCGCCCATGCCGAGACGCACGATCGACATGACCGCGGCCCGCTTGAAGTTATTGACCTTCAGTTGTGAGAGCGCGACCCCCAAGGCCATCAGCATCATCGGTACGGTGATGCCGCCGACCAGCGATGCGGTGTTGGCCAACCAACCCGGCGGCTCGATGCCAAGCGCATTGAGCGTCACCGCCAGAATGGCGACATAGATGAACGGCAGCCGCATCAGCGTTTTAAGGTCGAGCTTGCCGGCGGCCAACGCCGGCCCGATCGTGAACTGACCGATGACGGTCACCGCGAAATAGACCATGGCCAGAGCCATGCCCTGGTCGCCGAACGCGAACAGGCAAACAGGGATCCCCATATTACCGACGTTCGGAAAAATCAGGGACGGCAGATAGACTTTCGAGCGGAGCCCGGCGGCCCGCAGTCCGATGGCTCCAGCGACGGCGAACAGAACCAGACAGGCAACCGAGGCGGCTCCCATCATAGCGATTCGGGCCGGTGGCAATTGCATCTTGGTAAAGATGGAGAACACCAGGGCGGGAGCGCCGATCAAGGTCATCAACTTGGTGATCATGATCTGGTCGAACGGCAGCCCCCGTCTCGCCCAGACAAATCCAGCCAGAGAAATCAGAAATGCCGGCGCAATAATCGCCGCCAGATTAGAAATAAGGAGCATGTTTTGCCGTTTTCGTTTTGCACCGGCGCCCTTTCGGGGAAAATCCCCTTTGAGAAGGAACAAAGTTTCATTGCGCCGGAACAGATAAACTGGCCAGTACCACATCCTGACACTGAGCTCAATGGGCGGGCCTTGTCTCGATGAGCCGCCTTCATCGAAACCTGGCATAACAGGCTATTTTTTAGTCACATTTCATATATGCCTAAATTTTGGGATATTCGCCCAAATGCGCGTCTTGCGGCCGCCCGGCAGCTCGAATTTTCGACTGTTTGATACAAAATTCCGTGAACAAACGAGAAACTCACCAGAATCACCGAGGAATATTGCAATAAAAGTAAGCAGACGCCCCTCAAAGAGCCAAGGATGCCGGCCGACATCAGCGGTCGCTTCCGGAAGCAAAAAAATCTCATATTTTCATAAACATAACTGTCATTTTCGACATCTCATCGGTGAAAAAGGCGATCACCGGTGAACGGAAAATCCGTCTTGCCCTTCGCTATATCGGCCAGCATCATGACTGTACCGAATGATATAGATGAAGGGATTTTCTATGACTGGCGGCAACAAATCGCCAAGTGCCGGATATTTATTTGTCTGGACTAATGTCGATCCCATCCACGAAGTAGATTTCAATAAATGGTACGACCGTGAGCATGTCGAGGAACGGGTCGGAATTTCCGGCTTCGTCTCTGGCATCCGCTATGTCGCGCTGGAAGGCAACCGCCGTTATCTTGGCCTTTACCGCACGGAATCCCTCGATGTCTTTGGCAGCGAAAGCTACCGCCAGGCCTTCGCGCACCAGACGCCCTGGTCGGTGACCAATCTTGGCCGCATGCAAAACAGCATGCGCCGCGTCTGCACCGTCGTCGCTGAAACAGGCGCGGGAACCGGCGCCTTTCTCGCCGTTCTGCGATTGGGTCGTCCCGCCGGTCCCGGCGACCTCGACATGCTCTGTCACGAAGCGCGGGATCTGCAGACCAGCGACGGCATCATCGCCACCCGCGTTCTGTTGCCCGACGCCGGCTTAAGTTCACCGCTGCCGGCAGAGCAGACCGAAGGACGGATTCTCGATCCCATCCTGGTGGTCGAAGCCACGTCGGAAGCCGCCGCCGCCAGGGCCGCCTACCGGCCCAAGTTCGGCGGCGTGGAAACGGCCGAACCGTCTGTTTTGCGGATGATGTGGCAGATGACCGACAAGGATCTGGCGACCGCGCGGACGACGGCGCCCCAAAGCGGAGGCGCCCGATGACCGCGCAGACCGCGCCGGGCTCTGCCACCGAGCGACTGGAGCAGTGCCTTGCCAAGATCCACGATCCCGATCTCGAGGGTGACAAGGTCTTCACGCAACTCTTCGAAACCGAAGCCCGTTTAGCCGCCGCTGCCGCCGACCGGCGGGCCGACCAGGGATGTTCTCTCGGACCACTCGACGGCCGCGTCCTGTCGGTCAAGGATCTGTTCGATGTCGCCGGACGGGTGACAACCGCCGGTTCGGCTGTCTTGCGGAACCGGCCGGCAGCAGCCCGAGACGCGGCCGCGGTGTCGCGCCTGCGGGCGAGCGGCGCCGTCCTGATCGGCAAAACGCACATGACGGAGTTTGCCTTTTCCGGCATCGGCATCAATCCGCATTACGGAAATCCCGGCAATCCCAGCGACCGCAGCCGCATCCCCGGCGGTTCGTCGTCGGGAGCGGTGATTTCCGTGGTCGATGGGATGGCCGATATCGGCATCGGATCGGATACCGGCGGATCGCTGCGCATTCCCGCCGCCTTGTGCGGCGCCGTCGGCTTCAAGCCAACCTCGGGCCGGGTCCCGACCGACGGCGCCTTTCCCCTGTCGACAACGCTCGATACGGTCGGTCCGATCGGCCGTTTCGTCGCCGATTGCGCGCTGGCCGACGCGGTACTGAGCGGAACCGGCGATGACTGGCCGGAACCGATTAATCCAACCTCTTTGCTGTTCACAATTCCCCGCGGTCGATTGTTCGACGACATCGAGACCCCAGTGGCCGAAGCCTTCGAAAGCGCCGTCGGCGCCCTGCGGGCGACTGGCGTCGGGATCAGGGACAGTTCGCTGGAAGACGAACTCGAAGCCCTGAAGGATATCGACCGCCTCGGCACGTTCACCGCCATCGAATTGTGGGCGCGACTCCAGGACGAAGGGGTCGCCGATCTCAGCGGTCTCGATCCCCGGATCCGCTCACGGATCGAAACCGGGCGACAGGTGCCGGCGTCCGACTATGTTCGCATGACGGCCCGGCGCGACCGGTTGGTGGCGCGCATGGACCGGCGCCTGGCGGGCGGCGAAATCCTGCTGCTGCCCACCGTTCCGGTCCTGGCGCCCGGCATCGCGCTGCTGGCCGGCGACGACAGGGAATTCTACCGCGTCAACGGCGCTTTCCTGCGGGCGACACGCCTGGCCAACCTGTTCGATCTGCCGGCCATCTCGCTGCCGGTCACCGGCGCGCCGCTGCCGGTCGGCCTGATGCTGGTGGGCCGTCGCCAAGCCGACCGTCGCCTGCTGGCGATCGCCGCCTGGGTGGAAGCCACGCTCGCTCGCTGATCAGTCCTATACCACCCGCGAATTCACCAAGGAGATTTGAGATGGAAAGCACTGAAGCCCTGAGGCTCTCCGAAGTACTCGATCCCGACATCGGCGCGCCCGCCGCCAGCCGAACCACCGGCGGCGCAAGCCCGGCGATGATGCGACGGCTGGCCGGCGCCAGCATGGTGGGCACGACGCTCGAGTGGTACGACTTCACGGTCTACAACACCATGGCGGCGTTGATCTTCAACAAATTGTTCTTCCCCTCCTTCTCTCCGCTGGCCGGCGTGATTCTGGCCTTCTCGACCTACGCGGTCGGCTATGTGTCGCGGCCGCTGGGGGGCGTCTTCTTCGGGCATTTGGGTGACAAACTGGGACGCCGGGTCGTCCTGGTGGTCACCTTGATCGTCATGGGCCTGACCACCTTCCTGATGGGTGTCCTGCCGACCTTCGACGCCGTCGGTATTGCCAGTCCGCTGTTGCTGGTGTCGCTCCGCTTCATCCAGGGTGTGGCGCTCGGCGGCGAATGGGCCGGGTCGGTGCTATTGTCGGTCGAGCATGGCCGGCAGGATCGCCGCGGTCTCAACGCGTCATGGACGCAGGTCGGCCCGTCGATGGGAACATTGCTGGCCACCGCCCTCATCACCCTGGTGACGATGACGCTTTCCGACCAGGATTTCGTCGCCTGGGGCTGGCGCATTCCCTTCCTGGTCAGCGCCATTCTCGTCGGATTCGGCCTTTGGGTGCGGATCGGCGTCGATGAAACGCCGATGTTCAAGCAGATCGAATCCGCCCACAAACAGGCCAAGGCCCCGGTCGGCGAAGTCCTGACGAAGCATCTGCGCAGTCTGATCATCGCCGGTGGGGCGCGCGTCGGCTCGGACGTCCTGTTCGCCCTGGTGGTGGTCTTCACCATGACCTATGTCACGCAGGTCCTCAATCTGCCCCGCCCGGTGGCGCTGACCGCCGTACTGATCGGCGCCGCCTTCAACGTGGTTTGCGTTCCGCTGTTCGGACGTCTTTCCGACAGCATCGGGCGGCGTCCGGTCTACGCCATCGGCGCCGTCGCAGGCGCGGTGTGGGCCTACGTCTTCTTCGGACTGCTCGACACGGCCAACCCCTATCTGATTGTTCTCGCCGTGGTCGCCGGTTTGATCTTCCACGCCGCCATGTATGGTCCGCAGGGCGCCTTCGTCACCGAACAGTTCTCGACCCGCGTCCGCTACAGCGGTTCATCGCTGGCCTACACCTTCGCCGGCGTCGTCGGTGGCGGGTTCGCGCCGCTGATCATCGTCACGCTCTACCACGCCTACAGTTCGACGCTGGCGGTCTCGCTCTACGTCATGGGCGCCCTCTGCGTCACCGGCATTGCCCTCTGGGCCGCCAAGGAAACCGCCGGGCGTCCCCTGCAAGACTGACGCAGCGAACCGGACGTGCCGGCCGATAACAGCTGAGAGATATAAGGACATCATGTCAACCAACCGCCCCCTCGACCTCCACCTCGCCCTTGCCGGCGGTCCGACCAAGCCCCTGCGGTTTCGCGTCGACACTCTGATCATCGCCGGATGGGCCGGCCGCGACGCCGCGGCGGTGCGCCATCATATCGAAGAGTTGCAGGCCATCGGCGTGCCACCGCCCAGCGCGACGCCCTTGTACTACGCCGGCGCGCCCGGGCTGCTGACGACCGACACGGCGGTCGTCATGCTGGGAGCGAAAACATCGGGAGAAGTGGAGCCGGTCATTCTCTCGACCGAAGACGGCCTTTGTGTCGGGGTCGGATCGGACCATACGGACCGCGAGGCCGAGGAATGGTCGGTCGCCCATTCCAAACAGCTTTGCGGCAAACCGCTCGGCTCCACCATCTGGCGCTTCGACGACGTCGCCGATCACTGGGATAGCCTGATTCTGCGGTCCTGGGTGGCGGAGACGGAAACCGGAGCAAGAACACTTTATCAGGAAGGAGCAATGACCGCGCTTCGCCGCCCCGAGGACCTGATCGAGCGCCGCGGCGGCCTGCCGATAGGAAGCGCCATGTTCGGCGGTACCATTCCGGCGATCGGCGGTATTCGACCGGCGCCGTTTTTCCAGATCGAGATCGAAGACCCGATCCTTGGTCGGCGCCTGACACACGGCTATGCTATAAAAGCCTTGCCGGTGGCCGCCTGACGACGCCCCTCCGGCACCAATGATGGGGGAAGGGTGAACACGCGATTCCTGGAGGCTTTTGTCTGGGTGGCCAGGCTCGGCAGCTTTCGCAGCGCTGCCGAGCGCCTGCATCTGACGCCGGCGACCATTTCAGGCCGCATCGCCTCGCTGGAAAGCGATTTCAACAAGCCCCTGTTCGAACGCGATGCGCGCGAGATTCGCCTGACCCCGGCCGGTCGCATTCTGCTCACCTACGCCGACCGCATGCTCGACGTCGGCCGCGAAATGCGGATGGCCCTGCAAGCCGATTCGCCGTTGACCGGCGTGCTGCGGATCGGCGTCATCGAGACGATCGTTCATACCTGGCTGATCGATTTCCTGAACCGCCTGCAAGCGGGCCATCAGGATCTCGAAATCGAACTGACCGCCGAATCGACCCAACTGCTGCATGAACGTCTGAAGCGCGGACAGCTGGACGTCACCTTGCAGACCGACCCGGTTCTCGGTGACGGCATCAGCAATCTCAGTCTCGGACAGATGCCGATGTGCGTCATCGGCCGGATGGGCGACGGTTGGCGGACCAACGCCGTCCACTCCTTCACGCAATTGTCCGAACAGCCATTCCTGACCATGACGCGCGGATCACAACCGCATTTAGGTCTTCTCGACGCCTGCCGCAAAGAAGGCGCCAGTCCGAAAACCGTTCATTGCATCGGCTCTCTGGCCGCCATTCTGCGTCTGGTCCGCGCCGGCATCGGCATCGCCGTCATTCCGGCGGCGGCCATCCGCGAAGAACTCCAGACGGGAAGCCTGGTGGCCATTCCGACCACCTCGCCGCTTCCGCCTCTGCGCCTGACGGTCAGCTACCGGCAGGATCCCCGCACCGATGCCAACGCCATCGTCGCAACACTCGCCTCCGAAGAGGCGGAGCGTTACGCGGCGACGGTAGGACCGCAAATGGCCCTGCCGGCGAGCTGAGCGGCGGCCTTTCCTTTAGAGTTCGGCACCGGTGGCGCGCCGACCCACCCTGGATGAAACAGGAGTGGCACCGGCGTCCCTGCCGGTGTTTCGCCGCCAAGCGGACCCTTTCCGGCTCACGCAGGAACACCGGCGGGGACGCCGGTGCCACTGACAATTTGTTTCTTCCTGGCGAGCTGCGTCAGATTTGACGCATCACGCTCTAAAGCCAGCCGTTGACCAGGGTCCGCAGCTTGCGGAGATCAGCGGCAAACGCCCGGATACCCTCGGCCAGCTTTTCGGTGGCCATGGCGTCCTCGTTCTGTGCCCAGCGGAACGCCTTCTCGTCCAGCACGATGCGGGCCGGCAGCTTGGCCGGCTTGACCGGCTGCAGACGGCGCTCCAGATGCCCCTGGTCATGGGACAGGGCGTCGAGAAGCGCCGGCGAAACGGTCAAGCGGTCACAACCGGCCAGCGCCTCGACTTCGCCGGCAGACCGGAACGACGCCGCCATCACCACCGTGGTGATATCGTAGGCCTTGAAATATTCGTAGATGGAACGCACCGACAGAACGCCGGGATCTTCCTCGGGCGTGAAGGTCTTGCCTTCCTTCTTCACATACCAGTCGAGGATGCGGCCGACGAACGGCGAGATCAGGAACGCCTTGGCATCGGCGCAGGCGACGGCCTGAGCCTGCGAGAAGATCAGGGTCAGATTGCAGTCGATCCCCTCTTTCTGCAGCACCTCGGCGGCGCGAATACCCTCCCAGGTGGCGGCGATCTTGATCAGAATGCGCTCACGCCCGATGCCGCGCTCGGCATAGGCGGCGATGATCTGCCGCGCCTTGGCGATAGTGGCCTGGGTGTCGAACGACAAATCGGCGTCGACTTCCGTCGAGACCCGCCCCGGGACCAGCGAGGTCAATTCGGCGCCGACGGCGACCGCCAAACGATCAGCGACCGTCTTGACGACGGCCTCGCGGCTGCCGGTCTGCGCACGACCCCAACGCAACGCTTCAGCGACAGTGTCGGCATGCGACGGCAGTTCCACCGCTTTGAGAACCAGCGTCGGATTGGTCGTGCAGTCGACCGGGCTGAAGGTCCGGATGGCGTCGATATCGCCGGTGTCGGCGACGACCGTGGTTATGGCGCGTAATTGATCGAGCTTGGATGACACGTCGATGTTTCCTTTTGCGGTTCGGCCAGATTTAACTCTGTCCGTTGTGACGCTTGGCCGCCCACGTGTGCCAACACCAGGGGCAAGCCATGGCGTCAAGTTTTCGAATAACGCCGCCGCCGGACGCATTGTTCCGGATGCGATGTCGATGCCGGCTGATGATACACCTCGTCAGCCGTCCGTCCAGACGAGGCATACCCCAACCGCCAGAACAATTCGAGCTGTCGGCAGGTTCCAAAGGGGTGTCCGATCCCGGATCATAGATGGGTGGGGGGAATCTATGACCGGGATCGGACGTCCGATCCGGAAACATGCGGATAAGCGGGGTGGGCCGCTGCATGATCGGGATCGGACATCACGTCGTGTGGGGGACCCGACGTGATTTCATGAATGATTTTCCACCCTTCAATTCTCGTTCATCGGCATCGCGATTGCACCAATCTGCGCCGTGTGTTCGCTCCAACCTCCACCGAGGGTTTTGTACAGCGTCACCAGATTGGACAGGCGCGACAAGCGCGTGGAGATCACGCTCTGTTGCGCGCTGTAAAGCGTTCGCTGTGCATCAAGCGTGTTGAGATATCCATCGACGCCGTTACGAAAGCGCATGTCCGCCAGCCGGTAGCGTACGGCCGAGGCCTCGGCCAAGGCTTGCTGCGCCCGTAACTGATCGTCGAGAGTGCCCCGAGCTGCCAGCGCATCGGCAACTTCCCGGAAGGCCGTCTGGATCGTCTTTTCGTATTGCGCCACCCCGATGTCCTTCTCGATCTTGTCATAGTCGAGGGTCGCCTCCAGCCGTCCGCCTTCGAAGATCGGCACGGTGATGTTGGGGGCGAAGTTCCAGGTCCGCGACGCCCCCTGGAACAAACTGGAGATGCCGGTGCTGGAGGTGCCGCCGGTGGCGGTCAGGGTAATGGTCGGGAAGAAAGCGGCGCGCGCCGCCCCGATATTGGCGTTGGCCGCCTTAAGGCTGTGTTCGGCGGACCTGATGTCGGGGCGCCGTTCGAGCAAAGCCGAGGGTACGCCGGCCGGCAAATCCGCCAGCAGATTTTCCGCGTCAAGCCCGTGACCATTGGCCAGTTCGGCCTCAAGCGTGGCGGGAAGCGCCTGCCCGACGAGCAGAACCAGGGCGTTGCGGTCTTGGGCGACCTGCCGGGCGTATTGGGCGAGGTTCGCCTCGGCGGTGTGCACCGACGTTTCCGCCAGCCGCAGGTCGAGTTCGGTATCCACGCCCTGATCGTAGCTTTGCTTGGTAAGATCATAGGATTTCCGCTGACTTTCCAGGGTATCCCGGGTCAGCCGGAGCAGTTCCTGGTCGCTCAGCAGCGTGAGATAGTCGTTGGCCACTTCCGCCACCAGCGTGATCTGGGTGGCGGTCCGGGTCTCTTCCAGAGCAAAATATTGCTCAAGGACCTCCTCCGTCAAACTGCGGACGCGACCGAACAGGTCCAGCTCATAGGATGTGAAGCCAAGGCCGACGCTGTATTGGTGGCTGATCGAAGACTTCCCGCTGCTCGACAATTTGGCAGGAACTCTCTCGTTCAAGCCGCTACCGGTCGCCTCGACGGTGGGAAACAGGTCGGCTCGCTGGATCTGGTATTGCGCGCGCTCGGCTTCGACGTTCAAGGCGGCAACCCGGAAGTCCCGGTTGTTGGCCAACGCGAGCTCGATCAGTGTTTGCAGGCGGGAATCGGTAAAGAAGTCGCGCCAGCCGATGTCGGCCACCGCCGGCCGACCGGCGGATTGACTGACCGGCGACGATCCATAGGCCGAAGCGGTCGGCCAATCCGCCGCAATCGGCGCCGCCGGTCGATCGTAGTCCGGAATCAGCGAACAACCGGCAAGGAGCGCGGCGCTTGCCGCCAGGGGAAGAAAGTGCTTCATCATCATCATTTCTCACTCGGAGTCGCGGCGGCCGGCTCGGGTGCCGCATCGTCGATCAGCTGCGGCTTGACCCGGAACAGACGCAGAATGACGACGAAGAACAGGGGGACCAGGACGATGGCCAGGAAGGTCGCGGTCAGCATGCCGCCGATCACCCCGGTACCAATGGCGTTCTGGGCGCCCGAACCGGCACCGGTAGAAATCGCCAGCGGCAACACACCGAGGATGAAGGCCAAGGACGTCATCAGGATCGGTCGCAGACGCTGCCGGGCCGCCTGGAGAGCGGCCTCTCTCAGACTGATCCCATGATCGAAGTAGTCCTTGGCGAATTCGACGATCAGGATGGCGTTCTTCGCCGCCAGACCGACGGTGGTCAGCAGGCCCACCTGGAAATAGACGTCGTTGGACAGTCCCCTCATCCAAGTGGCGCCGATGGTCCCGACCACGCCCAGCGGTACCACCATCATCACCGCGACGGGGATTGACCAACTCTCATAGAGGGCAGCCAGGCTCAGAAAGACGACGATCAGCGAAATGGCATAAAGGGCCGGCGCCTGCGCCCCCGCCATGCGTTCCTCATAAGAGAGCCCCGTCCACTCGAAACCGACGCCCGGCGGCAATTTGGCCAGCAGCGACTCGACCGTCGACATCGCCTCGCCGGTGCTCTGCCCCGGCGCTGGGTTACCCAGCACTTCCAAGGCCGGAACACCGTTATAGCGTTCGAGCTTCTGCGGTCCGAAGGCCCATTCCGCCGATGCGAAGGCGGAGAATGGCACCATGCCGCCAGCGCTATTGCGGACATACCATTTGTTCAAATCCTCAGGCATCATCCGCGACGGAGCATCGCCCTGGATGAAGACCTTCTTCACCCGGTCACGGTCGATGAAGTCGTTCACATAGGACGATCCCCAGGCCGCCGACAGCGTGGTGTTGATGTCGGAGATCGACAGCCCGAGGGCGTCGGCCTTCTCCCGGTTGATGAGAATCCGATATTGCGGGGCATCCTCCAGACCGTTCGGCCGGACCGCCGTCAGAACCGGGGATTGGGCCGCCATGCCGAGCAACTGGTTGCGCGCCATCATCAGCTTGTCATGCCCGATGCCGGCCCGATCCTGGAGTTCCAGATCGAAGCCGTTGGCATTGCCGAGTTCCATCACAGCCGGCGGCGCGAAAGCGAACACCCTTGCGTCCTTGATTCCGGCAAAGTGCCTCATCACCCGTGCGGCAAGGGCCTGCACCTTCTGCTCGGACGCAGTGCGATTGCTCCAGTCTTTGAGCGAAATGAAGAGTATGCCGGCATTCTGCCCGCGACCGTTGAAACCGAACCCGCTCACCGAGAACACGGACGCGACCGCATCCTTCTCGTCCTTAAGCAAATAGTCCCGCACCTCGGCAAGGGCGGCGTCCGTCCGGACGCTGGTGGCGCCCGGCGGGGTCTGTACCTGGACGAACAGGGTACCCTGGTCCTCCTCCGGCAAAAAGGCGTTGGGCAGCCGGGTGAACAGCAGCACCATGACGACGACCACGCCAAGGTAAATGACGAGGAAGCGGGCCGGCCGACCGAGAACGCCGCCGACGCCGGCGATGTAGCCGTTGTTGCCGCGGTTGAAACTCCGATTGAACCAACCGAAGAAGCCGCGCTTTTCGATATGCTGTCCTTTGGCAACCGGTTTCAGCATGGTGGCGCAGAGGGCTGGCGTCAGGATCAGGGCGACCAGCACCGAGAGCACCATGGCCGCAACCATGGTGATGGAAAACTGGCGATAGATCACCCCGGTCGAACCGCCGAAAAAGGCCATGGGCAGAAAGACCGCCGCCAGCACCAGGGCAATGCCGACCAGGGCGCCGGTGATCTGCCGCATCGACTTCTTCGTCGCCTCCTTGGGCGACAATCCCTCCTCGCTCATCACCCGCTCGACGTTCTCGACGACGACGATCGCGTCGTCGACCAGCAAGCCGATCGCCAGCACCATGGCGAACATGGTCAGCGTGTTGATCGAATAGCCGGCGGCGGAAAGTACGGCGAAGGTTCCGAGCAGCACCACCGGCACCGCGATGGTCGGGATCAGTGTCGCCCGGAAATTCTGCAGGAACAGATACATGACCAGGAAGACCAGAACGATGGCCTCACCCAGAGTCTTGACCACTTCCTCGATCGATATGCGCACGAAAGGGGTCGTATCATAGGGATAGACGACTTCGAGACCCGGCGGGAAAAAGGGCTTCAGCCGATCGATGGTCGCATGCACGGCCTTGACCGTGTCAAGCGCGTTCGCCCCGGTCGCCAGCTTCACCGCCAGACCGGCTGCCTGCAGCCCATTGAATTCCGACTCGATGGCGTAGGTCTCGCCGCCCAGTTCGCTCCGCCCGACGTCATGCAGTCGGACCTGCGAACCGTCGGGATTCACCTTCAGCAGGATATTGCCGAACTGATCCGGCGTCCGCAGGCGGGATGGCCCGATGATGGTGGCGGTCAACTGCTGTCCGGCAGTGGCCGGTCGACCGCCGATTTGTCCCGAGGAGACCTGAACGTTCTGCGCTTCGATGGCCGTAGTGACGTCGCCGACAGTCAATGCGTAGTTGTTGAGCTTAGCCGGATCAAGCCATATCCGCATCGCGTATTGCGAACCGAAAAGGCTGAAATCGCCGACGCCGGGCGTGCGGCTGATCGGATCCTGGATGTTCGAGGTGATGTAGTCGGCGAGATCGTAGCGGTTCAGGCTGCCATCGGTCGAGACGAGCCCCACGATAATCAGGAAGTTTTTCGTCGCCTTGGTGACCCTGATGCCCTGTTGCTGGACTTCCGTCGGCAAAAGCGGAGTCGCCAATTGCAGCTTGTTCTGCACCTGGACCTGGGCGATGTCGGGATTGGTGCCCTGCAGGAAGGTCAGATCGATTTCCATGCTGCCGTCGGAGTTGCCCTGCGAAGACAGATACTCAAGGCCGTCGATGCCGTTCATCTGCTGTTCGATGACCTGCACAACGGTATCCTGCACGGTCTGTGCCGATGCGCCCGGATAGGTAACTGAGATGGAGATCTGTGGTGGCGCGATGCTCGGGTATTGGGAAATCGGCAAGGTTTTGATCGCCAGCCCGCCGGCCAGCATCAGGACAAGCGCGATAACCCAGGCGAAGACCGGCCGCTCGATAAAGAATTTGGACATGAAGGGATTTTCCTTTACTGCGCCGACGGCGTCGCGCCCGGCTGCCCCGGCGTGGCATTCCCGGCGGCGACAGCGTGCACGGCGATGCCTGGCTTTACCGTCAGCAACCCTTCGACGATCACCCGGTCGCCGGCCTTGAGGCCATCGGTGGTCAGCCATTTATCGCCGATGGTGCGATCGACTTTCAGCGCGCGCAGTTCGACCTTGTCGTCGGCACCGACCACCAAGGCGGTCGCTTCACCCCGCTGGTTGCGGGTCACGCCCTGCTGCGGCACGAGAATGGCCCGGTCGTTGATGCCTTCTTCGATACGGGCATGGACGAACATGCCGGGCAGCAACAGCCGCTTCGGATTGGGAAAGACGGCCCGAAGCGTCACCGAGCCGGTGCCCTGATCCACCGTCACTTCGGAAAACAGCAGCTTGCCCGGTTCCGGGTATTCGCTGCCATCCTCGAGCACGAGTTGAGCCACAGCCTGACCCTCACCGGCTTTCTGCAAGCGCCCATCGGCCATTTCGCGCTGAAGACGCAGCATCTCCGTGCTGGACTGGGTAACGTCCACATAGATCGGGTCGAGTTCCTGGACCGTCGCCAGAGCTGTCGCTTGGCCGGTGGTGACGAGAGCACCCTCGGTCACCGAGGAACGGCCGATGCGGCCGGAGATCGGCGACAACACTTTGGTGTAAACGAGGTTGATGTGGGCGGTTTCCACCGCAGCCTTGCCTGATGCGACATCAGCCTCGTCCTGCTGTTCTGCCGCCACCGCGTCGTCGTAATCCTGCTTGCCTACCGCATTGGCGGCAACCAACGGCTTATAGCGCTCAACTTTCGACCGCGCGCTCTTCAGCGATGCCTCGGCACGGGCCAAGGTGGCCCGCGCACTGTCATAGGAAGCCTGATAGGTCGCGGGGTCTATCTGGTAAAGCTGCTGCCCGGCCTTCACCTCGCCGCCCTCGGTGAACAGGCGTTTGAGAATCACGCCGCCAACCTGGGGCCGCACGTCGGCGACACGATAGGCCGTGGTCCGGCCCGGCAGCTCGGTGGTAATCGCCACTCGTTGTGGGCCCATGGTGACCACGCCAACCTCTGGCGTAACCGGTGCGGCCGCCTGCGGCTTGCTCTCATCACAGGCCGATAAGGCAACCGTGAGGACCACGACCATAAGACCGGGACGGAAAAGGAGAAAACGTTTCATAAGTCTGTCCTGATGATCAGAGACGGATAAGCCTTCCGTGGTCACTGTCGGCTGCAGGAACCGAAGATTTCCCGGTAAGAACCCACCCAGGTTTAACGATGACGATTTTCGAAATTTCGAGCGATCAAGGCCGAACAAACCTCGTTGCAGGGCCGTCGCGAGAAACCTCATAACCGCGCAGGTTGGAGAGGAAAAGAAAGGCAGGTCGGCGGCAGATCGAACTCAACACGGCAGGCGCAAGCGACCGTTCAAGTGTGGCGCGGTACGGCATCGCCAGCAGTCTTGCCACAATCACACCCATCAAAACCGTTTTCCTGTCGCTAGGCATGAAACCTCCTCTAACGCCGAACTGAACCTCCCTGGAAAATGTCGATGAGCGAGCTAAATGAAAATCCCATATCTATTGCATTTAATGCTGAGCGAAATTCACTAATGCGCGCACAAAAAAATACCAGTTCCCTGCCGCGCGGGCTGAACGCTAGGGGAGGCTTATAGGAATGGCGTAGCTGACGAGCAATTCGTTGTCGCCAGGATTGATATCGCTGATGCCCGCGTTCGAAATATGCGCAAACTGAACGCCCAGGCGGGACCGGTTATCCAATTCGTGGGAAACAGTCAAACTGAGACGGAATTGGAACGTATTGCCGAGGTCCTCTCCGCCGCCGCGATGGTAGCCGCCTACGCCGGCCAAAGGAGTAACAGTAAAACTGTAGTATTTTAGATCTGAATATATTCCAACATAACCGAACACGGCGCCATTTTGCGTACTCAATAAGCCGATTGCCGGCCCAATGTAAAATAATTTTTGTCCATATCGAAATTCAATTTTGGCCTCCGCCTCAGCACCAGACGGGCCGTGTTCTTGTATATTAAACGCTCCTAGACCAAGATCGAGATAGCTAGGTTCTCCGCTTACCACCTTGACTGGACCAAGCGACATCGGGTTAACCGTAACCTGCGCGATTGCCAAGGAGTTGCTTGAGAAAAATAGGAGCCCCGTCGCAAGAAGGCCGATGACATGGTGAACGGCGGCATCGCGAATCATTTTTCCGTGTCGACTCATCTATTTTTCCCTTTATTTGATTCAGCGACTTCGTTGGAATACATTTATATTTATATTTCCAAAATACTAACGAATGACGATTCTATATAAATCACACTATAAATGTATTTTATTTTTTACAAACAACAACTAGTTAACAGATTTCAACTGATCTATCTTAGTGCGAATTGCAGACAATAGACCATTCATTTGGCCACCATTCTCATGCATGATCGCCGCATAGTCGGAACGAAGAGTAATGGCCATGCTGACACCTTCGGCGATGATGTCGACGACCCGAAAGCTACCGTCATCTTCCTGGCGCAAACGCCATTGTGTCGAGACTGGCGGTCCTTGGGGCCTCTGGATACGGGAATCGACCATCCAACCGCGATCTCCCTCCCTACCGGCGGAAATCGTTTCCAGTCTTTCGCCATCGTAGTCCCGAAAACGCTTCGCCCAGGTAAGAACGGTAATCCTCTCGAACAGCGTGAGAAAGTCGTGCTGTTGCTCGGTCGTCGCCATGCGCCAATGCCGTGACAGGACGAAGCGACCGATCTCGGGAATATCGAAGGCCGAAACGAAGAGCGTTCGAAAGCGGTCGTCGCGCTCGCTTTGCGACAGTTGTCTGTCAGCCACCGTGGTTATGGCACGCTGAGCCAGGTTTTCGATGAACCGTCGAGCATCCTCCGCAGTTTGCGCCTGGGCGACACCAGGCAGTGCAGCCAACACGGGAAGAGAAAATGCTGCCATCAGAATGGTTCTGCGCTTAATTATCATGTCACAATTCCAAGTTTTCACCGGATTATTGTCGAATTGCGGCTAGGTCACCGCGACACCAGAACGGGTACCCTCATGTCGTCCAGCAGGGCTCGGGTGACACCACCGAAGACCATTTCGGCCGATCGGGCGTGGCTATAAGCGCCGATCACGATAAGGGCAGCCCCCAGATCCGCCGCCCGAGAGCTGATAACTTCAGAGATCGTCCGTCGTCCCGATCGGATCTGTTCCAGATCGACACTGACACCGTGGCGGGCTAGGTGAGTGGCTATATCGGCGCCCGGTTCCTCTCCGTATTTTTCTGGGGACTTGTCAGAATCGACAACCAGTACGGTCACTGACGGGGCCTCCATGAGGACCGGCATTGCATCGGCGACGGCCCGGCGGGCTTCACGACTGGCGTTCCAGGCCACCAACACCAAACCACCGATCCTATTGTCCTTCCAACAATCCGGGACGACGAGAATCGGGCCGCCGCTTGCCAGCAGCAATCGTTCAGCCGTCCAGTCCTCCGGCAGGCCGTGCGGTTTCGGATGCCCGAGAATAACCAAATCGCAGTGCAGTGAATTCGCCAACGTCTCATTGTCGGCATGCCCACTCCACATCACCCGGAATTCGGTGCTGATCTCGTACTTTCTCGAAAGCGCGGCAAAGCGCCGGGCACCGGCGAAGGCCTGTTCCTCCTCGGCAACCTTTTTCCGGGCTATGACACCACTGACAGCCTGCCTTCCAAGGGCAAACGAGTCTGCCGCGTATTCGCCTGGCATGCCCGCGATACCGTGAATCCCGACCAAATGCGCGCCGAAATGCTGAGCCAGCGCGGCGGCATATTCGCCGACGTTCTCGCTTTGCCGTGTATCGTCAACAAAGACCGAGATGCTTCTCCAATTCGTCTGTACACAGTTCATACCAACAACACTTTGCGACAATATATCGCAATATAATTTTGATTTTTCACCGTCATAACCTTCGTATTTATTCAAAATATTAAATCAAGTACTCTCTTCGTATTTGAAATATCCGTTCAAAAATACGGCAACAGCCGAATCAACGACACGTTCGCAATCTTCCTTGTCTGGAAGGGAAGCAGTCCCAATAATCAAACGACGCACCAGCGTTCCCCAGATCAGTTCCAAAAACTGAGAGGCTGCCCAGACGGGATCTGTCCTGTTGAGTTGCCTTTGCTTTATGGCCGAGGAAAGATATTCCGCCACGACGTCGACCGCAGCCCGCTCGGCTTCTCCGAAGGCTTGGCCGAGTTCCGGAAACCGTGACGATTCCCAGTAGACGAGTCGCAAAAGTGCGATTGCGTCGGGGCTAAGGACCGATGTAAGCACCCCGTGCCCAAAGGATATCAGGACCTCTTGCGGTGATTGCCCGCCGCTGGAAACACTGCTCAACTTCGGCCATATCGGCGGGATGACGTAATTCAGCACAGCACGGAACAGACCCGCCTTGTCGCCAAAATTATGATAGATCGTCGTTTTGGAAACCCCGACAGCCTCGGCAAGGCTATCCAAACTGGTTGCCTCATAGCCTTTGGAGAGGAATATCCTGCCCGCCACCGTGATCAGATGATTGAGGCGGTCTTGGTTATCGCTTGCCAACAGGCGACGTCCCGTACCATGCCGATGTGGTCGATCCACAGCCACAGGCATCTTGTTGGGAATTTTCCCCGACTCTCCGAAATCGTACCGCGAGCGCCGCCAGGATTTTTGATCTATCGATTCTCCAGATGATGCAAAAATCGAAGGGACCCCCGTTTTTCTTACCATAAGATGGTTCTCCACTGCCCTCAAAAGGCCTGTCCCTTTGCTTCCGATGCCCTTGTGGCTTGGAAAAATTTGAACCACCAGGACATTGCGCTTCGCGCATTTCCTGATCTTGGTGGTGCATCAAAATCCTGATTGCGCCGGAACGATCGGAATAAGCCTCCGAAGAGGATGTTGACGAACGGCGCAAATGAAAATCCTATATCTATTGCATTCAGTGTTGAGGAGAATTCAGCAATGCGCCGCAATGACCTTGCCGACCTTGCCGCCTTCATCCGGATCGCCGAGCAACTGAGTTTCCGATCCGCGGCGTCTCGGCTGGGCGTAACACCATCGGCGCTCAGCCATACCATGCGGCTGTTAGAGGAACGCCTGGGCGTGCGTTTGCTGAACAGGACGACCCGCAGCGTATCCCTGACCGACGCGGGCCTCCGCCTGCAGGAACGACTACGGCCGGCTATCGACCAAATCTCCGACGCGTTGGAGGACTTGAATGAGGAGCGGCAAAGACCCTTCGGGCGTTTGCGCATCTTTACGATCCATAACATCGCATCGGCCGTGATAGCGCCGATGTGGAGGCAGTTCCTGTCGACCTATCCAGAGGTCCACCTGGACATCTCTGTGAACGCATCGCCCGTCGATCTCGTGGCGAACGGCTTCGATGCCGGGATCGGCCCGCGAGACTGGGCGGCGGCGGACATGATTGCCGTCCGTTTGATGAATCCGGTAAAGGTCGCCGTGGTCGGCGCGCCAAGCTATTTCAGTCAGCGATCCCTGCCGCAAACGCCCGATGACCTCATCCATCACGATTGCATCCAATGGCGACTTCCGCCCAGCGACACCTTGTACGAATGGTCATTCGAACGAAATGGCACGCCCTGCCGGATCTCGCCGGGCAGCCGGTTGACCGTCAACGATCACGACCTCACCCTCCGGGCGGCCGTCGATGGATTGGGGATCGCCTATAGTTTTGAAGCCATAGTCGCACCATTCCTGCAGTCGGGACAATTGGTCCGCGTGTTGGAGGAATGGTCGCCGCATATCGATGGTCTCTTCCTCTATTATCCCGGCCAACGCAAGATTCCCGCGGCACTGCGCGCTTTCATCGACATGGTGCGTTCCGCCGCCGGTGAATTGGCATAACCTTCAACAGGGAACCCTCAATAAGAATGCCGCGCCAAACCGACCGCCTGTCGCATTCCTACAATAAGCAGATCGGCCTGGCGCGCTAATCTCTGCCGCATGGCCCCGATGCTTCTATCGGGGGTGCGATGGAGCTTCCCATGCCGTTCAAAGCGTCATTCATTTTCGTCTGCAACGATACCGAACCCAACCGCGACAAGGCGGTGATCACCAACGATGCGATCGAGTTGCATGTGGTCGGCGTCTCCACCTATGTCCAGGCCGTCGCCGAGGCCAAACGCCTTTACGCCGATGGCGTGCGGGCGTTCGAGTTGTGCGCCGGTTTCGGAACCAATGGCATCGCCGCCGTCAAGAACGCCCTGCCCGACGATGCGGTGGTCGGCGCCGTCCGATTCGATCTTCATCCGGCTTTCGGGTATAAAAGCGGAGATGCCGTTTTCGCCTGACAACCGGGTTCCTGCCGCGATGCCCTTGCCCACCCAGTGGATTACGCCACCCGCCGATCTGACGCCCTACATCAACAGCGTCTGGCGATGGGATGACCGGGCGGCAACGGAGCAGCCGGTCTATCTGCCCGGCGTCGGCGCCGAGTGCTTTTTCCATCACGGTACGCCGCCCAGTCTCGACGGGCGGCGGTTGCCGCGCGCCTATCTGTTGTTCAACACCGGGCGGGCCTTGCGTTTCGATGGGCCGGTCTGTTTTACCGCCCTGCGCATCCGCGCCGGCCGCTTGCGGCATCTGACGTCAATGCCGGCCGAAGCCCTGTGCGACGGCCTGCTGCCATTGGAGGCGGTATGGGGGGATGCCGGAAGCATTTTGGCCGAACGGCTTGCGGCGATCGCTCCCTTGCAGTCGCAGGCCGACGTTCTTTTCGATTTTGTCCGCGAAATGCGCCGACACGGCCCCGACATCGACGGAGCCTTCGACACCGTTCTGGACACCCTCTACTACAATCCCAATCTGCGCATTCAGACGCTGGCCGACCGTCTTGGCTGGTCGCGGCGGTCGCTGGAACGCCGCTTCGCCGCCGCCGCCGGACTGCCGCCCAAGCGCTTCGCCCGCTTGGCCCGCATGCAGCACGTCTTTCGCCGCGTCGCCCTGTCGCCGGACGATGGCGTCTTCGAAAGCGCCCTCGACATCGGCTATTTCGACCAGGCCCACTTCATCCATGAGGTGGAAGACCTGACGACTTGCACGCCCGCCCGCATCGTCGCGCAATGGCAAGGCAAACCGACATTCTACAATCACCCGTCGCGCCCCCCGGTCGGTGCCTGGGACGGCGCCTGACGTCAGGCAAATCGAGATCAGGCGGCCGTAGTGCGGCGCAGTTTCCTCATGTGGAACCCGGCGGCACCGAGGATACTAGAGACGAGCAGCGGCAACGTATCCGGAAGAGGAACGGCGGAAGAAGAAATAGATAAGGCTATTTCACTACTATATATAGTGTATGGATCGCCCGTAAGAGGCGAGATGACGTCTTCAATGCTAACCTGATTCCCAGATTTTCCTAAATATACGGGATTCCCCAATATGTAATATGTTGGAATCCCCAACGAATACGTATTTGTCAATAACAGAAGATAATTTGTATCCGCGGCAAGTTCCACGCCTGTCCCGAGATCGATAGTCAGTATGTCGGTGTTGTTTCCAGTATTGACATCGGAGACGAAACTAGAAAACGTTTTGCTGTACACGCTTGTTCCAACGACACCATTTTTGTCATTATATATGCCAACAGTTACAGAGGTCGGCCAAAAATAGGAATCATTGAAGACAGTAAAACTCATGCTTGTTGCTGTTGCTTGAGAGCTCAGAGAAAAGATTTGACCGACGGCCTGGTGAACCAGGCCGAAACAATCAGAGCAGAGCACATTTCCAGGAGCCGCCGTCATATCCGGGATTGATTGATAAATAAGTGACGATGCGGATGCTGAGCCAGGCGGCGCGATAACGACAGCCACCGCCATTGAGGCAACGAGATAACCGAAATTCATTTTCCGGATCTCCTTTAAATTGGTGCGGTAATTAGAGAGTCTGTAGCAAAAATTGTTCCGCTGGAGGAAATCCGCGATTTATCAGGAATATCCATCACGGCACTGTAAAAATCGCTGACAGCCTTCAGGACACCGGACCAAACTCGATGAGCCAATCACGATCGTCCAGCCGAGGTCGTCGAGTTCTCATACCGGCGAACCTTTGATATGACTCGTTTGCCGGTATCAATCGCGGACGTGAACGGACGCGGGATTACCGATGGGGACGATCTTGAAAGGCCTCGTAGTCCGCTTGCCGGGGTTCGAGTCCCTTGGCAACCATCGCCTTCAGGAGATTTTCACCCAGCCCGCCGGCGCTGACGAGAGCATCGGCGCGCGCCCCGAGAAGATCTGCGAGCAGGCGGGCGCGGACGACCGGCGGCGCGGCATCGAACAGCTCGCGGCATTTGCGAACGGAAAGTTGCGGGGCCAGGTCCTCTTCCTTGCGCTCGGCCAGGATGCGGGTGGCGACGGTAAATGCAGCGAAATCGAGAATTCCGGACGACAGGTGCTCTGCCTTCGCCAACAGACGGTTCGCGGCGGCCTCGTCATATGTCTCGCCGGCGGGCAGAAAGTGGCGTGACTGCGCCAGCCGGACGTAAGACACTTCCCGTTGGAGACCGACCTTGGTTTTGGCCTCCCACTCCGCCTCGTTCATCAATTTGCTTTCCGGGAACTCGGTCTCCGCGCCGCTCGATGTGGTGCAGTAGACGACCCCGTCAGCAACTTCCTCGACGATGTAGCTGCGACCGTCCTTGGCATAGGCGGTCGAACCACGGGGAAAACGGGTACGCATGAATCGGGCTTTCGGCAACAGAAATGGTCGGCGAAGGGGCCGACATGCCCCCTCTTCTCTTCGACACTGTAACACGCCGACCATCCACGCAAGCGGAATGGGCCCTTGCGCGAAAAAATGTCATGACGGCGAGGGCCGCCAACCCGGCGCGTTTGCAATGATCCCGTCTCGATAGGTCAGCACTGTGTTGCGCCAAATTCTTGCAGGAATTGCTCGGTCGTGACGCACTTCCCAAAGTGATGAATCACATGGGTGAGGACGTGATCGCGTTGTTCCGCCGTAAAGGCCGGTGCGGCGTCGCTGATGACCGTGGCATCGTAGCCGAGGTCGTGCGCATGACGTAGCGTCGACTCCACGCAGACATGCAACACGAAACCAAGAAGGAATATCCGGTCGATCCGGTTGTTGCGCAAATAGGCGTCCAGATTGGAGTTCGTGAGGACGCTCGCTCCTGACCGCCCCGTGACGACAAATTCACCCGCTCTCGGAACAAAGGGTTCATGAAAGGCGACCCGCTGCGGATCGCGCCAGCGTCTGGCTCTCGGAATGGCGCCACGCAGCCCGGCCTTTCCTCTTCCGCCGCCGAAAAGCAAATAGGTGGGATCGTTCACGAACGACAGCCCGGCATGAACGATCGGAAATTTGCGCTGCCGTGCAGCGGCAACGATAGCCGCCGCGTTCTCCACGGCCGTGTCGATTTGCGTCCGATCTTCCATGAGACGATTGAGAGGGCTCGCGGGATCGAGCCACTCGTTTTGGAATTCAATGAAGATGATGGCGCTACGGCTGCGATCGACCGTAGTCTCGACCGCTCCGGTCTCGGAGGCGTCTGCCTTGCCGCCGGCGAGTTTCAGATGATCACGTTTGTTCATGGACTTTCTCTTCTCAGCAGTCGACGGGAAAGGATCGCGAAGCGCGCCGTTACGCGGCCAGCCAGGAATCGCTCGGCCATTTCCCGGTCTTGCGATCGGCTTATATGAAACGGAACGGTTCGTAACGAACATATTCCTTGATATAAACGGCACGTTTCGATACGTCAATGCTGTTCGTTCACCAAGCCGCAAGCAGAAGAAGGCAGACCGTGGCAGATCAGCATTCGTCGCAAATTGCCTCTCGCGTGTCGCGCGGCCCACGCCGCAGCGAGGAAAGCCATGAGGCGATCCTCGACGCGGCAGAGGCGCTTTTAAGCGAGGGTGGGCCGACGGCGCTGACCTTCGAGGCGATCGCCCGCCGTGCCAAAGCCGGCAAGCCGACGCTGTATCGCTGGTGGCCGAACAAGGCGGCCCTTCTGCTGGAGGTCTGCAACCGTCTGAAGGAGGGCGTGATAGAAACACCCGACCTTGGCAATCTCCGGGACGAACTGAAGGCGTTTACCAGGGCATTGTGGACGTTCTGGCGAGAGACCAACGCCGGGGCCGCATTCGCGGCCCTGATCGTCGAATCCCAGCTTTCAAAGGACGGGCCGGATGTTTTGGCCGCGCATTTCATGGAACCTGGACGCGGACCGTCGCTGCCCATGTTCGAGCGCGCACAGGCGCGCGGCGAATTGGTTCAAGGAAGAGACCTCACGGAGTTCCGGAAGGCCTATGTTGCGATGAACTGGTTTCACCTGCTGTGCCGACGCCTGAATGATGAGGAGATCGGCCCGGCGGTCGACGTCCTTCTCGACGGGATGCAGAGGAAGCACTGAGCCCGTTCACTCCGCCGGTTCGAGCCGCACAGGAGCCCCTGCCGGATTATCAAGGGGCCATCTCGCGCCGAACGTCATCAGCCAGCCTGGCCATGGTTGCTTCAGCGCCCGCGAGCCGCTCGAAGGCGTAGGGGTTCAGGAACTGCCGGCCGGCGAAAAGCCTCCGATCAACTTCCGTGACCCGGGCCTCGTCGCAGAGTTCTGTCCAATGGTCCCGGACTGTCCAGATCATGGCCTCGACGATCTGGCATGCCTCATTGCGGCGCGAGATACCGAAGGCCGCCGCCGCGTCCAACAAGGTTGCAATCTGGCTCCGCCGGTCTTCCCCATGGATTTTCATGCCTTGTGTCGCCTCGCCGCCACTTCGCGGTTGCGGGCAGACATCATAGGCGGGCGTCAGGGTCATCTGCTTCCCGTCCCAGAAGGCGGCATGATTGCGGGGATGATCGTCCGTGTTACCGACCAGAATGTTCATGGCGAGGCGCCCGAACAGTTCGCGGGTGGTCTCCTTCGGTGAAGTAAACCGCTCACGGACGATGTTGACCAACTCCTCGTAAGAGGCATAGCGGACAAGCATCTCGTCCAGGCCGAAGATCGTCAGGGCCGAGACGATATTCTTGCGCACCATACCTTCGTTGGTCGACACGCGGTCGAACCGCTCCACCAGAAGGACGTCCTTTCCGGTGGAGCGCACCATGCGTACGGGGGCGACCGACAGGCCAGCGAGCCTGGCGAGCGACATCGCGACGAACTCGCCTTTGACGACGGAGTATGTGTCGTTCGAAGCCGAGAACTTGGCGATGTAACGCCGATCTCCATCCTCAATGGGCGCCTTGGGACGCGCCCCGCCGATAGACGTGCCATGGTTTATGGCGTCGTCCAATGCTGGCGTCAGGGGCACTCCGGCCTCGACCTTGGCGGCCGCGTCCAAAAGCTCCTCCATCGGCGCCGACTTCATCTGACGCGGCACGAAGTCGGCGGCGGAGATTTGGAAATCCAACGCTCCGATCCGGTCTGAGCCGGAATTGATCAGGTAGGCCAACTCATCGAGCTCGACCTCCCTGGCTGCGTCGCCCGTCGCTCCCGTCACGCGGTTGATAATGACGCGTCGGCCCCAGGAATCTGGCGAGCCATCCCGCAGGCATCCCGGCATGGATAACCCCTCCATGGGCTCGATGACGCCCCGGACCAGCGGGAGTTCGGGAAGATAGATCGGGATGGCATTCCCGCGCCTGAGATAACTCTGGCCATAGTTGAACGCGAACCGGCCGTCGGCGCGCTTGGCGAGCCGGCCGGCGACGACCGGCTTCGTCGCGCCAGGCAACCAGATCCAAACGAACAGCGCGTCGGGGGCCGGCGAAACGCTAGAAGCCATCGTCGAGCTCCTCCTCCTTGCCCTCGCGGATGCGCTTCGGCAGAGCTTCGAGCCGTAGCCCGGCCATCTTGATCTTTGCCTCGAGGTCGCGCTCCCCCATCTCCTCGAAGAGTGGGACGGAGAGCAAAGCGCAGAGCGCGTAGATGCTGCCGGCCGCGACACTGGTGTTGCCGGCCTCGATCTTACGCAGGGTTCCGCGCGAGATGTTGGCGCGCTCGGCTGCCTCCTGCTCGGACCAGCGGCGCTCCAGGCGCCCGATGCGGATGAGCGCGCCGATCAGGATAGCGATCCTCGCGGCCTTACGGGCGGCATTCGTCGGGAATTGTGGGGTCGACACGGTGTTTATTGCGACCTCCATGTTCAACATGACAACCATTAAAACGATAGTGGTCAATATATTGATCATACAAGGCAAAGGGGTCAAGTGGCGGCGTGGCTTAGATCGTATATTATGGTGCACATAGTATTTATAATGGTCACTATGATATACAAATCGACGAAGAGTGACCGTTCAGCACCGGTTGATGCCAGCCATCACCAAGAGAAGGTCTTTCGCCGCGCCGCGCTCCCGCCGGACGACGGCATCTTCGAAAATGCCCTCGACATCGGCCCTTTCGGCGGTAGCGGTACCGCCCCCGACAAAGGCATGCCCCTCATCACGGAGCACCAGTGCCCGTAGCGTCGGCACTGAGTGCCAGCTGCTGGCGCAGCCAAAGATGGGCTGGATCGTCGTCGAAACGGGCGTGCCAAGCCATCGAGAGACTGAACGGTCGCAAATCGAGTGGCAATGCAAAGCGATCGAGTGACGCCTCGAAGCGCCGGAGAAAGCGCGAAGGCAGGGTGGCGACGAGATCGGTGGCTTCCAGGATGGCCGGTACAAGGCCGTAGTAGGCGACCGAGACGGTGACCAGCCGGGCGAGCCCCAGTCTTTCCAGAACATCGTCGATCGGGCTGCGAAAGCCGCCGGTCCCCGAGACGATGACATGGTTCAGAGCGGCGTAGGCTGCCGCCGTCGGCGCTTCGAGGCCGCGCGGATGCCCCTTGCGCTGAGCCATTTCGAAATGCTCGTCGAGGATCCTCTCGCTCCGGAATCCCTGAGGAATCGCCGCCTCCGATGCCAGCAGCACGTCGACTTCGCCGCGCTCGAGCAGAACCGCGATGGCGGACGGGGTGACGTTGCGCAGTGCCAGACGCAGCCGCCTGCCCGCCTTCAGCCGGCCGATCAGCTGGATGCCCAACATCGCGGCGGCATTGTCGTTGGCGGCGAGCGTGAAGGTGCGCTCGTCCCGCGCCGGGTCGAATTCTCTCGGGCCCTCGACAACCGACTGCAGCGTCCGCAGCGCCTCGCGCAAAGGCTCCTTGAGCGCCTGTCCGCGCGCGGTCGAGACCATGCCGCGACCGGTCTCCGACGGCACCAGCAGCGGATCGCCGAAAAGGTCGCGCAGCCGGGCCAATTGTCCCGACATGGCTGGCTGGCTGATCGCCATCCGCGATGCGGCGCGCGTCACATTCTCCTCCTCCAGGAGTGCATTCAGCGAAAGCAGCAGCGGCAGGTCACTCGCACGTATCTTCATTGCTTATGATTTCCATATCGACAATCGATTTCAATTATACGCAGCCAAAGGCCACGTTTCCAGGCGAGTTCGAAACGAAGGAGCATCGACGATGCGGAGCGAGTACAGGATCGGCGCGATCACGGTAACGCGCGTGACCGAGCAATGCGGACCGGGCTTCCTGCCCGACTTTCTCTACCCGGACTGGGACCCGGCGGTCCTGCAGGAAGCCGGGGCGGCGATGTTGCCAGATGGCCTCGATCCGGCCTCCGGCAAACTGATCTCCAGCATCCACACTTGGGTCGTCCGAACCCCGCATCACACGATCCTGATCGACACTTGCGCCGGCAATCACAAGCACCGGCCGGCCCTGCCGCGTCTCCACCAGCTCGATCTGCCGTTCCTCGATCGGCTGGCGGAGGCGGGAGTCCGACCTGAGACCGTCGATTTCGTCCTCTGCACCCATCTTCATGCCGACCATTGCGGCTGGAACACACGTTTGATCGATGGCCGCTGGGTTCCGACTTTTCCGAACGCGAAATATGTCTTCTCTCAGGCCGAGTACGATCATTGGTCGGCGCCGGCGCGCGGCGAAGGCCATGCCGCCGGGGTCTTCGAGGATAGCGTGCTGCCGGTCATCGCCACGAATCAGGCGCAGGTGATCGACGGCGCCGGTGTCATCGTCGACGGGCTCGCCTTCCATCCGACACCGGGCCACAGCCCAGGCCATGTCACCGTGACACTGGAGGACAAGGATCACCTGGGGCTGTTCAGCGGCGACGTCATGCATCAGCCGGTCCAAGTGGTGCGGCCCAAATGGAACAGCCGCTTCTGCGAGGATCCGGCAGCCGCGCGCGCCTCGCGCCGCTGGCTGCTCGAACAGGCGGCCGAGCATGATGCAACGGTCTTCACCGCGCATTTCGCGCAGAGTTCCGCGGGCTTCGTCACCCGACGCGGCGACCGCTTCTCCTGGCGCTTCTCCGACTGAGGACCCCTCCATGACAACCGATCACGCATCCCCTGCCATCGTCACCGAAGATTTCATGATCCCGAGCGACACGCCGGGCATCGAACTCTTTGTCCGCAACAAGCGGCCGGCCGGACTCAGCGCCTTCCCTCCAGACAGGACCGTGCTGTTCATCCATGGTTCGAGCTATCCGGCCTCGACCACCTTCGATCTGGCGCTCGACGGCCTGTCCTGGATAGACCATATGGCGGGGCGGGGCTACGACGCCTATCTGGTCGACGTGCGCGGCTATGGCCGCTCGACCCGCCCGCCCGAGATGGACAGGCCGGCGCAGGAGGGACACCCCATCGTGCGTACCGAAACGGCGGTGCGTGACCTGGGTGCCGCCGTTGAATTCATCCTGGCGCGACGCGCGATCCAGCGCCTCTGCCTTGTCGGCTGGTCCTGGGGCACGACGCTTGCCGGCAGCTTCACGGCCGGTCATCCGGATCTGGTCGAAAAACTCGTCCTGCTGGCGCCGCAATGGCTGCGGACGATGCCCAGCGCCTCCGACATGGGCGGGCCGCTCGGCTCCTATCGCGTCATCTCGCGCGCCGACGCCAAGGAGCGCTGGCTCAGGGGCGTGCCGGTCGAAAAGCGCGCGGCGATCTTGCCCGACGCCTGGTTCGAGGCCTGGGCCGATGCAACCTTTGCGACCGACCCGTGGGGCCGGCAACAGGAGCCGATGCGGTTGCGCGCGCCCAATGGCACGGTTCAGGACAGCCGCGAGTATTGGGCAGCCGGACGGCCGTTCTATGACCCGGGCAAGATCAAGGCGCCGGTGCTGATTGTGCACGCCGACCTGGACCAGGAACTGCCGCTCGACATGGCGCGAACCTATTTCGGCCTTCTCACCGGGGCCGCCTATCGTCGTTGGGTCGAGATCGGCGACAGCACGCATTCACTGGTGATGGAGCGCAACCGTTGGCAGGTTTTCGCCGTAGTCGATGCGTTTCTCAAAGAACGGCCCTGCGAACGGTGATCTCCGGCTCAGCAGTTGCGGACAAGCAGGAAAGAGGAACGGCCCCCGGTTTTCACGAAGCCCTGCGGCGACGGATCGCGCCGAGGCCGGCCAAGCCCATGCCGAGGAGGACGAGTGAGGCTGGTTCGGGGACCTCGACAGAAGTGGCAGTCAGAGTGCCGACGGTTAGATCTGTGGGGCCATCGGCGTTATATGTATTGGCACCACCGGCCAAGAGATCCGCGACAGAAAACCCCGTAGCCCAGCCTTCTTGTGCAGACTGCTGATCCGTCAGAAAACTGAGACTGCTAAGGATCCCTCCACTCAAGGTCGCGGAGAAGTTAGTGATGTCGGCGAGTCCATAAGTAAATGTGTCCGTTGATGGCGCATCCGAGGTCTCAATAAGAGTAAACGAGAAGGAGGTTAAGTTCCCGCTGTTATCGAGCGTAAATGTTCCTGAGCCGGTGGCGTCGAAGTTCGCCCAGCCGCTCCTCGCGTCTGTTCCTGCGTAAGAAATGTTATAGACGCCCGCGTGGGCACTGCCGGCGCTCAAGGTGACAAAAAGCGCTATTACAAATGGAACAAGACGACGCATATTTTCCCCTATAGTTGCTGGAGACAGCCAGCCGGTATTCGCTCCATGTCCCCAGTTGTCTAAAACGGCCAGGCACAAATCTCGCCTTTGGGCCGAAGACTAAGCAATCGGCATACCAAAATGACAACGTGCTCATTTTGCTCAACTTTATGATTTTCCGTCGCCGGCGCTTGTTAACCACAATTTACAATTTTTCTAGACAACCGGCGCTGCCAGCAATCTCGGCAGGCCGTTCCCCTGTGTGCCAATGATTCTTGCGACAACCTCAGCCTATGAGGTTTAGTGAGTATCGCACAGGGGGACGTTCAGTGGTCGATCAATTACCTACGTATGCAGGCGGAACAGAGGCCGGGGTCTCGGGGTCACCTCCGGATC
>JARLJB010000350.1 GCA_031291415.1 Telmatospirillum sp.
GAAATACGCCCACCTGCTGCGCGTGCCGCTCACCACCATCCGTCAGCCGTGCCGGGAGATCGCCGAGATCGCGCTCAAGACGATGATCGACCGCATCAACCAGCCGGAGCTGCCGCCGGCGTCGATCCTGCTCAAGGGTGACCTCTGCGTCCGTCGATCATCGCTGGTGCCGGTCCCTGCCGGCGGCGCCGGGCAGCAAACCGTCCACGCCAGTCCACCGGATTGATCCCGACAAACGACACCTCCACGACCGTCGAACGCCTGGCCGGCGAACTGATAGAGTGCCAGGTTGGCCGCCAGCATCACGACGACGACGTCCTGCGGCAGCGCGGGCGGCTCACGCGCAAGGGCGCCCCCGGACACGTCCGATGTCCATGGCCTCCCCCACATGTTGATCCGGCCGGACGCCGCACCGCATCGCCGACTTGCCCGGCTCAGCACGGCCGCCTTGGCGTGGACGGCGATCGTGCCGGCGCCCGACACCACGCTTTCGATTGCCAATTCAGGCGGGATCAGGTTGGCGTGGCGGAACTGCCCGGCCATGGCGCTGATTGTCCTTCGAAAACCACTCCAGTCGAATCCAAAACATCATCGGGATAGAGTCAGACCCAGAATTCGACGCCGATTGACAGTCGGAGTGCGGTGTTCGGATCTGCCTGCCAGTCGAAGTTTTGGGATTTCAGACAGGCGCCAACTCCCGACGAGAAGCATGTTCAGGACGGCGTGGCCGCGGGCCGGATATGAGCAACTGCATCTTGATTAGGTGCATGATTTCGGGCCAGTCATGCCGATCCTCACGGCAGAAGACATCTCAGGCCCGGACAGGCGCTGACCAACGGCAACGATTTCCGCGCGGTTTCGCCCAGCCGGCATCTCACACGGGTTTCAGCATGCCGCCGTCGACGAAATAGGTGGAGCCGACGCTGTAGCTCGCCTTGTTGGAACAGAGAAACACATAGAATGTCGGATAGATTGCAGGCGATGACCGCCTTCGTGCGCGTGGTTGCGACCGGTTCCTTCTCGGGAGCCGCCCGGCAGATCGGGGTCGGCCAGCCCGCCATCTCGAAGACGATCGCGCAATTGGAAGACCGGCTGCAGGTCCGCTTGCTCATTCGCTCGACCCACGGGCTCACGCCGACCGACGCCGGAGCGCGCTTCTACGAACGCGCCAAGACCGCCGTCCATGAAGCGGACGAGGCCGAACTGGAAGCGAAAGGGGCTGGCGCTGGACTTTCGGGTCGGCTCCGCATTTGTGCCGCCACGACGTTCGCGAGCCTCATGATCATTCCGCGCCTGCCGGAGTTCGTGGCCATGCATCCCGATTTGGATGTGGACATCGTTCTCGACGACCGGGTGATCGATCTCGTCTCCGAAGGCATCGACATCGCCCTTCGCATGGGCGATCTCGCCGATTCATCGGCCGTCGCCCGCCGCCTTGCGACCGGTCGGCGGTCGGTGGTTGACACCTGCCTATCTTGAAAAGCACGGCGTGCCGCAGGTGCCTGCGGAGATCTGCGCGCATCAGGCGTTGGTCTATACACAGCTCGGCAGCAGTTGGACCTTCCGAAAGGATGGAACCGAGGCGTCGGTCGCGGTCTCCGGTCGGGTTCAGTTCAGCGCAGCCGAAGGCATTCGCGGCCGTCAAGGCTGACATGGGGCCGGCAGTCGCCTCAGACTGAATGTTCTGGCCGGAACTGGCGAGCGGCGAAGTCACGCGCGTGCTTGAAGACTGGGAGCTTCCGAAGATCGACCTCTGGGCGGTCTTTCCGACAGGACGCATGGCAAGCGCCAAGGCACGGGCGTTCGCAGACTTCGGGGAGCAAGTTGTCGGGTAAGCCGGGTCTCTCATCGACGAGAAATACCGCCCCGTTGCGATGCAGAAACACACCGCAGATCGATCGCGTGTTGGCAAGGCACGAGATCTTGAGCGTTGATGCGGACTCGCGGTCACTCTCGTTCGAGGCGTTTCTGTCCGCCCTGCAAGACGCCTTTGCCATCCGGTCCAGTCGGGCAAAGTTGGACTTCACCCCCGATCCCAAGGCAGTCCGATTTCCGCCGTTCGAGGCTCCGGCCGCCGGCCCCGCCGCACGAAAGCCCGCCACCCTGACCGGACCGGTTGAGGATTGGTGGAAGGAGGCCAGCGCCACGGGCCGCAAGCTGAGCACATATGAGAGCTACCGCAACACGATGGCAGCTTTCAGAGCGTTCCTGAAGCATGACGACGCCGGTCGCGTGACGCCGGAAGACGTCATCCGGTTCAAGGACTTCCGCCTCGCCTCCAAGAACTCGGTCACCGGAAAGCCGATCTCCGCCAAGACCGTCAAGGACAGTGACCTCTCGGCGCTCAAGGCCGTGTTTGGCTGGGCTCTGTCCAACCGAAAGATCGCCCTCAATCCTGCCGAGGGTGTCACGCTAAAGGTCGGCAAAAAGGCGAAACTCCGGGAGCGCAGTCTATCGGACGTGGAAGCGCTGGACCTCTTGAAAGCGGCGACCGCCCTGAAGCCCGGAACCGAAAGCCCGGCAACGGCGGCGGCGAAGCGCTGGGTGCCGTGGCTGCAGGCCTATTCCGGCGCCCGCGTTGCGCACCGCATCGAGGAAGCAGGAGCCGGCGTCTTCCATCAGATGTCAGCGGTCGGCGACCTGGGCAGCAGCCGGCAACGCCTTGGCACCTTGCCAGTCCCTACAACATGGGAAAGCCTTGGGCACGCCCCTCAATGGAAATATCGAGGCGCCCTTACAGCTCTCATCGCCTCCTTTCGGCGTGAAATCGCCGTTCGAGCATATTCACCGCCCGGACCATCGGCCACAGGAACAGGATATAGATGACAGCAGCCCCAATCAGCGGCGAGGGATTGGCATAAAGCGC
>JARLJB010000351.1 GCA_031291415.1 Telmatospirillum sp.
AAGATCCGCCAGCTCAATGCCGGAATCATCCCGATCTACGAGCCGGGGCTCGAACATCTGGTGAAGAACGGCCTCGCCAATTCCCGCCTGCGCTTCACCACCGAAAGCGCGGATGCGGTGGCCGGGGCGGACGCGGTGTTCATCGCGGTGGGCACGCCTTCGCGGCGCGGCGATGGTCATGCCGACATGGTCTATGTCCATGCTGCGGCAGAAGAAATTGCGCCTGCGCTGGACGGCTTTACGGTGGTAGTGAACAAATCGACCGTGCCTGTCGGAACCGGTGACGAGGTCGAGCGGATCATTCGTGCCACCAATCCCGATGCCGACTTTGCAGTGGTATCCAATCCCGAATTCCTGCGCGAAGGCGCGGCGATCGACGATTTCAAACGGCCCGATCGTGTCGTGATCGGTGGCGACAATCCACGCGGGCTGGCGGTGATGCGAGAGGTATATCGCCCGTTGGTGCTGGGGCGGTCCCACGTGGTGGAGATGAGCCGTCGCAGCGCCGAATTGTCGAAGTATGCAAGCAACGCCTTCCTTGCCGCGAAGATCGCGTTCATCAACGAAATTGCCGATCTGTGCGAAAAGGTGGGTGCCGACGTTTCCCAAGTCGCCAATGCCATGGGGATGGACAACCGGATCGGGGCAAAATTTCTCCACGCCGGCCCCGGTTTCGGCGGATCCTGTTTTCCGAAGGATACGCTGGCGCTGCTCAAGACTGCGGAGGACTTCGACACGCCGCAGCGTATCGTCGAGGCGGTTGTATCGGGCAACGAGCGGCGCAAGCGGGCCATGGGGCGAAAAATCATCGACGCGCTGGGCGGCGATGTGCGCGACCGGCGGATCGCCATTCTGGGCCTGACTTTCAAACCCAATACCGACGACATGCGCGAGGCCCCGTCGATCGCCATCATTCAGGCCTTGCAGGACGCAGGCGCCCGGGTCCATGCTCATGATCCGGCCGGGATGGAGCAGGCGAGCAGGATCCTGCCCGACATAACCTGTCACGACGACCCCTACGAAGCGATGGAGGGCGCCGAAGCGGTGGCCATCGTGACCGAATGGGATGCGTTCCGGGCGCTCGACCTTGCCCGCATGAAGCAGATCCTGCGTCGGCCAATCCTGATCGATCTGCGCAACATCTATCCGCGCGCGATCGTTGAGGCTGCGGGGCTGTCCTATTTTGCGGTCGGTCGCTAAACTGTAAAGCTTCGCAGGATAAGGGCATGTGGTAAAAAGGCGGCGCGTTGCAGGAAATGGTTAACCCATTCGGCAATGAATTGGTTGGATTTGGTCGATGTGTGTGCCGGGTGTTTCTTGCGGCGCGTCCGGGAAATTCGCCATCAATGGTAGCAACTGGTGCAGGATTGTTGTTTTGATGCTGCGCAATGCCCATTCGGGGGCGCCAGATAAGGCGGCAGTTAAAGGACATTGTCGCTTGCCTCAACGCGAACTCGCGGCTTAAGGGTTGTGACCGGGACCGACCCAATCCTTTCGGCGGTCGCCGTGACAGATGACGCAGTCCAGCCTGT
>JARLJB010000352.1 GCA_031291415.1 Telmatospirillum sp.
ATTGCCGGATGACAGAATGCTGATGCAGCGCCAATTTTCGCAGTTCCTGGCTTCGACCGCTCCGGTTGCCCTTGGTGTCGCGGCGGGCCTTATGGCCGCTGCGCCCGCCTATGCGGACACGACCGTCAACTCCGGCACGACAGCGACGTACAACACGTCGACCGCCGGCAATGTCACAGTTTCGGGCACGGGCACGCTGACCGGCGCATCGGGCGCGGTGATCACCATCGATTCGTCGAACACCGCGACGGTCAATTCCAGCGGCACGCTCTATGCCGGCACGGCGACCAACCCGGTCACCGGCAATATCGGCATCCAGGCAAACGCCGGGGTCACCACGACGATCACCAACGCCGGCACGATCTCGGTGCTGGAGAATTTCGCCCCGGACACCACCAAGATCAGCGGCTCCTATACCAGCGCGCCGGTATCGGGGGTCAGCGGTCGCTACGGTATCTATGGCGCTGCGGGCGGTACGCTCAATGCGGCGATCTCGAACACCGGCACGATCTATGTCGATGGTGAAAATTCTGCCGGAATTCAGGTCGACAGCACGCTCAACGGCTCGCTCAGTTCCGAAGGCACGATCTCTGTGCTCGGGGACAACAGCTATGGCGTAAAGCTGGCGAATGTCACCGGCAACGTGACAGTTGGCGGCACGATCACCGTGACCGGCTCGGCCGCGCAAGGCTATCTGCAGGCGGGCAACGTGACCGGCCAGATCCTGATCGACGGCGCAATCTCGAATTCCACCAGCTACACGGATACCGCCGGGACGTCGCTCAGCCTGTCGCTCGCAAAGCTCAACACCGGGACGCCGATCGTCGAAATCGACGGTAATGTTACCGGCGGCATCCTGCTCAATGCGCCGACTTCGTCGACATCGAGCGACACCAACCGCGGTTCGATCTCGTCCTATGGCAACAATCCCGCGCTGCAGATCGGCGGGGCCAACGCCATCGTCATCGGCGCGGGCACGACCGACAACGGCACTTATGCGCTGGGCATCGACGGCTCGGTCACGGCAACCGCCAGTGACAGCAACACGAATGCCACGGCTCTGGTGATCGGCAAGGCAGGCGGCGGAACTGTCGCGCTGACCACCGCCAGCCAGCCGAACGGCCTTGAAGTCTACGGTACGATCACCGCCACGACGCAGAACGCTTCGGCCACCGCGATCCTGATCAATTCCAATGCCACGGTCGCATCGATCCTCAATACCGGGACGATCAAGGCTGTCAGCAATGGGCAATCGACCGGCAATATCTATGCCATCCAGGATCTGTCGGGCACGGTCTCCACGCTGACCAACCAGGGCTATATCACCGTTCCGACCTCGACCTCGACCAGCGGCACGGCGGCCGCGATCGACCTGTCGAAGAACACCTCGGGCGTCACTCTGACGCAAAGCTATACGTCGACCAACCAGTCCAACGAAACGACCGACAAGGCCACCAGTGGCTATAACGCCTATAAAGCGACCGAATATGCCGGGATTACCGGCAACATCCTGCTGGGCACCGGCAACAACACGATGACCATCGGAAGCGGGAGCATCACCGGCAACACCGTTTTCGGCGCCGGCGGCAGCAATACCGTTACAATGGCCGATACGACACGCTGGGTCGGCAACATCACCTTCGGCAGCGGCGGCACACAGTCGATTGCGGCGTCCAACTATGCCCAGTTCAGCGGCAACCTCGAACTGAGCAACGACGCAGGGTCGCTGACGGTCGCCGATTCGGCGATCTTCCTCGGCGCGATCTCCGACGGGACGAATTTCAACGTTACCGTCAACGGCGGCACATTCGGCGCCAATGCGACCACCGCTTCGACGGTCAAGTCGCTGACCGTCGCTTCGGGCGGGTCTTTGCGCGTGCTGGTTGATCCGGCCTCCGCGAAGTCCTCGACCTTGTCCGCTCAAAGCGCGACGTTCCTGAGCGGCTCCAAGATTTCCGTGGCCGTCATTTCGCTGGCCACGACCGCAAAGCAGTACGACGTGCTCACCGCCTCGACGCTCAGCGGGGCCAGCGCGCTGACTACGTCGTCGCTTAATCTGCCTTCGCTGTTCACCGGCTCGATCAGCACAGACGCCAACAACCTCTATGTCACCGTCGCGCCCGCCAGCGCCGCACAACTCGGCCTGACCGCAGCGCAGGCATCGGCCTATGGCGCCATCCTCAAGGATGCGACAGCCAACGTGAACATCCAGAACACGCTGCTGCAGATCTATGACACCGCGACGCTGCGCGGCCGGTTCAACGAAATGCTGCCCAACTATTCGGGCGGCACGTTCGACATCGTCAGCCGCGCCACGCGACTCGCCAACAAGCATTTCGACGACGATACGACGATGTTCTCGATCAGCGACAGCTCTGCCTGGCTCGAACCGATCGTGTTCAGCGGCACGCGCGCCTTTGGCGATACGGCGGGCTTCAAGACCACCGGCGGCGGTCTGTCGGCCGGCTATGAAAAGGTCACCCCGGTCGGCAACGTCGGTTTCCAACTCGCCTGGCTGACCGGCAATGCCAAGGCCGGCACGTACCAGAGCGTCAAGACCAGCGCATTCGAACTCGGCCTGTTCTGGCGCAAATCGAGCGGCCCGCTCTATATCTGGGCCGGCGGCAACCTCGGTCGCGAATCGTTCAATTCGACCCGGACCTTCTTCGGCGAATACACCACCTCGACGACGACTGCGGTAACGACCACCGACTTCACCTACAGTGCCGCCGGCCACTGGGCAGGCTGGTCCGCCGCGTTGACGGCGGGCGCATCCTATACCGTGCCGCTGGGCGATCATTTCAGCCTGCGTCCGCGCGGCGTGATCGCATATGATCGCCTGAAGGAAAACGCCTATATCGAAAGCGGCGACACGCCGATCGCGCTGAGCGTTGCGGGCCGGACCAATTCCGAGACCACCGCCACGACCACACTGGCCGCCAAGTGGAGTTCGGGCC
>JARLJB010000353.1 GCA_031291415.1 Telmatospirillum sp.
AGAGCAGTCGACCGTCATCGGTCAGATCACCTTCAACTGGGATACCAACGTCGCCCGCACCAAGGCCGAAGCGAACCTCACCGCCGTCGGCCCGGAGGCCAAGGGCACGGTGTTCATCCTCAGCCCGAACGATACCGGCGGACGCGCCATCGCTGACGTTTTCGCTGTCGACAAGGACGTGAAGAAGTATTACGTCACCGGCCAGGACGCTGAAATCGCCTCGATTCAGTACATTATCGACGGCAAGCAGTCGATGACCGTACTCAAGGACGTGCGCACGCTGGTCAAGGACGCCATCGCCGCCGCCATCGACTTCATGAACAACAAGACGCCCGAGAAGACGTCCGAATACGACAACGGCTCCATCAAGGTTCCGGCCAAGCCGACCCCGATCGTCACGGTCACCAAGGAGAACGTGAAGGCCGCGATCGTCGACTCCGGCTATTGGCCTGCTGACAAGTTCTCCGGTCTGTGAAGTCGATCACCGGATAGGGGCGAAGATGCCCTGCCCAAAGCGAGTGTTCGCGTCCTGAGGAGTGGGCAAGACGTGCCGGAGTCCAATTCCTTCTGACCGGCACGTCGTCTCTCCACCCCGAATGGATCGTTCTCCCGCCTGCCTTCCCGATCCGGCTGTCCAGACCGGGAAGGCACATCGACCGGAGATGAGGCCGCCATGACTACTCCACTCTTAGAAATGCGAAGCATCGTCAAAGCCTTCCCTGGTGTGAAGGCGCTCAACGATGTGAGTTTCGGTGTCGCACGTGGCGACATCCACTGTCTCGTTGGCGAGAACGGTGCCGGAAAATCGACGCTCATGAAGGTATTGAGCGGCTATCATCCGTACGGCTCCTATACCGGCGAGATCCTGTTCGAAGGTCAGCCGCAGAAATTCCGCAGCATATCGGACAGCACGCGCACCGGGATTGCCGTCATTTACCAGGAGCTCGCCCTGGTCCCGGAAATGAGCGTCTACGAAAACATCTTCCTCGGGCACGAGATCAGAAAAGGCCCGAACGTCGATTGGAACGAGACGATCAAACGCGCCGGCGAGATGCTGCGCAAGGTGCGCCTTAACGTCAACCCCGACACAAAGGTCAAGGACCTCGGCGTCGGCCGCCAGCAGCTCGTCGAGATCGCCAAGGCGCTCAGCAAGGACGTCAAGTTGCTGATCCTGGACGAACCGACTGCGGCCCTCAACGAGGACGACTGCACCAATCTTCTCAACCTGCTGCTGCACCTGAAGCAGGACGGCGTGACGTCGATCCTGATCTCCCACAAGCTCAAGGAAGTGATCCGGGTCGCCGATGCGGTGACAGTGCTGCGCGACGGCAGGACCGTCTGCACGATCGACGCCCGCGACAGCGCGATCGACGAGGCGCTGCTGATCAAGCACATGGTTGGGCGCGAGATCAGCAACATCTATCCGCCGCGTGTGCACCATCGCTCGGATGAAACCGTGCTCGAGGTGAAGGACTGGAACGCCTACGACACCAGCCGCGGCCGGCCGGTTCTTAAGAACATCAACCTGAAGGTTAAGAAAGGCGAAATCGTCGGCATCGCCGGTCTGATGGGCTCGGGGCGCACCGAATTCGCCCGCAGCATCTTTGGCAATCCCGATCACTACCTCTTGTCCGGAATGCTGCTGGTCAAAGGCCGGGAACGCCACATCCGCAATCCCAGAGACGCAATCGACGCCGGCATCGCCTATGCGACCGAGGACAGGAAGGGCAATGGCCTGATCCTGATCCAGGACGTCAAGCAGAACATCAGCATCGCCAACTTGAAGGAGATCGCCAGCAACGGCGCGATCGACGAAAATGCCGAAGTCAAGGTCGCGATGGGCTTCAAGGAAGCGCTCAACATCAAGACGCCGAGTGTCGGTCAGACCGTCGTCAATCTGTCGGGCGGCAACCAACAGAAAGTGTCCTTGGCGAAATGGCTGTTCGTCAAGCCGGCAGTGCTCATCCTCGACGAGCCGACCCGCGGCATCGACGTCGGAGCCAAGTACGAAATCTATTGCATCATGAACCGGCTCGTCGAACAGGGCATGAGCATCATCATGATCTCGTCGGAACTGCTGGAAATCCTCGGAATGAGCGATCGGATCTATGCGGTCTCCTCGGGCAGGATCGCCGGCGAACTCCCCGTATCCGAGGCAAATCAAGAACTCATCATGCAGATGGCGACCAGCTGACGGGAGGAAACGAGAGTGATTACCAAAGACTTGAGGAAGGTCTTTTCAGCGAACATTCGCGAGTACGGCATGTACATCGCGCTGGTCGTCATCATGGGCATCTTCCAGTGGCTGACGAACGGGCTCTTCCTGTCATCACGCAACATCGTCAACCTGTTCAACCAGTCCGGCTACATCGCCGTCCTCGCCGTCGGCGTGACGCTCGTGATCGTGATCAGGCAGATCGACATGTCGATCGGCTTTCTCGCCGGCTTCCTCGGAGCGATCGCCGCAATCGCATTGGTGCAATGGCATCTGCCGGTGGCCGTGGTCATTCCGGGGATCCTCGCCCTCGGCGTGTGCGCCGGTCTGGTAACCGCCTATCCCGTGGCGCGGATGGCCATTCCCTCCTTCGTGACGTCGCTGGCCGGCTGGCTCATCTATCGCGGGTTGTTGCTGGTCGTGACCGGGTCGACCGGCACCATCATCATCCCCAATGCCTTCTACAACGAGATCGGCAACGGCTTCATTCCCGACATCTTCGCCACCGACGCCTTCCTGCCGGGCATCCACAAGACCACGCTGGTGCTCGGTCTGATCGCTCTCATCTGGTTCGTGATTTCCGAGACCATCAGCCGTCGGCAGAAGCAGAGCTATGACTTCGAGGTCCTGCCGCTCTACCTGTTCGTGGCGAAGCTGGTGTCCATGTCGGCGATCCTCGCCGTCATCAGCTGGATCGTGTCGGGCTACAATGGCCTGTCGTGGACGGTGGTCATCGTCCTCGCCGTGGTGATCACCTACGAGTACATAACAACCAAGACCGTGCTCGGCCGGCACATCTATGCGGTCGGCGGCAACCCAGAAGCGGCGGAACTGTCCGGCATCAGCGTCCGCAAGATCACCTTCCTGGTATTCGGGTCGATGGGGCTGATGGCGGCACTGTCGGGCATCCTGTTCTCGGCGCGGCTGAAGTCCGCCTTGCCGACGGCAGGAACGCTATTCGAACTGGACGCAATCGCGGCGGCCTACATCGGCGGCGTCTCGGCGGCCGGCGGTGTCGGCTCGATCACCGGCTCGCTCCTCGGCACCATCGTCTACATGTGCCTGATGAACGGCCTCAACCTGCTCAACACCGATATCGCCCTGCAATACGTCGTCCGC
>JARLJB010000354.1 GCA_031291415.1 Telmatospirillum sp.
ATCGCATCGACGCGCCATGGCTCCTCGATGGCCCGATCAACGCCCAGCGCTTCCAGGTCTACGTCGAACAGCTTGTGGTTCCAACCTTGAGCCCCGGCGACATCGTGATCATGGACAATCTCGGTAGTCACAAGGGGACCGTCATCCTGATTGTAGTCACAAGGGGACCGTCATCCTGATTGACGCGCACTTCTCATCCAGATTGTCGCGCTATACCGCCGGGCGATCCGCGCGGCCGGCGCCAAACTGTTCTTCTTGCCGAAATACTCGCCAGACCTCAACCCCATCGAGCAGGTCTTTGCCAAGCTCAAGCACCTGCTGCGTAAAGCCGCTGCGCGAAGCCTCGATGCCGTGGTCGGCGCCATAAAAAATCTGCTTGACGCCTACACCCCACACGAATGCATCAATTACTTCAGAAACTCAGGATATGACCGGACATAAACTCATCCCGCTCTAGCTTAGATTTATGCCCCTCGCCGGGCGCGCGCCTCCGCACGCTTGGCCGCGGCCGCAATGGCCGCTGGAGCGGGGTGCGTCAGATTTGACGCACCCCGCTCTAAATATGGTCGGCGGTTTCCGCCAGTCCCTCGGCCAACGGTTTCCAGCGCATGGCCAGAATTTCCTCGGCCTTGTCCGGGAGGAGGATGATTTCCTGGCGCCAGAGGCGGGCCAGCGAGGGTGGAATTGCGGGCGCCACGAGGTCCGCCGGCAATCCAAGGCGACGTACGGCGATTTCGGCGATTTTCAATGGCGGCGCCATGATCCGGGCTTCGAAGGCGATGCGGCGCTCGGAGAGCCGGGTGATCGGCACGGCTCCGAGAGCCTTGGCGAACAGCAGAAAATAGTCGTTCCAGGTCGGGGCGCCGGCCATCGCCAGATTAAAGGCCTGGCCTTCGGCGCGTTCGGTCTGCAATGCCGCCAACACGGCCTGCGCGACGTCTCCGACGTAAACGAGATTGGCGATGCCATCGCCTGCCGCCCCGAGGTCGCCGATGCGGCGCGCCCGCAGGAGACGGGCTATCCGCCCGCTCCATTGTTTACTTTCGGGACCGTAGACACAGCCGAGGCGTAACACCACGGATCGAGGATAGCTGGCGGCCAGCCGTTCGCCCACCAGCTTGGCCGCGGCATAGGGACCTTGGCTGTCATTGATGGCGGCGGTCTCATCGACCGGACCGGCGACGTCGCCATAAACGGCCATCGAACTGAGATGGACGATCATCGGCCGTCCCGATGCCTCGGCGGCGCGAAAAAGCGTCTTGCAGCCCCGCGCCATGGCGGCAGGCGCTCCGGCCATGCAATTCACCACGTCGTCGACTCCGTCGAGGGCACGCATGAGGGCTGCCTCGTCGGTGATATCGAGACGCAAACAGCTCTGTCCGAGGGCAAGATGCCGGCCGGCGGCGATCGGTGTGGCCCAACCGCTGGCGGCGAGCGCCGCCGTCACTTGCCGGCCGATGAACCCACTCGCTCCGAGGACCAGGATGGGCCGGCTCATGACAGGGCTCCTTCCGGGCTACGGGCGGAAAGAGGTCGGGCGGCGCGGTCCTTAAGATGGCGGGCCAGACGCAGGCCCATGGCGATGACGGTCAAGGTCGGGTTGGCCTGACTTGAGGTGGGAAAGACCGAGGCTGCGGCGATATGCAGGTTGGCAAGGCCATGCACCGTACAATTGGCGTCGACGACTCCCTCGCGGGCCGTGGCCCCCATGCGAGTGGTGCCTATGTGATGACCGCCGTAGGCGCCGTAACGCGTCATTTCCTGCTCGACGCTGTCCGGAGCGTAATCGAAACGGCCGACCCCGGAGCGGGCGATGTCCCCGGCGAGCAGCGCCAGCATCGTCGAGACCGTCGCAATATCTCGATCGGTATAGCGCCAGTCGATCATCAAGCGCGGCAGGCCGAGCGCGTCTGTCTCCGTCGTCAGGCTGACCCGGCTGGCCGGGTTGGGTTCCTGCTCGGCATGGAAATCGAGGCTGTAAAGGTGAGCTTTCGAGCGGATGACGATGGATGGGAATTTGCGTTCGGCCAGCCGACGGTCGCGCAGCAGATGCAGCATGAAGGCGACCGTATCGGGAATATCGGTCAGGACGTTGCGGAGGTGGCGCAATCTGGTCGGAAAATCGACATCGACACCGCCATGCAGGCGCTTGCCATATTCATAGGGAATGAACATGCGCGCCAGATAGAGCAGCGAGAGCACACCGTTGCGATGTGCCGGATCTGTGATACGGGGGTGATGCAGGCGGCCGATGACATTGCCGACACCGTGCGACCGCTGCGCCTCGGGACGGAGGGCCAGGCGCCTGCGGCAATAGGTCCCTTCGTCGGCAATATCGTAGCCGTTCCAAACGGACCGGTTGAACTGGATGGCGCCGATGGTTCCGGCGACATGGCACATATAAAACCGCCCGACCAGATCATGCTGGTTGCCGATGCCTCGATCCTGCACGTCACGGCTGGCAAGCAAAAGCCGGGTTGCCTCGAGCCCGCCATTGGCGAGGACGACATGGCCGGCGCGGACCGTGAGACGGCGGCCTTTCAGCGTGGCGATCTGCAACCGGTCGACTCTTCCGCCGAGACTGTCGAGGGCGATATGCACGACATTGGCATGCAGCAGCACCCGGATATTCGCCGCGGCCTCCAATTTATGCCGATAACGCCGGCCGAAATCGGTCGGACATGAAAACCGCTCAAGCGTGTTGGTGGTGAAATTGTCGCTTGCGAAACCCTCGATCATCGCTTTGCGCGGATGGTCGAAGGCGGTTTCGATGGTATAGGCGAAACGGCCGGCTTCGCTGATCCGGTTGGCTTCCGGGTAGAAGGGATCGAGATCGGCCCGGCTGATCGGCCAACCGCTATGGGCAATGTAATCGCGCTTTTCGAAATCGATGGGGTCGAACGGCATCGACCGGCCGCCCCAGGTGGTGGTCGAGCCGCCAAGACGCCGTTCACGATAGGTATCAGGTGGGCTGTGCATGGCGACGTCGGCGACCTGCCCGACATAAAGCGACTGAGTGTCCTCTTCGCGATCAAAGCCACCGGCTTCGAGAAGCAGAACCTCAAGGCCGCTGCCGATGAGGTCGAGCGCCATGGCGATGCCGACGGCGCCGGCGCCGACGATACAGATGTCGGCCGAAAGCACCTCGGTTTCCGGCAGATCGTTCGCATCAATGATCATGAGGTTGCTTCTTGCGCTATGGGCCGGGCTGGCGCGACGAGGCGCCGGCCGGCGGTGGGGTCAATAGGCGTTGTGGTTAATCATGCCGACGAAGGGGGTCATCAGCAGAATGCGGATGTCGAAAAGCACGGACCAGTTCTCGATATACCAAAGATCATAATCGATGCGGCGACGGATATGCTCGTCATCCTCGACACTGCCGCGCAAGCCGTTCACCTGGGCCCAGCCGGTGATGCCCGGACGCACCCGGTGGCGGGCGTAATACTGGCTGATGACACGGGCGAACTGCTGATCGTGCGAAATGGCATGCGGGCGGGGACCGACGATCGACATTTCACCTTTCAACACGTTGAGAAGCTGCGGCAATTCATCGAGGCTGCTGCGGCGCAGGAAATAGCCGACGCGCGTCACGCGCGGATCGTCGCGCTTGGCGGCATTGGTCTCCCCCACCGATTCGCAATCCGAGGTTCTCATGGTCCGGAACTTCTTGACCCAGAAAACACGTCCGTTGAATCCGGTCCGCTGCTGCGGGAAAAGAACCGGCCCTGGGCTGTCCAGCTTGATGAGGAGGGCAATCAACAGACAAAGCGGGATCGCCAGGGGCATAATCAGGGCGATCAGCACACCATCCTCGATACGCTTGATCAACCAGTTCCAGCCGTCGAGGGGCCGCCGGGCCAGGGTGAACATCGGCAGACCGCCCAAGGTGGTGGCGATGGAATTGCGAAACAGCGGAAAACTCTTGACGACGAAGCCCAAACCCTCCGGACAGATCTGCACGTCGATGGGCAGCACCTGCAGCATCTCGATCAGTTCGCGCAACCGTCTTTCGCCGGTCCAGGGCAGGGCGATGATGACGCTGTCGATCTGTTGCTCCCGCGCCCAGGCGATGACGTCGGAAGCGCGCCCTTTGATCTCGATGCCCTGTCGCGCCGCTTGCTCTTGCAGGCGCTCGATGCGGTCGTCGAAGACCCCGACCACTTCGACATAATCATCATGTGTCTTCAGATGGTTATAAAGCTGGATGCCCAATTCGTCGGCGCCGATAATAGCAACACGCGTGGACAGTCGGCCCTTCCGGCGGGCGCCGATGACGAGATTGGCAACGACGGCCCGCGTGCCAGCAAAGCCTGCGACCGACAGCAGGAACCATATGCAGGCCCAGATGCGCGAGAAATGATCCGAGACCTTCAGCATGAAGGCCGCCGCCAGCAAAAGCAGAAAGACCAGCGCCCAGTATCCGGTGACCCGGATCGACATCGCCCAGATGCTTTCGGCATAACTGGTAATATAGGCTTGCCCCAGATTGAAGATGACGAGGCATAAAATGATGGCGAAGGCGATTGCCATGAACTCAAGCTGCGGCAGAGCCTCGAAGCCGCTACGGGCCCAATAGGCGACCAGTCCGCTCACGGTCACGATCAGCAGGTCGGCCACGCGCAAGGTCAGAAAGACCGCCGCCAGCCAGCCAAGACGCTGCAGCTTCTTCATTTCAGCGGGCATGATAAATCCCGACGGTCAAGATACCGGAATACCGACAAGGCTTCCGCTTTCCCCAAGATGATCCCCGTTCCGAACTCTCTGTGGTTCCGTTAAGAGGATGTTATAAACTAGCAGTTACATATCCCAGGGTAAAGCACGTTACAAATTGTTACGTTATAGTAATGTTATGCAGCATGTATAAATAACATGACGTTATTTATGATATTCACCATCACGTCATATTGTATTCGATCACGAACTCCAGACTCCCTGATGCAATGAAATCCGATTATGGGAAACCTGTCATGCCGGAAAGGCTTGACGGGTTTCCCGTTTCGGGCATTAAGGAGTCTTATTCAGAAGCGCGATCGGTCTGGACCACAGCCAGGAGCTCATCCATCGTGAGTATCCCGACGCCAGGTTTAAATCTCAAGGAAGCGAAGCTCATGGGTATCGTGGAAAAAGTCGTCAAGTTCGTCACCAGGCTGTTTCCCCTATGGGTCATTCTCTGTGCGGCGATCGCCTACCTGTCACCAGCTCCCTTCAAACCTTTTGGCACCTGGATTCCCTGGCTTCTCGGCGTCGTTATGCTGGGGATGGGGTTGACCATGAGTCTCCATGATTTCGGGCTCGTCTTCAAACGGCCGAAGGATGTCCTGGCCGGTGTCCTGCTGCGATACCTGATCATGCCCGGCGTCGCCTTTTGCATCGCCAAGATTCTTGGCCTATCGCCATCGCTGGCGGCAGGCCTGATCCTGGTCGGCTGCTGTCCAAGCGGCACGGCGTCGAACGTCATGACCTTCATCGCCAAAGGCGACACGGCCCTCTCGGTAACGATCTCCAGCATCAACACCATCCTGGCGCCGATCGTCACGCCCTTCATTTTCCTCTATCTGGCCGGCACATTGATCCCGATCGACGCAAGCGCGCTGTTCGTCGACATCCTGAAGATCGTGTTGGCGCCGATCGCCATCGGCGTGGCGATCAACATGGCGGCGGGCGCCGCCGTCAAGCGAATCATCACCTTCGTTCCCTTGATATCGGTGGTGGCAATCATCGCCATCATCACCGTTGTCGTCGCCTTGAGCGCCGCCAAATTGGCGACGGTGGCGGTCATAGCCTTCGTCGCGGTGGTCCTGCACAACGCGCTCGGGCTGACCCTTGGCTACGGCGCATCGCGCGGCATCGGCATGACGCATCGCAAAAGCAAGGCCATCGCCTTTGAAATCGGCATGGAGAACTCGGGCCTGGCCGTTGCCCTGGCGATCGCCCACCTAGACCCGATTGCCGCCATTCCGGGAGCCATCTTCAGTGTCTGGCACAATTTCAGCGGATCCCTGCTGGCCGGCTATTGGGGCGGGCGTGACGATATCGGCTGATACCAGAGCCGGATGATTTTTGACGGAATCGCATGGCGATACCGTCAAAAATCTGAATCCGCCTCTATCTCAATAAAGTGGAACGCAATTCCCTTAGGGCTTGTTCAATAATTACCGCTACGATTTAGGATTTTGGGGCCTGATCGTGTAGTTCCAATCGGCGTGGAAATCGTGACGATGAAGGTTGAGCGCGTCCATCTCGGCATCCTCGACTTTCAGGCCCGTTGGGTAGG
>JARLJB010000355.1 GCA_031291415.1 Telmatospirillum sp.
GCCTGTCGCTGCCCAACACCGCCACCTGCCAGGAACTGTTCAACAGCTGCGCCGCCAACGGCGGCAAGGCCTGGGACCATTCCGGCATGGTCCGGGCGCTGGAAAACCTCGCCAATTTCGAAATCGGCCAGAAAGCATAAGTAATACCAAGTCTTGATGAGGACGACTCATCGAGACTTGGTTGGCCCATTGCGGGCCCGCGAGCTTATGCGAGCGTAGCCAAGGGTTTCGGAGAAACCCGCCCGGCGCTTGAGGGTGCAGTGATCGGTTCCGATCACTGCACCTTGGTATAACAGCAGTTACGGACAGACAGAAAATGAAGAGACTGATCCCCTTCGTTCCGGTGACAGCCCCTGAAGGAAGGAATTCACCACGAAGCGCACCAAGGACACCAAGAGAACCAGGGTATTGCCGGCGGTTTGAGCGAACAACGCGGGTTATCGCCGCTCAGGCCGCTTCGTGTTCTTGGTGCCCTTTGTGGTCGTTCCGATTTTTTGTCGCACCCGAACGATAGGGATAAGCCATAAAATGAATTCGACTTTACCGGTGAATACTTTCAAACGTGCCATCAAATCCGGACATCTGCAGATCGGCTTGTGGTCGATTCTGTCGAACCACATGACCGTCGAGATCATCGCCGGAGCCGGTTTCGACTGGCTGGTGCTCGACACCGAGCATGCTCCCAACGAACTGCCGATGGTGATGATGCAGTTGCAGGCGGCGACCGGCGGCACCGCCCATCCGGTGGTGCGCGTCCCGTGGAACGATACGGTCGACATCAAGCGCTATCTCGACATCGGCGTGCAGACGCTGCTGATCCCGTCGATCGAATCGGCGGACGAGGCGCGCGCCGCGGTTGCCGCCACCCGCTATCCGCCGAAAGGAGTGCGCGGCTATTCCGCCGCCCCGCGGGCGGCGCTCTATGGCCGGGTCAAGGGCTATCCGCAGATCTGCGAGGAGGAGATCTGCGTTCTCCTGCAGATCGAGACCCGCAAGGGCATGGAGCATCTTGAGGAGATCGCCGCGGTCGAGGGGGTCGACGGTCTGTTCGTCGGTCCCGGCGACTTGTCGGCGGCGCTCGGTCACGTCGGCGACCCCAAGCACCCCGACATGCTGGCCGCCATCGACCAGACCCTGGCCCGCATCCGCGCCGCCGGCAAACCGGCCGGCATGTTGACACCCGACGAAAAGCTGGCGCGGCATTACATCGGCACCGGTTGTCTGTTCGTCGCGGTCGGTTCGGACCTTGGCCTGCTGGCCCGCGGCTCGGAACAGCTGGCGGCGAAATTCAAGGGGTGAGACCGGCTGGCAGAACGCTGCCTGGCGAAGGCGCCGAAAATAAGAGAGCATTTTCGGCGCCGGATACTGCCTGAAGTTGCAGTTCCCGCGTTAGCGGTTAAGCTGGCCGGGGCCAGCCGGTCCGTCGAATGGAGCGGCCGGGGTCGTGTCAAAAAAGGCCAGCGTCATAGGGGGGTGGACCGATGAACGTGCGTGCCAAGATCTTATCGGGCAATTTGGCCATTGCCGTTCTGGCCATTGGCGTGTCTGTCTTTATCGCCTGGAGCGCCATATCCGACATGCGCCAGCAGAACGCCGCGGCCCGGTCGCTGAAGTCGTTCGAGCTCTGCCTGCGGATTGGCGGACTTTTGGCCTCGGAACGCAGCGCCTGGGGTGCGGCCTTGGACAACGAAACGCCGCTGACAGGCGATCTGGCGGCAAATCTCGAAAAAGCGGTGGCCGCCACCGACACGACTCTGACGGCGGCCTATCAGGCGGCGCAGACCGCCGGTTTGCCGACCGATTCGCTGGATGCCGCCATTGCCGCCTTCAAGAACACCCGGGATCAGGCGCGACTGGCCGTGCAAAAACCCAAGGCGGCGCGGCCGGCCGATGCTTTGGCGTCTTCGGTCGACGGCTTGGCTCGTGGCCTGGGCTTCATCGACAAGGCGGTCGACGAAGCCTTTCGCAGCACCACGCTGACCGGCCCCAACCTTGCCGCACCGGTCAATCTGGCCCGGCTGGCGCAGACGTCGCGCGATGTGAATGGCAGCCGGTCGGCCATTCTAGGCCTGTTCGTCCGGGGACTGGCCTTTCCGGCCGACCGTATCAACGCCGCCACCGAACTTTCCGGCAAGGTCGCCCTGCTCTGGCAGATGCAGGTGCAGGCGGTGAATAACCTGGGCGATCCGCCCAAACTGGCCAAGGCGTTGGAGCATGTCCGGACGACAGTGATGACCGAGGGCGAACAGCGCTATCGGGCGATCATCGAAGCGGCTCGCAACAACCAGCCGTCGACGGTCTCCGATGCCGAATGGCGCGGCTGGACGACACCGATGCTGACCAATGGACTGGTGATGCGCGATGCGGCCGTCGAAACCGCCTATGACCTGAATGCGGCGGCGATCAACGACGCCTGGATAAGGCTCGGCGCTTCCCTGGCTACCTTGCTGGCCGTCTGTGTGGTCACCGGCAGCGTGATTGTCGTGCTGCTGCGACAGGTCATTTTGCGGCTCGGTCGATTGACGACGACCGTGATCCGTCTGGCCGACGATGACCTCGACGTCGAGATCGACCGGTCGGAGCGCTCCGACGAGGTCGAGGCCATGGCCAAGGCCCTGGTCGTTCTGCGTGACAACGCCCGGCGGTCGCGGCACCTGGCCGACGAGGCCCGGCAGGCGCAGGAGCAACGGCTGACGCGAGCCGAACGCCTCGCTTCGGAAGTGAAGGCGTTCGAATCGGAGGCGAGCAAGGCCCTGAGCGCGGTGAGCGGCCATGTCGACGCCATGTGCGCGACGACGAAAGGCATGGCGTCGAAGGCGTCGGCCACGGTGGCGGACGCCGGCAGCGTGGCCGAGGCAACCAATCATGTCGGCATGGAAGTGCAGGCGCTGGCCGGAACGGCGGTCGAACTGTCGGCCTCGATCGGCGAGATCGCCAGCCGTATCGGCGATACGGCCAGTCAGTCGCGCAATGCCTCGGAAAGCGTCAAGCGTGGTTCCGAACAATTCACCTTGCTGGCGCAATACGCCGCCAAAATCGGCGATGTGGTGGAACTGATCGAGGCGATCGCCGGCCAGACCAACATGCTGGCCTTGAACGCCACCATCGAAGCGGCGCGGGCCGGCGAGGCGGGACAGGGGTTTTCCGTGGTGGCAGGCGAAGTGAAGGCCTTGGCGGTGCGAACCACCCAGGCGACCAAGGAAGTGAGCGATCAGATCGAGGCCATTCGTCAGGCGTCGTCGGCCGCCGTGGCCGCGATGGAGGAGATCGACGGCAGTATCACCCGGATTACTACGCTGGCCGGCGACGTCGCCTCGTCCGTCGAGGAGCAGCATGCGGCGACCGAGGAGATCAGCCGGCGCGTCCAATTCGCCGCCGATGGCGCCGAGAAAGGCGCGCAGTTGGCCACCCGCCTCGCCCAGACGACCGACGAGGCCAGGGGCGAGGCCAATTCCGTGCAAACCTCCTCGCAGGATGTCTCCGCCGAGGTCCGGCTGTTCCGCGACAAAGTGGACGGGTTCCTGACGCAGGTGGCGACGCTGACTTAGGAAGCCGTCAGTCATTCAACCTCGGTGGCACCGGCGCCTATGGGAGGCTACGGACACTGACGCGCTCCGGCACCGGCGCCCTGATGAGAGCCTTGGACTTTTGTCAGCGAGTCAGCGCTGCTTGCTCGGTCGCATCGTTCGAAGCGGCGACCGAAACATGGGCATCGACATTCACATTCGTTGAGGCGGGCACCAATGCACGGTTCACGATGCGATGCATCCGGGAAACAAAAAAGGCCCCAGCCGTTTCCGGCTAGGGCCTTGATCTATTTGGTGGAGCCAAGGAGGATCGAACTCCTGACCTCTACAATGCCATTGTAGCGCTCTCCCAGCTGAGCTATGGCCCCGAATTCTGGGGCACGGCGTTTAAGCCGTGCAGGTGGCGGAACATAGGGATTTCGAAAAGCTCATGCAAGCAAAAAAAGAGCCCTTCGTTAATGTCCCCTGTCGGCCGCTTCAGATCTCGTTTTCCAGGTCTTCGTCGATGTGCTCCATGACTTCCGCCATGTCGTCATCGTCCTCGCCCAGGTCCGAGGCGTCCTCGATCAGGGCGCTCTCTTCCTCTTCCTCTTCATCGCCGTCGGCCTTTGCCGTTTCGGTTTCTTCCTCGTCGGCGGTATCGATCTCTTCGGTGGCGCCTTCGAGATCGGCTATCTCCTCGTCAACGACGATGGGCACGACCTTCGGCTCAGGAACGACGACTGCCGCCTGACGACGCGACTTGAAGGTCACCTCGGGTTCGACGGTCGATCCACATTTGGGACAGACAATCGGCGAGTGCGCCATGTCGTAGAAGCGGGCGCCGCAGCTCTGGCAGGTGCGTTTCACACCCCATTCCGGTTTTGCCACCCGTGTCCTCCTTGAAACTCGCAAACCATGATGCTGTCCGGCCATTTGCCACGTAACCCAGGCCGTGTCAAAACGAAAAATCGCTGGAAGCCCGATCTCGTCGTCGAACGACGGACGACGAAGTCTACCTTGAGGCCGCCGCCTGTGGTAGGAAGCGCTTGTTTCACGGCGGCAGATTCCGATTCCGGACGCTTCGGCTTCGGGTGAATCGCTCCGCCAATTTATTCGTGTCCCAGGCAATTTATTCACGTCCCGGGACGCTCCGCAGGATCGTTTCACAGGCGTTTCCGTTCGACCAGCGAAGGTCTTTTGCCCATGTCCGCATCGTCCTTGGTCATCCCCATGATGTCGTTCGCCGCTCGGCCACTGGCCGGGGAGGCAAAAGTGCCGGGCGACAAATCGATTTCGCATCGTGCCCTGATGTTCGGCGCCCTGGCCATCGGCCGCAGCACGATCGAGGGACTCCTTGAAGGTGAGGACGTCCTTCGGACCGCCGAGGCCATGCGGCGGCTGGGCGCCCTGGTGACACGCCAGGAGGACGGCCGATGGATCCTCCATGGCCGCGGCGTCGGTGGTCTGGCGGAGCCCGAAGACGTCCTCGACATGGGTAATGCCGGCACCGGGGCGCGATTGCTGATGGGACTGGTGGCCAGCCATCCCTTCACGGCCGTGTTCACCGGCGACGCCTCGCTGCGGTCGCGGCCGATGCGACGCATCGTCGAGCCCTTGAGCCGCATCGGCGCCGGTTTTGTCGGCCGTTCCGGTGGACGGCTGCCGCTGGCGGTGATCGGCACGGCGTCCCCCATCCCGCTGACCTATGAACTTCCGATGCCGTCGGCCCAGGTCAAATCGGCCGTACTGCTGGCCGGCCTCAACACGCCGGGCATTACCACGGTGATCGAAAGGCAAGCGACTCGCGACCATACCGAACTGATGTTGCGGAGCTTCGGAGCGCAGGTGGACGTCGAGACGCTTTCCGGCGGCGGGCGGGCAATTTCGGTAACCGGCCAGCCGGAACTCACCGGATGTTCCATCAAAGTGCCGGCCGATCCCTCGTCGGCGGCCTTTCCGGTGGTTGCCGCTCTTCTGGTCGACGGTTCTCACATTGTGGTGACGTCGGTCGGGACCAACCCGCTGCGTTCGGGGCTTTACCAAACCTTGCTGGAAATGGGCGCCGATATCACCGTCGCCAACGCCCGTATCGAAGGCGGCGAGCCGGTGGCCGACCTGGTGGTCCGGGCGTCGGCGCTTAGCGGCGTCGACGTGCCGCCCGAACGGGCCCCGACGATGATCGACGAATATCCGATCCTGGCGGTCGCCGCGGCCTTTGCCCGCGGGACGACGCGGATGGGCGGTCTTGCCGAGCTGCGGGTCAAGGAGAGCGATCGGCTGGCGGCGGTGGCCGGCGGTCTTGCGGCCTGCGGCGTCAGAGTGGAGATCGACGGCGACGATCTGATCGTCCACGGCGACGGCGGCCCGGCCGAAGGCGGTGCCACCATTGCGGTCAATCTCGACCACCGCATCGGCATGTCCTTCCTGGTCATGGGAATGGCCGCCCGCCGTCCGGTCGGCATCGACGATGCCTCGGCCATCGCCACCAGCTTCCCCGGCTTCGCCGGGCTGATGAACGGCCTGGGCGCGAAGATTGAGAAAATATGAAATGTCCCTCAGGCGCCGGGCGCCGGCATCCGCCGGCTTGGCTTACGCGCGAATCGTCGCGCGGGGCCGGGGCGGCCCAGTCGCGGCAAGCCGCTCCGCTCCCCATTTCCAGCATTGTCTTTTGAAAGGACCCAACCGGAGCGGGCCTCGCCCGCGACTAGCGCGTTGAGCGCGCCGCAGCGTTGCCAGAGCGCCAGCGCAGGCATAAGCGAGGAGAGCCAAGCCGGCGGATGCCGGCGCCCGGCGTCTGAGGAACCATTTAACAAAGCAAGCGGGCCTCGCCCGCGACTAGCCCGCTGAGGGCGCCGCAGCGTTGCCGGAGCGCCAGCGTAGGCATAAGCGAGGAAAGCCAAGCCGGCGGATGCCGGCGCCCGGCGCTTGAGGGACATTTATAAATAAGGACATTATACCATGATCATCGCCATCGACGGACCGGCGGCGGCCGGCAAAGGAACTCTGGCGCGCCGGTTGGCGGCTCATTTCGGTCTCAATTATCTCGACACCGGCGCGCTCTACCGCGCCGTTGGTTGGGCGGTGGTGCGTGCCAAGGGCGATCCGGCCGACCCGGTGGCGGCGGAAGCGGCCGCCCGGGCGCTTGATCCGGCCGGCCTTTCGTCTCCTGATCTGCGGACCGAGACGGCCGGCCAGGCAGCGTCGAAAGTGGCGGCGATTCCCGCTGTGCGGGCCGCTTTACTGGAATTCCAGCGGGCCTATGCGACAAGGGCGCCTGGGGCGGTTCTCGACGGCCGTGATATCGGCACGGTGGTCTGTCCGGCGGCGGAGGTGAAGCTGTTCATTACCGCCAGTGTCGAATGCCGTGCTGCGCGACGGTTGAAAGAGTTGCTTGACAAGGGAGAGTCGGCTATAGGAGAGCGCGTTCTTGAAGAAATGCGAGAACGCGACGCGCGGGATCGCGCGCGGAGTGTGGCTCCGTTGGTTCCGGCCGCCGATGCGGTGGTGCTGGATACGACCGAGCTTAACGCAGAAGCGGCCTTTGCCAAGGCCGTAGCGATCATTTCCGAGCGACGCCCCGCTGGCTGAGATCGGCTAAGCGGCGGCAAGGGTGACCGTTTCTCTCGGCGGAGAAACGGTCAAAGTTGTTTTTTTCCGCCGAAGACCGCTGGAGACAACCGGCCGGCCTGGAAGATATACGTGAAAGGAACTCTTACTATGGTAAATGCCACTGATACTGCGGCGACGGAAGATTTCGCTGCCCTGCTGGACGAGACGTTCGGCGAGTCCGGGGCCTTCGAAGGCTCCGTAGTGAAAGGTATCGTCGTTGAGATCGACGGCGACTTCGCGGTGATTGACGTCGGACTGAAGTCCGAGGGTCGCATCCCGCTCAAGGAATTCGGAATTCCCGGCCGTCCCGCCGACATCAAGGCAGGCGACGAAGTCGAGGTCTTCATCGAGCGCTACGAGGACAAGAACGGCGAAGTCATGCTGAGCCGCGAAAAGGCCCGGCGCGAGGAAGCCTGGACGCAGCTCGAAAAGTCCTTCCAGGACAACCAGCGCGTCACCGGCGTCATCTTCGGCCGCGTCAAGGGTGGCTTTACCGTTGATCTGTCGGGTGCCGTGGCCTTCCTGCCGGGCAGCCAGGTCGACATCCGTCCGGTCCGTGACATCGGGCCGCTGATGGGCACGCCGCAGCCCTTCCAGATCCTCAAGATGGATCGTTCGCGGGGCAACATCGTGGTGTCGCGCCGCGCCGTTCTCGAAGAAACCCGCGCCGAACAGCGCTCCGAGCTGATCGAAAGCCTGAAGGAAGGCCAGATCCTCGAGGGCGTGGTGAAGAACATCACCGATTACGGCGCGTTCGTCGACCTGGGTGGCGTCGATGGCCTCCTGCATGTCACCGACATCGCCTGGAAGCGCATCAATCACCCGTCGGAAGCGCTGCATATCGGCCAGTCGGTCAAAGTGCAGGTCATCCGCTTCAACTCGGAAACCCAGCGCATCAGCCTCGGCATCAAGCAGCTTGAGGCCGATCCTTGGGAAGGCGTCGAGCAGAAGTACCCGGTCAGCGCCAAGTTCGTCGGCCGCGTCACCAACATCACCGACTACGGCGCCTTCGTCGAGCTGGAAGCCGGTGTCGAGGGTCTGGTGCACGTCTCCGAGATGTCCTGGACCAAGAAGAACGTTCATCCCGGCAAGATCGTCTCCACCTCCCAGGAGGTCGAGGTCATGGTGCTCGATGTCGACGCCCAGAAGCGCCGCATCAGCCTGGGTCTCAAGCAGACCATGTCCAACCCGTGGGAAGGCTTCCTCGAAAAGTTCCCGGTTGGCTCCGAGGTCGAAGGCGAGGTCAAGAACATCACCGAATTCGGTCTGTTCATCGGCCTGCCCGGCGAGATCGACGGCATGGTTCACCTGTCCGACATTTCCTGGGACCGTCCCGGTGAACAGGCGATCCTCGACTTCAAGAAAAGCGACCTGGTCAAGGCGAAGGTCTTGGACGTCGACGTCGAGAAGGAACGCATCAGCCTCGGCATCAAGCAGCTCGGCGCCGATCCGTTCAAGGAAGCCATCGCCCATGTCAAGAAGGGCGACGTGGTGACCTGCACGGTCACGCAGGTGACCGAGAACGGCCTGGAAGTTGCCGTTGAGGGTCTGACCGGCTTCATCCGCAAGAACGAGCTGGCCCGCGATCGTGGCGATCAGCGGCCGGATCGCTTTGCCGTCGGCGAGAAGCTCGACGCCAAGGTGACGGCGATCGACAAGGCGACCCGTAAGGTGACCCTGTCGGTCAAGGCCCGCGAAATCGACGAGGAAAAGCAGGCGATGGCCGAATACGGATCTTCCGATTCGGGTGCCTCGCTCGGCGATATTCTTGGTGCGGCGTTCAATCGTGCCAAGGAAGAGAAAGCTCATTCGGAAGACAAGTAAGTCTTCTTGCAGCTTTTTACGAAAAAATGGGCATCCCGGAGAAATCCGGGGTGCCCTTTTTGTCATAGTCAAAAATATTAATTGTGACGTTGACGGCCGGATGAGCTCAGAAAGGTTAATATTTTTGGTCTATCTCCATTTTCTTCTTATCCGGAAATTTTTTTGCTTTTTGATTCTTTCGGCAGACATGACGCGGCTCTTGTGCCGGGGTTGCCGCAGTTTTCCTTGTTGACTTAAAAAAGCTAAGTATCATAAAGGCTTATCTTGACGCTGGGGTCGGCCTTTGGCAGGCTCCTAGCGGAACTGAGACTGCCTCTCAGCAGGAGCCAGGAGAGCCTATGACCAAGTCGGAGCTGATTGCCCGCCTGGCAGAGTTGAATCCCCATCTCTACCAGCGCGACGTCGAACGGATTGTGACCACCATTTTCGATGAAATTGCCGCGGCCTTGGCGCGTGGCGATCGGGTTGAATTGCGCGGATTCGGCGCTTTTTCGGTGAAGCGCCGGGATGCCCGCCAAGGCAGAAATCCAAGGACCGGCGCATCCGTCGATGTTTCGGAAAAAGTCGTGCCGTTCTTCAAGACCGGCAAGCTGCTGCGCGAGCGGCTCAACACAGGTAATTGAGGTTCCGTCCCCTATTGCCTTTTCGTGAAATGAGGTTGGTGCCGCGGTGAAGTTCTTGTCCTGGCTTGTCGGAGTCCCCTTTGCCGCGATCGTGCTGCTTTTCGCACTGTCCAATCGGCAAAGTGTGATTCTGGCCCTATGGCCATTCGAGGACGGTCTGGCGGTACCGGTCTTTTTCACGGTGTTGGCGCCGCTTTTGCTGGGGTTTGTCATCGGTGCCGCCGTTGCCGGAGGCGCCGGTCTCAAGCATCGCCGGGCGGCGCGGCGTAACGCCAAGAGGGCCGACGCCCTCGAACGCCAATTGCAGGGTCTTGCGGCCGGAACGGCGGGATCGTCCCCGCTGCCGGCCCTGCCCGCCTCTACCCCTAAAGCCGGATCGACGTGAATGGCGAACCATGAGGTCCCATCGATGTCGCGGCTCAGCCCCTAAATCCCAATAGATGAGAGGGCGAGTTCCGACTGCGCCGGAGGCGGGCTGCCTCCCGCACGAAAGCTCGCGCTCCAGCGGAGAACTTTCTAAAACGCCATGACCCGCAATCCCGTTTTTTGCGCCCTCGACACCACCGATCCGCAGGCGGCGCTCGCCCTGGCGCGGCGGCTCCACGGCCTGGTCGGCGGCCTCAAGCTTGGTTTGGAATTTTTCGCCGCGAACGGCCCGACTGGTGTCCGGGCGGTGGCCGGCGGCGGCGTGCCGCTGTTTCTCGATTTGAAATTCCATGACATTCCAAACACCGTGGCCGGAGCGATCAAGGGCGCCGTGCGCCTGACACCTCTGATGACCACTGTGCACGCCAGCGGCGGCACCGAGATGATGAAGGCGGCCGTTGATGCCGCCGGTTCCGAGGCGGCACGGTTGTCCGTCGAGCGTCCGCGGATTCTCGCGGTGACCGTGTTGACCAGCATGAGCGGTGACGATCTGACGGCGACCGGCGTCGAGGGCTCGATGCTCGATCAGGTCCGGCGTCTGGCTGACTTGGCGCAGGCTGCCGGCGTCGACGGTGTCGTTTGTTCGCCACACGAGGTCGAGGCGTTAAGGGCCCAATGTGGTCCGGACTTCCAGTTGGTCATTCCCGGCATCCGTCCAGCCTGGGCGGCGGCCAATGACCAGAAGCGCGTCCTGACGCCGGCGGAAGCGATGATCAAAGGGGCCGATTGGCTGGTGATCGGCCGGCCGATCACTGCCGCCGCCGACCCGGCGGAAGCGGCGCGCCATATCGAGGTGGAGCTGGCGGAGGTGGTTCGGTGACAACAGCCGTCAAGGTGAAGATCTGCGGATTGACCGACGAGGATGTCGTCGAGGCGGCGATGGAGGCCGGTGCCGATTTCCTGGGCGTCGTCTTCTTCGAAAAGAGTCCCCGTCATGTCGACGTCGAACGGGCTGCCGAGATTCTTCAATGGGTTCCCGAGGAAATCGCGCGGGTTGGCCTGTTCGTCGATCCCGATGATGCCCTGCTGACCCGCGTCATGAACAATGTCCGTCTCGATTTTTTCCAATTGCATGGCCAGGAAACGCCTGAGCGGGTGGAAGCGATCCGCCAGGAATTCGGCATGCCGGTGATCAAGGCCGTCGGTATCTCGACGGCGGCCGATCTCGATGCCGCGCTGGCTTACCAGGATGTTGCCGATTGGCTGCTGTTCGATGCCAAGCCCTCGGCCGAGGCGGCGCACCCGGGCGGCAACGCGGTGGCTTTCGACTGGAGCCTCCTCAAAAATCGCCAGTGGTCCTGCCCCTGGCTGCTGGCCGGCGGCTTGACGCCCGACACTGTGGCAGAGGCGATTCGTCTGTCGGGAGCGCTGGCGGTGGACGTGTCGTCAGGCGTCGAACGGGCGCCTGGCGTCAAGGATGCCGATCTGATCGCCCGTTTCATTTCGAATGCGAAAAAAAGTCTCTAACCTCGCCTCCGGTGGTCGGGCCGTCGGATCGGTTGCCGACAAGACCGCGCGGAACCGGTGAAAAATCCTCCGCAACGCTGCCGGTTTGTGCTTTATTACCCCCCTTTCGAGCCGATCAGGCAGACTTATGCAGAATAGAAACACCCTCCGCGCCGGCCCGGACGAGCGCGGCCATTTCGGTATCTATGGTGGACGCTTCGTCGCCGAAACCCTGATGCCCTTGATCCTTTCGGTCGAGCAGGCCTATGCCCTTGCGAAGACGGACCCGACCTTTGCCGCCGAGCTTCGGTACTATCTGACCAATTACGTCGGCCGGCCGAGCCCGCTCTATTTCGCCGAGCGGCTGACGGCAGCGTTTGGCGGCGCCAAGATCTATCTGAAGCGCGAGGATCTCAACCATACCGGCGCTCACAAGATCAACAACTGCATGGGGCAGGTGCTGTTGGCCCGGCGCATGGGCAAAAAGCGCATCATCGCGGAAACCGGCGCCGGCCAGCATGGGGTGGCGACGGCCACCGTCTGCGCCCAGTTCGGTCTCAAATGCGTGATCTACATGGGCGCCACCGATATCGAGCGGCAGGCCCCCAACGTCTACCGGATGAAGCTTCTCGGCGCCGAGGTCAAACCTGTGGTTTCCGGGGCGGCGACCCTCAAGGACGCGATGAACGACGCCATGCGCGACTGGGTGGCGCATGTCGACGATACCTATTACATGATCGGCACGGTGGCCGGGCCGCATCCCTATCCGGCGATGGTCCGCGATTTTCAAGCGGTGATCGGCGAGGAAACCCGCACGCAGATTATCGAGGCCGAGGGGCGCCTGCCGGATTCTCTGGTCGCCTGCGTCGGTGGCGGCTCCAACGCCATGGGTTTGTTTCATCCCTTCCTCGACGATCGCGATGTTCGGATTTTCGGTGTCGAGGCGGCCGGATACGGCATTGAGACTGGCAAGCACGCGGCGTCGCTGACCGGAGGGAAGCCGGGGGTCCTGCATGGCAACCGGACCTATCTTCTGCAGACCGCCGACGGCCAGATCACCGAAGCGCATTCGATCTCGGCTGGCCTTGACTATCCCGGTATCGGTCCGGAACATGCCTGGCTGCGCGACATCGGCCGCGTCGACTATGTGTCGATCACCGACGCCCAGGCGTTGGAGGCGTTCCAGTTGACTACCCGGCTCGAAGGCATCATTCCCGCCCTCGAATCGTCGCATGCCATTGCCTATGCCAAGACCGTCGCCCGCGATTTCGGTCCCAATCACGTGATGGTGGTGTCGTTGTCGGGACGTGGCGACAAGGACGTCGGTACGGTCGCCAAGGCGCTTGGCGACAAAGCCTTCGGCGAAGGAGATCTGTCATGAGCCGTATCGCCCAGCGTTTCGCCGCGCTGAAGGCGGAAGGCCGTGCCGGTCTGGTAACCTTCATCACGGCCGGCGATCCCGATGCCGCGACCGGGCAGGCGCTTCTCGAAGGACTGCCCGGCGCCGGCGCCGACCTGATCGAGCTCGGCATGCCCTTTTCCGATCCGATGGCTGACGGTCCGGTGATCCAGGCATCATCGATCCGCGCGCTGGCCAACGGAGCCAGCCTGGTTCGCACGCTGGAGATGGTGCGTCTCTTCCGGGTCCGGGACCAGGAAACGCCGATCATTCTGATGGGCTATTACAATCCCATCTATGCCCACGGCGTGCCGGCCTTTTGCGCCGAGGCGGCGAGCGCCGGCGTCGATGGACTGATCATTGTCGATCTGCCGCCGGAAGAGGCCGAGGAACTGACCGTTCCGGCCCATGCCCAGGGCATCGATTTCATTTTCCTGACGGCGCCGACCACCGATGACGCGCGGTTGCCAACGGTGTTGGCCGGCGCTTCCGGGTTTGTCTACTACGTTTCGATCGCCGGCATCACCGGCACGGCATCGGCCAGCCGCGAGGCGATCGCCGCCGCCGTCGAGCGGCTTCACCGGCACACGTCGCTGCCGATCGCCGTTGGTTTCGGATTGAAGTCGGCGGCGCAGGTGGCCATGGTCGGCGGTCTGGCCGACGCGGCGGTGGTCGGGTCGGCCATCGTCCAGACAGTGGCCGACGGGCTCGATGCCGGCGGACGGGCCAAGCCCGGCCTGGTCGACGACGTTTTGACGTTCGTCGGTTCGTTGGCCGCCGGCTTGCGCGGATCCACCGAGCAGGATTAGAGTTCCGCACCGGTGGCGCGCCGAACCGCCCTGGACGAAACACAGTGGCACCGGCGTCCCTGCCGGTGTTTCGCCGCTAGGCGGGCCCTTTCCGGCTCACGCCGGAACACCGGCAGAGACGCCGGTGCCACTGACAATTTGTTTCTTCCTAGCGGTTCAGGCGAAGCGCCGACCGCCTAAGAGAAAGCAAGGTATCCTCGCCGATGACGACTACGGGAATAATGCCATGAATTGGCTTACCAATTTTGTTCGCCCGAAAATCCAGAGACTGGTTCGCCCTCGCGAGGTGCCGGACAATCTGTGGGACAAGTGCCCGCAGTGCGGCCACATGATTTTTCACCGCGATCTTGCCAAGACGCAGGCGGTCTGTCCGCATTGCGATTTTCATATGCGCCTCGACGTCAAGGCCCGCCTGGCCTCGTTGTTCGATGGCGGCCAGTACCAGCGGATCGAATTGCCGAAGGGTGTCGCCGACCCCTTGAAGTTCCGCGACAGCAAGCGGTATGTCGATCGCCTGAAGGACAGTCAGGCCAAGACGTCGGAACAAGACGCGATCGTCGTCGCCCATGGCAAGATCGGCGGCGTCAACGCGGTGATCGCCGCCTTTAATTTCGCCTTCATGGGCGGGTCGATGGGTGTCGCGGTCGGCGACGGCATTGTCGCCGCCGCCGAACTGGCCATTCTGCAGGACGCCGCATTGATCGTTATTCCGTCGTCGGGCGGAGCGCGCATGCAGGAGGGTATCCTGTCGCTGATGCAGATGGCCCGTACCACGGTTGCCGTCGAAAAGGTCAAGGAGAAGGGACTGCCTTACATCGTCCTGCTGGCCGATCCGACGACCGGTGGCGTGTCGGCCTCCTTTGCCATGCTGGGCGACATTCATATCGCCGAACCAGGGGCGGTCATCGGATTTGCCGGCGTGCGGGTCATTGAGACGACCATCCGCGAAAAGCTGCCAGACGGATTCCAGCGGGCGGAATATCTGCTCGAACATGGCATGGTTGATATGGTGGTGCATCGCAGCCAGTTGCCGGAAACCCTGGGCCGGATCCTGGGCTTGCTCCGCCACCGGGGACCGAGCGGCCAGCTGCTGAGCCTGCCGGTCGATACTCCAGACAGTTACGAGACCGAAACGGGTGATTGACGCTGTTCTCGAGCGTCTCAAGGGATTGCATCCAAAGGTCATCGACCTGGCGCTCGATCGTGTTCTGGGATTGCTTGCCGAGCTCGACCATCCGGAACGGCATCTGCCGCCGGTGATCCATGTTGCCGGCACCAACGGCAAGGGGTCGACGCTCGCCTACTTACGGGCCATCGCCGAGGCGGCCGGCAAGGATGTTCATGTCTATACCTCGCCACATCTGGTCCGCTTTGCCGAACGTATCCGCGTCGCCGGTCGGATCATCGATGACGAGGCGTTGCTCTCGCTGCTGACCGAATGCGAGCGTCGCAACGCCGGGCGACCGATCACCTTCTTCGAAATCACCACGGCGGCTGCTTTCCTGGCGTTCGCCCGGCGGTCGGCCGATTTATGCCTGCTGGAAACCGGCCTTGGCGGACGTTATGACGCGACCAACGTCATCGATCGGCCGGTCCTCACCCTGCTGACGCCCATTTCCCTCGATCATCAGGCATTTCTCGGCAATACGGTTGCCGCCATCGCCTCGGAGAAGGCTGGCATCCTGAAGCCGGGCGTGCCCTGTCTGTCGGCCCGGCAGGAACCCGAGGCCCTGGCCGTTATCGCCGAACGGGCCGCCGCGCTTGGCGCGCCGCTGCTCGTCGAGGACCGCGATTGGCGGGTCTCGACGGCCGCCGACGGATTCCATTTCACGATGGGTGGGCACGAGATAGCGCTGCCGTCCCCGGCGCTGCCGGGCGCCCACCAGATCCACAATGCCGGATTGGCGGTGGCCGCCGCCTTGTCGCTGTCTGGTCATCTCGAACCGTCCCCGACGGTTCTCGCCCGTGGCCTTTGCCGGACCGAGTGGCCGGCCCGCTTGCAGCGCCTGACCTCCGGCCCGCTTCCAGCCTTGTTGCCGGACGGCGTCGAATTGTGGCTCGACGGCGGGCACAATCCCTCGGCCGGTCAGGCGCTGGCCAGCTTCATCAAGGCGCGATGGAACGATCGGCCGCTCGATATCGTGGCCGGGATGCTCGATACCAAGGATAGCCAGGGATTTTTCGCCCCGTTGGCGCCGCTGGTGCGACGCATGCGGGGGGTGTCGATCCCCGGCGAGGTTCATAGCCGTACGGCCGACGGGGTCTGCGCGGCGGCCCGCGCCGAAGGATTGGATGCGGTCGCGGCGCCCAGCGTCGCCGCCGCCATCGCCGATCTGGCGCCGGCCAGCGCCAGGATCCTCATCTGCGGCAGCCTCTATCTGGCCGGCACCATCCTCGCCGCTAACGGTTGATACGCTCCAGCGGCCGGCGTCGGTCGAGCAGCAGAATCGGGACGGCGCTGATCAGGGCGGCGCCGATCAGATAATAGGCGATCGAAAGTTTGTTGCCGCTGTAGCCCAGAAGGGCGGTGACGATCGCCGGGGTAAAGCCGCCGAAAATGGTCACACCAAAGGAATAGGCAAGCGATACGCCGGTAGCCCGGACGGCTGTCGGGAAAAGTTCGCCGAGAACCGTCGACGCGGTACTGGCATAGAGCGCCAGGAACAGAGCAATGACGCTTTGGGCCAGACACAGACTGCCGAGACCCGGATGGTGAATGAGAAACCAGAAGGCGGGATAGGCGACGCCGCCGATGCCGATGGCGCCGAACAACAGGCAGCGGACGCGGCCGATGGCATCGGAGAGCCGTCCCGCCATCGGGCAGACCATCAGCATGACGATTCCGTAGGATATCTGACCAATGTAACTGTCTTGTAGCGACAGATGAATTTCACGAACGGAATATGTCGTGAAATAATTCGACACATAAGTTGCCACCGTCCATAAAATCATAATCAAAACCCCGATAAATATCGGGTAGACGTGCCGCAACAACATGCCTGGCGTCAGTCGTTCTTTTCTTGTTTTTCTTTCTAAAAGAAATTCCGGTGTTTCATCGATGCGCAGGCGGATGTAGACACCGACCGGCGCGATCAGCAGACCGATCATGAAGACGATCCGCCAGGCCCCTGCCATGATTTCGGCCTGCGAGAATGCCACCGTCATGCCAACGCCGACGATGCCAGTCGCCAGCACGGCGCAGCCCTGCGACAATTGCTGAAGCGCGGAAAAAAAGCCGCGGCGTTCCGGCGGCGCGTTTTCGATCAGGATGGCGACGGCGCCGCCGACCTCGGCTCCGGCGGAGAAACCCTGCAGAAGGCGTCCCAGCGTTATCAGGACGGGGGCGGCGAGGCCGATGCTGCGATAGGTCGGGCAGAAAGCGATGACGGCGGTGCCGATGGCCATCAGCAGGATGGTGACGCTGAAGGCTCCTTTCCGTCCGTGCCGGTCGGCATAGCTGCCGATCACCAGCGCTCCCAGCGGGCGGGCAAGGAATCCCATGCCGAAGGTCACGAAGGTCAGGATCAGCGAGACATACTCGTTCCCGGCTGGGAAAAACGCTGCCGAGATCGGCACAGCGAACATGCCGTAAGAGATGAAATCGTAGATTTCGAGCAGGTTGCCCACCGTCGCCGCGGCGATCGCCCGGACACCGACGGTGTTTGCGGGCGCAAGGCGATCATCGGCATTTCCCACTGATTCCACTCCCGTTCGCCTCCCGGAGGCCGAATACAGGCTCCGTTGGTTTTAACATGGCCGAGAAAAAACCCGCCCTCCAAATTTGAAGGGCGGGCATTGTCCGTCGGAGCGGAGGCGATGCGCTCAGACCACCGATTCGACCCACTCGTAAAGTTTGCTTTTCGGCAAGGCGCCGATCTTGGTGGCGGCGACCTGGCCGTCCTTGAAGATCATCAGCGTCGGTATGCCACGCACGCCGTACTTGCTGGGAGTTTGCGGGTTCTCATCGATGTTGATCTTGGTGATGGTGATTTTGTCGGCCAGATCCTTGGAGAGCTCTTCGAGCGCCGGGGCGATCTGCTTGCAGGGGCCGCACCATTCCGCCCAGAAATCCACGAGCACTGGCCCGCCGGCCTTGAGCACATCGGCCTCAAACGAGCTATCCGTGATATGTTTCATCGCATCCTACCTTTGTTGTGGAGAGGGGGCTGCTCTCCGAAGCCTGCCTCGTGGTGAGAATCGGGGGGGCCGATCCACCGAACGCTTGGAAACCAGGTGTCGGGATCAAGCTCCTAGTACGCTGACGCAAACTGAAGATTCAGTTTGCGTCAGCGTACTAGGTTTAACAATAGCCCTCGCCGGGCGGGGCCCTGCGGCCCCTTGGCCGCCGCCGCAACGGCGGCCAAGGGGAACCAGCGCCCATTGAGGGCCCGCCCGGCGAGGGCAAAAAGTACCTAGTGCATTGACGCATCTGAATGCGTCAATGCACTAGAGTCTAGGTACGCGATGCTTCTCCGTCAAGGCGGCGGCGGTCAGCGCCCCAAGCCGGCCAGGGCATCATCGAGCAGAGCGCTGTCGAGCGGCATCAGGCGCGGACCGTCGGTCCACAGCAGGGCGCAACGGATTCGCCGGCCGGGATAGATGCAGGCCAGCGCCGCCCGGTAGGCGGCCATCTGACGCAGATAGATCGGGGCCACATCGGCGGCGCGTTTGGGCGGCGGCCGGTTGGTCTTGTAGTCGATGATCAAGACCTCCGTCCCGGTTACCAGCAGGCGGTCGACCTGACCCGACAGGATCCGCTCGCCCAGCAATCCGACGACCGGCACCTCGGCTTGACTGCCCGGACCGAAGATCGGCGCGAACGCCGGATCATCGAAGATGGCGTTGACCTCGCCGGCGATCGCCGCCTGTTCGGCGAAGCCGAGACCCCAGCCGGGTCGGCCGAGAAAGCGGCTGGCGGCGGCGGCCCGCTTGGCCGGCGGCAGGTCGGGAAGCGATTGCAGCAGGCGATGGATCAGCCGACCGCGACGGAAGCGCAGTCCGGCATCGCTGCCGAAAGGCGAGCGGACCGCCGGCTCTTCCTCGTCCGGACGCGACGGCGCCAGGGGGCGCGGCGGTGACGGTTCGACGGGGGCCGACCGGCTCGCCCAGGCGGGAAGCGGACTGGCCGGCGCTGGTCCGGCGTCTTCGGCACGGGCCGCGACATCTACCGTCTGCGGCGTTGCAAGCCGGACGACTTTGGTCTCCGGCAGGGCTTTCTGGGTGGCAAGAAAGGCGTCGGGCACCGGATTTGCAATCGTCGCCAGAGCGCCGCTGACCAGCCGGTACCAACAATGGTCGGCCGCCGCCCGGCGGGTTTCCCAGCCGCAGACATAGAGTCGGTCCTCCGCCCGCGTCAGGGCGACATAAAGCAGGCGCCGGTATTCCTGGTCGCGCCGGTTGTTGGCGGCATCGCGGGCGGCGCGGCAAAGCCCGTCCTGGTCCTCGGCCTTCGGCGGCCAGACGAGAAGCTCGTCCTCGCTGTCCTCGTTCAGCCACAACAGACGCGGCGGGCGGGTCGGCACCTGCATGGTATCGGGCAGGAAGACGATGGGGGCCTGCAAACCCTTGGCGCCATGGACGGTCATGATGCGGACCGCCTCCTGGCCGCCCTGGTCGAGGTCGCGCTTGATTTCGACGCCGCCTTCCTCCAGCCAGTGCAGGAAGCCCTGGAGCGACGGCGGATGCGCCCGTTCATAGGCCAGCGTCAGATTGATGAACTCGTCCAACGGGTCTTCCGCCTCCATCCCGAGACGGGCCAGCAGGCGGCACTTGCCGCCCTCGGCCAGGATGCGGGCAAAAAAGTCGTGCGGCGGCGTCCGATCGGCCAATCCCAGCCATTCCGACAGTCTGTCCCAAGCGGTCTGATAAGGCTCGATCTCGTTCTGCTTCCGCAGGGCCTCCCACAGGCTGCCGGAACGTCCGTGCGCCAGGGTGAACAATTCGTCCTCGGACAGGCCGATCAGCGGGCCCTTGAGAACGGTGGCCAGCGTCAGGTCGTCGTCAGGCAGCAGCACGACGTTGGCCAGCGCCATCAAATCCATGACGGCCAATTGCTCGGTCAACACCATGCGGTCGGCGCCAGCGACATTGATACCCAGCGTCTTCAGCTCGCGGACCAATTCCTCGACGAAGGCGTTGCGGCGGCGGACCAGCACGAGAATGTCGCCGGCGCGGATCGGCCGACCGCGGGATTCGAGCATTTCGCCACCGGCCACCATGGCCTGGATCCGCCGCGCCACCAGCTGCGCCAGGCGGGCCCGCGGACTGTCGCCCTTGATCCGCTCGACCGGCGGTTTCCATGGTTCCGGGTCGTCGCGCTGGGCCGGCTTGATGGCCGGCCAGATTTCCACCAGTCCTGCCGTGCCGGCCCGGAACGGCACATGCGACACCGGTTGCCCGAAAGGCACGACGCCGTCACCGCCCTCACGGCTGGCGATGACCTGATCGACGGCCTGCAGAACCGCCGGTGTCGACCGGAAGGAGACCGACAAGGCGACTTCCGCCCAGCGGCCATGGGCGGCGGGAATCATCTGGCCATAGCGCTCGCGCATCGCCTCGAATTCCCGGGGGTCGGCCCGCTGGAAGCTGTAGATCGATTGCTTGGCGTCGCCGACCGCGAAGACCGTGCGCGATCCCGCCTCGCGCCGGCCCTCGCCGGCGAAGAACTCGCCGGTCAGCGCCCGGATGACCCGCCACTGGTCGGGGTTGGTGTCCTGGGCCTCGTCGATCAGCACGTGATCGATGCCACCATCCAGCTTGAAGAGAACCCAGGAAGCCTGGCCAGGTTGTTCCAGAAGCGCAACGGATCTCAGGATGAGGTCGTCGTAATCGAGCATGGCGCGCGACGCTTTCTGTCGCTGGTAGGAGGCCAGCAAGGCATCGGCCAGCGTCAGCAGCGCCTTGGTGGCAGCCAGTGTGGTGGCGCTGCGCAGCCGATCGGTCAACCCGAACAATCGTTCGGCTTCCTCCTGCAAAACGGCCGAAGTCCCAGGAAAAGCGTTCTCTACGCCCTTGGTGCAGAGCCTTGCCCGGATCTCCCCCTTGCCGGTCAGGAACGCCGTCTTCCACAGTCCGAAGTGCTGGGCGCGCTGCGTGGAATCGGCGAGCCAAGCGGCCATCAGACCGGCCCGTTCGCCATCGGCGGCACTTCCCGCCGCCAAGGCCCGGACGGCGGCGCGACAACCGTCGACGTCGAAAGCGCTGTCGGCGACGGCGCCCTCCAGCAGGCTCGTGACCGTCTCGTCCGGTCCCAGGCCGAAATGCCGGTAAAGGGCGGCGACCAGACCGTCCCGTCCACCATGGTGCTCGATCAACCGGCGGAGCCGTCCGCGTTCGCCGGCCAGTTCGGCCAGCAGTTCGGGAAAGGCCGTTTCGTGGATGGCAGCGGTGACCACCGAAAGGGCATCGGCGAGCGGCGAGTGGCTGTCGCGTCGTGCCGCGGCGAGAAGATCCTCGCGGGCGTCGGCCAGCATTTCTCCGGCATCGCGGTCGTCCATCACCTGGAAATGCGGCGCCAGGCCGGCTTCCAGCGGAAACCGTCGCAGCAGCGACTGGCAGAAGGCATGGATGGTTTCTATTTTCATGCCGCCCGGGGTTTCGAGAACGCGGGCGAACAACCGGCGGGCCCGCGTCAGACTGTCCGGTTCCGGCGCCTGACCGGTCAGCTTGGCGAGATCGGCGATCAATCCTTCGTCGCTGTCGGTGGCCCAGCCGGCCAGCCGGAGCGCGATACGATTGGCCATCTCGGCGGCCGCCGCCTTGGTAAAGGTCAGGCAGAGCAACCGTTCGGGCGCCGCACCCGCCAACAGCAGGCTGAGGACGCGGTCGGTCAACACCTTGGTCTTGCCGGTACCGGCCGAGGCGGCGACCCAGACCGAGGTGGTCGGGTCGGCGGCCTGCCGTTGCGGGACTTCCGGGTCGATCTTTCCGGTCATTCGTCGCCATCCTCGCCGCTGGCCCATTCCTTGACGCGGGCCAGATGCAGATAGTCGCTGTATTTCGGCGCCATCTCGGGGTGTGGACGGGCGGCGTAGGGCGTCGTCTCGTCGTCGAAACGAGCGATCAGCTCGGCCAGACCGTCAAGGGCTTGTTGGGCCAGGGCGGCGACGTCTTTCCCGGCTGCCCGTTCCTCGCCACCCGGCTGGCCACCCGACAGGCGCCAATAAAGCAACTGGCTGACCGTGCCGCCTGGCAACGACGGAAAGCCCCCGTGGTCGGCGATCGCCGCCTCGATGGGCAATTGCGGTGCGAAGCCGGCGGCAACCTCTTTGACCGAAGGCGGGGCGCCGGTCTTGTAATCGACGATGGCGAGGCTGCCGTCGGTCAGCCGGTCGACGCGGTCGGCCTTGGCGGTGACGCGGAACGGACCGCCCGGCGCGGCGATCTCGAGCGCGCCGCTGATCTCGCTCCAGCTTTCGGTGACCATGTCGCGCCGCGCCGTTTCCTGGGCGACGAACCAGCCGGCGATCCGTTCGAAACGCGGCCACCAGAAGGCCCACAGACCGGGTCGGGCGGCCACCGCCGCGAAATGGTCGCGGCCCAGAGCCAACAGCTGATCGAGGGCGCCGGCCGGCAGCGGGCCGGATGGATGGGCCTTGAGAAAGGCGTCGAGCGCGCCGTGCACCAGGCTGCCGTAATCGGCGGCGCCGGGATCGGCGTCGATCGGGTCGAGCGCCTCGAGCCCGAGGATGCGCCGCGCATAGATGGCGTAGGGGTCGCGCATCCAGGTCTCGATGGCGGTCGCCGACAGGCTGCGCGGCCGGGCGGCGAGCGGCGGCCGGGGAGCCGGCGGCACCGGTTTGGCGAATTGGTCCGGACGGTCGCGGGCTTCCTGCCAGGCCAGCCAGTCGCCGGCCGGCCAGGAGGTCGTCACGCCGGCCGCCCGCAGAACGGCGTCGAGCCGCAACAACCAACGGGACGGCACGGTGGGAGCGCCGTCAATTCGGGCCGAGCGGGTCAGAATGACCTCGGGCGCCGCGAAGGCCTGGGCGAAATCATGAGCCGACAGGCCGATCCGCCGCTCCGGCAGCGGCAGCCCGAAGCTCTTGCGCATTGGCCGGCTCATCCACGGGTCGGCGGTGGTTTCCGGCGGCCAGCAGCCCTCGTTGAGGCCGCCGAGGATCAGGCGGTCGGCATGCTGCAGACGGGCCTCCAGCGGCCCCCAGATGGCCAGCCGGGGGTGACCGCCCCAAGCCGGCCGGACCATGACCGAGGGCATCAGGACGGCCAGCAGGCCGGGATAGCCGCGTCCGCCGACCGGTGGCAGGGCGCCGGCCGCCTCGGCCAGATCGGCGACGAAGGCGGCCGCCGCTTCACCCGCTTCGCCGCGCCACAGACGGCCGGCGCCGGTTGTCTTTTCGTCGGCGGCCAGCCATTCGGCAAAGGACACATGGGCCTTCAGCAGATCCTCGAGCGTGGCGTCCGGTCGCCCGGCCAGCTTGGCGAAAGCCGCGCTGGCATCGGCCAATCGGGTCAGCCAGGCGCCGAGATCGCTGTCGGGGGCAAGCGCTGCGATCAGGCCGGTCGCTCCCGACCCCGGCCGTGGACCCCTTAGGACCTCCCGTTCGAGACGCCGGACGCGGGATCGAAAGGTACCGGCCGGCAGGCCGCCGCAGGCCAGCGGATGTTTGAGGGCGGCCAGCACGGCATGCGGCGGGAAATCCTCGACGACCATGCGGGCGGTGAGCGACAGGAAGGCGCCGACCGCGGTCAGGGATAACGGCTGGCCCGCCGAATCATCGATTTCGATTCCGTAACGGCGAAGTTCGGCCGCCGTGCGCCGGGCAAGATCGCGATCGGGTGTGACAAGCGCGGCGGTTCGTCCGTCGCTTTCCAGGACCTCGCGCATCATCAGGGCGATGGCGGCGGCTTCCTCGCGCGGTCCCGGACAGGTCAGCCGCGTCACGCCGGCCAAGGCATCGTCCATCAGCGTTCCGCCGAGGCGGCGCCAGGCTTCGGTGGTGGCCGCCGGCCGCATGGTCTCGGCGATCAGCCGGTCGCGCCGGCCGGCCTTGGTCCCCGGCCACAGGGCGACCTCGTCGGGAGCCAGTTCGAGCCGGTCGAGCAATTGGTAAAGGCCGTATTGCGGATGCGTCTGATCGAGCACGCTCCGGCTGGCGGCATCCATGGTTTGATCGAGTCCCGGCAACACCAGGCGACCTCGCGGCAGATTGGCGACGACGGTCAGCAGGCGGGCGGTGGCTGGAATCGAGCCGGTCGATCCGGCGGCCAGGACCGGAAAAGGCGGCGGCTCGGCCAGCCAGCGCTCAGCCTGCGTTTCCAGCAGCCGATTGCGCCGCAGCGTCGCCTCCATCCATCCCTGTTCGGCCAGGATCTCGGGCCAGTGCTGCGAGAGGATGGCGAGGAAGTCGAGGGTCAACTGCCAGTGGGTGGCGAAGTCTTCCGGAACCAGGCTGGCAAGCCGGCTGAAATCGAGACCTTCGGTATGGACCTGATCGAGCAGGCGGGCCAGTTCGGCGGCCAGTTGCGCCGCCTGTTCCGGTGTCGGTCTATAGCCGCCGCGACCGGCGCCGACGCCGAGGATCAGGCGGGCCAGCAGGAGCTGACGGGTGAGCGGCGGCACGGCGGGCGGCAAGGAAAGGTCGCCATCGTCACCCAGCGACAACTCCTCCTCGTCGGCATCGCCCAGCGGTCGCATGCGGGGCAGCAGCAGCGGCCGGCCGCCGGAATGGCGCAGAAAGGCCTCCCGCAGGGCCCGGCAGGCGCGCCGGGTCGGCAGCAGGATGAGCATCGAGGACAGGGTCAACGGGTCGCCGGCGGTCTCGTCCATCAATCCGCCCGCCAGGGCGTCGACGAAACTCTCGCCCGGCGGGATGGTGAAGACCGTTGGCTGGGTCATGCTACTCGTGCAAATCGTCGTGCGGCTCGGACAGCAGGCGGGATTCCGCCTGGCCGAGGGCGTCGGGCGTGCCGATATGATACCAGCCGCCGTCATGGACGATGCCGAACAGACGTCCCTCGCTCTCCGCCTTGTCGTAGAGGAGGTTGAGCGAGAACTTGCCGGGCGGACTGCCCTCGAACAAACGGGGATGCAGGATCTGTACACCGGCATAGAGCGTCGGGCTGATCTGCTTCTCTTTGCGCCGGCTGGCCTTTCCACTGGTATCGACAAAGAAGTCGCCGTGCCCCTCATAACCGAAGGCGGTGGCCGTGCGCTGCAGCAACAGCAAGGCGTCCATCCGCTTATCGTCCCATGCGGCAGCCAGGCGGGCCAGCGCCGGGCTTGGTCCGTCCGTCCAGACGATGTCGGCATTGCAAACGAAGAAGGCGTCGTCGCCGAGGAGCGGTAAGGCCTTCCGGACGCCGCCACCGGTCTCCAGCAAATCCGCTTCGTCGGAAAAGACGATGCCGGGCCGTCCATTGACATGGTGGTGGATGGTCTCGCCCAGCCAATGGGTGTTGATTACCCGGCGGGCAACTCCGACATCGTCGAGATGGTCGAGGACGCGGTCGAGCATGCAGCGCCCGCCCACAGGAATCAACGGCTTGGGACGTTCCAGGGTCAGCGGTCGCATGCGCAGGCCAAGGCCGGCGGCCAGAATCATCGCGTGACTGGGAATCGAACTCACGGCTGTGGCACCCCTCTCTTATTCTTGGGGAGATAATGGTCGAACCAATCCCGCAGCCCCGCCAGCCTGGGGTGGGCGAGCGCGGCGTCGAGCAGGCGCCATGTCCGCGGAATGTGCTTCAGATAGATTGGTTTGCCATCACGCCGGCACAACCGGGTAAAGATGCCGATGATCTTGGCATGGCGCTGCGCGGCCAGCACTGCCCAGGAGGCATCGAAGGATTCGCGGTCGAGACCTGGGAATGCCGCCAGATAATGCCGGCGCAGCTCGGCGATCACGCCGGGGTTGATGTCGCGCCGGGCGTCTTCCAGCAGGGACATCAGGTCGTAAGTGACCGGGCCGGCCACGGCATCCTGGAAATCGAGCAGTCCGCAGGCTCCAATTCCCGGCCGGTCGTCCAGACGCAGCAGATTGTCGACGTGGAAATCGCGCAGCACCAGGGTACCCGGAACGCCGCGGGCGATCGGGAAGACGTCGCGCCACAGGCCGATGTAGTCGCTGCGCGCCGTCGCCGGCAAGGCCACCATCTCCGGGGCGTACCAGTCGGTCAGCAGCAGCGCCTCGGTCAGCAGGCGTTCGTCGTCGTAAGGGGCAAGGCCGGCCGGCACCGCCGCGGGGCCGTGCCCATGCAGAGCGATCAGCAGGTCGACGGCCAGCCGGTACAGCGGTGCCTCGTCTTCGCCGGCCGCCAGAAGCCGCGTGAAGGTGTCGTCGCCCAGATCTTCGAGCAGCAGCAATCCGGCGGTTTCGTCGGCGGCCAGCAGACGGGGCGCGCTATAGCCGAGATCAAGCAGATGGCGTTCGATCGCCACGAAAGGACGGACGTCCTCCTGCGGCGGCGGGGCGTCCATCAGAACGGCGCGGCGTCCATCGGCGTCCTTCAGCCGGTCATAGCGGCGGAACGAGGCATCGCCGGCCAAGGGACGGCGGTCGGCGTCGCCCCAGCCGGCCTGGTCGAGGAAGCGATGGATCAGGGTGTCGCGGTCAGTCACCGAAAATCTCCTGCAGGCGGCGGGGCCAATCGCCGCCGCCGGTCAGACGGGCCCGGCGGGAGCGGGACTCCGCGCCAGGCGAAAGGGCGATGGTAAGATGGTCGGCCGGCAGCCAGGATCCCAGCCGGTCCGGCCATTCGATCAGGCTGATGCCATCGGCGAAGGCATCCTCGATCCCCAGTTCCAGGGCGTCGTCGGGTTTCTCCAGGCGGTAGAGATCGAAATGCCACAGCGTCCCGAGATCCGATTCATAGACCTGGGCCAAGGTGAAGGTCGGGCTGGGAACATCTTCGGCGTCGTCGGTCAGCGCCCGGATGAAGGCCCTGGCCAGCGAGGTCTTGCCGCTGCCGAGATCGCCTTCGAGGGCGAAGATATCGCCGGGCCCAGCAATTCCAGCCAGGAGTTGGCCGAGCCGGTGGGTGGCGGCTTCATCCGCCAGGTCGAGAGTCACTGTCGAGGGCATGCGACGTTGTAACGTGCTCCCGGGTCGGGTGCAACGGCATGTGGGATGACCGCGCGGTGACCGTTAGAGCGTGTCGTCATTTACGGTTTTTCTGTCACATTCTCCCGTCATTCCCGCGAAAGCGGGAATCCACGCAGCGCCAGGGCGCAATGCCGCCGGTTGTGGATTCCCGCTTGCGCGGGAATGACGATGACAAAAAACCCGCAGGCGAACCTTTGAAGTAACTGATGACAGGCCGCAACCAAGCGGGCGGATGTCCGCGCAGGGCCAAGGGACATAAATATGACCAAGAGCGTGATGCGGATTTAACGCATCATGCTCTTGCCCCGAATACTGTCTTGATTGCCCTGGCTCGGGGTTGATTCGCTGCGGCCGCGTGACCATTGTTGGGACCGTTGCCGACGACTATCGAGGAGTTCCCATCATGTCCGCTGCCATGCGTGCCGAAACCGATGCCATCGTCATCGGAGCCGGCCCTGTCGGGCTGTTCGCTGTTTTCGAACTGGGCATGCTGCGCCTCAAGTGCCATGTGGTCGACGCGCTGCCGGCAATCGGCGGTCAATTGACGGCGCTTTATCCGGAAAAGCCGATTTACGACATTCCCGGTTTTCCCAAGATTGTCGCTTCCGAGCTGATCGAGCGGCTGACCGCGCAAGCGGCGCCCTTTCATCCGAAATTCCATCTGGACGTCAGCGTCGAGGCCCTGGCCCGTCTGCCGGACGACCGCTGGGAAGTCACCTTGTCGGATGGCCGGACGATGATCGCGCCGCTGGTGGTGATCGCCGCCGGGGCCGGTGCCTTCGGCCCCAACCGGCCGCCGCTTGACGGGCTTGGCCAATATGAGGGGCGGAGCGTTTTCTATCTCGTGCAGAAGCGCGAGGATTTCCGCGACAAACGGGTGGTGATCGCCGGCGGCGGCGATTCGGCGGTGGATTGGGCGATCTCGCTGGCCGAGGTGGCGGCGAAAGTCATGGTGGTGCACCGGCGTCCGAAGTTCCGCGCCGCGCCGGAGTCGGAAGCCCGGCTGCAGGCGCTGGCGGCGGCCGGCCGCGTCGAACTGGTGGTGCCTTACCAGTTGCACGGGTTGGAGGGGGACGACGGCCGTCTGCAGGCGGTCAACGTCGCCACGCTGGCCGGTCAGATCAGGCGGCTGGATGCCGACGTGCTGCTGCCATTCTTCGGTCTGGCCAGCCAACTGGGACCGATCGCCAAATGGGGCCTGCAAATGGACGGCGGACAGATCGTCGTCGACCCGGCGACGCTGGCGACCAATCTTCGCGGCGTCCATGCCGTCGGCGACGTCGCTTCCTATGCCGGCAAACTGAAATTGATCCTGCAGGGTTTTTCCGAGGCGGCGATGGCCGCCCAGGCGGCCTATGCCGTTGCTCGTCCCGAGGAATCCCTGCATTTCGAACATTCGACCAGCACCGGCCTGCCGGCCGCCTGAGGCCTTCAAGACCCCGGCGCGCGAGTCTTGATTTGCTCTGCGGCACGCATACATAATGCGCATCCATAATGGAGGCAGAACATGGACGTCGTTCGCTCTCGCCGCCGGCGCGGCACCAATCTGACCATTGACCCTGTCTTGGTGTCCGAGGGCAAGGCGGCAGGGCTGAATCTGTCGAAGATCGCCGAGGACGCCATTCGATCCGCTCTGCGCCTGACGCAGCAAGAGCAGTGGCTGAAGGAAAATGCCGAAGCCATTGCGGCCTATAACCGCCGACTCGAAGAGAGAGGCATGTTCAACGAAGGGCTGCGGCAATTCTGATGGCACAGTTCGACGTCTACGAATATGCCGGACCAAACCGATCCGTGGCCTATCTGCTCGACGTTCAGTCCGACCTATTGCGTGACCTGGCTTCGCGTGTCGTCATTCCGCTCGTTCGGCTGAACGAGTTCGGCCTCCCCATGAAAAAGCTCAACCCGGTCTTTTCGATCGACGGAGTCGACCACGTGATGGCGACTTCCGAAATCGCCGGCATGCTGACCAAGAACCTTGGCCGCCGTGTCGGCAATCTCGAGGTCCATCACCATGAGATCAAAGGTGCTGTCGATTTCCTTGTGGACGGGTACTGAACGAAACCCGGCACCACCTCGTCATTCCCGCGCAAGCGGGAATGACGAGGTGGTTCGTTTATTTCGGCGGAATATCTTACGTCAAACGGGTGACCTCGATGGGGTTGGCGTGGGGCAAGCAAGGCGACGTTTCTGAAACGACGCCTACCAGGCCCAACGCAGGCCGAGGTTGCCGCCGTAGGAATGGGCGGTGGGCGCCAGTTCCGTGGCGAAGCGGGCACCGATGGTCACCGATCGCGACACCGGCATTTCGGCCGCCACGCTGAGTTCGGCCGCATCGTCGGGGTTGGCCGAGCCGCGTAGTGAGAAGGTCGATCCCGGCAACCCGTTGAAGGCGGCATGGGCCGACGGGGTATCGCTGAGGCTGTGCCGCCAGGCCGTGCGGGCCAGCAGCAGTGCGCTGGTGTCATCGAGGTTCAGGCGGTGATCGACCGTCACGCCGAGTTCGGCGTGCGCCGTGGTTACCGTATCGCCGCTGTAGGTCAAGGCCGCCGTTCCGGCGCTGCCGCCGCTGGCGCCTTCGCTGTAGGACGGCAGCCACGCCGCTTGCATCTGCAGCGCGGCATATGGGGTCAGACTGGCCTCGCCTTCGTCGTAGCGATGCCCGCCTTCGATCCGGCCGCCGAGGTCATGGATGACGGCGTTGCTGGTCAGGCGGTCGGCGGTGCCGCCGATCGCCACGGTCCGGGTCGAATCGACGCTGTGCAGACCGTAGGCGAGGCCGCCGGAGAGATAGGACGCGCCGAAATGCGCCAAAGCCGAGGCACCGAACTGTCCGAAGGTATCCTTGCCCTTGTCGTCGTTGCCGGCCACCGTGGTGTCGGCGTGACCGGTGGCGGCGGCGACGCCAAGGTCGAGCATCGGCGAGAGCTGCCAGCCGTAGCCGACGGCGCCACCGACGCTGTCGATGGAGGTGGCGGCGGTACCATCCTTCGCATTGCTGCCGATCCGTCCGCTGGTGCCGTAGGCGGCGGTCCATGCCGCGGCGGTTTGGTCAGCTCCGTCGCCGCCGGCGACGCCAAGGGCCGGCATCGTTTGATGCGGGGCCTTCGATCCACCGAGGGCAGCCGACCAGTTCGCGAGATTTTCCGGTCGCGCCAGATTGTCGGTGAGCGCGTTGGCGAGGCTTGCCGTCGTCGCCGCTTGTCCGCGGCCGGCGGCGGCGTGATCGAGCAGGGTGGACAGGAACTGTCCGTCGGTGGTCATCGCGCTCGAGGCGTTGGCCACGCCGATCTGGCCGGCCAGTTGGCTGAGGTCCGATTGGCGGGCCGAGCCGGTCGAGAGCAAGCCGGCCGATAGCGTGCCGCTGACCGCCCTGCCGGCGTCGAAGCCCGCGTAAAGCGCCGATCCGGCTGCCGTTGTGTTGGCGCCGAGACCGGAAAGGCTGCTCTGCGAAGCGGTCAGGCGCAGGGTCGCCGTGGTTGGCGTGCTGGCGGCGCTGGCCGTCAGGTTGGACGGCAGATTGGTGGTGACATTGGTGAAGGCGCCGTTGACCGACGGTGCCGAGACAACGGTGTAGCTGGGGGCGATGGTGGCGCCGCTGGTCAGGTTGGCCGTCAAGGCGAGGGTGCTGCCGGCGGCGATGGTCGCCGGCCCGCTGGCGGTGAGCCGGGCGGTGCCGCTGCTGTCGAGCAACAGGGAATAGGCGGATCCCGCCTGGAAGGCGACAGGACCGTTCACCGAGAGCCCGCCGGTGGTGACGCCGGGGGCGACGGTGCCGCCGCTTTGCACGGTCAGGGCGCCGACCGTGCCGCTGCCGCTCAAGGTGCCGCCGTTCTGTACCGTGGTGGCCGAATTGGCGATAGAGCCGCTGACCACCAGCGTGCCGCCTTGGATGACGGTACTGCCGGTGTAGCTGTCGTTACCGGTCAGCGCCAGGGTGCCGCTGCCCTGCTTGATCAGGCCGCCGCTGCCACTGATATCATTGTTCCAACTGTCGAGCGCCGAATAGCCGCCCTGGCTGCCGTCCATATTGACGGTGACGGTGCTGGCGAAGGCGCCGTAGCCATCGGCGGCGGCATAGAGGTTGAGCCGTCCCCAGCCGTCCCAGGTGTTGCCGTCGAGCAGGGGATAGCCGGATGCGATGGCGGTGGTGCGCAGCACTTCGGTCCGTTGCGCGTCGGTGAGGTAAGGCAGGCGGGTCAGCAGCAGGACCTGTGCCTGTACCGGCACGACTTCCGCCAGGTTGGTGGCGCCGATCTGCGAGAAGCCGTAAGTCAGCCGGGCGGTATAATCGGCCTTGTTCTGTGCGGCGTTGCCGTAGGGATCGCCGGCGTTCGAGCCGGATGCCTTGGCCGCCTGCAGGCAGGCCGCCACGGTTGCCGTACCGCAGGCCTGGGCCAGGTAGCTTTGCGTCTGGTTGACCGCCTGATAGACCGAATAGGCGGTGCTGTTCTTGGGATCGGTCCAGTCGAGCCGGTTGCCGTTCGAGTCGTAAAGGGCGCCGTAGATGTTGGTGGCGACGATGGCGGTGGCCATGATGCGTCCACCCATCACGTCGAGCGTCGAATGCATGCCGGCCAGGATGCGGTTGTTGCCGAGGTCGGAGGCGCGGGTCAGCAATTCCTGAAACTGCTGCGGCACCAGGAAGGCCAGTCCCAGGGCCTGGGTATAGGCCGAGTTGGTGTGACCGCTGGGGAAGGCGCCGTCGGCATAGGGATTGGTGTTGTTGATCACCTGCCAAAGCTGGGTCGGTACATTGACCGAGGTGCTGAGCCGGTAGGGCCTCGGCGCGGCTCCGATGCCCGGGACATATTGGCCGACGGTGAAGCTGTAGGGGGTGAAATTGCCCGACGCGTCATAGGTTCCGAGATTGGCGACGGTAAGCGGCTTGCCGCCGTTGGCATCGATCATCGCCTGGGTCACCGTGAAGCCCTGCACCCACTGGGTGGTGTTGGCATAGACGGTAGGGACGGTGAAATTGCTGAAGTAGCCAGGCACCAGGATATTGGCGGTGTCGGCGGTAGACAGGCCGCCGGTCAGGACCGAATAGTTGCCGTAGCGGGAATCGAGCGGGCTGATCGTCGAGTTGCCGGTCTGATAGCGCTCGAAGGTCCGTTTGGCCGGTTCGGTCGAAGAATTGGCGCGGGCGATGTTGTTGATGAAGTTGACGGCGCTGGCCAGGGGCGTCGCCGTGCCGTTGCCAAAGGTCGTGGCGCCCCAGTTGGCGCTGTTCAGCGTGTTGATGTTCTTCGTGAAATCCTGAAGCGTCGCCGTCGCGTAGGCTGTCTGGGTCAGGCTCTGCGGCGTGGTGCCGGAGGCCGAGGCGCCGCTTCCGGTCAGGAACAGGCTGGTCAAGGCGCCAAGCCCGTTCATCACGCTGTACTGCTGACTCGTCCGGTCGTCATGGATGGCCGCCAGGGTTTGCGCCGCCGTGCGGTTCTGGGTCATGGTGACGACGGTCTGAATGTTCTGCGTCATCACGCTTGGATTGTTGAGGACCAGCTTGGTGTAGGAATCGAGCAGATTGGGAATCATCGTTCCCGTTGATGCGGAACTGCTATTGGTAAAATTGACAGGTGGCGTCGATGGTGTTGATTGGGCATATACTGCCAGTGGCGTAAATATTGTTGTGGCAAAAAGAATGCCACGGAGTCCTGTTGTCATAGTCATTGTTTTCCCCTGCGTATTTATTACAAAACGGTTTAGTATTTGATACGAAGACCGGCCAAAGCTGTTCTTCCATAGTCGGTGTAGCCGGCGAAAAACCGGCCGGTTCCCGAAGGCCCTGTGACGAATTGGGTTTGCACCGCGCCGGTGACGTTCGACCCTTCGAGCACCAGCGAGAGGTGCTGTCCGACGGCGTAGGTCAGATTGAGGTCGAGACTACCGAAAGCGCGGTCGTTGTATTGCGACAGGCCATTGGTACCGACCTGCGACAGGACGTCGCCGCGCCAACTGTAGGAGGCGCGGAGACCGATCGGCCCTTTCTCGAAAAACCCGATCAGCGTCGCGCTGTGACGGGCGACGTCTGCCAGGGAATCGGTGAAACGGCGATTTGATGCGATATCGTAATAAGTGGCCTCGGTCCCGGTGATGGTGTAATTCGCCTGCAGGCCGAGGCCGTCGAACGGCTCGGGCAGAAAAGACAACATCTGCTGGTAGGCGAATTCGGCCCCGAACACCGACGCCCGGCCGCCGTTGACCGGCGCGGTGAGCTGGTAGGACAGGCCGCCGTCGTCGATCGTCGACACCTGATTGAAGACGAAGCTGTCGATATCTTTATAGAAAACGCCGGCGCTGAGGGCGCTGCCCTTGCCGAAATACCACTCCAGCGAGGCGTCGTATTGCCAGGCCTGATAGGGTCTGAGGTTGGGATTGCCGCCCACCGCGGTGAGGATTGTGCCCGAGGAATTGAGCGTCAGTTGCGGGCCGAGCTGCGTCAGATTGGGGCGGGTGATGACGCGGGCGGCGGCTACCCGGAAAACCAGGTCGGAGGTGACATCGCTCGCCAGATTGACGGACGGCAGCCAATTGCCATAGGTCTTGGTGACGCTGATCGGCGTCGCGCCGCCGGTGCCGTCGTCGGCATAGCCCGACGAGGTCTGTCGGGTGCTGGCAAAGCGCAGGCCGACGTCGCCGCGCAAAGGACGGTCGAACAGCCGTCCCTCAATCCTGCTCATCAGATAGGCGGCGCCGATTCGCTCATTGACGGTGTAGGAGTTGCGGTGGTCGGAGGAGGTCAGCGGCGTGGCCAGGAGGGCGGGATCCATCAGCGTATAGAAGGCGCTGGTGTCGGGAACCAGCCAGCGCCGTGGCAGATTGCCCCCGGCACCGGCCAGAAAGTCGCTCACCGGAAAGGAATCGAAGTAGCCGGCGGAAAAGTCGCGGCCGGCGACGCTGTCGGTCACCAGGATGTCGCGTCGGTCGTAGTTATGTCCCCGATCGCGCAGCTTGACGCCCATGCGGACCGTCTTGAACGCCGCGAGATCCAGCGAATGTTCGGCATCGAACTGCAGCGCCTCATCTTCGTCGCTGGCCTTTTCCGTCCGCCATTCCAGGCGGCGACCGGGAACCACGCCGACGTCGTCGAGATTGGCGTTCAGATAGGTGAGCGAGGGCACCGAATCGGCGGTGCCGGGAAGGGAAAAGGCGACGAGGCCGATCGGGCCATCGAGACGCGAGCGGCGGATCGGCTGTGGCGTGTCACTGTCGGTCCGCGAATAGACGCTGTCGAGTGACAAGGTCCATTCGGCCATGCGGTATTTCGGATTGACGCCGAGCGTCCAGCTCTTGTGTTCGAGCTCGGATTGTTCCCGGCCGATTTGGCTGGTGGCCGGCGCCAGGGCGCTGACCACCGCGCCGTCGGCGATGACGACGCTGCCGGGAACGGCTTTGCTGATATTCCAGTCGGCTGAATAGCTCTTTTCGTCGTAGCGTACCTGGAGATCGGTCACCATCAGGTCGATATTGACCTCCCAGGCCTCGTCGGGGGCCCATTGAGCGGCGGCATTGAAGCCCTTGCGCTGACGCCGTTCCGTCTCCAGGGTCGGCCGGATGCCGCTGGCGTCGATCACCGGAGCCTTCGAGGTGAGGCCGGGAATTCCTTCGGGATAGAGGGTCCAGGTGGGACCGAGAACGCGGTCCTGCCGCAGGCTGCGCTGATCATCGACCGCCGACAGAAGAAAGCCGAGGCGATGGTCGTCGCCGACCCAACTGGCGAGACCGGAGACGTGCGAATCGAGGCGGTCGGCGAGCGTCGCCTGACTGCCGGAGGACGACAGGGCCAGCGTGTTGTGGTCGAGATCGAAGGGCCGAAATGTACGGATATTGACGATGCCGCCGATGCCACCCTCGTCGCGGTCGGCGGTCGGGCTTTTGATGACGTCGATGGCAGAAACCAGTTCGGTCGGCAAGGTATCGAAGCGGAACTGGCGGGCGTTTTGACCGCTGTCGCGGACATTTTCGGCGACCGAGATCGAGCGGTCGTTCAACGTGGTGATGGCGAAACTGGGATCGAGCCCGCGAATGCGGACGAACAATCCCTCGCCACGATCGCGGGTGATCGACACGCCGGGAACCCGTTCAAGGGCTTCGGCGACATTCTGGTTGGGGAATTTTCCGATGTCTTCGCTGGAAACCGAATCGACGACATTGTCGGCATCGCGTTTTTCGGCAAGCGAACGGGAGATGCTGTCCCGGTAGCCGTTGACGACGATCTCCTGCGGTATGCTGGCGGCCGCCGTCGTCCGTTCGGCCGGCGCTGGCTCCTTTCCTGTACGGCCCTCAATTTTGGGCGTGGTGGACGCCGGCTTGACGACGACACTGTCGCCTTCGGCCGCGAAGTCGAGACCGGTCCCCGACAAAAGCCGGGTCAGGGCATCGTCGAGGCGGAAAGAGCCGTTGGCGCCATCGGTATGGCGGCCGACCACCAGCCGTGGATCGACGAGAATCTGCAGTCCGGTCGCCTGCGAAAAGGCCGACAGAGCTGAGGGCAGGTCTCCGGCGCCGATGGTCAGGGGCATGTCCCGCAGCAAGGCCGGGGCGGCGGCCGCCGGCTCGGCGCCGGCCGGCAAGACGGCCGCCCACGCCACCAGCGCGGCGGTCATCGCCCCTGCAATTGCCAAAGACTGCCTTGTCACGATGCCCCCAGTCGACGGTGCCCAGCACCGCGCCCCACACGGGAGACATCGACGTCCGAAAGCCCGAAACTAGGACAAGAAATGATGTGAAGATTTCGTGACCGAAGGCCTGCCCGCCTATTTCGATCCGGAGACCTGCGTGACGATCAGACGACCACTGGTCCGGCGAACGGAGAAACCGCGGACCGCCCCCAGATTGCGTAACAGTCGTTCAGGATCATCCAGCCGGAAACGGCCGGAGATCATTATCTCCGCGAGCTTTGGATCGCCGATGGCGATTGGCTCCTCCGATCTGCGGTTCAACTGCTGCGCCAAACGGCCGAGCGTGATGCCGCGGGTGTCCAGCCAGCCTTGCCGCCAGTCGCCGGCCGCCGGATCGAAATCGGTTTCCGGCGACGCCGTCTCGCCCAACAGCGACATCTTTTGGCCGGCCGTCAGGGTTTCCCCCACGGCGCCGTCCAGGCCAAAGCGGACATGTCCGCGATACACCGACAGCTCGACGGCGTCGGTCGTGAGGTCGACGTCGAAGGCGGTCCCCAGCACGGTGATCCGGCCGAGGCCGGCCGACACCTGGAACGGACGCTGGGGGTCGGCGGCGATATCGAAAAAGACCTCTCCACGTTTGATTCGGACGGCGCGATGGTGCCGGCTCAAACGCACGTCGAGGCTCGAATCGCCGTTCAATTCGAGACGTGATCCATCCGTCAGAGTGACGACCCGGCTGGCTCCCACGGCGGTTTCGAAATGGTCTGTGGCGGCGAAAAAATCGTCGATTTCCGGCCATGCGGCGGGAACGACAAAGATGGCGAGGAGACAGGCGGCGATCGCCCCGAGGACGGCCAGACGCCCGGGCTGGCGCCGGACCTTACGTTTGCTCGCCAGATTGGCCAGGGCCTGCGTCAGAGCCGGATCCCCCAGCGTGGCGGAAACCTTGTCGAAGGCTGAGCGATGGCCGGGATCGGCGGCCAACCAGGCGTCGAGGTTCCGCAAGTCGTCGGATCGGCCCTCGTCTTTGCGAACGGTCCAGGCGGCAGCTTCGCCGATCAGGTGATCGTCCTCGTTGCCCGCCGCGCCGCCGGCCGCCCGGCCGCTCATTCGGTTCCTCCGTCACCGCAGGAAGGATGGTTTCCGTCGGGCGACCGGGCGCGGTCGTGGCGGACGATTTCCCGATGCAGCCATTCCACGGCCCGGACCATGTGTTTTTCTACTGCGGCTTCGCTCAGTCCGAGATCGGCGGCAATCTGGCGGGTGCTTTCGCCGTGCAGCCGACGGCGGAGAAAGACCTCGCGGCGCATGTCCGGCATGGCCGAAACAAGGCGTTCAAAGACTTCGATCCTCTGGCGATGCATCACCACCTCGTCCGGATGGGGTGCGGTACAGACCACGTCCTCCATGAGCGGCGCTTCGGCGCTCCGCCCTTTGGCCCGGAAATGGTCGCGCAGCAGGTTGCCGGCGATGTGCTGGCAAAGCGCGCCCGGATTGGCCACGGTTCTGGTTTTCTGGTAAGCGAACAGCCGGGCGAAGGTCTCCTGGGCAAGATCGCCGCTGACGTCGCGATCGCCGACGCGCCGCAGGAAGAAGCGGTAAAGCGAATTCCATTGCGACGTCAGTTCTGCGGTCATGATATCCGGCGACGGACCTTGGTTACGAAACCCTTGGGGGCGTGAAACCCGTGCGAATGGCGCTCATCGCCATTCGGAAACAGCCTCTACCACAGTCGACGGCACCGTGATGGCGACAGAAATGTGAAAGTTCGCGGCGCATTTGGGAGCCTCGCAATAGAACCACACCTCTTTCGTCATTCCCGCCTTCGCGGGAATGACGAGGTGATGCATCTCTTTCTGCGGAACGCCATACCGGCGCGTTGACCGGCGAGGTCCTATTTCTTCAGGTCTGTTCGGATCGATGACAGAAAATCCTGGGTCTCCGTACTCAGACGATCGGCATTGACCATCAGGGTGCCCGATGCCTCCAGCGTGGCGGCAGCCCCTTGCCGCGCTTCGTTGGAGGCTTGTGAAACGAGGGCGATGTTGTCGGCGACGTCGCGGGTCATGCCGGTGACCTCCTGGACGTTGCGGCTGATTTCCTGGGTGGCCATGCCCTGTTCCTGCACGGCGGCGGCGATGGCGCTGGTGATGACGCTGATGTTGTCGATCGTCGTCAGCATCACGCCGATCGAGGTGCCGGCGCGCTCCGTGCTGCTTTGCATGGCGGCGATCTGACCTTGGATTTCCTCGGTGGCTTTGGCCGTCTGCGTCGCCAAGGCTTTCACCTCGCTGGCGACCACCGAAAATCCTTTGCCCATATCGCCGGCCCGAGCGGCTTCAATGGTGGCGTTCAGCGCCAGCAGATTGGTTTGCCCGGCAATTCCCTGGATCAATTCGATCACCGTGCCGATGCGCTGGGAGGATTCCTGCAGATCGCGCATGACGACGCTGGTGTTGTTGACCTGTTCGACGGCGGTCTGGACCAGTGTGTTGGCCGACGTGCTCTGGCTGGCGATTTCGGCAATCGAGGCCGAAAGCTCTTCCGTCGCGGCGCTGACCGTGCCGACGTTGGCAGTGACCTGCTGCGACGCGTTGGCGACCACCGCGGCGCGTTCGGAGCTGTAATCGGCGGTCGCGACCTGCTTGGAGGAAACGGTTTTGACTTGGGCTGCGGTTTCGGAAACCGCGGAGGCCATGGCCAGCACATTCGATTCGAAGCGGTCGGCCAAGGCCGCCAACTCTCGTTGTCTGTCTTGCGCCAACTGCAGCTCCAGCGCCTTCTGGGCCGCCTCGGCGGTCCGAACCTGTTGCGCGGTATGGCGGAAGACGTCGAGAGCCTGGGCCATCCGGCCGATCTCGTCATGGTGTCCGGTGCCCGGCACGTCGATGTCGAGCGTGCCGGCGGCGAGCTGTTGCATCGTCTTGGTCATGGCGACGATCGGGCGGGCGATCGATCGGGCGATCAGCCAGGCCAGAGCCAAGCCGATGACAACTGCGGCGATCGATACCGTCAGCAGGGTCTTCTGCAAACCGCTGATGAGGGTGACCTGCCGGCGCATCGAAGTTGCCCGGATTTCCGCGAAGTTGCGTTTGACGGCGCCGATCGCGCTTTCGAGGTGGAGGTTGGCCGTCGCCAGGTCCTTCTCGGCCTGCGCCCGCGTTGCGGTCGCGGCTTTTCCGGCATCGAGGGCGGCGGTAAAGCCGGCGCTCTGTTGCTTCACGGCGTCGATCAGGGTATCCAGACGCTTGTTGCCGGTGGCCGTGGTCAATTGTGCCAGCGCGGCCGTGAGACGCCGCCTTTCCTGCGCGGTGTTGTCCTCGTCGGCCGGTTGCCGGGCCAGCATGAAGCGCGTCGTGCCGATCAGGCAACCGGTCAGCGCGCTGCGCAACCGGATAACAGTGGTCCGCACGCCTTGATCCGTGATGTCCGGTGAATGAACCACCAAAGCGTCGGCCACGGTGCCGATGCCCGTCCCGACAACCCCCAACTGGCCGATCACCGTCCGTTCGCCGTTGATCGCGTCGGCCGCCTTGCCAAGGGCCGCCCCTTGGCCGCCGATCGCCGTCTTCAGGGTTTGCCAGTCGCCACCGGCCGAAGCGCCGATCTGACTGTCGGCCTCCTCGACGGTCTTTTGCAACAGGGCCGCGGCCTTGCGGGCGGCCTCAATGTCGGCGGCGTTGCGCGTTTGCAGGAACGTTTGGGTGATCGCCTGCACGTCGGTCACTTTCTGACCGATGCGGTTGGCGGCCTCGTCGGCGGCGGAAACGGTGACGGTGGCGTCGGTGGCGTCGCCCAACTGCTGCAAGAGGATCGTGCCGATGGCCCCCAGCATGGCCAGCAGGGCCACCAGGATGCCGAAGCCACCGAATGTTCGGGCTTTGACCCCGAGCCTCGACAACATCACATCAAAATGCGTCACAAGCATGGCTGTTGCCTCGATGTCAGGGAGTGGCCCGGATTCGGGAGATCAGTTCCGCGCCGAAACGGCGTTCGAAGTCTGGTTGTATCGGTTGCAGCGCCTTTATGAAGGCCTCGCGGTCGACGGTTTCGGTGACATCGACACCCTTGGCGCGCAGTTCTTCGGTGGCTTTCCTGATGCTGGCGGCGCTGGTGGCGCGGGTGGCCTCGGCCGACACGCGGGCCGCCTGGCGGACCGCCGCCTGCTCGGCCGGTGTCAGTTGGGCAAAAGAATGCGCATTGGCGAAATAGGCGAGCGCCGAATAGACATGCCCGGTCAGCGATACGAATTTTTGCACATCGTCGAAATGGTTGGCCTGGATCACCAGCAAGGGGTTTTCCTGGCCATCGATGCGTCCCTCGCGAAGTCCGTTGTAGACTTCGCCAATTCCCATCGACGACACCTCGGCGCCCAGCGTCTTGAAGCTGAGGACATAGTTTTCGCTGGCCGCCACGCGGAGTTTCAACCCCGCCACGTCCCCCGGCACGCGGACCGCCCGTTTGTTGTTGCTGAGCTGACGGATCCCCAGTTCGCCGAACGCCAGATGGACCAACCCCTGATCGGTCAACGTCTGGCCCAACTCGTCGCCGACGGGACCGTCAAGGACATGAGCGGCATGGGTCGGGTCGCGGAACAGGAATGGCAGGTCCAGCACGCCCATGGCCGGGACTTCGCTTGTAAAGGCCAGCGGCGACACGATGGCGATGTCGACGGCGCCGAGTTTCGTCTCGTGGAAAATATCGAGATCGTTGCCGACCGTGATGCCGCCCCGGACGTCGATCGAAAAATGATGCGGCATCAATCGCTCGATTTCGGCGACGAAAGCCTGCGCGCCGATGTCCTGAGGACCGCCGATCGGAGCATTGTGGGCCAGCGTCAGGTCGGTCTCGGCGTGCGCTGCCGTCGTCCAGGCAAGCAAGCCCAGCAAGCCGCAAAGAATCGCCCGCGGCGCCGTCAGAAAGCCGTTCAACATTTCGAAAACCTCCGTTTTCCAGCAATCCGCCACGATGGGCACATACTCCGGGTATCGGCGGGACGCTGAAAAATCGCCGTTTTTTCAAGGCTCAAACGCCGCCTTTAGATGTCATACGATTGGCCCACGCTTGCGCAAGGTTACCAGTGGTGCCTGAGGTTTTAATGGATCGGCGCGACCGGCCGGAAGATGGATGATGAAGGTGGTGCCTTCGCTGGGCACCGAATGCAGTTCCACCCAGCCGCCATGTAATTCGACGAAGTTCTTGACGAGCGAGAGGCCCAAGCCGGCGCCGACTGTGTTGGTGCCGGCCTTATCGGCATTTTCCGGCGATCCCCTGACGAAACTGCCGAACACCACCTGTTGTTCCTTGGCGGAAATGCCTCTGCCGGTATCGGCGACAGTAACCAGAATTTCCTCGCCACCCTCGACGGAGGCACGCATCGCGGCAAGGGTGATCTGGCCGTGCGGCGGCGTGAACTTGACGGCGTTGGACAACAGGCTGAACAGAACCTGCCGGACTCGGCGTTCATCGGCGACCATCCAGCCGATGTCGAGTGGACAATCGAAATGCAGAACCAGTTGCTTTTCCCGTAACCGCTCACGCGTCAGCTTCAGGACGCCGGTCAGCATCGCATGGACATCGACGGCGTTGAGCGACAAGGTCATCTGGCCGGCCTCGATGGTTGCCAGATCGAGAATGTCCGACAACACCTGCAGAAGATAGTTGCCCGCTTCGGTGATGCCGTTGGTGTATTCCAATTGCCTTGGATTCAACGCTCCGAAATAACCGTTGCTCAGGATTTCCGAAAAACCAAGGATCGTGGTGAGCGGTGTGCGGACTTCGGCGCTGACATTGGCGATGAACTCGCTCTTCAAGCGGTCGGCGGCGGCCAACGCATCGTTTCTGTCCCGTAATGCCCGTTCCACGCGAGCCGAATCGCTGACGTCGAGCCAGGTGGTCAACACGGCGCCGTCAGGAAGTGGCACCGAGGCATAGTCGAGGATCGCGCCATCAGAACGTTCGATTCGGCCGTGACGGGCTTCGCGGTCGGACGATTGCGCGAGCATCCAACTTCGGACCGCCGGCCAATCGGCGGCGGTGGTGAAATAGCGCTGGTGGCGTTCGACCAGATCGTTGATGTGAGGTTCGCTGTCCAGTTCCTCGGGCGACAAATTCCAGATCCGTCCATAGGCCGGGTTGGAAAGACGCAGCCGTCCGTCGGAGGAAAACACCGCGATGCCCTCATGGAGATTGTCGAGGGTTTCACGATGGACCGCGAGTGAGGTCTTGTGCGAGCGCTCGAGGGCCAGTGCGTCGGTGACGTCTTCATAGGTGAAGAGCAGTCCGCCGAAGGGATGCGCCGAAATCACCCGGCGGAGCGTCCGTTCGTCGGGCAGATGCAAAAGATCCTCGCGGGCCTCGAGAAGCGAGGTGAATCGCCGCAATTCCTCTTCCTTGAAGGCGCGGTAGTCGGCAACCTCGGGAAGCCGCCGCTGCTCGCGCAGGACATCGAGAAGATTACCGTAGGTCGGTTCGGTGCCCAGCCAATCGGCGTCGAGCTGCCAAAGCATGGAATAGGCGGTGTTGAAAAAGGACAGGTGGGTATCGGCGGAGAAGACGGCGATGGCGGTTCCAAGATTTTCGAGGACCTCGGCCTGGGCGGCGACATGGCGGCCGATTTCGGCCTGCAGGTCCTCCTCGCGGGTCCGGTCGATGGCGATGCCGGCGGTGAGCAAGCCGCTGCTCAAGGCGCTGTGGAAGGGAACTTCGGTCAGCTCGACGAGACGGCGGGCCCCCTCCATCACCAGATGGAACTGTTCGCTACGCGGCAGGCCCGAGGCCCTGGCCCGGGCCGCCAGGGCGCGGGCTTCACGGACGGCGGAGGCTGGTATCAATTCGGTGCCGGCAGAGACGGCGTCTTCCGGCGAGGCGGCGTCGACTGCCCGGGCATAGGCTTGATTGCAGTCCACCAGCGAGAGGTCGTCGTCACGCATCCACACCGGTTTCGGCAGTGCGTCGAGCAGCGACCGCAAGCGGTCCCGTTCAGTGCCCAAATCGTGGCGCTGGTGCGACAGGATCTCGACCTCGGTCGCTCCCTCGGTGACGTCGCGCATCCAGAGAACGTCGGCCAGCGGAGTCCCTTCGGGGTTGGCGGCCCGGCTGCCGACCACCTGGATGCGGCGCGATCCTTCCTTCAGCGCGAGTTCCAGTTCGAAGCGATTGCCCTGGCGATGCAGGCCATCGACCGCCGATGTCAGGGCCGTGGCGGCTTCCGGACCGAAATTTTCCAGAATGTCGGCGAAGGTGGCGTTGGTGCCGCCGAACAGTCCGAGCAGGACCGCCAGCCGGCGCGAGCAGTTCTCCGACTGCACGGAACCGTCGGGACCCAGGTCCCATCGGAAGAAACCGTCCGGTGCCGAGGCCAGAATTTCATTCAGCCGGCTCCGATCGATATCGAAACGATTGGCCTCGTCGAGAGCCTGGCGGAGCTGGCTGCGCAGCCAGAGGATAATCGGCAGGAAGATCAGGATGGTCAGAAGGACAACGAAGATCGCCAGCGCCAGCGTGTCTTCCTGACGGAGATCGAACGCCTGCGCGGCGGCCGGAAATGGCAGCAAACCGAGCACGCCGGCCAGCGGTAGCGCCGGAGAAAGATCTGTTCCGATGTGGCGAAGGTCCGTCATGCGGACGTTGGGCTCCCTGGTTAGTCCAAGGTTGCCCGCGAATGCCCGAAAAGACAAGGGCGGGAACGCTCTCTCGCCCAGGGTCATCACTCGGAGGCGCTTATCCTTGCCGACCAGGTCACCTTCTCATTGATGGAGAAGGTGACCTGGTTCGGTTCAATAGCGATAGGTGTCCGGTTTGAAGGGACCTTGCTGCGTAACGCCGATGTACTCGGCCTGTTTCTGGGTCAGCGGCGTCAGTTTGGCACCGATCTTTTCCAGATGCAGACGAGCCACTTTTTCGTCGAGATGCTTGGGCAGCACATAGACCTTGCGCTCATAATTGGCCGAGTGGTTCCACAGTTCGATCTGTGCCAGCACCTGGTTGGTGAAGCTGGCCGACATCACGAAACTGGGATGGCCGGTGGCGCAGCCGAGATTGACCAGGCGGCCTTCGGCCAGAACGATGAGACGCTTGCCGTCGGGGAATTCGACCTCATCGACTTGCGGCTTCACATTGTGCCAGCGGTAATTCCGCAGCGCGGCAATTTGGATCTCGCTGTCGAAATGGCCGATGTTGCAGACGATCGCCCGATTCTTCATCCGGCGCATGTGCTCAAGCGTGATGACGTCGACGTTGCCGGTGCAGGTGACGAAGATGTCGCCCAAGGGGGCGGCGTCGTCCATGGTGACAACCTGATAACCTTCCATCGCCGCCTGCAACGCGCAGATCGGATCGATCTCGGTGACCAGCACGCGGGCGCCTTGGCTGCGCAAGCTGGCGGCCGATCCTTTGCCGACATCGCCGAAGCCGCATACCACCGCGGTCTTGGCCGCCACCATCACGTCGGTGGCCCGCTTGATGCCGTCGACCAGTGATTCACGGCAGCCGTAGAGATTGTCGAACTTCGATTTCGTCACCGAATCGTTGACGTTGATGGCCGGAACCAGCAGCTTGCCCTTCTTGGCCATTTCGTAAAGACGGTGAACGCCGGTGGTCGTTTCCTCCGAAAGGCCGCGGACGTCTTTCAGCATATCCGGGTACTTGTCGTGCAGGATGGCCGTGACGTCTCCGCCGTCATCGAGAATCATGTTCGGTGTCCAGCCGTCCGGGCCATGCAAGGTCTTCTCGATGCAGGACCAGAATTCCTCTTCCGTTTCGCCCTTCCAGGCGAATACCGGGATACCAGCCGCGGCGATGGCCGCCGCCGCCTGATCCTGGGTCGAGAAGATGTTGCACGAACTCCAGCGGACAGTCGCACCGAGAGCAACCAGCGTCTCGATCAGCACAGCTGTCTGAATTGTCATATGCAGACAACCAACGATGCGGGCCCCTTTGAGCGGCTTGGCGTCGCCGAACTCTTCGCGGAGAGCCATCAGGCCAGGCATCTCGGTTTCCGCCATCGAAATCTCCTTGCGGCCCCAGTCGGCCAGGGAGATATCGGCAACCTTGTAATCAGCAAAGCTCATAGGCGTGCTCCTTGGTAAGGATTCTTGTCGGCGTATAGCAGCCGTGGTGGCCGAGGGCAAGGAAACCATCTTTTCCAGATTGACGGTCGACAAGATGCGTGCTTCGCCAGCATGGGGCTGATGCCATCGGCCTGACGATAAAACAAAAGCCATAAGTCGGCTATTAGTCCCAAGACATCCATCACATGGCAGCTATTACCGCACGGCATAAGTCATATATTGAATACGATACTGTATGGTACCAAATCACCTGTCATCGAAACACCGACGTGCCGCAGGGAGACATCATCCACTGGCAGGGCGCGCCATCACCAAGCAGGAGCTCACCATGAAGAATACCACCTTGAAGTCATTGATCGCCGCCGTCGTGCTTGCCGCCTCGCTCGCCGCCTGTACCTCAAGCTACACCACCGCCGATCAGGGATCGATCAATCAGGTTCCGGCCGTGAATGCCGTCGGGGACTGACAATCCGTCGTCGGTTACGGTTTTTCTGTCACATTTTCCGTCGTTCCCGCGAAGGCGGGAATCCATACGGCAATCGCGTCTATTTTTGGTGGCAGAGTCATCGTCTTTTCCGACCATGGATCCCGCGCTTTCGCGGGGATGACGGCTACGGAATACGTGCAAACGAACCTCCAGAGTGTGATGCGTTAAATCGGCGTCACGCTCTGGAGGCGCGTGGGCCAACCACCCGGTTACTCCCCGTCGGACAACGGGACGCAATCGGCGTTGAAATCGTCGAGAAGCTGGGCAATCCGCCGGGAATCCGGTTGATCCATGATGACCCGAACGCGGCGGGTGGCGGCGACGAGGTCAAGGGTGCGGATGCGTTGTTTGACCTGGGGGATATTGGCGGCCGCCATCGACAGCTCGCGGATACCCAATCCCAGAAGCAAAGCAGTGTAGCGGGGGTCGCCGGCGATCTCGCCGCAGACGCTCACAGGAATACGAGCCCTGAGTGCGGCTTCCGCCGAGAATTGAATCAGCCGCAAGACCGCCGGGTGCAGCGGATTATAGAGATGCGCCACCGATTCGTCGGCACGGTCGATGGCCAATGTATATTGCGTCAGATCATTGGTGCCGATGGCGAAAAAATCCGAATGCCGGGCCAGGGCGTCGGCTGCCAGGGCGGCTCCCGGAACCTCGATCATCGTACCAATCGGCGGAAGCGGCGTGGCGATCGGCACATGGCGGCGTTTCAGACGACGAACCACTTGGCCCATGGCATCGCGAACGGCTTGCAGTTCTTCGACCGAGGAGACCATCGGCAGCAGGATTCTCACCGGGCCATGGACTCCGACCCGCAGGATGGCGGCCAACTGCGTTTCCAGAATTTCGGGATGCTTGAGCGACAGGCGAATGGCGCGCAACCCCAGCGCCGGGTTGGGACCTTCGCCGAAGCCCAGCGCCTGCGGCATCTTGTCGCCGCCGGCATCCAGTGTCCGGATGGTTAGCGTTCTTCCGTCGAGCCGCTGCACGAGTTTGAGCAGTTCGCCATACTGCTCGTCCTCGGAGGGCAGATCCTGACGATTCATGTAGAGAAATTCGCTGCGTAGCAGGCCGACACCGGCCGCGCCGGCCGCCAGAACGCCATCGATCTCCGCCGAGAGCTCGAGATTGGCCTGCAAGCTGATGGTGGCGCCGTCCAAAGTTATCGCTGGAATTTTGCGCAGACGGTGGAGCTGTCGGCGACGCTTGAGGAACTCGGCGCGTTTGCTGCGATAGAAAACCAGAGTTTCGTCCGTCGGGTTGAGAATGACCTTCCCCTCAGTCCCGTCGATGACGGCGGGGACCCCCTCGGACGCGCGGTTCGACAGTCCCGTCATGCCGACGATAGCCGGTAAACCAAGCGATCGGGCCATGATCGCCGTGTGGCTGGCGGTTCCTCCCAAAACGGTCGCGAAACCCGCCACTTTCGTCGGGTCGAGCAAAGCGGTATCGGCCGGAGTCAATTCCTCGGCCAGGATAACCGCGTTCTTGGGAAGCTGGGCAAAGGGTTCGAAGTGCGTTTTCGTCAGATTGCGGACCAGCCGCCGTCCGACATCGCGAATATCTTCGATCCGGGCTGCCAGATAGGCGTCGTCCATGGCGGCAAACCCCTGGACAATCTGGTCGATTTCCCGTTGGACCGCAGCCTCGGCATTGATCTTTTCTTCGCTGATGCGCCGGTCGACGCCGCGCACCAATCGCGAGTTCTTGAGCATCTGCTGATAGGCGTCGAGCAGATAGCTGAGCTCCTCGCCGCTCGATCCGGGCAGACTGCGGGCCCTGCGCTGCAACAGGCTGACCTGGCGGCTGGCGCGGGCAACGGCGTCGGCGAAGCGGACGCGCTCGCACTCAAGCCGATCGGCCGCAATGGAATATTCCTGGACCGTAACGTTCCCGGAGTCATGCAGATGGGCGACGCCGATAGCAACGCCGGGGCTGACGCCCAGGCCATGAAACACCTGCTCCGTCTGGCGGGAAACGGCCGGAGGATTACGAGATGGGTCCGGCGGAGCGGTCATCGTGCCGGTCAGTCTTCATCGAACTTGGCGTCGATCAGCGTGGCCAACGCCTCCACGGCCTCAACGGCATCGGAACCGGTGCCCTTCAGCTCGACGCTGGATCCTGGCCCGGCGGCCAGCATCATCAATCCCATGATCGACAGGCCAGACACTTCGATGCCTCGATTGCCAACCATGACTTGCGCCTGGTACTGGCTGGCCAGCTTGACGAATTTGGCGGCGGCGCGAGCATGCAGACCCCGCCGATTGGTGATCGTTGCGGTGCGGGTCACGACGCTACAGTCGGCAGCGGCTGTCGGAGTGGTTTGGGAATCTGTCGGCATATCCATCGGTTTGTCGTACCGGGTTAATGGTTGTCCTGGGTGAGCAGGCGGGACGCGACGTTGATGTATTTCCGTCCGGCCTCCTGGGCGCTGGCGACGGCATCGGTCAGGGTCTCGTGATGTCGGACGCTGGCCAACTTGATCAACATCGGCAGATTGACGCCGGCGATGACCTCGACCTTCGCCTTGTCCATGATCGAGATGGCGAGGTTGGAGGGCGTACCCCCGAACATGTCAGTCAGTACCACGACGCCCGACCCATCGTCGACCTTGGCAGTCGATTGTAAGATGTCGCGGCGGCGCTGCTCCATATCGTCGTCAGGGCCGATGCAGACGGTGGCGACGCTGGGTTGCGGACCGACCACATGTTCAAGTGCGGCCACCAGCTCATCGGCGAGGCGTCCGTGGGTTACGAGGACCATTCCTATCATCGCAGGGCCTTCACTTTGTTTTCCCTTCTTCCAGCTCGCGGTGCCGCAGATCAACCCGCTGGCCTCGCTCACGCAACCACTCGGCCAAACTTTCGGCGATCACCACGGAACGGTGCCGCCCCCCGGTGCAGCCGACGGCGATGGTCAGATAGCTTTTGCCCTCGGCGGCGAAACGCGGCAGCAACGGCTCAAGAAGAGCTGTCAGCGCCGCGAAGAACTGCGGAAATCCGGGATCCCCCTCGACATATTTGACAACATCGGCGTCGCGCCCGGTCAGAGGGCGCAATGCCGCCACATAATGGGGATTATTCAGGAAACGGGCGTCGAAGACCAGATCAGCTTCGCGAGGCACCCCCTGCCGATAAGAAAAAGACGTGACGAACACCACCAAAGGCGGCTTGGCATCAAGCGCAAAATGGCCGGCAATCAAGCGTTTCAGCTCGGCAGGAGGCAAGGCGCTGGTGTCGATCACCAAGTCGGCGCGGCTTTCGAGCGGCGTCATCAGGTCGCGTTCGTGACGGATGCCATCGAGCAAAGGGCGGTCTGGCGCCAGCGGATGGCGCCGTCGGGTCTCGGTGAAGCGGCGACAGAGGACATCGTCGTCGGCGACAACGAACAGCATCGTCAGGTCGATCTGTTCGTTCTGCATCAGCCGGTCAAGTTCCTCAAGCATCGCCGATACGGCGAAGCCGCGGGTCCGGATGTCGATGCCAATGGCCAGCGGCCTTGGCGCGGCACCGGCACGGATCAGGGCGGCCAGCAGTGATAGGGGCAGGTTGTCGACCGCTTCATAGCCGAGATCTTCGAGAGACTTGAGCGCCAGTGTTTTGCCGGCCCCGGACAAGCCGGTCACCAACACCATTTTTCCAGCCATAGGCGTGGCTTGCCCCTGCGTCAACGAATCATCGGGCTCTCCGCAGGACGGGAGATCGCCGGTGTGGTTGGCGCCCGAAGACAAGGGCGTGTCGTTGGAGCTGTCGGAGGTCATGGGACGAGTATTATATTCCCTGTCACTACCTGCACCGCAAGGCGAACCTTGGCCGCGGCGGATACTTCCCTGGCGTAAAGGCAAAAGCGGCGCAGCGGCAGGCCCGAAACATCTTCCCATTGTTCTTCCGGCAGACGATCGACGGCGTCGGGGCCGACGAGGTCGATCAGCAGGGAGAGCCGGGCCGGCGCTTCATAGGCAAGGGTAATGATGCCGACGCCGCGCACCTCCAACAGGCCGGCGATGGTCGCCGGCGGGCGGGCCGTCAGACCGTTTTCGTCGCGGTCTATTTCCACCTGGTCGTCGGCCACCAGCCTCGCCCCATCTTCGATCAGACGAAGGGCCAGGTCGGACTTTCCGGCTCCCGAGGCGCCCCGAAGGAGAACACCTGTTTGGCCGATGAGGACACAGGTTCCATGAAAACGGATCATCCACCCAGGGTGCGGGTCCCGGGTCGGCAAGTCAATCGCGGCGCTCAAGTCCGAGCGGCGTTTCCGCCTGCCTTAGCCGGGGGAGCAGGCATCATATGAATATTAGGCTCTGGAGCGACTATTTCGCTCCAGAGCCTAAGCCACCTCGGACAGCGCCCCGCCGATGGTCCGCTTGGCGTCGTGGGCGGCGACCAGTTGGGCGGCGCGGTGGCGGAAACGGAACGTCAGCAGCAGCGACGTCGCGGCGAGACCGGCGGCAAATCCCCACCACAGTCCGACCGGTCCGAATTCCAGACCGAAGGCCAGTCCGGCGCCCAAAGGCATGCCAAGGCCCCAATAGCCGATGATTCCGGCGACCATGGCGGCGCGGGTATCTTTGATGCCGCGCAGGGCTCCGGAGGCGACGACCTGTGCGCCGTCGAACAACTGGAAGGCGGCGGCGACCAGGATCAACTGTCCGCCGATTTCCAGAACCGCAGCGCGCTGCGGGTCGCCGGCATCGAGATAGAGCGAGAAGACCGGTTCGACGAACAGCACCAGGCATGCTGCGCTCAACGCCATGAAGCCAACGCCGGCGGCCAGTGCCATGAAGCCGCTGGAACGGGCCAGCGCCGGATTGCCGGCGCCGATGTGGAAGCCGACCCGGACGGTTGCCGCCTGTCCGACCGCCAGGGGCACCATGAAGACCAGCGAGACGATGCCAAGACAGATCTGGTGCGCCGCCAATGCCGCGGCTCCGAACCGGCCCATCAGCAGCGACGAGCCGACGAACAGGCTGCACTCGACGATCAGGATGCCGGAAATCGGCCAGCCGATCTTCATGACGGCGGCGATGCCTGTGCGGATTTCGGCGATCGTCAGGTGGAACAGGCTGGTCGGGATGAGCCCGGCGTACCAGCTGTAGCCGATCAGCGCCAGAGACGATCCCCACCAGACGAGGGCGGTCGCATAGCCCGAGCCGGTCAGCCCGAGAGCCGGCAGGCCGAGATGACCGAAGACCAGGGCCCAGGCCAGCACACCGTTGCCCAGGCAGGCGATGACGGTGACCACCATGGTCACGCGGGGCCGTTCGATGGCGATCAGATAGTTGCGCGCCACCGCCAGCAGCATGGCGGCCGGAACCGCCCAGATGAAGGCCATTTCATAGCGAAGCGTCAGATCTGCGATGATCTGGGGTTCGCCGATGGCGATCAGGATGCGGTCGATCTGGGTCAGCGTCAGTACCATCGGTACCGATGCGACCAGGGCGATCAGAGTACTGGCGGCCAGCGTGCGGCCGGCCACCGCGCCGTCGCCGGCGCCGCGAGCCTGAGCGATCAGCGGCTGGATGCTCATGACCAGCCCCTGCGCCATGACGATCATCATGAAGGCGACGTTGCCGCCCAGGCTTCCGGCGGCCAGGGAATTGACGTCGATCCGCCCCATGACGACCGAGTCTGTCAGGTTCATCAGCATCTGGGCGATTTGCGCGGCTGCGAGGGGCGAAGCCAGCGACAGGATCTTGAAGAACTCCCGCCGCCGGCCCGGTCCCCCGGCCAGCGAACGGGAGTCCGTCATTTTACGATCCGATCATCATGCCATAGCGGGTATGATCGCCGACGACACAACGCACTACGCCGCCCAGGCCGCAGAGAACCTGCGACGAGCGGTGGAGGCGAATGGCGAAGGATGGTGACGCGATCAAGGGTCGATCATTCCCGACAAAAGTAATTAGGGCCGGATATAAGATCGAAAGACGGCCGCCAGGTCAAGAGGTGTTGGCGATTTTTGGATAAGCAATTGTCCGGGATTACTCGTTCCCGTCTGTCGCCTGCGATCTTTTCCGCCCCTCGCGGTAGAGAATGAAAAGTCCGCTGGCAACCACCACCGCCGATCCGGCAAAGACATGCGGTGTCGGTATGTCGTTCCAGATCGCCCAGCCGAACAGGCTGGCCCACAGCAGGCTGACGTAATTCAGCGGACTGATGACGGCGGCCGAGGCAAGCCCGAAGGCCCGCGTCATGAGATATTGTCCAAAACCGCCGGCCAAACCCATCAGCGCCATCCATCCCCAATCGGCGGCGGCCGGCGTGATCCAGACGAACGGCAGCGGCAGCGCCGTGAAAATGCTGGAAAACAAGGTGAAGTAGAAGACGATGGTCAGCGGCGGATCTGTCCGGTTCAATTGCCGGATGGTGACCATGGCGAAGGCGCTGGCGACGGCGGCGCCGATGGCCGACAGCGCCCCCAGATTGAACACCGAGCCGCTCGGCTGGACGATCATCAGGACACCGCCGAAACCGACAACCACCGCGCACCAGCGATAGGGGCCGACCTTTTCCCCGAGCAGCGGCACCGACAGGGCGGTGATCATCAGCGGCGAGGTGAAGGAAATCGCCACCGCATCGGCCAATGGCATCAGGTGATAGGAGAGAAAACCCAGAATCATCGAGGTCACGCCGATCACCGATCGCCAGACGTGGGCGCGCAGGCGATGCGGGCGGAGCAGCCGCGCGCCGCCGTGCATGGTGATCAGGACACCAACCGGGATCAGCGCAAGGACGCTGCGGAAAAAGCTGACCTCGGCGATCGGATAGCGGTCGGAGAGAATCTTGACCAGCGTCCACAGCAAAGCGAACAGCACGGTCGACCCGATCATCAGGAGAATGCCCAGTCGCGGATTGTCGCGGGCCGGCCGAAACGGGGCGACGGGTGCTGTTTTCTCTGCCGGCTCGGTCGTCATCACGTTTCTCCCCGCGGGGCGGTCCGCCGGGCGTCGAGGGCCGGAACGGCCTCGACCGCCAGGATCGCGAACAAAATCAGCGCGGCGCCGGCCATTTGCACAAGCGACATCCGCTCGTCCAGGATCAGTGCGCCGGCCAGCGCCGCGAACACCGATTCAGCACTCATGATGATCGCCGCCGTGGCCGGATGCAAATAGCGCTGGGCGACAACCTGCAAAGTGAAGGCGACTCCGGCCGAGAGGCAGCCGGCCCACAGCAGCTCGCCGAGGGCCGCGGCGTAGACCGCCGGTGCGGGCGTTTCGATGAACAGGGCGGCAAGACTGCCGAGGACGCCGGTGACCAGGAACTGCGTGCAGGCGAGCGTGAGCGGCCTGCCGCTGGCGGAAACCAGCACACCGACCAGCGTGACCTGGAAGGCCCAGAAGACCGAACAGAGGAGAATCCATTCATCGCCGACGGTCAGTCTGCCGAGTTCGGCGCCGGTCAGCAGCCAGGCACCGGCCAGACAGACGACGACGGTTGGCCACACCACCCAATGCGGCCGCTGACCAAACAGGCCCCAGGCGAGGATCGGCACCAGGGCGACATAAAGTCCGGTGAGAAAGCCGGCGTTGCCGATGGTGGTCCCTCTGATGCCCAGTTGCTGGGTCCAGCCGCCGAGCAGCAGGGCCAGACCGCAAGCGACGAAGCCGATGATGTGCCGTCTCTCCAGTCGATGCCTTGCGTTCCTCGTCTCGCGCCAAGCCAATGGCAGCACGACGAGCCCGCCCAACAGAAACCGTGCCCCGGTGAAGGCAAGCGAACCGATCGGCTGGTCGGCCATGGCCACCCATTTTTGAGCGACGAAGGTGCTTCCCCAGATCAACGCGGCGACAAGCAGGAGCAGACAGGCGGTGAAACGGGACAGCGGGGCTCTCCAGAGCGGTCCGACAAAGGGAAAGGATCGCCGCACCATAACGAACGGCAGCCGTCACCGGAAGCGTTCGTGACGCCATTTTGTGATTTTTCGGGGGGCTTGGTCTTGCCGGCGGTCAGCGCTGGGGTGTCGCCGGCGATCCGCTGTTGGCGGCCGGCAGACGCAGAGTGAAGCAGGCACCCTTGATCGTGCCATCCGGCGCCGTTCGATTGGACGCCGTCAGGGTTCCGCCGTGCGCCTCGGCGATCTGTTTGGAAATCGACAATCCCAGGCCTGAATGGGTGCCGAATTTCTCAGCCTTCGGCCGTTCGGAATAGAAGCGATCGAAGATGGCCTCCAGTTTGTTTTCCGGAATGCCCGGGCCGTCGTCGGCGACGGAAAGACACACCCAGCGGCCGTCGCGATAGGCTTTGAGCCGGAGCGTCGCCTGTGGCGGACTGAATGACAAGGCGTTGGAAATCAGGTTGCGCAGAATTTGCACCAGGCGGCTTTCGATGCCGTTGACCGCAAGCGAGTCGCCGGCGGTCGCCTCGATGACGATGGCGACCTGATCGGCGGCGCCGGTGTCGCGATAAACCTCGGCCAAGGTTTCGGCCATGGTCAGCATCTCGACCGGTTCGGATTCGGCCCGCGACAGTTCGGCGTCGAGGCGCGAGGCGTCCGAGATATCGCTGATCAGGCGATCCAGGCGACCGACATCATCTTGGATGATGGCCATCAGCTTGCGCTGTTGTTCGGGGTCGGTAACCCGCGAGACGGTCTCGACGGCGCTCCGCAGGGACGTCAGCGGATTCTTGAGTTCGTGCGACACGTCGGCGGCAAAGGATTCAATGGCGTCCATGCGTTTCCAAAGAGCCTCGGTCATGTCGCGCAGCGCCGCCGACAATTCGCCGATCTCGTCGTGGCGCTGAGAGAGGTCGGGGATGGAGGGACGGCGGCCATGCCCGCGCCTCACCCGCTCGGCGGCGGCGGCCAGGCGGCGGATGGGCCGGGCGATGGTGCCGGCAAGATAGAGCGACAGGGTGATGGTGATGATCAGCGCGAAAGCGAAGGCTTGGAAAATCGTCAGCCGCACCTTGAACAGGCTCTGGGCGATGTCATCGCCCGACGACGATACCATCACCGCTCCCAGAACCTGCTTGTAGCGCTGTACCGGGACGGCGGTCGACAGCAGCAGTCGGTGGTTTCTCGAGCGGATGGCCCAGGCGGAATCGCCGGCCAGGGCCTGCGTCACCTCGCTGTAGTCGCTGGCGCGCGGTCGGCTGCGCTCGCGGTACAACGGCAGATGGTTGTCGACCAGGTGGGCGTCGGTGATGAAGTCGTAGATGCGGCGGAAAGCGGTTACGAACCATCCGCGGTCGGGGTCCGGCAGGTCCTCCACCTGGATTGGCGTGTTGGCGGACAACAGGAGTCGGCTGTCGGCCAGTTCATCGCCCTGCGGCGTGAACAGACGAGCCCGGACGCGGGCCGGCGGCGACAACCGCCTGACCATCTGGCGGGCCAATTGCGGCGACAGTTCGGGCAGGGCGAAACCGCTGTCGATCACCGTCCCCTCGCCCAGCGCCGCAGCGACCATCTCGGCCCGGATCCGCAAGGATTCCAGCTCGGCGGCGATCAGTTCGTTCTTGTAACGGTCGAGATAGAACAAGCCGCCGACCAGCAGGACCGGCGCCACCATATTGACGGCGAGGATTCGCCAGGTCAGCGGCGAGGTCAGCGGCAGCCAACGCCAGCGTCCCCGACGCGATGTCGAGCGCGTTTCCTCGTGGCTGGCTCCGAGCGGCCCAGGCAATGGGCGGGGGGAAGGAAGCTCTTTGTTCACGGGTCGTCGCGGTAGCGATAACCGACGCCGTAAAGGGTCTCGATATGGGCGAACTCGCCGTCGACGTCGCGGAACTTCTTGCGCAGCCGCTTGATGTGGCTGTCGATGGTGCGATCGTCGACATAGATATGCTCGCCATAAGCGGCGTCGATCAACTGGTCGCGGTTCTTCACATGGCCCGGACGGAGGGCCAGGGATTTGAGAATGAGGAACTCGGTCACTGTCAGGTCGACCGCCTGGCCCCGCCATGTGCAGTCATGGCGTGTCGGGTCGAGGACGAGCTCGCCGCGGACTACCACCTGGCTGGCCGTCGCGTCGCCATTCTCGACGCTCAGTTCGCCGCGGCGCAACAAGGCTCGGATACGTTCGATCAGCAGGCGCTGCGAAAAGGGTTTCTTGATGTAATCGTCGGCCCCCATGCGAAGGCCCAGCACCTCATCGACCTCGTCGTCCTTGGAGGTCAGGAAGATCACCGGCACGGCCGAGGACTTGCGCAGGCGTTGCAGCAATTCCATGCCGTCCATGCGAGGCATTTTGATGTCGAGGACGGCAAGATCGACCGGCTGGGCGGTGATTCCCCGAAGCGCCTCGGCACCATCAGTGTAAGCGCGGACGCGGAAACCCTCGGCTTCCAACGACATGGTCACCGAGGTCAGGATATTGCGGTCGTCATCAACCAGAGCAATGGTTTGAGGCACGGGTGTTGTCTCCGTAAAGCGCGCCCGGAGATGAGACAAAATCGTCCCACCGCCAATCGGTCCAAGTGTGTCCGCTTCGGCGGCACTTGCCAAGGCGTTCTCCATAATCACCACTTGAACCTGTCATTATGGCGGAATTGTAGAGACCGAACGTCGGCTTGACGAGCCCTCTCCCAACGGATCAGACTAATGCCATGAGTGCCTCCGGATTTTTGTCACCTCCGGCCGGGCCACCGTCGCTGGAGAACCCCGGCTCCGACAAACAGGCCTTCGTCGCCAGGACGCTGCTGCGTCAGGCCGACCGGGCGGCCCTTGCGACCATCCATGCGCGTCTGGCGCATCCTTATGTCTCGCTGGTCGGTATTGCCACCGATATCGACGGCAGCCCGATCCTGCTGTTGTCGCGCCTGGCCGAACACACCCGGGCAATTCTCAAGAATCCTCAGGTCTCGCTGTTGATCGACGGCACCAAAGGGTTCACCAACCCGCAGCAGGGGCCGCGTTTGACCTTGCTGGGACGAGTGGAACCGGCCCCTGCCGAACGGGTTGCCCGCCGGTTCCTGTCGCGCCATCCCGGCGCCTCGCTCTACGCCGGTTTCGGCGACTTCGCCTTCTATCGGATGGAACTCGAGCGGGCCCATTGGATCGGCGGGTTCGGCAGCGCCCACTGGTTCGTTCCGGCGCCGGCCTGCAGTCCGGCCGCGGCGGACGAGATCGAAGCCGGGATGGTCGATTTTCTGGCACGGGCGAACGACCTGCCGGACGCCGCATTCGATCGGTTGGCCGGGCGGCCGCGGAAGGGGCGCGCCCAGGGCTGGCGCCTCGTCGACGCTGATCCCGACGGGATCGACCTCGCCGCAAAGAACCGGAAGGGAAAAGTCAGCCGCCGGTCTTTCTTAGAACCTGTTGGTAACCTTGCCGAAATCGAGAGGGCTCTGTTCGGCCAGGCCAACTGAACATAGGAGAAGTTTTGGAAAGGGGCAGGGAGAACTTACCATTACGCGCGACAGAATCTTCCTGAATCCTTTCAGGCTGTAAAACCCTACAAATTGTAGTATTATTTTCCCCGTAATAATTGTCTAGTCTCGGCTCGCATGCCTAATCCTCGATAGGGGCGAACGGCTGGCATTACGACAAGAGTTCAGAGCGTTCTCTGGGAGGAGAGGCAAGGATGAACGAACTAGCCATCCATGGTGGTACGACGACCAATCGGAAACTTCTGGCCTGGGTCGACGAGATCGCCAAATTGTGTAAGCCGGAAGCCATTCATTGGTGTGACGGCTCGCAAGCCGAATATGACAGCTTGTGCAAGATGATGGTGGAGGCCGGGACGTTGATCCGGCTGAACCAGGAAAAACGACCTAACAGCTATCTTTGCAGATCCGATCCCCAGGACGTGGCACGCGTCGAGGACCGCACCTTCATATGCTCGAAGAGCAAGGGCGATGCGGGGCCGACCAATAACTGGATCGATCCGCGCGAGATGAAAGCGACGCTTTCCAAGCTTTTCGACGGGTGCATGCGAGGACGGACCATGTATGTGGTGCCGTTCAGCATGGGACCGCTCGGCAGCCATATCGCCCACATCGGCGTCGAAATCACCGACAGCCCCTATGTGGCCATCAGCATGCGATTGATGACCCGGATGGGACGGGCGGTTCTCGAGGTGCTGGGAGCCAACGGCGATTTCGTTCCTTGCGTGCATTCGGTCGGCAAGCCCTTGGCGGCCAACGAAAAGGACGTTCCCTGGCCCTGCAATCCGAAAAATATCAATATCGCCCATTTCCCCGAGGAACGGTCGATTTGGTCCTTCGGATCGGGCTATGGCGGCAATGCCCTGCTCGGCAAGAAGTGCTTCGCGCTTCGCATCGCCTCGGTGATGGCGCGCGACGAAGGCTGGCTGGCCGAACATATGCTGATCGTCGGCGTTGAAAATCCCGAGGGCAAGAAGACCTATGTGGCGGCGGCCTTCCCGTCGGCCTGCGGCAAGACCAACTTCGCAATGATGGTTCCGCCCAAGGGCTTCGAAGGTTGGAAGATCTGGACGGTCGGCGACGATATCGCCTGGATCAAACCGGGCGCCGACGGGCGCCTCTACGCGATCAATCCGGAAGCTGGTTTCTTCGGTGTCGCGCCGGGAACCGGTTCGCGCACCAACTTCAATGCAATCGCCTCTTGTCGGGCCAATTCGATCTTCACCAATGTTGCTCTGACCGACGAAGGCGACATCTGGTGGGAGGGATTGACCGATGACAAACCCGCTCATCTGATCGACTGGAAAGGACGCGACTGGACACCGGAGTCTTCCGAACCGGCGGCTCATGCCAATGCCCGATTCACCGCACCGGCCGGGCAATGCCCCTGTATCGATCCGGACTGGGAGAATCCCAACGGCGTGCCGATCTCGGCGTTCCTGTTCGGTGGCCGGCTGGCCAAGAATATGCCGTTGGTGTTTCAGGCTTTCAATTGGGCGCATGGCGTCTATCTGGGCGCCACCATGGGATCGGAGGCCACGGCGGCCGCCGTCGGGCAGACGGGCATAAGACGCGATCCGATGGCGATGTTGCCATTCTGCGGCTACAACATGGCCGATTACTTCAGTCATTGGCTGAACATCGGGCGACAGCTTTCGAACCCGCCGCCGATCTTCCGGGTTAACTGGTTCCGCAAGGATGCCAACGGCAAATTCATCTGGCCGGGTTTCGGCGAGAACATGCGCGTGTTGAAGTGGGTGGTCGATCGCGTGCATGGCCGCGGCTTCGCGGTGGAAAGCCCGCTTGGCTTCATGCCGCGTTACGAGGATATCGAATGGGAGGGGCTCGATTTCTCGGACGAGAAGTTCTACGACCTGATGACCGTCGATCGGGCTTGGGGAACAGTTGAGGCCCGGTCGCACGAAGAGCATTTCGAGAAATTCTTCGATCGGTTACCCAAGGAATTCATCTATTTGCGCGAATTGCTGAAATCGCGGCTGTGGCGGTCTCCGGAGGTCTGGGGGCTGGTCCACGACGACGAAGAGGAATAAGGGCTTGGGGCGGAAATAATCGCTCCAAGCCTTAAGCCCGAGCGGCGTTTGAGCCCCGCCGCAGCCGGAGGAGCAGGCGTCATATGAACCTTAGGCTCTGGAGCGATTATTTCGCCCCGGAGCCTAAGCCGGTTCCTTTTCGGCGAAATGAATTGACGTCGCGGCCCCTCTCGGAGCATGAGAGGGGCCGTGCGTTAATTCGGCAAGGCAGGTGATGAGCGCTTGGCGCCAGGCTTTGGCAGGCTATCGGGATCGTCGTGTTCTGGCGGTTTTGCTTGTCGGCTTTTCCAGTGGGCTTCCCCTGCTGCTGACCTATTCGACCTTGTCGGCCTGGCTGGCCAAGGAAGGGATCAGCCGTTCGGCGATCGGTTTGTTCGCCCTGGTCGGCACGCCCTATGCTCTCAAGTTCCTATGGTCGCCGCTCATCGACCGGTTGCCGCCGCCCTTGCCGATCGGCCGGCGCCGCGGCTGGGGTGTCTCCATTCAGCTTGCCCTGATGGTGGCGATTCTGGCATTGGGGACTCTGGATCCGCACAGCCAGATTGGCCTGATGGCGGCGCTTGCCGTGTTGGTGGCCTTTCTTTCGGCCAGCCAGGACATCGTCATCGACGCCTTCCGTATCGAACTGCTGGACGAGGCGCAGCAGGGCCCGGGAGCCGGAGCCGTGCAGGTCGGCTACCGCTTCGCCATGCTGGCCGCCGGGGCTGGCGCCCTATTCCTGGCCGACACCTTCGGCTGGACCATCGCTTACGGGACGATGGCGGCTTTGCTGGGCGTCGGCGTCGTCGTCCTGCTCTGTTGCGACGAACCTTGTCCGACCGCCGCCCCGTCAAAGCAATCAGGTGATCTCAAGACGGCGCTTACCGAGGCGGTGATCAAGCCGTTCGCCGATCTGATGCAACGGCCGGCCTGGCCGCTGGCCCTGGTGTTCATCGTCACCTACAAGCTGGGTGAGGCCATGGCCGGTATCATGGCGGTGCCGCTCTATGTCTCGGTCGGGTTTTCCCTGACGGAGATTGCCGGGGTCAGCAAGATCTTCGGGTTTTTCGCGACCATCCTCGGATGTCTGCTGGGCGGGGCGGTGGTAGCGCGGTTCGGCTGCCTGAAAGCGCTTCTGGCTTGCGGCATTCTGCAGTCGCTCGGCAATCTGTTCTATATTCTGCAGGCTGGCGCCGGACATCATCTCGAGTATCTGGCGCTTTGCGTCGCCGCCGAGAACCTGACCGGCGGCATGGCGGGAACGGCGCTGGTCGCCTACATTTCCGGCCTTTGCAACGTCTCTTACACGGCAACGCAATATGCCCTGATGTCGTCGCTGACATCGCTTGGCCGGACCCTGTTCGCGTCGAGCGCCGGCATTCTGGCCGACCGCCTCGGCTGGGAAATGTTTTTTCTGCTGACCACGGTGGTGACCGTGCCGGCTTTGCTGCTGCTTCTTTGGATGATGGCGCGATTGCCATCCCTTGTCCGGCCGGCAGCCGAGGGATAGAACCTTCGCCGTCGATCCAACGGCAGGGATGGTTCCCCTTCGGCGGATCGGCTATTCTGCCTCGCGCGAGAAGCGCGTCGTTCCACCGACCAGGAAAGCGATCACCATGGACATCAAGAGAATCCCGATCGGCGTCAATCCGCCGCGAGATATTAATGTCGTCATCGAAATTCCGTTAAACAGCGATCCGGTGAAATACGAAGTCGACAAAGAGTCGGGAGCGATGTTCGTCGATCGCTTTTTGCACACCGCGATGTATTACCCCTGCAATTACGGATTTGTTCCCAACACGTTGGCCGAGGATGGCGATCCGGTGGACGTCTGCGTCGTCGGCCATCATGGTGTTGCGGTCGGATCGGTGATGCGGTCGCGCCCGATCGGTGTGCTGCTGATGGAGGACGAGGCCGGTCGCGACGAGAAGATCCTCGCGGTGCCACATCCCAAGCTGCATCCTTTCTACAACGACGTGTCGAGCTACACCGACCTGCCGGCCACACTGATTCAGCAGATCGAGCATTTTTTCGCCCACTACAAAGATCTCGAACCAGGCAAGTGGGTCAAGATGTCGGGTTGGGGCGATCCCGATGTTGCGGCGCGCCTTATTCAGGAGGCCATCGACCGGGCAAAGTGACCCGGACCCGCGTCGCCTGACGTCTTTCGCATGTCGTCCCAGAACTGAAGCGGGAGGGGAGATGATGCCACTTGGCGGTCATCTCCCCTTTTTCGTCATTTGACAATGGAACGTCCGGTGGTCATCGGTCAAGGGATGTGAAGAGAAAGTCTCAGGACCAGCGCGCGCGTCAGATCTGTCGCAGACGTCTTCTAAAATAATCTGATTATCCAGAAGTTGCGAATTATTCCAAGTTCATGCACGACCATTTAGCTAAAATTCAATATGAATTGTTATTAGTATGTCTTTAGGTTGTTCTCAAATAAGTCTGTAGATTGTTGTAAGATGTCCTTGTCATAAGTTTTTATTCACAAGGACATGTCCATGAAATTTACGATAGCTCAGGCGTCTTCCGTCGACGTGACCCGTCGCTCGCTCCTGATCGGGGCTGCCGGTGGCGCGGTGACCGCGATGGCGGCTTCTCTGCCGAAGACCGCGTTCGCGGCTCCCTCCGAGATCGTCATGATGGATGCGCTTACCTTGGCCAAAAGCATCCGGTCGCGCGAGGTTTCCTGTGTCGAGGTGATGACCGCCTATCTCGATCACATCGAGAAATTCAATCCGAAGGTGAATGCCATCGTTGCCCTGCAGGAGCGAGCCGACCTGCTGGCGCAGGCCGGCGAACGCGACCGGCAGATCGCCCGCGGCGAAGTGATGGGGCCGTTGCATGGCTTCCCTCATGCCGTCAAGGATCTGGCCGCCGTCAAGGGGATCCGGACGACGATGGGATCGCCGATCTTCAAGGACTTCGTTCCGAAGGCCGACAGCATCATGGTCGACCGGCTCCGCAAGGCCGGTGCCATTTTCATCGGCAAAACCAACACCCCCGAATTCGGTCTCGGCTCGCAAACCTACAATCAGGTCTACGGTGCAACGCGCAACGCCTACGATCAGACCCGGACCTCGGGGGGAAGCAGCGGTGGGGCCGCGGTTTCGCTGGCGCTTCGGATGCTGCCCGTCGCTGATGGCAGTGACTACGCGGGCAGCTTGCGCAACCCGGCAGGATGGAACAACGTCTTCGGCTTTCGCACCAGTTACGGACGCGTTCCGGCGGATGCCCGTGACGTTTGGCTGCCGTCGATGGGCGTCATCGGCCCAATGGCGCGCTCGGTTCCCGATCTGGCGATGCTGTTGTCCGTACAGGCCGGTTATGACTCCAGGGTTCCGCTGTCGATCGAGGGGACCGGCGCGGATTTCGCCGGATCGCTGCAAGCCGATTTCAAAGGCAAAAAAATCGCCTGGACCGGTGATTTCAACGGCTATTTGCCCTTTGAGCCCGGCGTGTTGGATGTCTGCAAGCAAGCTCTCAAGGTTTTTGAATCGATGGGCTGCATCGTCGAGGAGGCGGTGCCGGATTACCCGGTCGATGCGGTGTGGCGCGCCTGGTTGAAGCTTCGGGCCTGGCAGAATGGAAGTGCGCTTCTCGCTTACTATAACGATCCGGCAAAGCGGGCGCTGCTGAAACCGGAAGCCGTGTTCGAAGTCGAGAACGGCATGAAGCTTTCGGCTTACGATATCTCGGCGGCTTCCGTCGTGCGTTCTGACTGGACGCAGGCGGTTCGGCGGCTCTTCGAAACCTATGATTTTCTTATCGCACCCACGGCGCAAGTCTTCCCGTTCGATGCCGGACTCCATTGGCCGCAGGAAATCGCCGGCAAAAAAATGGAGACCTATCACGAATGGATGAAAGGCGTGCTGCCCTTCACCATGTCGGGCTGTCCCGCCCTCGCCGCTCCCGCGGGATTCGGGGCGCACGGGCTACCGATGGGCATTCAGATCGTTGGCCCCAATCATGCCGAGATGGCCTGCCTGCAACTCGCCTATGCCTATGATGCGGCGAACGGCTGGGCAGCAAGCCGGCTGCCGCCTTTGCTGAGTGGGGTGTAGCACCCTTCTCTCTGATCCCCGCGCCCACCCTTCGACAGGTTGAAGCGCGGGGATAACTTCATCAGGCGGCGCGGATGCGGGCGATGAACTGGTCGACCTCATTTTCCAGCGTCTCGGACTGCTTCGACAATTCCGTCGCTGCGGACAGCACATGGTCGGCATGAGTGCCGGTCTCGTGCACCGAATCGGTCACTCCGGAGATGTTGACGGAAACATCCTGTGTGCCGGCCGCCGCCTGTTCGACGTTGCGGGCGATTTCCTGGGTCGCCGCCCCCTGTTCCTCGACCGCTGACGCGATTGCCGACGAGATCTGGCTGATCTGGGCAATCGTTGTGGTGATGTCCTGGATTGCAGTGACGGCCTCGCCGGTTGCCGCCTGTACGCCGGCGATATGCTGCGATATGTCTTCCGTCGCTTTGGCCGTCTGGTTGGCCAGGGATTTCACTTCGTTGGCCACGACGGCGAATCCTTTTCCGGCTTCGCCGGCCCGGGCGGCTTCAATGGTGGCGTTCAAGGCCAGCAGGTTGGTTTGCGCGGCGATGCCATTGATCAGCTTTACGACATTGCCGATCAGATCGGCCGAATTGGCGAGACCCGCGACGATTCCGTTGGTTTTTTCCGCCTGGGCGACAGCATTCCCGGAAACCTCTGCCGCCGAATTGACCTGGCGGCCGATTTCACGGATCGATGAGGTGAGTTCGTCGGCGGCTGACGCCACCGTCTGCACATTGGCGCTCGCCTTTTCCGAGGCATCAAGGACGATCGCTGCCTGCTTTCCACCCTGTTCGGCGACCGACGATAAGGTCTGCGCCGTTCCCTGCAACTGGGTGGCGGCCGCCGCCACCGTTTGCACCACGCCCTTGACGCTGGCGTCGAAATGGTCCGCCAGTTCGTTCATCAGCCGATGCTTTTCCTGTTCCACGTGTTCCTTGTCGCGTTCCTGGGCCTGACGCAGGTCCGCCGCCTGGCTGGCCTCCGTACGGAGAACCTCCATGGCGCGTCCCAGGATGCCGATTTCGTCGTTGCGGTCCGCCTCGCTGATCGTTACGGCGAAGTCGTGCCGGGCCAGACGTTCGGTGACCGATATCAGACGTCCCAGCGGCGAGGTGATGTTGCGGGCAATCATCAGGCCGAAAGAGATCATCGCCACGGCGACAACACCGATGATGATGGCGAAACGCCAAGCGATCTTGAAGAATTCGGCATCGACGTCATCGATGTAGATGCCCGTGGTGACAAGCCAGTCCCAGGGCGCGAAACCGACCACATAGGATACCTTTGGAACGGGCTCGCTGGCGCCCGGCCGTTGGTAGGCGTAGAAGACCGCACCGCCGCCGGCTTTTTCCAGTTCGATGTAGCGGTAGACGAACTCGACGCCATTCACGTCCTTGGTATGAAGCTTGTCCATACCCTCAATGTTGGGAAGCGTCGGATGCATGACGGCGATTCCCTTGCGGTCGTAGATCGTGAAATAGTCGCCTTTGCCGTATCGCATGGCTCGGATCTGCTCTTTTGCGAGCTTTTTTGCCGTGTCCTGATCGAATTCTCCCGCCTTGGCCCGGGCGTTGTAGCTTGCGGCCACGGTAACAGCGGATTCGGCCAGACTTTTCACTTTTTCCACGCGGGCGTCGATCATCGCCGAACGCGTGAGATAAAGCGCGATTGCGGCCAAAACAGCAACCCCGACGACTCCGATGAAGACTAGAGAAATCAGCTTTGCTGAAATCCCAAAACGTCTGAACATGGCAGAGGATACTCCCAAAGAAAACACGAGGAATTCGCTCGTTACAAAGACGTTCCTAAGCCTATACCATTTCTCAGGTAAGGAACAGGTCCGTTGGGAGCGGACCATATACAGAAAATATATAAGATATTTTATGCAATTTTGTGGAATTGTACCAAATCCAGCTTGATCAGATCTCACGAATCTTCACGGCAAAGTGGATAGGGCGAGATGAGAGTTGATCCCATAAAGGGAGCCGTGTCCGACCGGCATCAAGATATTGGCCCGTGAGGCGGAGGCCGAGCGGGCGGCGGCGCGCGCAGGGCCGAGGGACACAAATATAACCAAGAGCGTGATGCGGATCTAACGCATTACGCTCCAGAGGCAGTTGCCGTCATTTAAAGACTGCGGTATCGCCGCGTTCCGGCGTGCTTATATCAACGAAAACAAATCACAACCTATTACTGTCGGTATCATACGTTAGGAAAACTGGAACTGTCGCTCTTTGGTCGATCGCCCTCGATATACTTACCGGTAATGACGAAATAGACCATTTCGCTGATATTGGTCGTATGGTCGCCGATCCGCTCGATGTTCTTGGCGATAAACAGCAAATGGCTGGCCGGTCCGATGGTGTGGGGATCTTCCATCATATAGGTCAGTAATTCGCGGAACAGACTGGAATAGGATTCATCGACCGCCAAGTCGTTGTTCCAAACGGCCACCGCCTTCCCGGCATCGCGCTCGAGCTGGGCAGCGGTGACTTCCTCGATTTGGCGTTCGACCAGCGTTCCCATGCGCCGCACTGTACGAATGGCCGGCAGTTGGGCGTGAGCATTCAACAGCTGTGACCGCCGTGCGATGTTGGCCGCGTAATCGGCGATGCGTTCGAAATCGCTGGCAATCTTGAGAGACGCCACCACGGTGCGCAGATCATCGGCCAACGGTGCGCGAAGGGCGAGGACGCGGACCACTTGGTCGTTGACCGCATGTTCGAGCTGATCGATTTCGCCGTCACCCTCGCCAACCTGTTTGGCGAGCAGGGAATCCTGTTGGACCAAAGCTTCAAGGGCGCGTCCAAATTGCTGTCGGGTCAGATTCCCCATACGCACGAGTGTCTCGCGCAGGCGGTCCAATTCTTCATCGAAGGATTTGACGATGTGCGGCATCACGTATCTCCGCCGTCAGCCGAAGCGACCGGTAATATAGCCTTGGGTCAGCTTCTCGCGAGGGCTAGTGAAAATCTCTTCGGTCGGTCCCACTTCGATGAGATCGCCCAGATGGAAAAACGCCGTGCGCTGCGAAACTCGCGCCGCCTGCTGCATGGAATGCGTAACAATGATGATCGTGTATTCGTCGCGCAATTCCTCGATCAGCTCTTCGACCCGGGCCGTGGCGATCGGATCGAGCGCCGAACAGGGTTCGTCCATCAGGATGACTTCCGGACTGACGGCGATTGCCCGCGCGATGCAAAGGCGTTGCTGCTGCCCGCCCGAGAGGCCCGTCCCCGGTTCCTGGAGACGATCCTTGACCTCGTCGTAGAGGCCGGCCCGCTGCAAGCTGTGGTGGACGATTTCATCGACCTCATCCGGGCGGCTCACCAAACCGTGAATCCGTGGACCAAAAGCGACATTGTCGTAAATCGATTTGGGAAACGGATTGGGCTTCTGGAAGACCATGCCAACGCGGGCCCGGAGCTGCACCGGATCAAGAGCCTGATAAACGTCGATGCCGTCGAGCAGCACGGTTCCCTCGACCCGACAGTCCGGAATGGTCTCGTTCATTCGGTTGAGGCAACGCAGAAAGGTCGACTTGCCGCATCCCGACGGCCCGATCAAGGCAGTGACTTCCCGCTCATTGACGGTCAGGCAGACCTTCTTGATGGCCTGTTTTTCGCCGTAAAAGACGTCGACGTCCTGTGCAACGATCTTGGCCTGCGACGCGTCCGTCTGCGGTAAATTCGCGGGCTCAGGGGACAAAGGCTGACTCCGTAAGAGGCAACAAGGCCATGCTGCTCATGCTGGTATAACGTTCGCCCTGGTACTGGCAACAGGAATCGCCGGCTCGACGGCAATTTCACAATCGGCAGTGCTGGAAATCGGACTGGCCGAGGTCGATTACACAGCGTCGAAGGGCAGATAGACGGTAAAAGTACTACCGACGCCGATGGTGCTGTCGATGGTCAGGATGCCGCGATGACGGTTGACCAAATGCTTGACGATGGCCAGGCCGAGGCCGGTTCCTCCCAGTTGCCGCGACCGCGCCGGATCGACCCGGAAAAATCGTTCGGTCAGCCGGGGCAGATGTTCCCGCTCGATGCCCTCGCCCTCGTCACGCACGGCGACGCCGATGGCGCGCTCGGTCCGGCCGGCCAGGCCGACCGGCAGATCGGTCGCCACCTTGGCGGAAACCCACACGGTGCTGCCCTGGCGGCCATATTTCAATGCGTTGTCCATCAGGTTTTGGAAGATCTGCTCAAGTTCGTCTTCCTGCCCCTTGACCGCCGGCAGGTCGGCCGGCAGATCGAGAGTGATCCGCATCTTGCGTTGTTTTGCCTGTAATTCGAGGCCGTCGGCGACCCGCTGGACGATCTCCCCGATGTCGGTCAGGTTCGCCGGGCGCGTATGTTCGTTCAATTCGATTCGCGACAGATTGAGAAGGTCGGCGACCAGACGTGACATGCGCGATGCCTGGTCGAACATGATGGTCAGGAAGCGCTCATGGGCTTCCTTGTCGTCGCGGGCCGGTCCGCGCAGCGTTTCGATGAAGCCGAGCAGCGCTGACAGGGGCGTGCGCAGTTCATGGCTGGCGTTGGCGACAAAATCGGCCCGCATTTGCTCCATGCGTTTCAAGGCGGTGACATCGTGCAAGGTCAGGACCGCGACCGTGCCATCGGAACCGACCTCGGTCAGAGGTTCCAGCATGGCGCGGAAATCGAGTTCGGCGGTGCCGCGCAAGGCGATTTCCACGTCGCAGCCGGGCTCGCCCTTGAGAACGCGATCGGTGGCGTCAAGCAGCGCCGGATTGCGCAATAGCGCAGCCAGATCGCGACCTTGGAGCTGTCGTCCAAAAATTGTGCGGGCCGCCAGGTTGGCGCGCACGATGCGCCGCTGGCGATTGAGCAGGAACAGCGGACCGGGCAGGCTTTCCACCAGGTTTTCATGGAAGCGGACAAGCGTCGCCAACTCACCGTTATGAGCCCGCCACGTCCGCCGCAACTGGCCAAGGGCGGCCAGAACATCGGCCGCCAAGCCGGTTCGCAGGGCCGGCGGGGCGCTTTCGACGCCATTGCCAAGATCGCGGGCATAGCGTGTGACCTCGGCCAGATCGGCGCCATAGGGATAGAGCAGCAATCCGGTCAGAACGACGGTCGCCGCGGTACCGAGCAGCGCCGGACCGAGATCGATATGGCCGGAAGCGACGAGCACGATAAATACGCTCAGCGGTGGTGTCGACAGGGCGGCAATCACCGGCAGAAGGCGTGGATTGAATTTCAGTTTGCTCATCCTCCCGCTCCGTCGTTGCCCGTCGGCCTGATCCCATATGGCTATGCCAAATCCGGTCGGGCCCGTCGGTCCGGGAGGGAGAGTCGAGCGAAACGAAGGCGCTCGTCAACCGTTCTAACCGATTGCGCGAGTATTTTACCGTGTTGTCACATTTTGACGGTGGTCCAAGGCGGCGAACGGGCCTGTCGCGAAATTATCGCTCCAGGCCCTAAAGTTCCACATGACGTCTGCGCTCCGGCGGGCTCAAACGCCGCTAAGGGCTTAGCGCCTGTCGCCGCCTTGGCGGACTACTTGGCTTTGCGGGTGGCGTAGCGCAGCGCGTCATGGCTGGCCAGCACTGCCATATTGACAATGTCGCTGGCCGTGGCGTCCATCGAGGTGATCTGCACCGGTTTGGAAAGCCCCATCAGCACCGGTCCGATGGTCGCCCCTTCTCCCAGCTTCTGCACCAGTTTGCAGGCGATATGCGAGGAGTGGAGGCCCGGCATGACCAGGATGTTGGCCGGCGCCGACAGCCGGCAGAAGGGATAGAGTTTCAACAACTCCTGGTCGAGGGCGACGTCGGCGGCCATTTCACCGTCATATTCGAAGTCGACCTTGCGCTGGTCGAGGATCGCCACGGCTTCATGAACCCGCCCGGAATTGAGGTTCTGCGGATTGCCGAAATTGGCATAGGACAGCATGGCGACCCTTGGCTCGAAGCCCATCTGCCGGGCTTTGGCAGCCGTCTGGCAGGCGATGTCGGCCAATTGGTCCGCAGTCGGCCGTGCGATGACGACGCTGTCGGAAATGAACACCGTCTGGCCACGGCTGACCAGAATCGTGGTGCCGAACACCAGCTCGCCCTTGCGGGGGTCGACGATCTTGGTGACGTCATCGAACGCTTGATAGTAGTTGCGCGTCAGGCCGGTAACCATGGCGTCGGCATCACCGGCGGCGACCATGGCGGCGGCAAAGACGTTGCGTTCCTGATTTATCGTCCGCTGAGCATCGCGATACAGCATGCCTTTGCGCTGCATGCGGGCATAGAGCATATCGCCGTAGACTTTGGTCCGCTCGGAGATGCGGGCGTTGATGATCTCGATCCCTTCGAGGGCGCCGGCCAGTCCGGACGCCTTCATGGTATGCAGGATCTTGTCCTCGCGGCCGACCAGGATTGGTGTTCCATAGCCGGCATGGTGGAAGGCCATGGCGGCGCGAATGGTTTTTTCCTCCTCGCCTTCGGCGAACACCACCCGCTGCGGATTGGCGCGAACCTCTTCAAAGATCATTTGCATCGGCGCCGCCGTGGGGTCGAGGCGGGCGATCAGTTCGCGCTTGTACGCGGCCATGTCGATGATCGGTTTCCGGGCGACGCCGGAATCCATCGCCGCCTTGGCGACGGCCGGCGGTACCGCAGCGATCAGACGCGGGTCGAAAGGCACCGGAATGATGTATTCCGGACCATAGCGCAGACGCCGGCCGGAATAGGCGGCGTCGACCTCGTCGGGGACGTCTTCCCGGGCCAGCGCGGCGATGGCATGCACCGCGGCGATCTTCATGGCGTCGTTGATGGTGCTGGCCCGCACGTCGAGAGCGCCGCGGAAGATATAGGGGAAGCCGAGGACATTGTTGATCTGGTTCGGATAGTCCGAGCGGCCGGTCGCCATGATGGCGTCCTGGCGCACGGCGCGGACTTCCTCGGGAGTGATTTCCGGGTCGGGATTGGCCATGGCGAAAATGATTGGCTTGGCAGCCATCGAGGCGACCATCTCGACGGTCACCGCGCCCTTCGCGGACAGTCCGAGAAAGACGTCGGCGCCGTCCATCGCCTCGGCCAGAGTACGAGCCTTGGTTTCCACCGCGTGGGCGGATTTCCATTGGTTCATTCCCTCGGTGCGGCCTTTGTAGATGACGCCCTTGGTGTCGCACATGATGGCATTGCTGTGGGGCAATCCCATGGACTTGACCAGCTCAATACAGGCCACGGCAGCGGCACCGGCGCCGTTGACGACCATCTTGGTGGTCTTCAGGTCGCGCCCCGTGAGGTGCAGGGCATTGATGATGCCGGCGGAGGCGATGATTGCCGTGCCATGCTGGTCGTCGTGGAACACCGGAATGGTCATCAGTTCGCGCAGGCGCTGTTCGATGATGAAACACTCGGGCGCCTTGATGTCTTCAAGATTGATGCCGCCGAAGCTCGGACCAAGGAAGCGGACGCTGTTGACAAACTCATCGACGTCCCTGGTGTCGACCTCGAGATCGACCGCATCGATGTCGGCGAAGCGCTTGAACAGGACCGCCTTGCCCTCCATCACCGGTTTGCCGGCCAACGCGCCCAGGTCTCCCAGACCGAGGACCGCCGTGCCGTTGGAGATGACGGCCACAAGATTGCCCTTGGCCGTATAGTCGTAGGCCAGCGACGGATCGCGAGCGATGCGCAGGCAGGGAAAAGCCACTCCGGGAGAATAAGCCAGAGACAAGTCACGTTGGGTGGTCAATGGCTTGGTTGGCGTGATTTCGATCTTGCCCGGCCTGCCGCTCGCATGGAACAGCAAGGTGTCGCGTTCGAGATCGCTCATCTGATCGGTAGTCTCGTCCATTGTTTGCGTTTTCCCTTGAAACCGGCGGCTTGTAGTGTGTCCCCTACGGCTCAGGCCGACCGCTCATTTGTATGGATGTTGGTCGCTCCCAGAGACGCCAGCAGAGCTTTCACTTTGCTTTCATCGGCGGGGTTGGGCGTATCCACCCAAAGCAGGATGCTGCCGTCGGCCAGCGCTTTGGCGAATTCGGCGGCATGGGGACGCGCGGTCACTTCGTCCATCAATTCCTTGATGGCAACGCCGCCGACGCCGGCGGCAATCAGCGTGGCGATCACCGCCCCCACCGATCCGGTGGCGATAGCGATGAAGCCGGCCGTGACCAATGGTCCCTCATATTTGAGTTCGCCCAGCAAGCCGACCAGGCGACTTTTCCAGGAACGGGCGTCGGCGTCGGTTCCCGCCGCCTCGAGGCTGTCGTGCGACGCGAGAACGGACAGGTCGCTCCGGGAAAAGCCGTCAGCCAGCAGGGCTGCGACCGTTTTGTCGAAATCATCGCGGTTGGCGAAGACGCCAACCACTTCCCGACGGTAGATGTTGGCTTGCGTGCTCACGGGGACGTTCCCTTCTTTTATGGGTATCTAGTGTGCCGTAACTGACCAGCAATTCCTAGCCCGGCATCGGTCTAAACGATCAACCTCTTACTTATTGGCAGGCTGCTTCGTCGATGTCGCCGAATCGCGGCTCCATTCGCCATGACCTTCATGATAAGGTGCCTGCCGCAAAAGCGCAGCCTCACAATAAGTCGATTATAACGTGAACGAAACGATTATCATTCCGACCGATCTTCCGCCGCCTTCCGACGAAGACGCCTCACCGATGATGGTCCAGTATCTGGCCATCAAACGGAACCATCCGGACTGTCTGCTGTTCTACCGGATGGGCGACTTTTACGAGATGTTCTTCGATGACGCCGTCCGGGCATCCGAGGCGCTCGACATCACCCTGACCAAACGCGGTCGTCACGCCGGAGAGGATATCCCGATGTGTGGCGTGCCGGTGCACAGCCATGAAGCCTATCTGTCGCGGCTGATCCGCAAGGGCTTCAAGGTGGCCGTCTGCGAACAGATGGAAGATCCGGCCGAGGCCCGCAAACGGGGATCGAAATCGGTGGTCGAGCGGCAGGTCATTCGCCTGGTGACCCCGGGAACGCTGACCGAGGATGCGCTGCTCGATGCCCGCGCCCATAACTACCTGGCGGCGCTTGCCGACGCCCAGGGTGGTCTCGGTCTGGCCTGGCTCGACATGTCGACCGGCGACTTCCAGGTGCAGCCGGTGACGGTCAAGACGGCCAATGCCGCCATTGCCCGCCTTTCGCCCGGCGAATTGCTGGTTTCCGAACGGCTGTTGCAGCATCCCGATCTGTTTGAGCTGTTCCGTGATTGCCGCGACATCCTGACGCCGTTGCCGTCGGCGCGCTTCGATTCGACCAACGCGCGGAAACGGCTGGAAAGTCTCTATGGCGTACGCGCTCTCGACGGGTTCGGGGCCTTCGGCCGGCCCGAACTGGCGGCCGGCGGGGCGCTCGTCGATTATGTCGAATTGACGCAAAAGGGACGACTGCCGCGCCTGGGCGTGCCCAAACGCCTGAGCGAGGGCGCCGTCATGGAGATCGACGCGGCGACAAGGCGCAATCTCGAATTGGCCGAGACGCTGACCGGAGAACGCCGGGGAAGCCTGCTGTCGGTCATCGACCAGACGGTGACTGGCGCCGGCGCGCGACTTTTGGCGCAGCATCTGGCGGCGCCGCTGACCGATCCGGCGGCCATCGCCTCGCGTCTCGACATGGTGCAGTTCTTTGTCGATCATCACGCGTTGCGCGAGGGGTTGCGTGAAAACTTGCGGAGCTGTCCCGATATCGAGCGCGCATTGTCGCGCTTGACCCTGGGGCGCGGCGGTCCGCGCGATTTGGCGGCGATCCGCGACAGTCTGGCGGTGATCCCCGAGGTGCGGAGCGCGCTGGCCGTCGGCGATTTCGACGGATTGCCCGAGGGCGTGACCGAGGCCCTGCGCCTGATGGGCGAACATGGCGTGCTGGTCGACCGCCTGACCCGTGCCCTGGCACCGGATCTGCCGGTTTTGACGCGCGACGGCGGCTTCATCGCGGCGGGTTATCATGACGGTCTCGATGAGTTCAGAAGTCTTCGCGACGAGAGCCGCCGGCTGATCGCCGCCCTGCAGGCCCGCTATGCCGAGTTGAGCGGTGTCGGGGCGTTGAAGATCAAACACAATAATGTGTTGGGCTACTACATCGAAGTTCCGCCCAAGCAGGCCGAGCGCATGGCGGAGCCCTTCATCCATCGCCAAACCATCGCTTCAGGGGTGCGTTACGCCACGGTCGAACTGGGCGAGCTCGAGGACAAGATCCGCAGCTCCGCCGACAAGTCCTTGGCGCTTGAGATGGATCTGTTCGCCGATTTGGTCGGTGAGGTGGTGGGACGGGCCGACGAAATCGCCGATGCCGCCCGGGCACTGGCCCGTCTCGATGTCGCCACCAGTCTGGCCTTGCTCGCCGCCGATCGGCACTATGTCCGGCCGGTGGTCGAGGACAGTCTTGCCTTCGAGATTACCGCCGGGCGCCATCCGGTAGTCGAAGCCGGCTTCGACGGCACCTTCGTTGCCAACCATTGCGATCTGGCGGAACCGCAACGTCTCTGGTTGATCACCGGCCCCAACATGGCCGGCAAATCGACCTTTCTGCGGCAGAATGCGCTCATTGCCATCCTGGCCCAGATGGGAAGCTTCGTGCCGGCCGATGCGGCGCGGATCGGCATCGTCGACCGCCTGTTCAGCCGGGTGGGGGCCGCCGACGATCTGGCCCGCGGTCGATCAACCTTCATGGTGGAAATGGTTGAAACAGCGGCCATTCTCAATCAGGCCGGACCGCGGGCCCTGGTGATCCTCGATGAAATCGGCCGCGGAACGGCGACCTTCGATGGCCTGTCGATCGCCTGGGCGGTGGTCGAGCATCTGCACGAGGTCAACCACTGCCGGGCGTTGTTCGCCACCCATTATCACGAACTGACGGCCCTGGCCGCCAAGTTGCCGGCGCTGTCCTGCCATTGCATGCGGGTCAAGGAATGGAAGGGCGACGTGGTCTTTCTGCATGAGGTGGGGGCCGGCACGGCGGACCGTTCCTACGGTATCCATGTGGCGCGGTTGGCCGGACTGCCGATGGCGGTGATCACCCGTGCCGAGGCGGTTCTGCATACCTTGGAAAATGGCGAACAGTCGTCGGCGGTCGCCAGATTGGCCGACGACCTGCCGTTGTTCGCCGCCGCCGCCCGCCATGCGGCGCCGCCACCGGTCGCGCCCGCCGGACCGTCGCCGGCGGAACAGGCTTTGACCGAAGCCGATCCCGATTCACTGACGCCGCGTGAGGCGTTGGACTTGTTGTACCGGTTGAAGGGACTGCTTTAGCTAGTCGGGCATGTCATCTAAAATGACATGCCCGACGAGAGTCCATCTGATGCCTGCGCCTCCGGCTCCGGCAGGCTCAAACGCCGCTCGGGCTCTCGTGGCACCCTTCATCTAAAATGAAGCGCGCCACTAGGCTTTGGCCGACGGCAAAGGCCCCCATTCCTGCAGGACATGCATAGCGTTGATGGCCGTCGGGAAGCCGGCGTAGGGGACCGTCTGCAAGATCGTCTCCTCGACTTCCTCTGGCGTCACGCCCACCTGCAAAGCCGCGCCGATATGGACGCGCAGCTGTTTTTCCCTGCCACCGAGGGCGGCCAGCATGGCAACGGTGGCGATTTCGCGCTCGCGGAGCGTCAAAGCGCCCCGGCTGTAGATGTCGCCGAACGCGAACTCGACGATATAGCGGCCAAGGTCGCCCAAGGGGGCGACGACCTCTTCACCGGCCTTCCCGTCGATTTCGGCCAATTTGGCCAGTCCGCGCCGATAACGGTCATCGTTCGTCATGGGGAGCCTCCAGTGCTCGGTAATATTCAATTTTATCGCGGACGATCCGCAGATTTTCCGACAAGCTCGCCAGCCTTTGCTCGACGGCCTTGGCATGGGCCTCCAGCATCCGCCTGCGGAGTCCGACACTTTTGGGTCCTTGCCGGCGAAGCGTGGCAAACCGGCACATGTCGCCGATCGACATGCCGGTGGTGCGCAGGCGGATGAGAAATTCCAGCCAGGCGAGATCGCCGGCCTCGAAGCGGCGATGGCCGCTGGAGGCACGGGCCAGCGGTCCCAACAGGCCAATCCGCTCGTAATATCGCAGTGTATGAACGGACAGACCGACGGTGTCGGCGGCTTGGGCGATGGTCAGCAGGGCCGTGGTTTTCATCATGACGGCGACGGTAACACTTCGAGCGCGCTCGAAGTCAAGGGGGGTTGTCGCCGTCGGTTCAACGGCTGTGAATCGCCTCACCGGCCGGGTGACGGGGGCCCTTGTAATCGTCATGTGGAAAAATCCCCTCACCATCGGATTTCATCGCTGTATAGTCGGCAGAATTCCCTTTCTCGGCCGGACCTCATGCAGTCGAAAATCAAGAACCAGCGTGTCATCGTCGATCGCCAGCAGATCATCGGCCGCCTGGGGGCCCTGATTGCCGAGGGACGGTCCAAGACGCAGCGCCGTACCAAGGCCCTGGAAATTTTCAAACAGGCCTATCAGGCGGGGTACGCCGAGATTCGCCGTCGCTTCGAAAGCCATGGGCAGGGAAGCGAGGTGGTTCGCGAAAATTGTTTCCTGGTCGATCAACTGGTCCGACTGATTCACGACTTTGCGACCGAACACGAATATCCGGCGGGCGTGGCGACGACCGGCGAGGTGATGAGCGTTGTCGCGGTGGGCGGCTACGGCCGCGGCGAGCTGGCGCCGCAATCCGACATCGATCTGCTCTTCGTGCTGCCTTACAAGCGGACGTCGCATAACGAGCAGATCGTCGAATACATCCTCTACATGTTGTGGGATCTGGGCTTGAAGGTCGGGCATTCGACACGGTCGATCGACGAATGCATCCGGCAAGCCAAAGCCGATATGACGATCCGTACCGCGCTTCTGGAAACGCGCTGGATCTGGGGCGATCAGACGCTCTTTGCCGATTTGAAAAGCCGCTATCGCTCGGACGTGGCGGCAAGCAGCGGCCAGGAATTCGTCGAATCGAAACTGGCCGAGCGCGACGAACGCCACGCCAAGCTTGGCGAAGCCCGGTATGTCCTTGAGCCCAATATCAAAGAGGGCAAGGGCGGCTTGCGCGATCTGCATACGCTCTATTGGATTGCCAAATATCTCTATGGCGTCACCAAGGTCGAGGAATTGGGCGACCGCGGGCTGATCTCGATGGACGCCGCCAACCGTTTCGCCAAGGCCCAGTCGTTCCTCTGGACGGTTCGCTGCCATCTGCATTTTCTTGCCGGCCGCGAGGAGGATCGCCTGACCTTCGACGTCCAGCAGGAGATCTCCCGTCGCATGGGCTATACCGACCACGGTGCGACGATGGGGGTCGAGCGCTTCATGAAGCACTACTTCCTGATCGCCAAGGACGTCGGCGATCTGACCCGCATCTTCTGCGCTCTGATCGAGGCGCAGAACAAGCGCCGGCCGAAACTACGGTTCCCGGCGCTCTTGCGGTTGCGCAAGGTCGAGGGCTTCCGGCTGGAGGGCAATCGGCTCGATTTGCCGGGCGAGCAGGATCTTGAGCGCGATCCGATCAAAATGATCAGGCTGTTCCATGCGGCTCTGTCGCTCGATCTCGATATTCATCCGCATGCCTTGTCGCTGGTGACCCAGAATCTCAAGCGTATCGACAACAAGCTGCGTCACGATCCCGAAGCCAACCGCCTGTTCGTCGAAATGCTGACATCGCGCAAGGATCCAGAAGTGGCCTTGCGCCATATGAACGAAGCCGGGGTCCTTGGCCGCTTCGTGCCGGATTTCGGCCGAGTCGTGGCCCAGATGCAGTACGACATGTACCACGTCTACACCGTCGACGAGCACACCATCCAGGCGCTGGGGCTTTTGCATCGCGTCGAGCAGGGGGTGCTGGCCGACGAACTGCCGATCGCTTCCGAGGTGGTGGCCAAGGTCTATTCGCGCCGCGCCCTCTATCTCGCGGTATTTCTCCACGACATCGCCAAGGGGCGTAACGGCGATCACTCGCTGCTGGGGGCCGACATCGCCCTGAAGCTGGGGCCGCGCCTCGGGCTCACCGACGAAGAGACGGAAACCGCCAGCTGGCTGGTGCGCCATCACCTGCTGATGACGCATACCGCTTTCAAGCGCGACATCGATGATCCCAAGACCATCTCCGATTTCGTTGCGGTGGTGCAAAGCCCGGAACGGCTCAAGCTGCTGCTGGTTTTGACCGTGGCCGACGTGCGGGCCGTCGGTCCCAACGTCTGGAATAATTGGAAGGGCGGCCTGCTGTCCGACCTTTACCATCGGGCGCTCGACATGCTGTCGGGCGGCATCGGCGTCGAACGGCGCGAGGCCCGGGTCGAGGCGGCTCAAGTGGCGCTACGCGAGCAACTGGCGCCTCGCTGGCCGGGCGAGGAAATCGACGCGCATCTGGCACGCGGCTATCCGGCCTATTGGGTATCCTTCGATACGCCAAGCCATGTGCGCCACGCCGAACTGATTCGTCAGGCCGAGACGGAGCAACGGCCGCTGACCATCGACACACGTATCCAGGCCGCCCAGGGCGTCACCGAGGTGATCATCTACACCGGCGACCATGCCGGTCTGTTCGCCCAGATCGCCGGGGCGATGGCGCTGTCGGGCGCCTCGATCGTCGACGCCAAGATCATCACCATGACCAATGGCATGGCGCTCGATACTTTTCTGATTCAGGACGCCGAGGGCGCCGCCTTCGATGGCTCCAGCCGTTTGACCAAGCTGACCGCCAATCTCGAACAGGCGCTGGCCGGCCGTCTGCGCTTTGACCGCGAGCTGGCGAAGCGGCGGGAGTCCCTATCCAATCGTACGCGGGTCTTCAAGGTGCCACCCAGGGTGCTGATCGACAACAAGGCGAGCGCCGGCCACACGGTCATCGAGATCAATGGTCGCGACCGCATCGGCTTGCTCTATGACATCACCGCCGCCATGACGCGACTTAGTCTGCAGATCGCCTCGGCGCACATTTCGACCTATGGCGAGCGTGTCGTCGACGTTTTCTATGTCAAGGACGTGTTCGGCCTCAAGGTCGAGCACGAGCGCAAGATCAGTGATATCCGCGATACCTTGACGACGGCGCTGGGCGAACGGCCGGTCGGCGAGGCCGCCGGGTCGGCCAAGACGTCCCGTGTCTCGGCGGCGCAGTAGCACCAGCCGATGAATTTCGCCAAAGCCATCGCCACCATCGGCGGCTGGACCGTGCTTTCACGCATCACCGGTTTGATGCGTGAAATGCTGGTGGCCCATTTCCTGGGCGCCGGGATGGTTGCCGACGCGTTCTTCGTCGCCTTTCGATTTCCCAACATGTTTCGCGCCCTGTTTGCCGAAGGCGCTTTTAACGTCGCCTTCGTGCCCTTGTTCGCCGGCAAGCTGGAGGGCGACGGGCAGGAGGCGGCGCGTCGGTTCGCCGAGCAATGCTACGCCGTTCTCGGTCTTTCGCTGGTCGCCTTCATCGCCCTCATGGAACTTGTCATGCCTTGGGCGATCTACGGCCTGGCCGCGGGCTTCGACGACACGCCAGGCAAGCTGGCCCTGGCCACCGAACTGTCGCGGATCACTTTTCCGTATCTTCTGTTCATCTCCCTGGTGTCGTTGCAAAGCGGCGTGCTGAACGGATTGGGGCGGTTCGCGGCGGCGGCGGGAACGCCGGTTCTGCTCAATTTGACCTCGATGGCCGTGTTGGTCGCCTTGGTGCCCTATACCGAGACTCCGGGCCACGCCATGGCCTGGGGCGTCTTCGCATCGGGCATCGCGCAATTCGGCTGGCTGGTTTTTTCGGTGCGCCGGGCCGGCATGGGGCTGCGCATCCGTCGCCCACGGCTGTCGCCGGAAGTCCGCCTGATGCTGAAACGCGTCGTGCCCGGAGCAGTCGGCGCCGGTGTCTACCAGGTCAATTTGCTGATCAACACGATGATCGCTTCAGAAGTCGCCAATGGCGCGGTCAGCTACCTCAACTATGCCGACCGGATCAATCAGTTGCCCTTGGGCATCGTCGGTATCGCCATCGGCACGGCCCTGCTGCCTCTGTTGGCCCGGCAGCTGCGGGCTGGCGAGACGGCCGCCGCGCTCGAATCGCAAAACCGTGCCATGGAATATGGTCTGCTGATGACCCTGCCGGCGGCCTTCGCCTTTCTGACGATCGCCCATCCGATTATCGCCGTATTGTTCGAGCGCGGGTCCTTCACCGCAGCCGATACGGATGCCGTCACGCCGGCCCTGATGGCCTTTGCGCTCGGCCTGCCGGCCTATGTGCTGATCAAAGTCCTGACACCTGGGTTCTTCGCCCGCCAGGACACCAAGACGCCGGTTCAGGTGGCGCTGTTTACCATGTTGGTCAATATCGCCCTCAACCTCGTCCTGATGGGACCGTTGAGCCATGTCGGCATGGCGTTGTCGACGGCTGTGGCGGCATGGCTCAACGTCGGTCTTCTCGCCTGGATCTTGAAACGTCGGGCGACCTTTGCCGTCGACGCCCGTCTGCTCGACAGAGCCTGGCGGACCCTGCTGGCCAGCCTGCTGATGGCTGCAGTTCTATGGATCGCCGGCTGGCTGCTGTTGCCGCTTCTGCAGTCACACGGCTGGCGGATCCTGGCGCTTGCTCTGCTGATCGCCGCGGGTCTGCTGTCCTACGGCGCGGCCGTCCTGCTGACCGGCGCGGCCCGGCTTGACGAACTGAAGGCCCTGCGCCGGCGGCGCTGATTTGGTGGTACGGGCCGGCGGCGCTGATAGCAGAGCAACGATTGACCGGTCTGGTGGTTTGGGGTACCTCCCGACGCAACTGTTTTTCCAGGAGCATCAGTGGCATGAACCGCATCTTCTCCGGCATCCAGCCGACCGGAAATCTGCATCTCGGCAACTATCTGGGCGCCGTGCGCAATTGGGTTCGTCTGCAGAACGACTTCGAATGTCTGTTTTGCGTCGTCGACCTGCACGCCATCACGGTGTGGCAGGATCCGGCAGTCCTTAAAACCCATACGCGGGAAGTGGCGGCCGCGGTGCTGGCCGCCGGCGTCGATCCGAAAAAAAACATCCTTTTCGTGCAAAGCCAGAACCCCGACCACGCCCAGCTCGCCTGGATCTTCAACTGCGTGGCCCGCATGGGTTGGCTGAACCGCATGACGCAATTCAAGGAGAAGGCCGGCAAGAACCGCGAGAACGTCAGCGTCGGCCTGTTCGCCTATCCCAATCTGATGAGCGCCGACATCCTTGTCTACAAGGCCACGCACGTGCCGGTCGGCGAGGATCAGAAGCAGCATCTGGAATTGGCCCGCGACACGGCCCAGAAATTCAACAGCGATTATGGTCGCGAGGTGTTTCCGCTGCCCGAGCCGGTGATCATGGGCGCCGCGACACGCATCATGTCTTTGCGTGACGGCACCAAGAAGATGAGCAAGTCCGATGAATCGGATTACTCGCGCATCAATATGACCGATGACGCCGATGCGATCGCCTTGAAACTCCGCAAGGCCAAGACCGATCCTTTGCCACTTCCCGACAGTCTCGACGGTTTGGCCGGACGGCCCGAGGCGGCCAATCTGCTCGATGTCTGGGCGGCGCTTTCGGACGGTACCCGGCAGGCCGCTCTCGATCGCTTCGCCGGCCGCACTTTCTCCGAGTTCAAGAAGGAGCTGACCGAGCTCGCGGTGTCGGTCCTGGGGCCGATCGGCAGCGAAATGCAACGCTATCTGGCCGATCCGACGGAACTCGATGGCATCTTGAAGGCTGGCGCCACCGCCGCCCGCGCACTATCGGCGCCGGTCCTGGCCGAGGTCGAAGAGGTCGTCGGTTTCCTGAGGGCCTAAGCAAAACCATGGATGGCATCAGGCCGGCCCTTGATCGCCGAACGTGGCGGGCGTAGGAAGAAAGGTCAAGAGGGAGCTTCTCAATGACCAGTCCGCCCGCCGACGACGAGGCCATGGCCGCCGAACAGAATGGGCCGGTGGGCAAGGCGCCGTCGCGACGTCCGGCATGGTGGCAATTGCTTTTGTTGGTTGGCGTCGGCTTTGTGCTGGCTGTCCTTCTTTATTACCCAGTTGGCGCATGGCGCGCCCATGTCATCGATGACGACCTGACCTTCGCGCCCGCCGACGTGGCGGTCGGCCAGAGCAAAGCGGTTGCCACCGCGGCGCAATTGATTCGCCGCGAAATCGATGGGCATGGGTGGACGCCCAATAAACCCTTCTTTCTGCCGGCCTCCATCCTCGTTTCCATGCCTAGTTTTCAACGGGGCATGGCGGTCACGATAGAGCGTTTCGTGTCCGAAATGGCCTTGGTGATCGGCCGGCCGGCGGGCGATCCCGACAGCAGTCCGGAGCTGGATCCAGACCTCGCACGGGCGGCAGAGCTGATGCATTACCCGGCCGATGTCTGGATGATCGATCCTGCCGCTCCCTGGGCTCGGACCCTGTCGACGGAAAAACAGTATCGGAATGCGGCTCGCGGCCTCGAATCCTATAATCAGCGGTTGTTGTCGGGCAATGCCGCCTTCGATCGGGAGCCGACGGCGCTCCGGGCCGTTCTCGACCATCTCGGGCGCGATCTCGATGATGCTGCCGCCAATCTCGAAGAGCCGATCGTCGCCGCCCATGGCTGGTTTGGTCACAGTGCGGCCGAAGTCTATTATATCAATAAGGGCAAAGCCTACGCAGATCTTCTTCTATTGCGCGCTCTTGGCGAGGACTGTCGACCGCTGCTTGCCGAAAGGGGACTGGGGCCCTCGTGGCAGGCCATGCTGGCGACACTGACGGCGGCGGCGGCTCCCAGACCGTGGGTCATTCTGAATGGCGGTGCCGCCTCGACCTTCATTCCCAACCATCTTGCGAGTCAGGGATACTACCTGATGCGGGCGCGGGCTCGTCTGTCGGAGTTATCGGAGGCTTTGCGCTGATCCTTGAGGCATTCCGTCGTGATCTTCGCCGTTTGGCCGCTGTCGCGGCGATCATGCTGGTCTGCGTCGGCGTCCGACCGGCGGCGGCGTGGGATAGGGAACCTCTGGTGGCCGATCTGTCCAATCACCTGGTGGCGATCACCACCGGATTTGCCGGTGCGACGGTGCTGCTCTTTGGCGCGGTCGAGGACGATGGCGACGTCGTCGTGGTGGTCCGCGGCCCGCAGCAAAACGAAATGGTCCGCCGCAAGGAACGGTTCTTAGGGCTTTGGGTGAACCGGGGGCAGGCGACGATTGCCGATGCGCCGGTCTATTATCGTGTCGCTGCCACCCGTCCGCTCGATCAGATCGCCGCCGCCTCTTTGCTTGATCGCCATCAGATCGGGCTTGAGCATCTTGAATTCAAGGTCAACCAAAAGGACAAAGCGGTAGCTGATGAAGACTACCATAAGGCTCTGTTGCGTCTTAAGACGCGGGCCGGTCTCTACGATCGTGCCATCGGTACGGTGAGTTTCGTCGGTGGCCGATTGTTTCGGACGGAAATGGAGTTTCCGGCCAATGTGCCGACCGGCATCTACACGGTCGAAGTCTATCTGCTGAAAGACGGCGAGGTGGCAAGCGCCCAGACAACGCCTCTGGTCATCAGCAAGACCGGTGTCGGTGCCGAAGTCTTTGACTTCGCCATGCACCACGCCGCACTCTACGGTGTCTTCGCCGTATTGCTGGCGGCGTCGGCCGGCTGGCTGGCTGCCGCGGCGTTCAAAAGGGGCTGAGACCCATGGAAGATAGGCGTAAACCGCCGGCCAAGACCGGCCGAACGTTCCTGGTGGTCGTCGACGACAGCGAGGAAATGCAGGCGGCGCTTCGTTATGCCTGCCGGCGAGCCCGCAACACCGGCGGTCGCGTGGCACTGCTTCGAGTGATCGAGCCCCCGGAATTTCAGCATTTCGCGGCGATCGGCAATTTGATGCAGGCGGAGGCCCGGCAAGCGGCCGAGGATCTGTTGCATCGCCTGGCCGAGACGGTCAACGAGACCTCAGGCGAGTTTCCCATTCTCTATGTCCGCGAAGGTGAGCCGCGGGCTCAATTGCTGAAACTGATCGACGAGGAATCGTCGATTTCCATTCTGGTTCTGGCCGCCGGAACCGATCCGGAAGGCCCGGGTCCGTTGTGCCAGGCATTGACCGGTCGTTATGTGAACCGCTTGCGGATTCCATTGACCATCGTGCCGGGCAGTTTGACCCGGGAAGCGATCGACGCGCTGAGCTAATTAATCGGCTTTTCAAGTCATTGAATTTTAATGATAAATTAATTGATTTTTAACCGTTTTGGTGATGTCGCCGTTTGGCCATTTGGCTGAATAATCTTGACGAACCGTTTCTTGTGTCCCATTTAGCGGCCAAGAGATGTGCGTCGTTGGCCGATTTGGCCTCGGCGGAATTCGAGGAAGACATCATGTTTATCCAGACCGAGAAGACCCCGAATCCGAACACGCTGAAGTTCCTGCCAGGCCGTGAGGTGATGGCCAAAGGAAGCGCCGACTTCGCCGATTCCGAAGCGGCGGGACGTTCACCGCTGGCGACCCGGCTGTTTGCCATTGACGGCGTCGGGCGGGTGTTTTTCGGAGCCGACTTCGTCACCGTCGGGAAAACCGACGCGACCGATTGGTCGGTGCTGAAGCCACAGGTGTTGGCGGCCATCATGGATCATTACACCTCGGGGGAAGCTCTCTTGACCAGTGAGGGCGCGGCCGAGACATCTGGGGAGCAGGACAGCGACGTTGTGGCGCAGATCAAGGAATTGATCGATACGCGAGTCCGTCCGGCCGTGGCCAACGACGGAGGCGACATCATCTTCCGCAATTTCGAAGATGGCGTGGTCTATCTGCACATGCAGGGGGCATGTTCGGGTTGCCCGAGTTCGACGGCTACGCTCAAGCACGGCATCGAGAACATGCTGCGTTACTACGTGCCGGAAGTGCAGGCTGTTGAAGCCGTAGATTAAAAAAATTCCAAATACTGGTTTTGCCGTAGCGCATAAGTCCAATTGCGCTACGGATGTTTTTCCATTTATGGTTGAACAAACGAACGATCCGGAGTGCGGGGCCGGTGAACTAGGAGCAATTAGGAAAGCGAAAGAGAAGAATGCATCATAAAACTCGGACCTCGCTGTGCAACGGGGGTTTGCTAGCTATGCTGGCGATGTTCGTTGTCGGCCTGTTTGCCCTGGTTTGGAGTGGCCTTCCGTCACCACGCTTGCCAAACGAGCCCCGCTCCGTGGCCGTGGCGCACGGTTCCTTGCCACCGGTAACTTACGCCATCCGTCAATCCGAAACACGTAACGCCCAGAAACTCTCGGCGGCGTTCGATCGTATTGGCTTTGATCTGGATGCGGTATCACAGGGTTATATTTCTGTGCCCAGGATCCTTCTGGCCAGCTTGCCGCCCGACCTCGATCGCCTTGATGCGGCCGATGCCAGGCGGGTGCTGTTCCTTCGGACGCTCCTGCCGGTAATCTTGCACGTCAACGACCAGATCGGCGCCGACCGGCAGCGGTTGCTGCTGATTCGTGCCCGGATGGCCCGTGGCGAAACGCTCCAGGCCGACGATGTACAGTGGATTTTGTCGTTGGCCGACGCCTATGACCAGCCCGATGCCGATGTCGACGTGCTGTTGAAGAAGGTTGACGTCATTCCCCCTTCGCTCGCACTGGCTCAAGCCATTGAGGAAAGCGGCTGGGGGACGTCGCGGATCGCCCGCGAGCAGAACGCCATTTTCGGACAGTTCGGCCAAGGCGCATCCGGTGACTGGGACTATCGGAACTTTGCCAGTCTGAGCGAAGCCGTGGCCTCTTATGCCCACAATCTCAACACGCACCGGGCTTACCGGGAGTTCCGGCTGGGCCGGGCCCGCATGCGGGCGGCCCGGGGCGAGATCGATGCCGTGGAGTTGGCAGGAACGCTGCATCGTTATTCCGAACGCGGCGACGACTATGTGTCCAGCCTGCGCTCGATCATTCGCGCCAACGCGCTAGAGGCTTTCGATGCCGCCAGACTCAATCTGCGTAGCGTGGCGACGATCCTGGCAAGCAATTAGTGGCGGCTTCATTTTAGATGAAGGGTGCCACGAGAGCCCGAGCGGCGTCTCTCGCCTGCCGGAGCCGGAGGCGCAGGCACTAGATTTAACAATAGCCCTCGCCGGGCGGGGCCCTCCGGCCCCTTGGCCGCCGCCTCAACGGCGGCTGGAAAGGCGAAACAGCGCCCATTGAGGGCGCGGCCAAGGGCCCGGAGAGGGCGAAAAGTACCTAGTGCATCATCGGACGGGCCAGTACGCTGTCGCTGAGCAACGGATATCGGGTGTCGGCATCGACCAGCTGATAGTGCCACCACTCGTTGCTGTAGAAGTCCCAACCGGCGGCCCGCATGATGCCAAGCAGCAGATAGCGGTTTTTCTGGACCTCGATCGAGAGATCCCGGTTGCCATGATGGGACAATGGCGTGAAGGCGTCGAAGCCGGTTCCCATGTCGAGCGCCTGTCCGTTGCCGTCGACCAATGTGAGGTCGATCGCCGCGCCGCGCGAGTGGATGGAGCCACGACGGGGATCGGCAAGAAACTCCGGATCGGGCGTGTGGTGCCACAAGGCCCATTGCGCCTCCTGTGGTCGGAAGGCGTCGAAGATCCTGAGACCGAGACCGATCGCGGCGGCCAGTTCGATGGCATGGCGCAGGGCATCGGCGGCGTCGGCATGAAGCCAGCAGTCGGGCCGGGCATAAACCGGCCGGCCGGTGAAATTATCGAAACTGGCGTAGGCCAGGGACAATTGAACGTCAAAGGCGGGCGGCGCAATGGAGACCAGACTCATGAAGCGGCGACCTTTCCAGATGGATGCGGAGAGGGCAGTATAACGGCCGCCGTTCACCTCTGACTCCGGAAAATCTTCGTCGTGACCGTTCTCGCCTTCGACTGCAGTACTCAAAGCTGTTCCACAGCCGTTCTCTCCCGGGACAATGTCCTTTCGTGGCGTTTCGCCGTCATGGCGCGCGGTCAGTCGGAAGCGCTGATGCCGATGATCGAAGAGACGCTTGTCGAGGCGGGTGTCGGCTGGGCAGATCTCGAATTGATCGGTGTGACCGTCGGTCCCGGGACCTTCACCGGCATCCGCATCGGACTGGCCGCCGCCCGCGGGATGGCCCTGGCCGGCCGGTTTCCCGTTGCCGGCGTCGGCAGTCTCGAGGCGGTGGCGTATGCCGTTCCCGAGCCGGAGCGGCGCGACCGAACCATTCTGGTCGCCCTCGACAGCAAGCGGGCCGACCTCTTCTTCCAGGCCTTTGCATCGGACCTGACGCCGATCTGCGAGCCATTCGCGGCTCCTCCAGAAGCCGCTATCCGGCGGTTCTCCGGACCGTTGCTCTTGGCCGGCGACGCAGCCGAACGGCTGGCCGCGATCGCCCGGGATGCGCAAATGTCGACCGCGGCCGGACACCCCGACGCTCGTGTGGTCGGGCGGTTGGCCGCGCTTCGTCATCAAAACGGCTGCGCACTGCCGCCTGAACCGGTCTATCTGCGTCCACCAGATGTGACGCTGCCGGCCACGAGCCAGCCGATCATTGTTCCAGGGGCGTGCCGATGACTGCGGTGTTGCTGCCCATTTTTCCAGCTCACAGCCGACTCTTGGCCGAAATGCATCGCATCTGTTTCGTCGAACCTTGGGACGAGGCGGCAATGGGCGGTGTGCTGACCATGCCGGGCACATCGGGCGTCCTTGCCAGCGAGCCAAGCCACGGGGCGTCGCCGGAGCGAAAGCCTGCCCCCCAGGGATTCCTGCTATGGCGGACGGCCGCCGACGAGGCAGAGGTGCTGACGTTGTTGGTGTTGCCGCCCTATCGGCGCACCGGCGTGGCGGGCCGGCTTCTCGACCATGCCATCGACGCGGTTCGACAAGCGGGCGTACAGGCCTTTTTTTTGGAAGTCGCGTCCGATAATGCTGCGGGGCGGGCGTTATATTCGTCGAGGCACTTTGAACAAGTGGGTATGCGGCCCCGTTACTATCGGAATTCCATCGACGCCATAATTATGAAACGAAAAATATAGCGTTTCAGGCCTGCCATTCAGGCTTTGGCGATACGCAGTCGATGGATGCCACCGGCACTTTCCCCCGGTTCCGGGGCGACAGATACAATAACGTGTCCCAGTTCTCGTACCGAGCGGGGTACATTTCGGAGTGGCTCGTCGCCTTTGAGGCGCACCTCTAATGTGTCGCCGGTGTGCATTTTTTCAATTGCCAACTTCGTCTTCACGAACGTCATTGGGCAAAGCTCACCTGTGATGTCAAGGTAGTAGTTGGCCTTCTCATTCATGTTTCAGTCCAAAGCTTTGTGTGGTTGTCATTGGATATTGCTATCCGTTCAGAAACAAACTATATAAGCTGCCAGCTCTTGTAATTAGAAGGCCGCCTATCAATGACCGATCAATCCAATCAAAACGAACTGCTGGCTCTGACCACGCAGATCGTGGCGGCCCATGTGGCCAACAACACTGTCACGGTAGCTGATTTGCCGCAGCTCATTCACGAGGTATTTCGGACCCTTTCTTCTGTCGGTACGGTGCCGGTCGCGCTCGAACGCCCGCAGCCAGCCGTTCCGGTCAAGAAGTCGGTGACCCCGGACTACATCATCTGCCTGGAAGACGGCAAGAAGCTGAAGATGCTGAAGCGCCATCTGAAGACCGCTTACAACATGTCTCCGGAAGAGTATCGCGACCGTTGGGGGCTGTCGGCCGACTATCCGATGGTTGCGCCCAACTATGCGCAGCACCGCAGTTCTCTCGCCAAGAAGATCGGGCTCGGGACCAAGCCGCGCAAGCGGCGTCGGGCCGCGCAGTAACCAGATCGTAAACCGGCGCCATCATCTTCTTTGGTGGCGCCGCGTTTGTCGTTGCATTTCCTTCGATTTTTCGGTTACAACCCGGTCATGGTCTCGCGAATCGAACAGCGTTGCATCGATAGGGGGATGAAGATGACCGAGCAGCGGCGGGTGATCGCCCGTGTGCTGTCGGATGCAATCGATCATCCCGATGTCGAGGAAGTGTACCGGCGGGCGACTGGAATCGATCCGAACATCAGCATCGCCACCGTCTATCGGACCGTTCGTCTGTTCGAAGAGGCGAATATTCTCGAACGTCACGACTTCGGCGATGGCCGGGCCCGTTACGAGGAAACTCCGGATTCCCACCACGATCACCTGATCGACATGCACAGCGGTCGTGTCATCGAATTTCAAAATCCTGAAATCGAGGCACTGCAGCGCGAGATTGCGCGTCGCTTCGGCTACAAACTGGTCGGGCACCGGCTCGAACTCTACGCCGTCCCACTTGTGGCCGGCGAGGGTCCCGAAAAGCAATGAAGCCGACTGGCGGCGATCAACGCCGAGCGTCGAACGAGGGATGATGAAAGCCGAGGTGGACGAGGCGGGTGTGGCCGGTCTTGAGGTGCGGCTGGCAGCTTCTACCGACGAAGTTGAGGCGGCACAGCGGCTGCGTTATCGCGTCTTCTACGACGAAATGGGCGCCATGCCCACTCCGGAAATGGCTGCGCAGGGACGCGACTTCGACGATTTCGATGACGTCTGCGATCACCTGTTGGTGATTGACCGAAGCAAAGGCAATGGGGCGAGCGGGGTTGTCGGAACCTATCGCCTGCAGCGGCGCGATACTCAGAAGTTCTCACGCTTTTATACCGCCAGCGAATATGACATCAGCAAGATAGCCGCTTTCCCGGGACATGTTTTGGAACTGGGACGGTCATGTGTCGACCCGGCCTTCCGCACGCGGATGACCATGCAAAGCCTGTGGCGCGGCATTGCCGGATATGTGTTCTCCCACAATATCGACCTGATGTTCGGCTGTGCCAGCCTGCATGGCACCGACCCGGCCGCTCTGGCCGTGCCGCTCAGTTTTCTCTACCACAATCATCTGGCTCCGGACTCGATCCGGCCGCGGGCGTTGCCCGGCCTTTATTCGGAAATGAATCTGCTGTCTCCCCAGGAGATCAGTGCCCGTCAGGCGGTGGTGACATTGCCGCCGCTCGTCAAGGGCTATTTGCGCCTCGGCGGCTTTGTCGGCGATGGTGCGGTCGTTGACCACCAGTTCAACACCACCGACGTCTGCGTGATCGTTAAGACCGATCTGATCACCGACAAATATTTCCGGCACTACGATCGTACCGCCACCCGTAATCTATGAGTGTGCCAGCCTTGCTCTCGGACGAGTGCGAAACGCGGGCGATGCACGCCCCTGTCACGGCAGCCTTTCGGTTCGTCGGCTTCATCCTATGGATTCTGCTGGTCGTGCCGGCGGTGGGGGGGCTCGACTTATGCGGCCTCGTCCGCGCCTGCCGGTGGCTTGCGCGCCTATTCTGGCGGGGGTCCGTTCGGATCCTCGGCATTCACCTCGTGATTCGCGGTACCGTCTGTCCCGATCGGCCAACTCTGTTCGTCGCCAACCATGCGTCCTACCTCGATATCGTCGTCCTTGGGGCTGTGGTGAAAGCCGCCTTCGTCGCCAAGAAGGAGGTTGGTCAATGGCCTGCCATCGGTTTCATGGCGAAGCTTGGTCGGACGGTCTTCATCGAACGGCGGTCCCGGCACGCCAAAGAGCAGAAGAACGAGATGATCACCCGGCTGATCTCCGTGGGCGAGTCGCTGATCCTGTTCCCTGAGGGGACCAGCAACGACGGCAATCGGGTGCTGCCCTTCAAGAGCGCTTTGCTATCGGTTGCCGAAGCCCGTCTGCCAGACGGGCGGCCTCTTCCTGTTCAGCCGATTTCCCTGGCTTACACCCATCTCGACGGGTTGCCGATGGGACGTGGATGGCGGCCATTCTTCGCCTGGTACGGCGACATGGAGCTGATTCCCCATTTGTGGTCGGTTCTGGGGCTTGGGCATTTGACCGTCGAGGTGGATTTGCATCCGGCGGTCACTCTCGACCAGTTCGGGTCGCGCAAAGCTCTGACCGCGCATTGCCAAACGGTCATCGGTGACGCCCTGGTGTCGGCCGTCTGTGGATGCCCGCCCAAGCTGGCGGAAAAGTCCGTTACTGTTGGTTAACTTGACTTCCCAACCAGCGATGTTAGGTATCAGGAACCGGGAGATCTTTTGCTCCCGCTCTGTTTGAGTACGCAACCCGTGTCGAAAAAACTCTTTATTCGAACCTATGGCTGCCAGATGAACGTCTATGACTCCACCCGTATGGCGGATGTCCTGGCGCCGCTTGGCTATGACACCGCCCTGCGGGTCGAGGATGCCGACATGGTGATTCTCAACACCTGCCATATCCGCGAACGGGCCGAGGAAAAGGTGTTTTCCGAACTGGGCCGGTTGCGTGACTTGAAGGAGGCCAGGCAGCATGAAGGCGGCGGTTTGCTGATCGCCGTGGCTGGCTGCGTGGCGCAAGCGGAAGGGGCGGAAATCCAGGCTCGTGCTCCCTATGTCGATATCGTTCTCGGTCCGCAGACCTACCATCGGTTGCCGGAGATGGTCGCCAGGGCCAGCCGGGCCGGACAAAAAGTTCTCGACACCGATTTCCCGGTCGAACCGAAATTCGACCATCTGCCGGCGCCTTCGGCTCAGGGGCCGTCGGCTTTTCTCTCGGTTCAGGAAGGTTGCGACAAGTTTTGCACCTTCTGCGTGGTTCCCTACACCCGTGGGGCCGAATATTCGCGGCCCGTGGCCTCGGTGCTGGCCGAGGCGGAACGCCTTGTCGAAACCGGCGTGCGGGAAATCACTCTGCTTGGACAAAACGTCAACGGCTATCATGGCCCGGGGCCAGACGGCTCCGCCTGGAGCCTCGGCCGTCTGATCCGCCACCTCGCCCGGATGCCGGGGCTCGATCGTATCCGCTATACCACGTCGCACCCGCGCGATATGGACGACGATCTGATCGCCGCCCATCGCGACGTGCCCCAGTTGATGCCCTTCCTGCATCTGCCGGTGCAGTCGGGATCTGATCGCATCCTGGCCGAAATGAACCGGCAGCATACCGCCGACGACTACCGACGGCTGATCGATCGATTGCGTGCCGCCCAGCCGGATCTGGCGTTATCGTCGGATTTCATCGTCGGCTTTCCAGGAGAAACCGATGCCGATGTCGAGGCAACGCTGCGGCTTGTTCGCGATATCGGTTTTGCCCAGGCCTATTCGTTCAAATACAGTCCGCGGCCGGGAACGCCCGCCGCGGCGATTGGCGATCAGATCCCCGAGACGGTCAAGGAGGACCGGCTCACCGAGCTGCAGCGAGTGATCGGCGAACAGGCTGTCGCTTTCAATCGTGGTTGCGTCGGCCGGCATTTCGATGTGCTGCTCGATCGTCCTGGACGACATCCCGGCCAACTGATCGGACGGAGTCCCTACATGCAGTCGGTTTTCGTTACCGCCCCGGAGGCCCTTCTGAACACGGTGCAGCGCCTGGAAGTGGTGACAGCCAATCCCAATTCCCTGGCGGCCAAACTTCTTGATCAGCGAGCCTGCGCGTGACTGAGAAACAACCCCCCGACACCACCCGGATCATCCGCGAGTTCGACGACAATACCCTGTTGCATACATTGTTCGGGCCGGCCAATGCCCATCTCGAACGGATCGAGCGCCAGTTGGGCGTCGCACTGACGTCGCGCGGCAATGCCGTTACGATAGCGGGCCCCGCCGCTCGGGTAGCCGATGCCGAGGCGGTCCTGGACGAGCTCTACCAGCGCCTGCAGCGTGGCTTGTCGGTCGAGACGGCCGACATCGATGGGGCGCTTCGCATGGTCGCCCGCGGCGAGACGGCGGACGGCCGGCCCTCCTACGTGACCCGCAAGCGTCATATCGAGGCGCGATCGCCCGGGCAATCCGATTACATGCGGACCATGGACGACCGGGAACTGGTGTTCGGCCTGGGGCCGGCAGGGACCGGCAAGACCTATCTGGCGGTGGCCAAGGCGGTGGCCATGATGATCAAAGGCGAGGTCGACCGGATCATCCTGTCGCGGCCGGCCGTGGAAGCCGGCGAAAGATTGGGTTTCCTGCCAGGCGATTTGCGTGACAAGGTCGATCCCTACTTGCGTCCCCTTTACGATGCCTTGCACGATATGCTGCCGGGCGACCAGGTGGCCAAGAAGCTGGCGGCCGGCGATATCGAAGTGGCGCCTTTGGCTTTCATGCGGGGAAGGACGTTGGCCAACTCCTTCGTCATCCTCGATGAGGCGCAGAATACGACAGCGGTCCAGATGAAGATGTTTCTGACCCGTTTGGGCGAGAACTCGCGGATGGTGGTAACCGGCGATCTGTCCCAGATCGATCTGCCGGCCGGGACGCGATCCGGCCTGAAGGACGCTCTCGACATTCTGGAAGGCTTGCCGGGCGTCGGGGTCGTCCGCTTTACCGACCGCGACGTCGTCCGTCACGGTTTGGTTGCCGAAATCGTTCGTGCCTATGACGCCCATGACCGGCGCACGAAGGGCACTGCCGACGGCGAGGGGCAGGGGAATACGCGATGAGCGCGGCGGTTGTGGCCATCAGTCAGCCCTGCGCCGATTGGGGCCTGGCGCTTCCCGAGGCCGAGGCCTTGTGCCGGCGGGCAGCCCTGGCGGCTCTGGCCGGCGCTGCCGAGGCATTGCCGCCGGTGGCGGAGGAACGCCTGGAAATCAGTCTCGTGCTTGCCGATAACGCCATGGTGCAGGAGCTGAACCGGCAGTATCGGGGCCAGGACAAGCCGACCAATGTCTTGTCGTTTGCCGCGCTTGACGACGAGGATGACGTTTTGCCCGAGGACGGCCCGTTGCTGCTGGGAGACGTGATTCTGGCGTTCGAGACCACCGCCGCCGAGGCCCGGACCGAAGACAAAGCTCTGGCCGACCATCTGGCACATCTGGTGGTGCATGGCGTCCTGCATTTGTTGGGATACGATCATTTGGAAGAGGACGAGGCGGAGGAAATGGAGGCCGCCGAGCGGTCGATCCTGGCGGGCCTCGGCATCGCCGATCCCTATGCCGTCCCGCCTCCGTCCTGACAACGGAGAGGAGCAAGACAAGATCAATGAACGATCCCTCTGGCAGTAGAACGCCCCGTGAGAACGGGGCAAACGACGATTCCCCGGTCCGCGCCCTACGCGCCTGGCTAAAGGGTTGGCGACGCAGCAAATCAGGCGAATCGGCCCGCGAAACCCTCGAGGAATTGATCGAGGAACGCGACGACGCCGAGATTCCCCTCGACGAACATGAGCGCCGGCTGCTTGGGAACATCCTGCAGCTTCGCGATGTGACCGCCTATGACGTCATGGTGCCGCGTGCGGATATCGTGGCGGTGGGGGCGAAGGTGACTCTCGAAGGCCTGATCGAGGTGATCAACGCCAAAGGCCATTCCCGTTATCCGGTGTATCGGGGCACTTTGGACGATGCCATCGGCATGGTCCATATCAAGGACGTGCTCATGCTGGTGGCGTCCGGCAAGCCGTTCGGCCTGCAACGCATCGTTCGCAAGGTCCTGTTCGTCTCGCCGTCGATCCGGCTGCTCGATCTTTTGCTGGAGATGCGCCTGAAGCGGACGCATATGGCGCTGGTGGTCGACGAATACGGCGGCATCGACGGGTTGCTTACCATCGAAGACGTGGTCGAACAAATCGTCGGAGAGATCGAGGACGAGCACGATCACGACGCCGAACCCGACTATGTCGAGCGTACCGACGGGGTTATCGAAGCCGACGGACGTTTCCCGCTGGAGGACTTCGAGACGCGTGTCGGACCTCTGCTTGACGAAGAAGACCGCGAGGACATCGACACCTTGGGCGGTCTGGTCTTCTTTCTCGCCGGACGCGTGCCGTCGCGCGGCGAGCTGATCAATCATCCCTCCGGCCTGGAGTTCGAGGTCGTCGATGCCGATCCCAGGCGAATAAAACGGCTACGGGTCCGCAACGCGCCAAAATTGGAGGATCCCGCCGCGTGACCACGTTGTTTGCTGAAAATGCCTGCGGACTATCCGTCTGCGGGTCCCGTTTGCGCACCGTCGCCGTTCGCATATCGACGGCGCAGGGCTGGCACCGCCGGGGCATGGCGATGCTGCTGGGCATTCTGGCGGCCTTGGCGTTGCCTCCCCTCTATGTTCTGCCGGTGCTTTGGGTTTCCTTTCCGGGACTTGTCTGGTTGCTCGATGGGGCGGGTCGGCAAAGACGAGCCTTCGCGGACGGTTGGTGGTTCGGCTTCGGTCACTTTTCGGCGGGACTCTATTGGATCGCCTACGCCTTGCTGGTCGATCCGGTCAGGTTCGGCTGGATGGTACCGTTTGCCGTGTGCGGCCTGGGCGGTTTGCTGGGTGTCTTCACGGGCACCGCGACCTGGGTGGCTTTTCGGTGGTCACGTCCAGGGCTGGCGCGGATCGCCCTGCTGGCCGCCGCCTGGGTTTTCCTCGAATGGGTGCGCAGTTGGATCCTTACCGGATTCCCCTGGAATCTCCTTGGCTCGGTTTGGCTGGTCTGGCTGCCGGTGGCGCAATTCGCCGCCATTGCCGGCAGCTACGGCTTGTCGCTGCTGACGGTTCTGGTGGGGGCTGCGCCGGCCCTGCTTCTTGATCCCCGCCGGTTGCACAGACTGGCTGCCCCGGGCATCCTCATTCTGCTTCTGGCAATTGGCGCATGGGGAACGGTGCGGCTCCATGGCGGTCCTCTGCCGAGCGTGCCGGGAGTCCGACTGAGGCTCGTCCAGGCCAATATCGAACAGACACTGAAGTGGAATCCGGAAATGCTGGCCCAGCATTTCCGACTGCATCTGGAGCTCACCCAGTCGGCCGGCTGGGACAAGATCACCGACGTCATCTGGCCGGAAACCGCCACTCCCTATTTGCTTGACGAGGACGCCGTGGCGCGCCGGCTGATCGCCCAGGTAACCCCTCCAGGAGGGCTGCTGATCACCGGCGCATTGCGCCGGACGGGGCCCGGCGTCAAACCGTTCCGTATCTGGAACAGTCTGCAGGCCGTCGATGGTCAGGGCGAGGTCGTGGGCACCTACGACAAGGCGCATCTTGTGCCATTCGGCGAGTATGTGCCGCTTCATGACGTGCTGCCGCTGGCCAGATTGACAGCGGTCGCCCAGGACATTTCGGCCGGGCCGGGGGTGTCGAGTATCGACTTGCCTGGTCTTCCGACCGCTGGCCCGTTGATTTGTTACGAGGTGATCTTTCCCGGCGAGGTGGTCGATAAGGCTCACCGGCCGGCGTGGCTGCTCAATGTGACCAATGATGGGTGGTTCGGCATCAGCGCTGGTCCCCACCAGCATTTTGCCGCAGCGCGCCTCCGCGCCATCGAGGAGGGAGTGCCACTGGTACGTGCAGCCAATACTGGAATTTCGGCGGTTGTCGATTCTTTCGGGCGGGTCGCCGCCGAACTGCCGCTCGGCACGCAAGGCGTGCTTGATGCTGATCTCCCTAAGGCATTTCCGGGTATATTATCCTATGCTCGTTATGGCAACACAGTGCCACTTATCCTCGTTCTTGTGGTCGCCTTCTGCGCAGTCATGGCGTCGCGTGGAACCAGGGAGGGTTGAATAGTCCGGGGCACGCGCCGACTTTCGGTACACATTCTATATTGACTGGCATACGCGACTATGCCTAAAGTGATAACAACCAGTGGATGCTGCGTCCCCTCGTTGTCTCCACTGGCCGAAACCCTTTTTATCAACATCCTCCCAGTGGATTATCCGATGGCTCGTGCCGCTCAAAATACCAAACCCTTGAAACCCGAGTTTCCCGTCCGTCGTTCTGGTCGCGGCCGTACGGCGTCCGGCAAACCCAATCCGATCGACGTCCATGTCGGCGCCCGTGTCCGTCTTCGGCGCACCCTTCTTGGCATGAGCCAGGAAAAGCTGGGTGAGGCCATCGGCCTGACCTTTCAGCAGGTGCAGAAGTACGAACGCGGTGCCAATCGCATCGGCGCCTCGCGCCTCTATGATCTGTCGCGCGTTCTTGATGTCCCGGTGTCGTTCTTCTTCGACGACATGTCCGACGACACCTCGCAACAGAGCCCGCGGATGATCGTCGCCGGTCTGGTCGAGGAAATTCCGGTGGCGATGGAAGCAGATCCGATGACCAAGCGCGAAACCTTGGAACTGGTCCGTGCCTACTACCGGATCACCGATCCGCAGGTTCGCAAGCGGGTCTTCGAACTGGCCAAAGCGTTGGCCAATGCCAACGAAGCGGCCTGAAGATTTTTGAACCATCACAAAACGCCGGCCCTATGGGCCGACGTTTTGTGCCGCCATATTTCCCGATTATCGATCGGGAAATAGAGTATCTGCGGCTTTTGCTGCAATAGCAGCCGCCGGAAAGCATGGCGATTCCGTCTGTTCGGCCCGCGGGTTATATACGCGGGCGGCGATTACTCCTTGAAATTCTGTGGGAGAATCTGTAACAACCGTTGCCTCGGTTGGCACCGGGACGTGGAGATTTGACCGCTTGCCGCCACGATAATCCAAGGCTAAGTGGGTGCACCGATGGCCTTCCTTCGATGCCCCAGGTCCCATCTTAAACGGATTTCGGAGGATCGATCGTGTCGAAGTCCAATTATCTCTTTACCAGCGAATCTGTCTCAGAGGGTCATCCCGACAAGGTCTGCGACCGGATATCGGATGCCGTCGTCGATACATTCTTGGCCGCTGATCCCAACGCCCGGGTCGCCGTCGAAACGCTTTGCACCACCAACCAAATCGTTCTTGCCGGCGAAGTTCGCGGCCCTGACTCGATCACCAACAAGGTTCTTGAGGACGTGGCGCGCGCCGCCGTACGGGACATCGGCTACCAGCAGGACGGCTTCCACTGGCAGAACGCCCGGGTCGATATCTATGTGCACAAGCAGTCGTCTGATATCGCCATGGGTGTCGACGCGGCCGGCAACAAGGACGAGGGTGCCGGCGACCAGGGCATCATGTTCGGCTACGCCTGCAACGAGACGTCCGTGTTGATGCCGGCGCCGATCTATTATTCCCACGCCATCCTGAAGGCCCTGGCCGAGGTACGGCATTCCGGGGCCGAACCGCTGCTCGGCCCCGATGCCAAGAGCCAGGTGACGCTCCAGTACGTGGATGGCAAACCGGTCCGCGCCGCATCCGTGGTGGTTTCGACCCAGCACAGCGCGTCGATCGATCAGGACGCGGTGCGTGAAATCGTCCGCCCCTACGTTCTGAAAGTTCTGCCTCAAGGGTGGATGTGCCCGGAAGAGCATTTCTACGTCAACCCGACCGGCCGTTTCGTCATCGGCGGGCCGGACGGCGACGCCGGTCTGACCGGCCGCAAGATTATCGTCGATACTTACGGCGGGGCCGCGCCGCATGGCGGCGGGGCGTTCTCGGGCAAGGATCCAACCAAGGTCGATCGCTCAGCCGCTTACGCGGCACGGTATCTCGCCAAGAACGTCGTCGCTGCCGGTCTGGCGGACAAGTGCGTCATCCAGTTGAGTTATGCGATCGGCGTATCCAAACCGTTGTCGGTCTATGTCGACACGTTCGGTACCGCCAATGTCGATGAGGACAAGCTGTCCGATGTTCTTCAACAGCTCGTTGATCTCAGCCCGCGCGGCATTCGCACCCATCTCGGCCTCAGCCGGCCGATCTACGCACGGACGGCGGCCTACGGTCATTTCGGCCGCGATGCCGAGGCCGACGGCGGCTTTTCGTGGGAACGCCTCGATCTCGTCAACGCGCTGAAGAGCGCTTTCGCGTGAGGCTTGCGGCGTGATTCCCGAGGGTCCGCGTTTTTTCGGCAGACGCCGTGGCAAAACGCTCCGCGTCACCGGGCGGACCCTCGTCGACACCCTGTTGCCACGGTTGGCCGTTGCCGAGCCGCTTCCCGGAGAGCATATCGACCCGACCCGTCTCTTCGAACCACCGGCCAAAGCGCTTTGGCTGGAGGTCGGTTTTGGCGGCGGCGAGCATCTGGCTTGGCAAGCCGCTCATCATCCGGACATCGGCTTGATCGGCGGCGAGGTTTTCCTCAACGGCATTGCCTCGCTGCTTGGTCATATCGACCGGGATGGCCTGACCAATGTCCGGATTTTTGCCGAAGACGTCCGCCGGTTGTTTCCGGCGATGCCGGATGCCTGCCTGGATCGCGTCTTCGTTCTGTTTCCCGATCCCTGGCCGAAGAAACGCCATGCCGAACGGCGGTTCATCGGCAAAGACAATCTCGACCAGCTATCCCGACTGATGGCCGACGGGGCGGAGCTCAGGATCGCCACTGACGACGAGGTCTATAAGGATTGGGCGCAAAGCCAGATGGCCCTGCGTCCGGACTTCGAGAACGTCACCGTCGATCGTTCGCAGAAGGTCGAGGACTGGCCGGCGACCCGCTACGAAACGAAAGCCCGCGAGCAGGGACGGAGCCCGATTTTTCTGCGCTACCTTCGGCGGGCAAGATCTCCTAAGCTCTGACGGCATCGCTCTTCGACAACAGGGGTGGCTTATGATCACCTTGTTCACGTTCGGGCCGGCGTTCGGATTGCCCGATCCCAGCCCCTTTGTCACCAAGGCCGACCTTCTTCTGAAGATGAGCGGGCTCGCCTACCGCGTCCAACGCGGCAGCCTTTCCAAGGCGCCGAAAGGCAAGCTTCCCTATATCCAGGACGGCGATGCCGTCATTGCCGATTCGACGTTCATCCGGCTGCATCTGGAAGAGCGTTACGGTGTTGAGTTCGACGTCGGGTTGTCGCCGGCCGAACGCGCCGTCGCCTGGTCGGTCGAAAAAATGTGCGAGGATCATCTCTATTGGATGCTGGTCGCCGAGCGATGGACAGTCGGTTCGAACTTCAAAGCCGGGCCGGCACAGTTCTTCAAAACCGTACCGGCGATCGTGCGTCCGTTGATCGAGCTGGTCATTCGCCGGAAGCTCGGCAGAACTCTTGCCGGCCAGGGCACGGGGCGTCACAGCCCGGCCGAGCGGGCCCGTCTGTGCCATCGGGCGTTCGCGGCGATCGGGGCTATCATCGGCACGCGCTCTTTTCTGATGGGCGAGGAGCCCTGCGGCGCCGACGCCACCGTTTATGCTTTCGTTTCCGGTTTTCTTTGTCCGCTTTTCGAAGGTCCGGCGCATGATGCTGCCGCCGCCCGGTCGGATTTGGTGGCTTACTGTGCGAGAATGGCGGCGCGTTTTTATCCCGAACCGGAGCTGCCGGCGCCAGCGCCCGGCGGCTCCCGGGCGTGATACAATCGAGTTGAATCATGCTGTTACCCCTGCGGGGTCTTTGAGCCTTGAAAAATCGGGGCTTTTCTCCCTTCGCAAAGGGACGGGCAATCCGCCCGATTAGAGGGGCGCTGGGTGACAAAAGGCTTGCAGGCGTTCGCGTGATGGCTATAGTGGCGCTTGACACATTCTTGCTAGTCCCGCCCAGGAGGCGGGGTTGTAAGAGTGGGCCCTAGGCCCACTTTTTTGTTTTTTTGGGGCTTGGCTTACGCCTTTTGCGTTGGGAGCCGGCACCGGGTTCTGGTAGGCGCCGCCCGTTTCAGGCGCCCACAATCGTCGGAAGGCCGCCGGATTTGGACCTAGAGGAACGTATCTCGGCTTTGGTCGCGCCGTCGCTGGATGCCATGGGTTATGAACTGGTTCGCGTGCTCCTGCAGGGGCGGACGAACCTGACATTGCAGATCATGGCCGAGCGCTGCGACCGTCAGCCGATGACAGTTGATGACTGCGCCGAGATCAGCCGATCCATATCGGCCGTTCTTGACGTGGAAGATCCGATCACCGGGGCTTACACCCTGGAGGTAAGTTCGCCTGGAATAGACAGGCCACTTACCCGTCCACAGGATTTTGACCGTTTCGCTGGCTTTGAAGCCAAGATCGAAACAAAAGAGCCGGTGGAAGAGCGCAAGCGCTTCCGCGGACAAGTGTTGGGTTTGAACGAGCAAGGCCAAGTACGTCTGGTCGTTGAAGCCCATGAAATCGTCGTCGCCCAGGCGAACATCAAGTCTGCCAAGCTGGTCTTGACGGATGCGTTGATTGCCGCGGTGACGAAGGAACAAGAACAGTAGGCCCGAGAACGGACCATGGAACGAACAGCAGCATTGCCACGCCCCGAACTCCTCCAGGTCGCCGACGCCGTTGCCCGCGATAAAGGCATCGACCGCGACGAAGTCCTGGAAGCTATGGAACAAGCCATTCAAAAGGCCGGCCGCTCGAAGTACGGCCATGAGCACGATATTCGTGCCCATATTGACCGCAAGAACGGCGAAATTCAGCTCTCGCGCTTCATGGAAGTCGTCGAGACCGTGGAGAACGAGGCCACACAACTGACCGTCGCCCAGGCGCGTCGGAAGAAACCGGATGCGGCGATCGGCGATTTCGTCATCGATTCCCTGCCGCCGATCGATTTCGGACGTATCGCCGCGCAGACGGCCAAACAGGTCATCGTGCAAAAGGTGCGCGACGCCGAGCGTCAGCGTCAGTTCAACGAGTTCAAGGACCGCATCGGCGAGATCGTCAATGGTCTGGTCAAGCGCGTTGAGTTCGGCAATGTCGTCGTCGATCTCGGTCGCGCCGAGGCTCTCTTGCGGCGTGACGAGCTGATCCCGCGGGAAACTTTCCGGACCGGCGACCGTGTGCGTGCCTATATTTACGACGTCCGCCAGGAACCCAGGGGGCCGCAGATTTTTCTGTCGCGAACCCATCCTCAGTTCATGGCCAAGCTATTCTCTCAGGAGGTGCCCGAAATTTATGACGGCATCATTGAGATCAAGGCTGTCGCTCGCGACCCGGGATCGCGTGCCAAGATCGCGGTGATCAGCCGCGATTCGAGCATCGATCCGGTTGGCGCCTGTGTCGGCATGCGGGGAAGCCGCGTGCAGGCGGTGGTTGCCGAACTGCAGGGTGAGAAGATCGACATCATCCAATGGTCGGGCGATCCGGCGACGTTCATCGTCAACGGTTTGGCGCCGGCCGAGGTCGCCAAAGTGGTGTTGGACGAGGAAGCCAACCGCATCGAGGTGGTTGTGCCCGACGATCAGCTCAGTCTGGCCATCGGACGGCGTGGGCAGAATGTCCGGTTGGCCTCGCAGCTGACCGGTTGGGATATCGACATTCTGACCGAGGCCGAGGAATCTGAGCGCCGTACCGAGGAATTCAAGTTGCGGTCGCGGATGTTCATCCATGCTTTGGATGTTGACGACGTCATCGCTCATCTGCTCGTCACCGAGGGATTCTCTTCCGTCGAGGAAGTGGCCTTCGTTCCGACGGAAGACCTGACCGATATCGAAGGCTTCGATGAAGGTATCGCTGGCGAGTTGCAGCAACGAGCCCGTGTCTTTCTTGAGGAGCAGGACGTCCGCAACACCGACCGTCGTAAGGAATTGGGTGTGGTCGACGAACTGGCGGCGATCGAGGGATTGTCGTCGGGGATGCTGGTGACGCTGGGCGAAAAGGGAGTGAAGACCCTCGACGATCTGGCGGATCTGGCCGGTGATGAATTGATCGAGATGCTTGGCAAGGATTCCTTGAATCTCGAACAGGCCAACGCCGTGATCATGGCGGCGCGCGCCCATTGGTTTGACGGCGAGAACGGGCAGGCCTAAAGGGTTTGACCCACGGGAACCCGCCGCATGGCAGATGAAGAGCACCGCGTCAACGTTGCCGACGGCCTCATACTGGGCCATGATGACGATGGCGAAGGACCGCTCGCTCTTGAGGAGGAAACAGGACCCTGCCGGCGATGTATCGTCAGCGGTGAGGTTCTGCCGATTGAGCGCCTGATCCGTTTCGTTGTCGGACCGGACGGCAGCGTGGTTCCCGATATCGAGGCCCGCCTGCCGGGACGGGGATTATGGTTGAGCGCCGGAAGGGATATGGTAAATACGGCTGCGGCGAAAAATCTCTTCGCTAAAGCCTTCCGCCGAAAGGTCGTGGTTCCTTCCGACCTCTGCGAAAGGATCGAGAACCTTCTGCTGCGGCGCTGTATCGAGAGGATCGGACTCGCTCGACGAGCCGGCCAGGCGATTGCCGGGTTCGAGAAGGTCCGTGGTGAATTGAAGGCCGGCCATGGTGCTGTGCTGCTGGCTGCTGCCGACGGTTCAGCCGATGGTCGGGATAAAATCAGGGCTTTGGCCCCAGGGTTGCCGCTGATCGTAGCGTTGCGTGGTGACGAACTGGGGGCGGCCTTCGGTCGAGATCGGGCTGTCCATGTCCTGCTGACTGCAGGACGCCTGGCCGAAGGACTAAAAGTGGATGCCGTGCGGCTGGCGGGATTTCGGCCGGAATGAGCCCTTGTCAGGGCAGTGTGTGGGAAGCGGGGGTTTGTCCCTGCGCGGAAGCGAGAGTAAATCGAACCGATGACCGAGTCCAATGACCCCGACCGGAAAGCGCCGTTGAAGCTGTCACCGGGCAAGCTCGAATTGAAGAAGACTGTTGAGACCGGGCAGGTGCGCCAGAGCTTCTCGCATGGCCGCTCGAAGGTGGTGACTGTCGAGGTCCGCAAGAAGCGGACGTTCACGACGGGCGCCGGTGGTGTCCTGCAGGAAGTCAAAGATGGTCCGCGCCCGCCCGAGTTCGAGCCGGTTGTGCCGCCTCCCGTGGCGCCGGGCATCGAAGTTGCCCCAGCCGCCCCCGTTCCTCATCCGGTCCACGATCTGACGTCCGGCGAGAAGGCCAATCGGGTGCGGGTCTTGCAAGACGCTCTCAAGGCCGACGAGGAGGCGCGCCGCCGCGCCGCCGAGGAAGAACTGCGCCGCAAGCTCGAAGAAGAGGCCGCGCGGATCGCCGCCGAAGAGGCCGCGAAGAATGCACCGCCGCCGGTCGTTCAACCGGAACCCGAACAGGCGCCGAAACCGGCTGCCGAACCGGTAGCCGATGGCAAGCCGGCCACCGCACCGTCGGCCGAGGCAAAAAAGGCCGAGGTTGCGCACGCCGCCGCCCCGGCGACAGCCGCCGACGGCAAGGCTGCTCCCGCCCCGGCAGCGCCCGGCACCACCAAGCCGGTTGCGGCCCCGACGGTTGCGCCGGCCAAGGCCGCGGCCGAAGAGGAAGAGGAAGAGGAGCGCGGCAAACGCCCGGGGCGTCCTGCTCCGCACAAGCCGGTTCCTGTGGTCAAGCGCAACGAACCTCGCCGTCGCGAAGGCAAGTTGACGATTACCGCGGCACTCGACGACGACGATCGGGGACAGCGCGGCCGTTCGCTCGCCGCAGTCAAACGGGCCCGTGAGCGTGAACGCCTTAAGCAGTTGCAAAAGGCTACCGAGAAGGTCATTCGCGAAGTGGTGATTCCAGAAACTATTTCAGTGCAGGAATTGGCCAACCGTATGGCTGAACGTGGCGCCGACGTCATAAAATGTTTGATGCGCAACGGCATCATGGCGACGATCAACCAGGTGATCGATGCCGACACGGCCGAGTTGGTGGTGACCGAATTCGGTCATACCGCCAAGCGGGTCGCTGATTCCGACGTCGAGATCGGCCTGTCGGGCGAACTCGATTCCGACGACAATCTGGCATCGCGTCCGCCGGTGGTTACCGTCATGGGCCATGTCGACCACGGCAAGACGTCCCTCTTGGACGCGCTGCGTTCGACCGACGTGGTGTCGGGCGAGGCTGGCGGCATTACCCAGCATATCGGCGCCTACCAGGTTGGGCTGCATACCGGTGAACGGATCACTTTCATCGACACCCCCGGTCACGAGGCCTTTACCGCCATGCGTGCCCGCGGCGCCAACATGACCGATATCGTCGTGCTGGTGGTGGCGGCCGATGACGGCATCATGCCGCAGACCGTGGAGGCCATCCGTCACGCCAAGGCGGCTAAGGTGCCAATCATTGTCGCCATCAACAAGATCGACAAACCCGATGCCAATGTCGCCCGGGTCCGTCAGGAATTGCTCCAGCACGAACTGGTGACGGAAGATTTGGGCGGCGACGTTCTGGCTGTCGAGGTTTCGGCGAAAAAGCGGATCAATCTCGACAAGCTGGAAGAAGCCATTCTGCTGCAGGCCGAAATCCTCGATCTCAAGGCAAACCCGAATCGGGCTGCGCAAGGCGTGGTGATCGAAGCCAAGATCGAACGTGGACGTGGTTCGGTGGCGACGGTTCTGGTGCAAAAAGGCACCTTGCATGTCGGCGACGTGTTTGTCGCCGGTGCGGAATGGGGCCGTGTGCGCGCCTTGGCCGACGACCGCGGCAACAAGGTCGATGAGGCGGGGCCGTCAGTTCCCGTCGAAGTGCTGGGGCTGGCCGGAACGCCGTCGGCCGGTGACGATTTCGTCGCCGTCGACACCGAGGTCCGGGCCCGTGAAGTGGCTGGCTATCGCCAGCGCAAGGAACGGGAAGCCAAAGCCGCTGCCGGCGCTCGCGGCACTCTCGAGGAGATGTTCTCGAAAATCGCTGCCGGCGAGGCCAAGGAACTGCCCGTCGTGGTTAAGGGCGATGTTCAGGGCTCGGTCGAGGCGATCGTCGCTACTCTTGAGAAAATGGGGACCGACGAGGTCAAGGTTCGTGTCCTGCATTCCGCGGTTGGCGGCATCAACGAGTCCGACGTCACGCTGGCCAAGGCGTCCAATGCCTTGGTCATTGGCTTCAACGTCCGCGCCAATCCACAGGCGCGCGACATGGCCCGGCGCGACACCGTCGATATCCGTTACTATTCCATCATCTATGACGTCGCTGACGATCTGCGTCAGGCGTTGACCGGCATGCTGGCGCCAACGTTGAAGGAACGCTTCCTCGGCAACGCCGAGATCCGCGAAGTCTTCTCGATCAGCAAGGTCGGCAAGGTAGCCGGTTGCCTGATTACCGAAGGCATGGTCAAGCGCGGTGCCAAGGTTCGTCTTCTGCGCGACAACGTGGTGATCCACGAGGGTGCGCTGGGGCAGCTCAAGCGGTTCAAGGACGATGTCCGCGAGGTCCGCGAGGGATACGAATGCGGCATGTCGTTCGAGAACTACAATGACATCCAGGTCGGCGATGTGATCGAATGCTATGAAGTCGAGGAGGTTGCGGGCATCCTTTAATCGGGATACCGCGATTTCCTTCCGACGGAGGACGTGCCATGAGCCGAGGGCAACAAGCGCCCAGCCAACGCCAATTGCGCGTTGGCGAGGAGTTGCGCCATACCATTGCCAGCATCCTGGAGCGCGGCGACATCCGCGACCCTGATGTCGCCGGCCAGCCGGTGACCGTGACCGAGGTGACGGTCAGTCCGGATCTGCGTAACGCGACGGTTTTCGTCATTCCGCTTGGCGGCGGCGACCCAGTGCCATTGTTGGCCGGGTTGACGCGCGTGCGCCCCTATCTGCGCCACGAGGTGGCAAAGATGGTGCAATTGCGCTTAGTCCCCGATTTTTCCTTTGCCGCCGACACCACATTCGACACGGCAAGCCGGATCGAGGCGCTGCTTCTCAGCCCTGAGGTGAAGCGCGATCTGGCCGACGGCGAGGATGGTCAATTCGGTGACGACGAACGGACGGTCGATGACCACGAGGGTCAGGACGATGGTGCCTGAGCAGAGGCGTGACCGGCGAGTCTCCGATGGGGCGTAGGAAGGGCGGCAAACCTATTAACGGTTGGCTGGCCATCGACAAACCGCTGGGGATGACATCGACCGATGTGGTGACCCGTGTGCGGCGTCTGACTGAGGCAGCCAAGGTTGGTCATGGCGGGACGCTTGACCCCTTGGCCAGCGGTGTGCTGCCGATCGCCCTCGGCGAAGCTACCAAGACCGTCGCCTATGTCATGGATGGGGCCAAAACCTATCGCTGGCAGGTGACTTGGGGCGAGGCGCGCAATACCGATGACGGCGAGGGCGAGGTGGTTGCCACCAGTCCTGTGCGTCCCTGCGTCGCCGACATCGAAAGCGGGCTGAAGGCGTTCCAGGGAGAGATCGAGCAGGTGCCGCCGATCTATTCGGCGGTGAAGATCGCCGGACGGCGGGCCTATGACCTTGCCCGCGCCGATCAGCCGGTGGAGCTGAAATCCCGCATCGTGCGGATCGATCGCTTCGTCCTCGTCGAGTCGACCGAAAATACCGCGACGTTCGAGGTCGGTTGCGGCAAAGGCGCCTATATCCGGGCGCTGGCCCGTGACTTGGCGCAAGCTTTGGGGACTGTTGGCTATGTGTCGCTGTTGCGGCGAACAAGCTGTGGTCCTTTCAACGAAAGCAACGCGATTTCCCTGGATATGCTCGAAGACTTTGGGCATAGTGCCGCGTCTGCAAAACTGGTGCTTCCCGTCGAGACCGCGCTGGACGACATCCCGGCTCTGGCCCTGACGGAAGATGAGGCCCGCCGCCTGCAGAATGGGCAGCCTTTGTCGGTTCTCCGACTGGCGGCCCGAAATCCTCACCCGTCCATATCCGCCGGGACAACCGTGCGAGCCATGGTCGAAGAGCGATTGGTGGCGTTGGCCCGTATCGACGGCGTCGAAGTGCGTCCGATACGTGTGTTGAACCTTTGAAAAACGGAGTATCCGATGTCGATCACTGCCGAGCGTAAGCAGGAACTTATCAAGGAATATGCCACCGCCGCGAACGACACCGGTTCGCCTGAGGTGCAGGTTGCCATTCTGTCGGAACGGATCCGGAACCTGACGGAACATTTCAAGGATCACAAGAAAGACTTCCACTCTCGCCGCGGCCTGCTGATCATGGTCGGCCAGCGTCGGCGCCTGTTGGATTACCTCAAGGCCAACAATTCGGCTCGCTACGAACAGCTCATCGCCCGTCTCGGCCTGCGTAAGTAGGTTCAACAGGGCTGCGCCGTGACCCTTCGCTTTGGTGGGGGGCTCGAACGGCGAAATTTTGGGACCCGCGTGGAGACCGTCTTCGCGCGGGTAGCGCCATGTCGGCAAAGGTTCAATGACTGTCTAGCGCCCGGTTGGGCGACATGCAGTGGGAACGATGGCGAAGGGCCGCAATCGAGCGACGCCCGGGACGTGGCAATCCGGCTACGCCCCTTGGGATAAGGAATTCATACGTATGTCCATGTTCAAAACCTTCCGCAAAGAGCTGACCTGGGGCGGCCGCAAGCTGGTCTTGGAGACCGGCAAGATCGCGCGGCAAGCCGACGGGGCCGTTCTGGCGACCTATGGCGAGACCAAGGTGCTGTGCACCGTCGTCGGCGCCAAGAAGCCGAAGCCCGGCGTCGATTTCTTCCCGCTGACCGTGAATTATCAGGAAAAGGCGTTTGCCGCCGGCAAGATCCCCGGTGGCTTCTTTAAGCGCGAAGGCCGTCCGAGCGAAAAGGAGACCCTGGTCTCCCGTCTGATCGATCGGCCGATCCGCCCGCTGTTCGCCGATGGATTCCGTAACGAGACGCAGGTGATCTGCACCGTTCTCTCGCACGATCTCGAAAATGATCCCGACATCGTTTCGATGGTCGGCACCTCGGCCGCTCTGACCATTTCCGGCATTCCCTTCATGGGCCCCGTCGGCGCCGCCCGGGTTGGTTACATCGACGGCCAGTATGTGTTGAACCCGATCCCCGAGCAGCTTGAGAAATCCGATCTCGAACTGGTCGTCGCCGGAACCAGCGATGGCGTTCTGATGGTTGAATCGGAAGCCAAGCAGCTGACGGAAGAAATCATGCTGGGCGCCGTGACCTTCGGCCACGAGGGCTTCCAGCCGGTGATCAAGGCGATTATCGAGCTGGCCGAGCAGTGCGCCAAGGAACCCTGGGATCTGCCCCCGACCCCTGCGGAAGTCGAGACCGTTCGCCAGAAGTTCGTCGCCGGCGGCATCGCCGCCGAACTGGCCGACGCCTATAAGATCGTCGTGAAGCAGGACCGTTATGCCAAGGTCGGCGAGATCAAGACGAAGGCGCTGGCGCTCCTGGGTGAGAACGAAGCCGAGCTGGCCGTGGCTCCCGACGTCTTCCAGAGTCTCGAATCCAACGTCGTGCGGGGCAATATCCTGAAGACCGGCATCCGTATCGATGGCCGCGACACCAAGACGGTTCGACCGATCAATGTCGAGGTTGGCGTTCTGCCCCGGGCCCACGGTTCGGCGCTGTTCACCCGCGGTGAAACGCAGGCCTTGGTGGTGACCACGCTCGGCACCGGCCAGGACGAGCAGGTCATCGACGCCTTGGCGGGCGAGTACCGCGAACGCTTCATGCTGCATTATAACTTCCCGCCCTATTCGGTGGGCGAGTGTGGGCGCATTGGATCGCCCGGACGGCGCGAGATCGGCCACGGGAAATTGGCGTGGCGCGCCATTCACCCGACGTTGCCGAGCAAGGAAGCTTTCCCCTACACCTTGCGTGTCGTCTCGGAAATCACCGAGTCCAACGGATCCTCGTCGATGGCGACGGTCTGCGGATCATCGCTGGCTTTGATGGATGCCGGAGTGCCTCTGCCGCGTCCGGTGGCCGGCATCGCCATGGGTCTGATCAAGGAAGACGACGGTTTTGCCGTGTTGACCGATATCCTGGGTGACGAAGATCACCTGGGCGACATGGACTTCAAGGTGGCCGGAACGGACGTCGGCGTGACCGCGCTCCAGATGGACATCAAGATCACCTCGATCACCAAGGAGATCATGAAGATCGCTTTGGAACAGGCCAAGGCCGGCCGCCTGCATATCCTGGGCGAGATGTCCAAGGCGATCGACAGCGCCCGCGAGGCTGTTTCCGGAAACGCGCCCCGGATCGTCACCTTCTCCATTCCGAAGGATAAGATCCGCGAAGTGATCGGTACCGGCGGCAAGGTTATCCGCGAGATCTGCGAGCAGACCGGCGCCAAGATCGATATCGATGACGACGGCACCATCAAGGTCGCCTCGATCGATGCCGAGAACGGCCAGCGGGCGATCGACTGGATCAAGGGGATTGTCGCCGAGCCGGAGATGGGGGTCATCTACAATGGCAAGGTTGTGAAGACCGTCGACTTCGGCGCCTTCGTCAACTTCCTGGGATCGCGCGATGGCTTGGTTCATGTTTCGGAACTGGCGCCCAAGCGGGTCGAAAAGGTCACCGACGTGGTCAAGATGGGCGACGCCGTCAAAGTCAAGGTCATTGGGTTCGACGACCGTGGCAAGGTCAAGCTCTCGATGAAGCAGGTCGATCAGACGACCGGCGAAGACTTGACCAAAAAGGAAGAGAAGTCTGAGGCGTGAGTAGTCTTGTCCTGCCGCGGGTGATTGGCCATCGCGGCGTCGCCGCGATGGCTCCGGAAAACACCCTGGCCGGATTTGCTCTGGCTGCCCGATCGGCTGTCGGTTGGATCGAACTCGATGTCCAACTTACCGCCGATGGGGTTCCGGTGGTTTTTCACGATGATCGGCTGGAACGGACAACGGACGGACAGGGGCGTCTGGTCGAGACGTCCTATGTCGATCTGTTGCGGTTGGATGCCGGCCGCTGGTTTGGCGAGAGCTTTGCCGGACAGCGGATACCCAGTCTGGCCGAAGTGCTTACCCTGCTTGTCGAGACGGGTCTTGGTCTCTGTCTTGAGGTCAAAGCCGACGAGCAACGGGGGGCGCAAACGGCGGTGGAAGCAATCGCTTGTTTGCGCCATATCTGGCCAGCCACGGCATCTCCGCCGTTGCTGTCGAGTTTCGCCAGAAGCGCGGTCGCCGTCATGGCCGATCAGGCGCCCGATTGGCAAAGGGGATTGCTGGTCGAGGAACTGCCCGACGATTGGCATGACGTTACGCGCCGGCTTGGCTGCCACAGCCTGCACGTTGATCAATGCCTGCTCAACGAGCAGCAGGCGGCGGCGGTAAAGGGGGAGGGATTGGCTCTGCTCGCTTATACGGTCAATGACCGGGAGCGGGCCGAGACATTGTGGGGATGGGGTGTGGACGCGCTGTTCAGCGATTGTCCCGAAAATCTGCTGGGGGCTCCAAGCCTGTAAGGCATGGTGGATCGTGGCTGTGATCCCTATCTCCGGACATAGCGGCAGTCTTTCAAAAACGGGGTTGCTGCGTTACATTCGCGGGCCAGCAAAAGGCCGACCGTAAGTGGAGTGGACGTCGACGTGAAAGCCCTGAAATCCTTGGTCGTTTCCGGCCGCGAAGTATTGCCCCTGGTGGAGGGTGGCAAAGGGATCGCGGTGTCCAACGGTGAGAGCTCCGGCGCGTGGGCTGCGGCTGGTGCGGTCGGTACTTTTTCCGGCGTCAACGCCGACTTCTACGACGAAAACGGCAAGTTCGTGCCGGTCGTTTTCCAGGGTAAGACCCGTCGGGAGCGCCATGACGAACTGATTGCCTATGCCATCCGTGGCGGTATCGCGCAGGCACGCATTGCCTACGACATGTCGGCGGGCCAAGGCCGCGTTCATATGAACGTCCTGTGGGAGATGGGTGGCTCCGAACATATTCTGCATGGCGTTTTGGAGGGGGCGAAGGGGCTGGTTCACGGGGTGACCTGTGGCGCCGGAATGCCCTACAAGGTCGCCGAAATCGCTGCCAGTTACGGCGTCTACTACTATCCGATCGTCTCGTCGGCCCGGGCTTTCACCGCCTTGTGGAAACGAGCTCATCATAAATTCCCGGAATGGCTGGGCGGTATCGTCTACGAAGACCCGTGGCTGGCGGGCGGCCATAACGGTCTGTCCAATTCCGAAAATCCCGAGATGCCGCAGGCGCCATTACCCAGGGTTGAGGCATTGCGCGCCGCCATGCGTCAGTGCGGTGCCCCCGAGGTGCCGGTGATCGTCGCCGGTGGGGTCTGGTGCCTGCGCGAATGGGACGACTTTCTCGATAATCCGAAAGTCGGACCGGTCGCCTTCCAGTTCGGCACCCGTCCCTTGCTGACGCAGGAAAGTCCGGTTTCCGAACGCTGGAAAAAACGCCTGCTCGGTCTGCAACCGGGCGACGTTCTTTTGCATCGGTTCAGCCCGACCGGATTCTATTCATCGTCGGTAAAAAACCAGTTCATTACCGAATTGTGCGAGCGCCTCGAACACCAGATCGCCTATTCCAGCGAGCCGGTCGGCGAACACACCGCCGAATTGGCCATCGGACTGCGGGGGCGCAAGGTCTATGTGACGCCGATCGACAAGGCCAATGCTGATCAGTGGATCGTGCACGGCTTCACGGAGGGACTGCGGACACCGGATTCGACCTTGGTCTTCGTCAAGCCCGAAAGGGCGGAGGCTATTCGTCGCGATCAAGTGGAATGCATGGGCTGCCTGTCAGCCTGCAACTTTTCCAATTGGGCGCAGGGAGAATCCGGAACCACCGGCAAGAAGGCCGATCCGCGGAGTTTTTGCATCCAGAAAACGCTGCAGAACATCGCCCACGACGGCGATGTCGAAACCGAGCTGATGTTCGCCGGGCATAATGCGCACCGCTTCGCCTCTGATCCATTCTATGACAATGGTTTTATCCCGACCGTCCGCCAGCTGATCGACCGTCTGATGACGGGGGATTGACGGGCTGGGGTTGGCTGCACCGAAACGTTCTCGATACTGGTTGATTTTCAACTGAAGCGATTCCAATTGGTATCGCATCCCATTACCGAGTATATATATTCCAGGTTATTCCGTCCGGGGAGCCCATGTTATGAACGCCACCTGCCAGCGTCCCTTTAGTCACGCACTTGATCGGCTGCGAGCCGCCGGGCTGCGGCCGACGCGACAGCGTCTGGCTTTGGCGAAACTGTTGTTCGACAGCTGTGACCGACATGTGTCGGCCGAACAACTGCATGGTGAAGCGGTTGCCCACAACATCCGCGTTTCTCTGGCGACCGTGTACAACACGTTGCATCAATTCACCACTGCTGGAATGCTGCGCGAGATTGTTGTTGATGCCGGGCGGTCCTATTTCGACACCAATACCTCCGACCACCATCATTTCTTCTACGAAGAGTCCGGCCGTCTGGAGGATATTCCGGGACATCTGGTGTCGGTCAGCAAGGTTCCCGAAGCGCCGGACGGTACCAGCATCCGTCGTGTCGATGTCATTGTCCGGGTAAACGGCTGACGCTTCCTTCCGATTTGGACAAATCGCGTTGAAGGTACGCCGCCTGAAGGCCGTTCTCAGTCCGCCGCTGGTGCTGATCGCCGCGGTGGTTTTTCTGTTCGAAGAGGTCCTTTGGGCCTGGGTTGCCGTTCTTGCGGCCACCGTCGGACGATGGGCCCCGATCGCCCGGATCGAAGCGGCCATAGGCCGCTTGCCGCCATATCTGGCGATGCTTCTGTTTATCCTGCCCTGGGCGATCATTCTGCCGGTAAAGCTGTTGGCTTTATGGCTGCTGGCGACCGGCCATGTGTTGACCGGAGCCGGGCTTTTTGCCGGGGGCGAACTCTTCGGCGTCGGTTTCCTGGCGCGTATCTATGTCTTGTGCCGGCCTTCGCTTTCCACCTTGGCCTGGTTCGTCCGCCTTGAAGGCTGGGCGCTGGCGGCGAGTGCCTGGGCGCACGCCAAACTCAACAAAATTGCCGTCTGGCGCGAAACCCTCCGCCGTCTCCGTTCGGCCGTCGCGACGGTCCGCGGCCTTTTTCACCAAGAGGCGAGAGGCTGGCTGATCGAGCGGATGAGGGCCGCCCGTCGCTTGGTCCGTGCTCAATTTCAGCGCTAGAGTCGGATGATTCTATCTCAATAAAGTCAACGCGCTAGGCTCAAACGTCGCTCGACCTGATCGCAAAATGCCAGGAAGAAACAAATTGTCAGTCGCGCCAACAGGGACGCCGGTGCCATATGTGTTTCATCCAGGGTGGAACTCCAGGCGAGACGCGATGCGACTGCAAACGCAGTAGAACAGGGCCGTCGCTATCCAGTGGTCCTCGGAAAAACAGCGGCTATGCCGGGTATCCCAAACATCGACGGGCAGCTTTCACCTGCGATCGCAGATCGTGCTGCTCTAAGATATTGTTCATTAATTCAATAGGTTACGGAAATTTTCTCGCCGTTCCTGCGGCTTCCGTCGAGCGGTCGATCACCATCTCGACGCCGGCTGTCGCGTAAAAACTGCATTTGCAGTCTCAAAACGCAGTTCTTCAGCCTTTTCATTGCGTTAGCGTTCCGGGATCAGTGTGACACCTACGACGGTCGTCCCGCCGACGGCCCTCGCGCATCCCGCGCGGCAGGAACCCGGCATGGCAGTCTGTCGGATCAACTGAGATATCGCCCTTCGACTCCGGTCGACGAGACGAACTCCACCGATCCGGTGACACCGATGGCGGCCGCCGTCGCGGTGCCTTCCGCAGATCGCAAGATTAATCGATAAAAACGATTTATTCGACAAAAAATATCCATTTCACTCGATTAGTTGTCGTGAACTACAGTTCGCCATCGCCCTTTTTTAGTGAGGTCATTATGGCAAATCTTCCCGCATCTCCGACCATACAGAATCTGGAGTCCGCCTTCGCCGGCGAGTCCATGGCCAACCGGAAATACCTCTATTTCGCCAAACAGGCCCGTGCGCTCGGTGCCGAAGACGTCGCAAAGGTGTTCGAGGCAACCGCTGAACAGGAGACGGCGCACGCCTTCGGCCATCTCGAATTGCTCTATCCGGCAGCCGAGTTGACCGTTGAAAAGATGTTGCAGTTGGCCATCGATGGCGAGACCTACGAATTCACAGAGATGTATCCGAAGTTCCGTCACCTTGCCGAACAGGAAGGCCATGACGCCGCCGTCGCCGAGATGGATCAGCAGATCGCCGAATCCAAGGAACATGCCGAGCGGTTTGCCAAGACCCTGGCGATCGCGGCCAAGCGATTCGCGGCGCTCGCCAAGGTCGAGGAACGGCACGCCAACCACTACAAGGACACTCTGGCCGCCTACAAGGGCGCTTGAACCGCTATCGAAAGGGAGATCCCGTTATGAAAAAGTACGTCTGTGTCGTCTGCAACTACGTCTACGATCCGGTTGCCGGTCTGCCTGAGGAAGGCATCCCCGCCGGAACCGCCTTCGAGGATATCCCCGAGAGCTGGTGCTGCCCGGACTGCGGCGTCTCCAAATCCGATTTCGAACCGTTGGAGGGGTGATGCCATGACTACGACCGGCGTCGTCATTGTTGGTAGCGGGCTGGCGGGCTACACGCTGGTCCGCGAATTCCGCAAGCTCGATCGCGCGACGCCGGTCACGGTGGTCACCGCCGACGACGGCCAAGTCTACAGCAAGCCGATGTTGTCGAACGCCTTCGCCCAGGGCAAGGACGCGCGGACGTTGGTGCAGAAGACCGCCGACCAGTTCGCAGACGAAATGGCGGTATCCATCCTGACCCGTCACCAGGTGGAAAGCATCGATCGTTCTGCCGGCCTTCTCCACCTTCGGCAATCCGACCTTGGGACCCGGACGCTTCCCTACCGGCAGCTGGTTCTCGCCGTCGGCGCCGATCCCAGGCCCTATCGGATAACCGGCGGCTACGAGGCCAGGATCAGAACCGTTAACGATCTCGACGATTATGGCCGGTGGCGTGATGCCCTGCCGAACCACGGCCGCGTTCTGCTCATCGGCGCCGGATTGATCGGCAGCGAGTTCGCCAACGATCTTGCCGCCGCCGGTCACCGGGTTGCCATGGTCGAGCCGGCGTCCTGGCCGCTGGGACGGCTTCTGCCGGAGGCTGTTGGAGCCGAGCTCGCCAGTGCGGTTCGTCAAGCCGGCGTCACCCTCCATCTCGGCCGGACGGTGGCGCGGATGTCGCCGGGGAAGGCGGTTCTCGATGACGGCACCGGCGTTGATTTCGATTGTGCGCTGTCAGCCATCGGGCTGCTGGCGCGCACCGACCTGGCGGCGAGAGCCGGCCTGGCAGTCGGTCGGGGAATTCTGGTCGACCGGTTGTTGCGCACATCGGATCCCGACATCTTCGCACTCGGTGACTGCGCGGAGACGGGTGCTGGTCCTCTGCCGTTCGTTTTGCCGTTGATGGCGGAAGCGCGGGCCCTGGCCGCGACTCTCGCCGGTCACGATTGTCCGCTGGTATTGCCGGCATTGCCGGTCGTCGTGAAGACACCCTGCCTGCCGGTGGTCGTCTGTCCGCCGCCGGCCAGCAGGGACGGCCGCTGGTCGCTGGAGGGCGAGGGACGCGACAGAAAGGCCTTGTTCCTCGATGGCAACGACCGCCCGATTGGCTTCGCTCTGTCCGGGGCACGGACATCCGAACGTCAGGCGTTGGCCAAGGGGATGCCTTTTGTTTTGGGATGAATGAAATGTGGCACGATCACTGCATGGTACTTCCTCGACACTAGTTCGCTCGGCGATTCCTGCCGGGTGCCGGAAGAAGGTCGAAAGCCATGGGGATCGTTGCGGTAGCAGGCGGTGTGGCCCAGTATCTGCTGAACTTCGCCAACAGCATGTCCAATCGGACCAGCGGCGGAACCGACGGTTCGGGCGCGGCCGGGACCGCAGCGACCGGCAGAAATGGCCCGGACCAGCTTGCCGCCCTGCAAAATAGGGCCACGTCGGTTCAGCAGCAGGCCGACGCGACGGTAGCGGCGGGTCGCCGTGAAGATCTGCTGTCGATAACCGATGACTTGTCGGGGATCGTCAGTGGCGTCAAGACGCAGATTTCCAGTCTGGCCGTGCAAAGTCTCAGCAACGCCGATCTGAAGCAGGTGAAGAGCGCGATTTCGTCGGTTCTCAACACGGTCAATGCGACGGTGAAGGAATTGACGGTGCTGGTGCCGCGTGGCGGGTCGACCAGTTCAGCCCTGGCCGGCACGACACTCAACCAGTTGGCCAACACCACAGCGGACCTGGCCGAGCAGACGGGTGTGGCCTTGCGCCAGACGTCGGTGTCGGTGATTTCCAGCGGCATTTCATGGCGCCGGCCGAATCTGGTCGATCTTCTCGTCTGACCGGACCGTCCTCTCACAAGAAAAGGCCGGAAGGGAATCCCCTTCCGGCCTTTTTCACGTCGAGAGCCATCACAAGAGCGGAATATCACACATCCAGATTGGCGACCTTGAGGGCGTTGGTCTGAATGAAGTCGTAGCGCGGCTTGACGACGTCGCCCATCAGCGTCGTAAAGACCTCCTCGGCCTCCTCGATGTGGCTGACCTTCACCTGCAGCAGGGCGCGGGCGTTGGGGTCGAGCGTGGTCTCCCAAAGTTGTTCGGGGTTCATCTCTCCCAGACCTTTGTAGCGCTGAATGGCGATGCCCTTGCGACCCGCCTCAAGAATGGCATCAAGCAGCGATACGGGGCCGGTCACCAGGATGGTGCGGTCCTTGATGACCAGTTCGCTGTGCGAGCCATAGATCTCCTGCAGCCGCCCGGCGAGTTCGTCGAGCTTCTTGGCTTCCGGGGCGCGGATGACCGAGGCATCGACGTGGTGGGTTTCGGTGACGCCGCGTAACGTACGGTGGAACACCAAGCCTTCGCCTTCGATGGCGTCTCCTTGCCAGGCTCTCTCAAGCGGCTTTTCCAGCGCGTTCAACCGTGCTGCGATGGTGGCAGCAATCGGCCTCGCCCGTTCGACGTCGGTCAGCAAGATCGGTTTCATGGCGCCACTGATGGCCACCTGTTCGACAATGCGCATGGGGACGCGGCGCGACATGTTGACGAGCCACGCCTTGATTCCCCGGGCATGATCGGCCAAAGCGCGCAAGTCGGCCCCGGCGATCTGGGCGCGCGCCGAGGCGGGGACGGCGCTGTCGGCGGTGCCGAGCTTCAACACGCTCTCGGTCAAACCGCCGTCGATCAGGTAGTTCTCCAGCGCCCGGTCATCCTTCAGATAGACCTCGGAGTTGCCGCGCTTGGCCCGGTAGAGCGGCGGCTGCGCGATATAGAGGTAGCCGTTATCGATCAGGGCACGCATCTGCCGATAAAAGAAGGTCAACAGCAGGGCCCGGATGTGGCTGCCGTCGACGTCGGCGTCGGTCATGATGATGATCTTGTGGTACCGCACCTTTTCGACGTTGAAGTCTTCCATTCCGATACCGGTGCCGAGCGCGGCGATCAAGGTGCCGATTTCGGCCGAGGACAGCATTTTGTCGAAGCGGGCGCGTTCGACGTTCAGGATCTTGCCGGGAAGCGGCAGAATCGCCTGGAAAGCCCGGTTGCGGCCCTGTTTGGCCGACCCACCGGCCGACTCTCCCTCGACGAGGAACAGTTCAGAGCCGGCCGGGTCGCGTTCCTGACAATCGGCGAGCTTGCCGGGCAGCGTGGCGATGTCGAGCGCTCCCTTGCGGCGCGTCAGATCGCGGGCCTTGCGGGCGGCCTCGCGGGCGGCTGCGGCCTCTACCACCTTCGAAATGATTTTGCGTGCCTCGGTGGGATGCTCCTCAAGCCATTGGGCAAGCTTCTCGCTGACCACGTTCTCAACGACCGGACGAACCTCCGAGGAGACCAGTTTGTCCTTGGTCTGCGACGAGAATTTTGGATCGGGGACCTTGACGGACAGGACGCAGGTCAAGCCTTCGCGCATGTCGTCACCCAACAACGCCACCTTCTCCTTGCGGGCGATGCCCGATTCGTTGGCGTAGTTATTGATGGTGCGCGTCAGTGCCGCCCGGAATCCGGCCAAATGGGTGCCGCCGTCCCGCTGCGGGATGTTGTTGGTGAAGCAAAGACAGTTCTCATGGTAGGAATCGGTCCACTCCATCGCCACTTCGACGGTGGTTCCGTCGCGCTCGCCGATCACCGAGATCGGCGGGCTGTGCAAGGCCTGCTTCGACTTGTCGAGATAATGCACGAAGGCTTCGATGCCGCCCTCGTAGTGCAGGTCAATCTGCTGTTTTTCCTCTTGCCGCTGGTCGATCAGACGCAGGAAAACGCCGGAATTGAGGAATGCCAGTTCACGCAGCCGGTGTTCCAGAGTTGGGAAATTGTATTCCGTCATCGTGAAGGTTTCGGTCGACGGCATGAAGGTCACTTCCGTGCCGGTCAGCGGTCCCCGCTCGGTCATCGGAGCCTCGCCGACGACGGCCAGCGGCGAAACCGCTTCGCCATGCTCGAAGCGCATCGCATGTTCTTTGCCGTTGCGCCAGATCTTCAAATTAAGCCATTCCGAAAGCGCATTGACCACCGAAACGCCGACGCCATGCAGGCCGCCCGAGACCTTGTAGGAATTCTGGTCGAATTTTCCGCCGGCGTGCAGTTGGGTCATGATGACCTCCGCGGCGGAGACTCCCTCTTCCTTGTGGAGGTCGGTGGGAATGCCGCGACCATTGTCGCGGACCGTCACCGAGCCATCCTCATTGATCAGGACTTCAATCCGGTCGCAGTATCCGGCCAAGGCTTCATCGATGGCGTTGTCGACCACTTCATAGACCATATGATGCAGGCCCGACCCGTCGTCCGTGTCGCCGATATACATGCCAGGTCGTTTCCGCACGGCCTCCAAGCCGCGCAGGACCTTGATGGAGTCCGCGTCATAAACGTCGTCATTGGGGGTCGCGGACGGATCAACAGGACTCGTGGTCATCGACACATGTTCCTCATCAGACTAAAACCTACGCCCGCGTCAACTGGGCATCGTGGACGCGGAAGAACTGGCCCCGGTCCCCCAATTCGGCGAACAGGGAAACGTCGGTCCCGGTAAGCCAGCTTTGCGCGGACAGAGCGCACAACTCATCGAACAGGGCGGCGCGGCGTGTTTGGTCAAGGTGCGCCGTCACCTCGTCCAGCAGCAGAATCGGCGGCAACCCCCGTTGGTTTGCCTGGATCCGCGCTTGTCCGAGCACGATGGCGACCAGCACCGCCTTCTGTTCTCCGGTGGAACATTGCTCCACCGGCTGATCCTTGTTTCCGTGGCGCACCTGCAGATCGCTGCGATGCGGGCCGACGGTCGTTGCGCCGGCTTCGAAATCCCGGCGGCGCGCCGCTGCCAGGGCGGCGCGCAATTTCGTTTCGGCCTCGGCGGGATCCAGTGTTTCGAGGCTGTCCTCGACACTGCCGACCACCGTCAGCCGGGCCGCCGGGAAAGGGCCGATCCCTTTCCGGCAGGCCTCATTGAGGCTGGCGACAGTGGTTCGCCGGGCCAAGGCCATCGCCGTACCGTCGCGAGCCATCCGTTCCTCCAGCAATGCCACCCATGCCGGATCGAAGCGGCCCTCCTTCAGCAACCTGGCTCTTTCGCGCAGGCTGTGCTCGTAGGCCGTGGCGCGCGTCGCATGCGCCGGATCCATTCCGAGGACCAAACGGTCGAGGAAACGCCTGCGGCCGACGGCACCATCGGTGAACAGGCGATCCATCGAAGGGGTCAGCCAAAGGGTGCTGACCACATCGGAGAGCGCCGCCTGCGACCGCGCCGGTTGGCCGTCGATGCGGACCAAACGCCGTTCCGAGCCCACCTCGCGTCCGGTCCCGATCTCGACCGTTTCCGCCGTGCCATCCGACGTTTCGCGGGAACCAGCCGGTTTCTCCAATCGCGCCGCCACGGCCCAGGGAGCGTTGTCTCCTGCCTCGCGCCGTGTCACCTCGGCCAGCCGGGCTCTTCGCAGGCCGCGACCCGGCGCCAAAAAAGACAAAGCCTCGAGGATGTTGGTTTTGCCGGCCCCGTTGGCACCGGTCAACACCACAGGGCGCGGGTCTGCCTCCAGGCGGAGGAAAGAATAGCAGCGGAAATCGCTCAAGGTCAGACGAACGACCGCCAAGCCCGCCGTTCCTGTTGGTTGGATCACATTTCCCCGTCAGTTACACCCGCATCGGCATCAAAACATAGACGGCGCTGGAATCGGTCACTTCCCGGACGACCGTCGGGCTTGCCGCATCGGCCATGGCAAAGCGGGCCGCGTCGCCTTCGATCTGTGCCAGGATGTCGAGCAGGTAGCGCGAATTGAAGCCGATTTCGATGGGACCGGCATCGTAAGCCGCTTCCAGCTCCTCGACAGCACTGCCGTTCTCCGGACTTGAGGCGGATAGTGTCAGCCCGCCCTTGTCGACCGAGAGTTTGATGGCGCGCGATTTCTCGGTGGAAATGGCGGAGACGCGATCAACCGCCTGTGAAAAGCTTTTGCAATCGACTTCGAGAACCTTGTCGTTGTCGGCCGGAATCACCCGCTCGTAATCGGGGAAGGTCCCGTCGATCAATTTCGAGGTCATCATCGCGTCATCGAAAGCGAAACGAATCTTGGTTTCCGACAGCGACACGGTGACGTCCAAGGTCGTCTCATCGAGCAGCTTCCTGAGTTCGGTCACTGTCTTACGCGGGACGATGACGCCGGGCATGCCCGGGGCGCCGTCAGGCAACGGTACCTCAACGCGGGCCAGCCGGTGACCGTCGGTGGCGACGGCGCGCAGCACCGGGACGCCGTCGCTGGTGGCGGCGTGCAGATAGATGCCGTTCAGGTAATAACGGGTCTCTTCGCTGGAAATGGCAAATCGCGTGCGGTCGATCAGACCCTTCAGGTCTTCGGCACTCAACGTAAAGCTAAAGGGCAGCTCTCCGCCCGACATCACCGGGTAATCATCGACCGGCAGCGACGACAAGGTGAAGCGTGAACGGCCGGAGCGCAGGATCAACTGGCTGTCGTCGCCACTCTGTTCCAACTCGACTTGCGAGCCCTCGGGCAATTTACGAACGATTTCGTAAAGCGTATGCGCCGGCGCGGTGGTTGTGCCGGGGCGGACGACATCGGCGGTTACCGTCTCAAGGATGTCAAGATCCATATCGGTGGCGTTCAGGCTGACCTGCCCGTTACGGCCCTCAATCTTGACGTTGGAGAGAATGGGAATTGTGTTCCGCCGTTCGACGACGCTTTGCACATGATTCAAGGATTTCAACAATGCGGCGCGTTCAATGGTCAGTTTCATGGCGTTCCGTTACTCATCTGCGGCCAATCCGCGAGTCCCATAAGGCGCGTCGCCGCACCCCCCTTCACAAGGGGCAACAGTATAGCACAAGCCTTTGGTTCCAGAAGTGGTTTCGCCCTAGCCATCGGTGTCGCCGATACCAAGGGGCGCTATTGTCGGCCGGCGGTGCCGGATAGGTTGGATTCGTGGCCACCGCCATAAACATTGGCGGTTGAATTTCACCCTCCGGATGCCCGTGATTCCTCGGATTCAGCTTTCCAGCATCCGACGCAGTAGTTCGATATCCTCGGCGAAGCTCGAATCGGCGTTGCGCAATTCATCGATCTTCTTGACCGCGTGCATCACCGTGGTGTGATCGCGTCCACCAAATTTTCGTCCGATTTCCGGCAGCGATCGCGAGGTGAGCTGTTTGGCCAGGTACATCGCAACCTGCCGGGGGCGGGCGACTTGCCGGGCACGCCGGGCCGAATGCATGTCCGCCAATCTGATGTTGAAATGTTCGGCGACCTTCTTCTGGATCTCCTCGATAGTGATCCGGCGGTCGTTGGCGCGCAGCAGGTCGTGCAGGACTTCCTGGGTGGTTTCGAGAGAGATGTCTCGGCCGACGAGCTGGGCGTGGGCGACGACCCGGTTCAACGCGCCTTCGAGTTCGCGGACGTTCGAGGTGATTTTGTGGGCGAGGAACTCGGCAACCTTGCGCGGCACTTCGACGCCCAACTGTTCCGCCTTGGCTCCCAGGATGCCCAGCCGCAATTCATAGGTGGTGGCATGAATGTCGGCGACCAGTCCACATCCCAGCCGCGAGCGAAGCCGCTCCTCCATGCCTTGGAGATCCGACGGGGACTTGTCGGCCGAAATGATGATCTGGCGACCCTGATCGACCAGGGAATTGAAGGTGTGAAAAAATTCCTCCTGCGTCGAATCCTTGCCGCCGATGAACTGCACGTCATCAATCATCAGGACGTCGACCGAACGGAATTGTTCCTTGAAAGCCATGGTGTCCTGGAAGCGCAGCGCCCGGACGAAGCGATACATGAATTTCTCGGCCGACAGGTAGATCACCGAACGCTGGGGATTGCGTTCGCGGATATGCCAGGCCACCGCGTGCATCAGATGGGTCTTGCCGAGACCGACGCCGCCATAAAGAAAGAGCGGGTTGAACGACACCAGATCGGACTCGGCGACCCGCCGCGCCGCTGCGTAGGCAAATTCATTGGGTTTGCCGACGACAAAGTTGTCGAAAGTGTAGCGGGGATCGAGGGGGGCACCGATCTCCTCGTTGACGTTGGATGGTTCGGGGTGGGCGACCATTGGGGCGACAGCGGGCGCTTTGGCGACGGGCACGCTGATCGGGGCTCTTTTGCTGACACCGGGCAGGACAACGATGTCGACCCCGTTGATCGAGGAGTCTTCGGTGGACCACAGGCTGCGGATGCGGTCGCCATAGTGGGTGACGACCCAGTCGCGCAAAAAGCGCGTCGGCACGCCCATGCGAACTTGACCGTCCCGTACCTCGGCAAGCGTCAGGGGATTGAGCCAGCTTTTGAAGGCAGCTTCCCCATATTCATCCCGCAGTCGGCCCCGGACCCGATTCCACTGCGCTTGAACCATATCGTCGCTCAAGAAAACCACCCTATAAATTCGGCACTGCCGACGGGACGGCACAGGAGAGCGTTCCGGCTTGGTGACCGGTCGTCATCGCTGCGACAGACTCGTCTGCTTTATGCTCCCCAATCCGACCGACGCCGGATCCGTTTTGCCCGAGGTCAAAGACCCAGCCAAGCGACGGCACCCGAACGGCTCAACCACCACTCACGTTCCAAGTCGCCCCAAGAGCTTCATTGCCGCCGTCCTGCGTTCTTCTCGTGCGCATCGTTCCAGCGTGTTGTGACGACGATTAAGACTAGCGAGCCATGCCGAAGAATAAATAAAAATTAGCACAATTCTTTAGAGTTCCGCGACTCACAAGATCGCAGCGTGTCAATACTAAACTTCGGAAAGGCATCACGGCCTAACGACGCCAGAAATGACTCTAACGATGCTTGGAGGCGGGCGCAACGTGACCGAATGGCGAACAGAAAAATTTTTTTGAGTTTCGTAATCTTCTGATTCAAAGCAAAAGACCGCGTCCACCATTTAGTGGACACGGTCCCGCCAAATTCTCAATTCAGACGATAACAGCCCGAGGACTAGAGCGCCTTGATACGGGCGACCAGCCGCGAAACCTTTCGCGATGCAGCATTCTGGTGCACGACACCAGCCTGCACACCACGCATCAGCTCGGGCTCAGCCTCCCGCAGCGCTTCCGTGGCCAGAGTCTTGTCGCCACCGGCGATCAGGGTCTCAACCTTCTTCACGAAGGTACGAATACGGCTGACGCGGGCACGATTGACTTCGGTACGGCGTTCGGTCTGGCGGATGCGCTTTTTAGCCGACGAATGGTGAGCCATGGATCAAAAACCTGTTCTTGACAGAAATAGGACGCAATCGGAAGGCGCGTTTATAAGGCGGTCTGGTAAGCCGCGTCAAGGGGGGGAATCTACCTGTTCTTAAAATTCGGCTGACGCTTCTCGGCAAAGGCCGCCATGCCTTCCTTCTGATCCTCGGTGGCGAACAGGGCATGAAACAGACGGCGCTCGAAACGCACCCCTTCGGCCAGGGTCGTTTCATAGGCGCGGTTGACCGCTTCCTTGGCGGCCAGAACCGATGGGCGGCCCATGGTGGCGATTCGCTCAGCAACCTTCAGCGCCTCGTCCATCAGTTCGCTGGCCGGAATAATGCGGCTGACCAGACCCGATCGTTCCGCTTCGACGGCGTCCATCAGGCGCCCCGTCAGAATCATCTCCATGGCTTTTGATTTGCCGACTGCACGGGTGAGGCGCTGGGTCCCTCCGGCGCCGGGGATGACGCCCAAGGTGATCTCCGGTTGTCCGAACTTGGCCGTGTCGGCCGCCAGGATGAAATCGCACATCATGGCGACTTCGCAACCACCGCCCAGGGCATAACCGGCGACTGCCGCGATGATCGGTTTCCTGACTTTGGAGACGGCCTCCCAGCCCCTGGTGATGAAGTCCTCCAAATAGCACTGGGCAAAGGTTTTGGACGCCATTTCCTTGATATCGGCGCCGGCGGCAAAAGCCTTCTCGCTGCCGCACAAGACAATGGCGCCGATTTCCGCATCCTGCTCGAAGCCGTCGAGCGCCTGGCCCAGTTCGGCGATCAGTGCGCCCGAAAGCGCATTCAAGGCTTTCGGTCGGTTCAACGTGATGAGGCCGACATGCCCCTTGGTTTCGACGATAATGTTCTCATAGGCCATGATGGATCCCCTCTTTTCCCTCATAGTCTGGACGGCATTCGGACCTTGAGCGTCAGTTACTGCGGCACCAGCGAGAAACGAACGAGCAGGGGGCGATGTCTCGCCTCCACTTCGATCTTCAGCATCTCGTTGTCGCGACGATATGACGACGGTCCAACCTTTTGCCAGCCCAGTTCGGGCAATGTCTGTGCGTAGAAAGCGACGACCTGTTCGGCCGTAGTGTCGCCATGGGCGGTCGCCTCGACGATACGGCCGGTAGGCGAATCGAAGAGCACACCACCCGGCGCTTCCGCCAAGCCCGGGGCCAGGGGCAGATCTTCGAGTTCAGTCAAAAAGGTGCCCTCTGCCTGAGCCGGTACTATCGGCATGCCAAGCAGCAAGATCGCCAACACATAAGGCCGAACGACGGATCTAACCATGAGAAAGTCATAGCACTCCCGTTCCCGAGGCGCCACAGGGGAACTACGGAGCTACCTTAGGTATGTGGCCCCTCAGAGGCATTATAGTCCCTCAGGCGCC
>JARLJB010000356.1 GCA_031291415.1 Telmatospirillum sp.
ATCGCATCGACGCGCCATGGCTCCTCGATGGCCCGATCAACGCCCAGCGCTTCCAGGTCTACGTCGAACAGCTTGTGGTTCCAACCTTGAGCCCCGGCGACATCGTGATCATGGACAATCTCGGTAGTCACAAGGGGACCGCCATCCGCCGGGCGATCCGCGCGGCCGGCGCCATAAAAAATCTGCTTGACGCCTACACCCCACACGAATGCATCAATTACTTCAGAAACTCAGGATATGATCGGACATAAACTCATCCCGCTCTAAAGCCCGAGCGGCGCCTGAGCCCGCCGGTGGAGCGGAGCGACGCCCGAAGAGCGGCACCCCGGAGGCGCAGGCGTCGTTTATAACGTTGTTCGGAAAGGCTCTAACGGATAGTCGCGCTCGATCCGGTAGATCGGGTCGTGACGGCCGAGATGGCTGGAAAACAGCGAGAACGACGTCACCAAGATCTCAGCCTGAAACAGATTATCGCCGGCGATGAAGGCCTGAAGCCGGCCAAGCGGCGTGTCCTTGAGGCGGGCCAGCGAAATATGCGGCAGGAAACGGCGCTTTTCGGCGGGCAATCCGGCGCGGACGACGGCCGATTCGATTTTTTCCTGCAAATGAACAAGCGCCTCGTCGCGGCGGACACCGGCCCACAACTGATAACGGCCCTTTGCCCGGTCGAAGGTTCCAAGCCCGGAAACACGCAAGGTAAATGCCGGTAACTGGATTGTCCGCAACGAGCGGTCAACAGCGTCGGCGTCGACTTCATCGACCTCGCCGATGAATCGCAGCGTCAAATGAAAGTTCTCCAACGGCGTCCAGCGTGCCCCGGGAAGACCACCGGCCAGGAGGGCAAGACGCTGCCGGAGATCCTCGGGCAAGGCAAGGCCGACGAACAGGCGGAGCATGTCGGTTCCTCACACGAACAGCGTCAAGACGCCGGTGCAGCAATAGACCCGGTCATGGCAGATTTCGCGGTCGGTCGAAAAGCCGACGAGCGGAAAATGGCCGAGGGTTTCGCGGATCATCGCGCTTTCGCATTCGGTGTCGCCAAAGAGGCTGGCGTTGCGTTCGGCCCCCGAGACATAGATGCCGCCGCGAATCGTCCGTCCGTTCAACCGCGACGCCAATCCGGCGAGCATCTCCTGCAGATCCCGCTGAGCCGTTTGCGGATGACGGCGGACGAAGATCAGTTTTTCGCCGGTGGCCAAACCGCCGGTGATCGCCAGCCAGCCGCGCCGTGGGTCGATGGCCACCAGACTGTGCACGACATAGTCTTCCAGCCGGTCCGATCCCTCGATCGGCCGGGCCACGTGGATGTAACCGGCGGCCCGCTTGAGGTCGCGGGCGATGATATCGCCGGCGTCCGCCTTCAGCGCCTGCAGGGCCGGGGCGCCGTCCAGTTCCATGATGACGTCGTCGAGGGCTTCGGTGATCCGATGTTCGCCGCCGATCGGTGAGCAGCCCTGGGTCAGGCCGGTGGCAAGCGGAATGCCATCACCCAGCAGCAGGCCGGACAAGGTGGCGTCGGCAACCCGGCCGCAGACCTGGTCAGGCGTTTCTGCGCCGGCCGTCAGGCCGCCGACGAGAAAGGCCTGACCGGCTTTTGCCAGACTGACCACCACCTTGGCGATCTGCGGATCCCGTGGACTGCCGTGGACCAGCGCGGTGACGGCGGACTGGTCGGCCAGCCACGATCCGTGCGCGGCCAGGAAGAACTCGGGGTGACTTGCGTCGAATTGGTCGAATGGCCGTAGCGCGCTGGCGTCGACTTCGCCGACCATCACCGATAGCCCTGCTCCCTGGTGGACTTCGGCATCCGAGCCGAACACGCCAAAGCCGACGCCGCCCAGCCAGCAGGCGATGCCGGTGACTTCCCGAAGGTAAGTGACGATCGATGACAGCGAATCGGAAAAATCCTCGGTCACATAGACGAAGCCCAGATTAGCGGCGGCCGGCAATGGGGCGATCTGCTGCAGACAGGCTTTGGCGGCCAGCCCCCAATGTCCGCCGGTGGCCAATCCGGCCCGGAAGGCGGAGGTCATGGCGCCGCCTTGGGTGTTGGTCCCAGCAAGGCTTCGACGGCCGGCAGGATGCCCGCGACGATCCGATCGACGCCTTGCGGATTGGGGTGCATCCCGTCGGGCAGGGTCAGCTCCGGATGCAAAGTGACGCCGTCGAGGAAGAAGGGATAGAGCGGAACCTTCCATTTGGCGGCCAGCCGCGGATAGATGGCATCAAAGTCGTTGCTGTAGCTGGCGCCCATGTTGCGCGGGGCGAGCATCCCGGCCAGCAGCACCTTCACGTGGCGGGATGCCAGTGTGTCCAGGATGGCGTCAAGGTTTTCGTAGGCGAGATTGGGGGCGAGGCCGCGCAGAGCATCGTTGGCGCCCAGTTCGACGATGGCGAAATCCGGCCGGTCGGCGAGCGCCCAGTCCAGGCGCGCCCGGCCGCCCGCAGTGGTATCGCCCGATACGCCGGCATTGGTGATGCGGACTTGGTAGCCTTTGAGTTTGAGCGCAGCCTCCAGCCGCACCGGAAACGCATTGGCGGCGGGCAGATTGTAACCGGCGGTGAGACTGTCACCGAACGCAAGAATATGAATGGGCGTGGTATCCATGGCGGCGGCGGCGGTAACGTTGACAAACAAGGCGAGCAGACCATATCCCCACCACGCCCGCCGCCACAATGCCCGGCCCGCCGTCACCCATCGAATCGAGACCCTCTTCATGACCAAGCCCACTCCTGTTCGTCAACCTATTGTGTTGCTCGAAGATGTCACTCTTAGGCTGGCGAGTCAGGCCGGAGAGGTCAATATTCTGCGTGGCATCGATCTTTCGGTCGCCGATGGCGAGACGGTCGGCATCGTCGGGCCGTCGGGATCGGGCAAATCGACCATGATGATGGTCATCGCCGGCCTTGAGCGGCCGACTGGCGGCCGGGTCATGGTCGCCGGCCAGCGGCTCGCCGAGTTGGACGAGGACGGTCTGGCCACCTTCCGGCGGGAAAACGTCGGTATCATCTTCCAGTCCTTTCATCTGATTCCGACGATGACGGCGCTTGAGAACGTTGCGGTGCCGATGGAACTGGCCCGCCGCCGCGACGCCCATGACGAAGCGCGCCGGCTTCTCGGGCTGGTCGGTCTTTCCGACCGCCTGTCGCATTATCCCAGCCAGCTTTCCGGCGGCGAGCAGCAACGGGTGGCGCTGGCCCGTGCCTTCGGCGGCCGTCCGCGTCTGCTGCTGGCCGATGAACCGACCGGCAATCTCGACCAGGCCAATGGTCAGGCGGTCATCGACCTGCTATTCGGCCTGCACGCCGAGACCGGCGCCACTCTCTTGCTGATCACCCATGATCTCAGTCTTGCCGCCCGTTGTCAGCGAACCGTACGGATCGCCGATGGCCGCGTCGATGCCGCCTGGCCAGTCGCCGGTCTGGCGGAGCAAAGGCGATGACCTCTTTCCTGGCCCTGCGATTGGCGCGCCGCGAATTGCGCGGCAGCTTGCGGGGATTCGGCGTTTTCGTCGCCTGTCTGGCCCTGGGTGTGGCAGCGATCGCGGCGGCTGCCTCGCTCGACGCGTCTCTGCGCCACGCCATGAGCGAGGACGCGCAGGCGCTGCTTGGCGGCGATGCCGAACTGCGTTTGTCCTACCGGGCGCCCAGCGCCGAGGAAACGGCATTTCTCGAGAGCTTCGGCTCGGTGTCGGAGTCCGTCCAGATGCGGGCGATGGCCCGCACCGAAGATCTTCAAAACCAGACGCTGGTCGAGATCAAGGCGGTCGATGAGCGTTACCCGCTCTATGGCGAGGTGGTCTTGCGCCCGACCCAGCCTCTGGCTGGTGCGTTGGTCCGCCGGGACGGCGCCTGGGGCGCTGCGGTGGACGGCAATCTTCTCGACCGCCTGGGGATCAAGCTGGGCGACGTTGTCCGTCTGGGCGACGCGCGGATCGCCGTGACGGCGGTGATCGAACGCGAACCCGACCGGGTGGCCAACGCCTTCTCCTTCGGCCCGCGGATTCTCGTCGGTCGTCAGGCCCTGGCCGAAACCGGCCTGCTGCAGCCGGGCAGCCTCATTCATCATGCGGTTCTGCTGCGGCTGTTCGCCCCCGATCGGGTGGCCGACTTCAAACGCCAGCTCGACACCCGGTTCCCCGAGGCCGGATGGTTGTTTCGCGATGCCACGCAGGCGGCGCCGGGGGTGAAACGTTTCCTCGACCAGATGACGCTTTTTCTGACGCTGGTCGGCCTGACCGCGCTGCTGGTCGGCGGCATCGGCATCGGCAACGGGGTGACGGCTTTTCTCGACGGACGTGTGCGGACCATCGCCATCCTGAAATGCCTGGGAGCGCCAAGGAACCTGATTTACGGCGTCTATGCGCTGCAGGTGGCCGTTCTTGCCATCGCCGGCATCGGATTGGGGGTGGCTGTCGGCGCGGCTCTGCCCTGGGCGATGGTCGCCGCGTTCGGCGACAAACTGCCGCTCGCCGCCCATCTTGGCCTCTATGTCGGACCGCTTGGCGAAGCGGCGGCGTTCGGCGCCCTGACGACTTTGGCTTTTGCCACTTGGCCGTTGGCCCGGGCCGGCATGGTCTCTGCCACGACCTTGTTCCGCGACATCGTCGCCGGTTCCGGCCGCCCGCCCGGCCCCGGGGCCCTGGCCGTGGTCGCCGCCGCCGGTGTCGGCCTCGCCGCCCTGGTCGTCATTACGGCGGCCGATCGAAAATTGGCGATCGGTTTTGTCGGTGGGTCGGCCGGCGCCCTGCTGCTGTTTCTGGCGGCCGGCCATGGGTTGGTGGGGTTGGCCCGAATGGCGGCCCGCCGGTGGATCGGTGCCGGCGGCAGCCCGGCCTGGCGCCTCGGCCTGTCCTCGCTTTACCGGCCAGGGGCGCCGACGCGGGGCGTCGTGTTGTCACTCGGTCTCGGATTGACGCTGCTGGTCACCGTGTCTCTGGTGCAGGCCAACCTCAAACGACAGTTTGATGAGCGCGTGCCGGCCGATGCGCCGTCCTTCTTCTTCATCGATATCCAACCCGACCAGGCGACGCTGTTCGATCAGACGGTGGCCGACGCCGGCGGCGACGCCAAACGGGCCCTGATGGTGCGTGGCCGGATCACCCGGATCGACGGCGTGCCGGTCGAACAGGTACCGGTTGCTCCCGACGCCCAATGGGCGGTGCGCGGCGATCGAGGGCTCTCCAGCGCCGCCACGCAGCCGGCCGACGCCCGTGTGGTGGCGGGTCAGTGGTGGCCGGCCGATTACGCCGGTCCGCCGCTGGTGTCGCTCGATGCCGGCATTGCCAAGGGGTTTGGTCTCACGGTTGGTCAAACGATCACCGTCAATGTCTTAGGACGGGAAATCACCGCGACGGTCGCCAATTTGCGCGAGATCGACTGGGCGAGTCTGGCGATGAACTTCACCTTCATCCTCACTCCCAACGCGCTGGCCGGCGCGCCGGCCAGCTACATCGCCACCGTGTCGGTACCGGCCGGCCACGATGCGGCGGTCGAACGGGCCGTCGCCCGCACATTGCCCAATGTCTCGTCGATCCGCGTCAAGGAGGCGCTGGAAACGGTGCGCGGCGTGATTGGCAATGCGATGATCGCCGTCCGGGCCGCGGCTCTTGTCACGCTGGCGGCCGGGGCTTTGGTGTTGGCCGGGGCAATCGCCGCCGGGCGGCAACGGCGGGTCGGCGAAACCGTGCTGTTGAAGGTTTTGGGCGCGCGCCGGCGCGATCTCCTGCGGGCTCTGACTTTGGAATTCGCGGTATTGGGAACGGCGACCGGCGTTCTGGCGGCGGCTTTGGGAACTGTGGCCGGCTGGGCGATCCTCGTCTATGTCCTGAAGGCCGACTGGGTTTTTCTGCCGCTGCCGGTGGTTGCCACCGCCTTGGGAGGTGTCGTCGCCGTCACTCTCATGGGGGTGCTGGGAACGGTACGGATCCTGGCGGCAAAAACAGCGCCTTATCTCCGCCACGATTGAGTGGTCCCATTTGCCGAAGATGGTAGAAACGGCCGCTTGACTTGATTCGGTGCGGTTTCGTGCCATATTAGACGGTGCAATACGGCTTCTTTCGCGAGGTTTTTAGAGATGGCCTTCGATACACAACGTGGCACTTGGACGCGCGCGGAAGCGGAGGCTGCACAGATTGATGTCGGCCTGCGTCAGTATATGCTGCGCGTCTACAACTACATGGCGTCCGGCTTGGCCTTGACGGGCTTGGTTGCCGCTCTGGTCGCCGGAACACCGGCGGTCAACGCGCTGTTTTTCCAGGTTGGCATGCGTGGCGCCATGCAGCCGACCGGTCTCGGCTGGTTGGCGATTATCGCGCCGATCGGGCTGGTTTTCGCCATTTCGCTCGGCGTCGCCCGCATGCGGGCCAGCACGGCACAGGGGCTTTTCTGGCTTTACGCCGCGCTGATGGGCGTTTCGCTGTCGACCCTGTTCATGGTCTACACCGGTGCCTCGATCACTCGGGTGTTCTTCATCACCGCCGCCTCTTTCGCCGGGCTCAGCCTCTATGGCTACACCACCCGACGCAATCTGTCGGCCTTCGGAACGTTCCTGGTGATGGGGCTCTGGGGGCTGGTCATCGCGTCGCTGGTCAACATGTTCATCGCCAGCTCGGCGCTGAATTTTGTCATCTCGGTTGCCGGCGTCGGCATTTTCGCCGGCCTGACGGCCTGGGACACCCAGAAGATCAAAGAAATGTACTGGGCGGGCGATGACGGCGAGACGGCCGGCAAAAAGGCCCTGATGGGCGCCCTGACGCTCTATCTCGACTTCATCAACCTGTTCATCATGCTGGTCCGGCTGATGGGCGACCGCCGCAATTAGGGCGATCTTAAAAGGTTCTGGAAATGGCCGGAAGTGTGCTGCTTCCGGCCATTTTTTTGTCTTGAACGGGATTTCAGGCGACGTAGCGGCGGAGGAATTCCATGGCCTGGTTGAGCTGGCTCATCCGCTGGTGGCTGCCATAGTGGCTGTCCGGATGATGGATCGTCGCCAGCATGCGGAACTTCGCTCTGACCGTCCGCGAATCGGGATCGGAACTCGGTGGGAAACCCAGCACATGCAGCGCATCGCCGCGGTTTCTGATGCCGTCCGGCAGGGGGTCGAACGCCAAAACCGACACGATGGTGCGCAGCCGGTCGAGTTCCTCGTTGATTTCCACGAGACGGGAGCTGTTGTCCTCGGGCGGTGGTTCGGCGAGAACATCGTTGGCGCCGCTGGCCGCGAACGAAACCTCGACATCACCCTTGTCCATGGCCAAAGCCAGGGCCAGCGCCTTGCGAATGAAGGGAATGTCATGGCCGGGCGGCATGCGCACCTGCAGCCGAGGCTTGCGCCGCCAGGGCCGACCTTCCGCCGGTCCCGATTTCAAGACGACCGTTTCCCGGTCGTCCGTCGGCGGTTCACCAGGATCGGCATAGGCGGCAACAGTCTCATCGGGGACGACCAGCAGGATTGACCGCGCCAGATCTCCGACGTTGACCTTGCGGCGGGCCGCCAGCGCGTCGACGGCATCGCGGAATGTGCTGGCGCAGGGAACAGTATAGGAGTGCTTCAACACGCGGTTTGTCATGGTCGCCGAAAATTCCCTCAGTTGGCTCGGCATATGTCTTTAACGTAACGAATAGGAGGCTGGCGGACGTCCGTCAACTACGAAAGTCGATGTTTGTCCTATAAAAGAAGATTGTCCTGCAACTTATTGAGTTGGCAAACATTTAAATTTGTCACGGCGGGCATGCCGAAACCCTGTCAAGCAGTCGGATAGTCTTCAGTCATCCGTCTGGCTGCGCCGGAAGTTGTCTCGGAGGCCTCCAACTACAAATGAACCAACACCTGCTGGGGACAACTGCGGATGAATCCTGAGATGGTTGAACGATACGCCCAATATAAAATTACAGGTTGTTCTTGCCGCCAATCATAAAGAGGATAATAAGCCCATCTTTTGCCAGACTGGTTGCCATATTCTCACCACAATGGACAAAGACGATAAATCATCTATATAGTTCACTTATTGAATGTACTTGATGGAAAACAACAAATTTTGTTCGCTTTTTATGAATATATGAGTGAGGTAAACACAAAAACATCTGATGTAAAAAATCATAACCATATGATGGTATGCAATATCATCGTCAACAATAGTGCCGATGCTCCAAGAAACGTATCTCTGGTGGGGAGTGTAGTTTATGAAGTTGGCCTGAAGAGCGAAAGAGTTACTTATGAACACCCTCTCAAGCAGGAACTTATTCCTGCCATTCAGCAATGTCGCTATTTCGAGGGAAACATCTAGCCTTGGTTTAAAGGGCCGGTTGGCCGTCGTGCCAAAAGACGGCGAGGCCTTGCACGGACTGGCGCTGGCCGCTCTGGTCAGTGGTGATTTCGATCTCGGTATCGCATATGTCGATGCCGCTCTCCGCCACGAACCGGAAAATGCCACGCTGCTTCGCGACAAAGCCATGGTGCTTTCGGCGTTGGGCCGCAATGCCGAGGCCATTTCTGTCCTGACGCAGGCCGTCCGATGCGCTCCAGACGATATCTCCGTCGCGCTGCGGTTAGTGGAGCTCTCCCGATCTGCGAAAGACGACGAGGCGACCGGGCTGGCCGCCGAAACGGCCACCTCTATCCTGACCAAGCAGGCACTCCGTCTCGAACGGCACGACCGCTTTCCCGAGGCGCGCCGAACATTGTTGATCGCCTTGTCGCTGCTCCCCAGCTCGCCGCTCTACAATATTCTTGGCCTCCTCGAACGAAACCATGATCTGGTCGCCGAGGCGATTGCCCATTTCCACCAAGCATTGGTTCTGGAGCCCGCCGATTGCGCGGCTATGCTGAACCTCGGAACCATGCTTCGTGACATCGGGCGCCTGGCGGATGCCGAAACGATCTTCGAAAGAATCCTTGCCATCGACCCCGGGCGGATCGATGCCACCTACATGATTGGACTCCTTCGCCGCTATCGGCCCGGCGATCGCCGCGAGCCCCGTCTCGAAGTCCTTCAGCGGACTACCGACGCCCTGTCTCCGGGAACTTCGGCTCTGTCTCCAATTGCCAGGACCGTCGCCCATCATGCGCTCGGCAAATGGCATGAAGATCTTGGCCGTCCGAACTTGGCGTTTGATCATTACGCCGCGGCAAATAGCGCCAGACGCCAGACGCTGCCTTATCGGAGCGCCGACACCGCCAAGACATTCGAGGCTATCGCCAACTTTTTTCCCACCAGTTTCGAGCCATTGCCCGCAGCCAATCCAACCGACCGGCCGATCTTCATTGTCGGCATGCCTCGTTCCGGCACCACGCTTGCTGAACAGATTCTCTCCAGCCACCCGGCGGTTCACGGAGCCGGGGAGCTGACGAAACTGGCGAGCCTTCTCGAAGAAGGAACCCTCCGTCGGGTTGCCGCCGACGGCCAACCAGCCACCGATTTCCCTGCCCTGGCCGAACGCTATCTCGAAGAGCTGCGCCGTAGAGCCCCCGATGCCCCACATGTGGTTGACAAGGCGCCCCATAATTTCATGTTCCTCGGCTTCATCCATCTGATGTTGCCCAATGCCCGCATCATCCACTGCATGCGCGACCCGCGGGACGTCTGTTGGTCCTGTTTCAAGACCCTCTTCGTCGACGGTCACGCATGGTCCTGCGACCTCGAGGATCTCGGTCGCTACTATCTTGCCTATCAGCGTCTAATGGCCCATTGGCATCGCGTGCTGCCCGGACGCATCTTCGATCTTCGTTACGAGGATCTGGTCGGTGACTTTGAACCGACTGCGCGGCGTCTTGTCGCTCATTGCGGTCTCGATTGGACCGACGCCTGCCTGCAATTTCACAAGACGGAGCGCTCCGTGCGGACAGCCAGCGCCGCCCAGGTCCGGCAGCCGATCTATGGTCATGCCATTGGCCAATGGCAAATCTACGCCGAACAGCTCCGGCCGCTCATCACCATGCTGGAGCGTGAAGGTTGTCTCTCTGCAGCCGGTCTGTCCGGACAGCCTCTGCCTCACTGAGGCGCCTCGCCACCGATTTTGTCCTCGATCGCGGACTTTTCGATGGCAATCCTCAGGTAACCGGCGCTGCTCTCGATTTGCCGACCAATGGCCGCCTTGGCCGCCTGCGAATTCTTGGCCTTGATCAGCCGATAGATTCCCTCGTGTTCGGCGTAGGCCTGCGCCAGAGGCTTATTGGGGACCCGGCTGGTAACCTGGATAACCTCCAGAACCAGGGCGAAGAGGTTGTCGTAGAAGACATGCAAGATGTCGTTGTCGATCGAATGGACGAGTCCCAGGTGAAATTCGGCGTCATGACAGGTGAAGCTGGAAAAATCGTCGGCATCGACTGCCGCCCGCATGCCGGCCAGGGCCCGTTCGACCTCGTCGCTCATTTGGCCTTCGCCCTGGGCCAGGCGGCCAACCGACTCGACCTCGATCATGCTTCGGATATCCATGAGCTGGACGAGATATCGCGGTTCGGTCGAGAAGAACTGTTTGACCGTGACGGCCAGCGAGCCGAGGAACGCACCGACATCGTCGCGGACGACGTTGGCACGTTCGCCGTGCTTGCGCCGGATCAGACCCTTGGTTTCAAGAATCTGCAGAGCCTCGCGCACCGATCTGGTGCTGATGTGAAATATCCGTCCGAGCTCGGCCTCTGCCGGCAGGCGGTCGCCGATTCGAAGTTTGCCGGAAAGGATGTCCGCCTCAATCGCCTCGACGACGGAATGGTTCAGCCTGTCGCGCTCCAACATCCTGGCCTTCGGCTTTGTTGTCGGGATTTGGCCCGAGCATGCGACTTCCCTAAGGACTAGCGCAAGGCGTTTGCTTACCATCAAAAAGAACCCTTGGTCGACGATGCCGCCCGCCATGTCGGCGGGCGGCCCAACAGACGTTCTACGATTGCCGGACGATATCCTTGCCGGCACTTTCCCGAGTGCTCAAGACGCAAAGGATCGTCACGATGCACCCGGAGATCAGGAAAGTGGAGACCGGCCACGATTTTCCGCCCGAGGCGGCCACAAGAGCGGTGGCAATCATCGGGGTGAGGCCGCCGATGATATTGGCAAGCTGGTAGCCGAGAGAAATGCCGGTATAGCGGACATTGGTGTCGAAAAGTTCCGAGAAGAACGACGGTTGCACCGAAAACATGGCGCCCAATCCGAACGAATAGCCGAACACCACGGCGCCGAAGAACAGCCATACCGAGCCCGTGTCGATCAGCCAGAAGAGCGGGAAGGCAAATGCCGCGGCAATGCAGGCTCCGAGCAGATAGACGGGGCGCCGCCCGATCCGGTCGGACAGCGCACCGTAGCCCAGGAAGGTGAAGAAGGCGACCGCGCTGGCGGCAAGAATGGCGTGCAGCACGGTGTCGCGCGAAAACCCGACATTGTTGGTGGCATAGGAGATCAGGAAGCCGCAGATCAGCCACCCCAAGATGATCTCGCCGGTGCGCGCGCCCATCGCCGTAAAGACTGCCCGTTTACCGGACCGCATTACTTCGACGAGTGGAACGACAGCCTCCTTGTTTCCCGTCTTCTTCATTTCGAGGAAGGCGGGTGTTTCGTCGATCCGGGCCCGGATGAAGAGGCCGACGAACAGCAAGACGATGCTGAGCAGGAACGGCAGACGCCAGCCCCAGGTCATCATTGACTCGCTGGGGACCAACGCGAAGGCGAGGGTCGAGAGGAAAAGCCCAATGACGTTGCCAAGCTGCACAAAAGTGCCAAAAAAGCCCCGGCGATGACGCGGCGCATATTCGACGATCATCGAGGCGGCTCCGCCCCATTCGCCACCGACGGCAAAGCCCTGGGCCAAACGCAGGACGATGACGCCGATGGGCGCCCAGACGCCGATAGTTTCGTAAGTCGGCAATAAACCGATGAAAAAGGTCGACAGGCCCATGATCATCAGAGCCAGCACCAGTGATTTCTTGCGACCGAGTTTGTCGCCGTAATGACCGAAAACCACCGCGCCGATCGGACGGCTGACAAAAGTGATTGCCAACGTCGCATAGGCGGCAAGCAAACCCGCCAGCGGGGACAAATTTGGAAAGAACAGGCGCGGAAATACGATCGCTGCTGCTGTTCCATAGATAAAAAAGTCGTAAAACTCGACCGCAGTGCCGATTAAACTCGAGCCAACGACGGTAATGAGTTTCTTTCTGTCGACGTAGTTCTCAGGCTGAACGACAGAGTCGCTCGTCAAGACCTCAACGGACATCTCATATCTCCCGAATCAGATCGTTATTTTTGTTTTTCACGTGATGGGCGTGTCCCACGATCTCCGTTATGGGAACGCGAAAGTTTGATCCTGACATATGACATATGTCAACAGTCGTATCGTCACATCTTTTGGCGCGCAGATGGGCGGTGACCGTCAGAGCGGCATTTGATTGACTCGGGGAGGAGCGGCCTGTCGCCGGCCGCGGCGATCCGGGGATGACCTGTGGTTGTCCGCATCCTCGCCAGATGCCGGAGCTACCGGCATCTGGCGGATTACGTTAAGGACTTGGCGCGAAATAATCGCTCCAAGCCCTTAAGCCCAAGCGGCGCTTGAGCCTGCCGGAAGCGGAGCGGAGGCGTCGTCTGAACCTTTAGGATCTGGAGCGACCATTTCGCGCCAGATCCTTAGTTGACGACGCCGATCCGGCGCAGGGTTTCCAGGACTTTGGCTTTCTTGGCTTCGGTCAGCGGCACGGCGGGCGGCAGAACATGGGTTGAAATATTGACCCCGGCCAGCTTCGCCGCCTCCTTCACCACGGCGTAGAAAGGCGATTCCAGGCCGAACATCAGCGGGCACAGACACAACAGCCGCTGCAGCTCGATGAGCTTGGCGCCATCCTTGGCATGGAACGCCTTCAAGATCCCGACCGGCAGATGTGGAGCGAAGTTGAGCGCCGACGGGAAGCCGCCGTCGCCACCCATGATCAGCGTCTCCAACAGGTATTCGTCGAAACCGGCGTAGACACCGAAGTCCGGCCGCACCGGTTTGACCGCCGCGATGACATCGCGAATATGGTGGGCGGTATCGGTGGTGTCTTTCACACCGACGATGTTCGGGCAGTCCTTGGCCAGCGAGAGAATCATCGCCGGAGACAGATCCTGGCCGGTCAGCGCCGGAAAATTATAAAGAATGATGGGAAGATCCACCGCAGCCGCCAGCCGCCGGTAGTGCAACGCGATATTGTCGGGCAACAAGATGGCATAGTAGGGATTGACCGCAACGACACCGTCGGCGCCGATGCTCTTGGCGTGCCGGCCGAATTCAATCGCCAGATCGGTACTGCAGGATGCGACGCCAACCAGGACCGGAACCCGTCCCGCAACATGCTCCACCGTGAACTGGGCGACGTCACGGCGTTGCGCTTCGCTCATTTGGCTGAATTCTCCGGCGCTGCCACAGCAGAACACGGCATCGGCGCCACCGGCGATGACAAAATCCAGCATGTTCTTCATGCCGTCCCGGTCGAGTTGTCCCTCGGCCGTCCAGATCGTCGGAACCGGGGAAATGTTGCCACGAAACAGTGGAGAGTTATTCATTGCTCAATCCTAACGATCATGCTGGCCGTCGGAACAGCCCGGCGGCCGCATTAACGGTCGTCCCGCCCATTTTCGAGAGAAGACTATCGCAGGTGCCGTTGGGTGGAAACAGCGAACACCGATAACATCATGTGTGAGCCTTATCACTTATTCTTTCACAAACTCATGGTACGATTCTGATAGAACTTATAATGGTTCGACTTCTATCCGCAGGATAAGGATCAGGAAAATCGGATCTTTGCCTATCTCCTATCTGACGCAGGAAGACCTGCCAGCCATGATAACTGAGGCGTCCTGACCCGAGACCGCACAATGCTTCGTTCACCATCAGTCCCCGCTCCCGCCCCCACAGTATTGACCGCCTCAGCGCAGGTCATGAACCGGCGTATTGCCAAGATGCTGAGCCGGTTCGGCATGAACGGCGACAAGATCCTGGCGGAAGCGGCAGCGGAACGAATCGGCGCCCAGGAGCTTCTTAGCAATCCGGCGTTGATCAATCCGCACGGATTGATCCGACTGCATTGCATCGGCACTATGGATGCCATGTTGGAGCTGGCGAGCGGCGGCAAGCCGGCCATCGCGTTGCCCAACAATCCCAAGGAAGGTTTGCTGGCGATCGTTCTGTTTCTGCGGCTCAACCACACGCCGGAGTTCAGCTGGCGGGAAAAGGATACGCCGTCGGCCTGGTCGACACGCATCATCGATGCGTTATTCGCGAGCTTGGCCAGCAAGAAGATCTTCGGCCACTCCGATTTTCTCGCGCTCGACCGCTTGAGCCGCAATCCGCTGTGGCAGGGTCTGTTCGGCAGCGCGCTCGAGCTTTTTTTGAACGCCGTCGCCGACCAGGCGCGGGTTTCAACCTTGGACCGCGGCACCTCACAGGCGGCGGTGCAGGCGTTTCGAGCATCGTCGGCGGCCCGTCAGGCGCGGTTGCCCAAGGTGAAGTATGGAAACCCGCTGGCCAGCTTCAAGGAAATCGCCGAATACGCCATCGGCGAATATCTCGAGGGCCTCGATGTCAACGAGGCGCTGGAGCGCACCTTGGTGCAGGCGCAACTGGGTCTGTCCGACGAGTCCGGGAAGCAGCGCTTCGAGGCATTCCTGCGCGACAATCGGATCCAGCCGGACACCTTTCCCACCACGGTTTCCATTCTTTACGACAGGGTGCAAAGCGAAGTCCGCTTCCAGGAAAGCGAAGGTGAGGTTGCCGCGGTCTGTTACGCCTACGCTTCGGAGATGAAACAGACGCTGCGTGTCGAAAAGTTGTTCTCCAATTTCGCCGACGCCATTTTCCCGGTGGCGGCAAAATGCCGGCGCCATTTCGTCTTCGGTGGAATTTCGCCAAGGGACGGCGCCACGGTGATCGCCCGCTGGGCCGGCCACTCCCGTCTCTTGGCCGACTTGCGCAAAGGCGGTTTGTCCAAACAGGTGTCGGGGCTCGTCTCCCAATTGGGCGGCGAGGAGCGCCGCGCCCTGCTTGCCTTCCGTGACGGCCGCACCGAAGCGAAGACGCTCAATCCGGGCGATGTCGAGCGCTATGTCCGGGCTCGCTGCAAGATGCTGACCTTATCGGCGCAGCAGGCGAAGATCACGCGCGTCGAGCAATTGCTGCATGAACAGATCAACGGCGCCGAACAGTTCATCCTGCGGCCTGGTCAGCCGGCGTTGCAGGACATGACCTACGGCGTGGACGTGTTTTTTCGCGCCCTGCGTACGGTGATGGAGGATATCTGCACCGGCACCGGCGCTCTGCTGCGCGAGCAGATGAAAGTGCTGCACGAATTTCAGCGGCGCTACGGCCCGTTGGCGACCATCGCCTTGCTTTGCCCGATGCCGGTCGGCATGCGTCCCGAAAAATGGCTGCAAAGTGCTCGTAGCGCGCTCCGCCAGGTCGACAACGACTTCTTTGATCTCTAGTCGCAAGCGGGTCACCGGTGGCGAACCAGGGAAAAGGTTCCTCCAGCGGCCAGACCGGCGATGCCCAGAGCGCAAAGAGGCCAGACGAAGCCCGACGTCGCTTCCGCCAAGCCGCCGATCAGCATCGGGCCGGCAACGCCGCCCAGAAGATTCCCGACACTGCTGGTCAGGGCAATGGCCGGTACGGATTGCTCCCGTGGGAGCACTTCCGTCAAATGGGCGAAAATCAGAGGCAGGAACATCTTCATGGTAAAGCCGACGACCATGAAAATGGCGATCTGCCAGTGAAAAAACCCCACGGGAACGAAAGCCGAGGCGATCATCGCCAGCCCGGTGAAAAGGGTGGGCAGGGCGGCGTGCCAGCGACGTTCCTGCCGGTGCCGGTCGGACCGTCGGGCAATGATCAGGATGCCGGCCATGCTGGCCGCGAAGGGCAGCCCGCTTAGCACCCCGGCCGTCGTGACGGACATTCCCTCGACCGATCGCAGGATGGTGGGCAGCCAGAACGTGAAGCCCGTGATCAGCAGATTGATCAAGGCGAAGCCGATGAGCGTGCAAAGGACGATGGGCGAGCCGGCCACCGACCACCACGGGGCACTCTTCGAAGTCCCGAGGTGCCGCTGTTCGCAGTCCAAAGCCTCGGCGATCTGAGCCCGTTCGTCGTTCGGCAGCCACGGTGCTTCGGCCAGCGAGGATGGGACGCGCCACCACCAGATGATCGCCCAGATCCAGGCGGGAAGTCCCTCGGCGATCATCATGACGTGCCAGTCATAGTGCGCAAGAACCAGGCCGGTGAGCGGTCCGGCCAGGAAGGCGCCGACTGGCGAACTCAGGTTCCAGAAGGCGAACGCCTGGGCTCTCTCCTCCGTCCTGAACCATTGGGCGAGAAACGCCAAAGTGGCTGCGAAAACCGGTCCCTGGAAAAGTCCCAGGGCAAACCGCAGGACGATGATCTGGTGGTAGTCTTGCGCAAAGCCGAGGGCAATCGCCCCGAGGCCCCAAAGGATCTGGGCCCAGCCGATGAGGTTACGTGTGCCGAACCGCAGAACGAGCCATCCGGACAGGAGCTGGCTCAAAAAATACCCACAGCCGAAGGCGCTGCCGACCATTCCGGCCTCAAGGGGCGACAAGGAAAATTCCTGGACAATGCCGGGTAAGGCCACGGCGATATTCGCCCTGTCGAAATGGGCGACAGTGTACATGATGAACGCGATGGGCAGCACATGGGTCCATCGCTTGCGCCCCAGGGGGGGCGAGACCTGCCTCGGTTCGCCTGCTCCGCCCGTCAGCATCTTGTTCGACAGGCCGATGGCGATACGCCCAGGTGATGTCGGAAGACCCGCGTCATGTGGCTCTGATCGGAGAACCCCGTCGCCGCCGCGATTTCTGCCAGCGAAGTGCGGCCCTGGTCGATCATTTGCCTGGCCCGTTCCAGGCGCCTGGACAGCACAAGTTGATGCGGAGTCCGGCCCACCGTTTGATGCAGCATGCGGCGAAAGTGGCGAAGGCTGATGCCCACCACACCGGACAGTTGGTCGAGCGAGATGGGCTGTTCCAGATTGGCGTCGATGAAATCCTTGAGGCGGGACATCTCCATGTCCGACAGTCGGAAGGACCCGCGGCGTTCGGAAGGCGCGCCGGGCGCTGACCGAGCCACCCATAGCAGCAAGGCGACGACCAGAGTCTCGCCGACCAGGCGCCCTGCCGGACAGCCGCAATCCAGGTCCTGGGCCAGGGCGGTCATGAGGTTGGATACCATCGCCGATTGCACGGGGTGTCCCCGGAAAGCCGCGAACAAATCCGGCGTCAATGGCCGGCCGATGATTTCCTCGACACGCTCCGGTTCGACGAGCAGGAACTGGTTGCGCGATGGAGTGCCCCGGTTTTCGTGGCGGGACTCGTCTCCCGGGAGGAAGATCTGCGTTCCGGCCTCGCGCACCTGCCAGCGAGCCGAATGTTTCAGTAATCTCTGCTCACGCGGCAGGCTGAACAATTGCAGGCAAAAATTTTCGTGGTTGTGTTGGGCAATATTGTATTGAGAGCCGACAACTTTTGCGAAGAACGTTCCTTTCCAACCGATCATGTCGCTGGTGTTCAGGAATGTTGGTGGTGTCTTCACATTATATAGTCTGTCGAATCCCTTCTGCGGATCAAGCATGGACGGCCCCCCGTTATCAACGGCAGCGACGGTTTGTTTCTTTTTTTGCGTCGCGTCCTCTTCGGACATGTTACCGCTAACATTTTCTTTTCATGTTAGCGGTAACTAGTGCCAGTGGCAAGTTTTCAATACGCTTTTTGGTTTGGAAGATTCCGGCCATATGACCGGAACGTGCAAGAGACCATCCGTCTGAGGCGCTAGCCTTTCATTCCTTGAAAACCGAAAAGGACGCCTTGAGCGGGCGCGTTCCAACGTCGACGCCCGGTCGCGCGCCGCAAGGGAGGGAACAATGATTTCTCATAGTGGGAGACGGTATTTTCGGCCAGGAAAAGGGATTTTGCTTGCCTCGGTCGGGATGGTTCTTGTCGTCGGTGCCGCAACTTCGGCATCCGCTCAATCTTATTCGGCCGCCACCACTTGCGAGTCTTTGGCGGGGACGTCTCTGCCCAACAATAGCACCATTACGGTTGCCCAGACGGTATCGACGGGAACGTTTGTCAATCCCGATGGGTCCGGCACTCAGACGAAGCTTCCAACCTTCTGCCGTGTTTCCGGCTATTCCCAACCCGTCTCCGGTTCGCATACCGGCTGGGAAGTGTGGTTGCCGGTCTCCGGCTGGGTCGGCCGTTACCAACAGGTCGGGAACGGTGGCGCTAATGGCGTTCTATATTACAGCCGCGTGGGCGACATGGTTAAGCGGAACTATGTCGCGGCGGCTACCGACGGAGGCCATACGGGGGCTTCCAACTGGGACGTGACGAACGTACTAAGGCCTGTTGACATTCAGTAGATGGTCATACACGGCGCTTGGGCGGGGTATCCACGTCTTGCAGCCCCGTTGGCCGTGGATGGCCGGGTCTAGCCTGGCCATGACGCCGTAATGGGACGGAAGTTTTCAGGAAATCA
>JARLJB010000357.1 GCA_031291415.1 Telmatospirillum sp.
ACATCATTCTCGTGGGAATGATTTGGGAACCGATCTACGGGTATCATCAGGGCCAGCGGTCATGTGCACCGCACTCATAGGCCGTACACATGACCGTATCCGACTTGACTGCTCTATCCATCACTTTCCCCTTGCAATGCACGGACCGTCCACACATGACGAAAGAGGTGTGGTTATTATTGCGCCGCTCCTAATGCCTGCGGCAAGACGCCACAGCGCTATTTCAGGACCGTCCACTTCCCACCGCTGATCGTCGTCATCACCCGCGAGCGGTCGTCGAGACCGGAATGGTCCTTCTCGCTCATGTTGAAGACGCCATGGGTGCCGATCAGATTTTTGGTATGTTCCAGAGCGTCGCGAAGACCGCGCCGAAACTCGACGGTTCCCGGCTGCCCCTTCTTCAGCGCTTCCGGCACCGCATTGGCGATCAGCAGGTTGGCATCCCAGGCGTGACCGCCAAACGTGCTGCGCGGACCGAATTTGGCCTCGTATTTGCTGACATAGTCGGCCGCCACCGCACGGATGGGATTTTGCGGATCGAGCTGCTCGTAAACCAGCATCGGGCCGACGGGCAGCATGGCCCCCTCGACGTCCTTGCCACCAACCCGAAGGAAATCGGGATTGGCCGCTCCGTGCGTCTGAAAGATCCGTCCCTTGTAACCGCGCTTGGCCAATTCGTTTTGCGGCAACGCCGCCGGGGTCCCCGCCGCGGCGACCAGCACCGCATCGGGCTTGGTCGACAAGATCTTGGCGATCTGGCCGGTGACGCTCTGGTCGACGCGATTATACCGTTCGCTGGCGCGGATAGTGATTCCCGCCGCTTCGGCCGATTTCTGAAACTCGCTCCACCAGCCTTCGCCATAGGGATCGGCGAAACCGATGAAGGCCACCGTCTTCACACCCGCCGCTTTCATGGTTTCGACAATGGCGACGACCATCAGGCTGTCGTTCTGGGTCGACTTGAACACCCACTTGGTCTTGGCGTCGGATGGATCGATCAGCAGCGCCGGCGCCCCCATCGAGACGATCGGCGTCTCAGCCTCGACGGCCGCCTCGCGCATCGCCAGCGTGGTGATCGTCGTGCTGCCGATGATCGCGTCCACCTTGTTTTCCGAAATGAGCTTCTTGGTATCCTTGACGGCAGTCGTGGTATCGGTGGCGTCATCGAGTACGAAATAGTTGACCTTCTGTCCGGCGATCGTCGTCGGCATCAACTCCACGGTATTCTTTTCCGGAATGCCCATCGACGCGGCCGGTCCGGTCGCCGACAGCACGACACCGATATTGATGTCGGCCAGGACGGGTGTACACCAGAGGCCCGTCGCCGCCAGGGTTCCCAATAGCAGTGCCTTACGCGTCATCGTCACTTCCTTTTTGTCTTGTCTTCGGGAACCCGGGCTTTGGCGCCGAGGATCCTCCCCTATGATTGCCGCTCACCTCTCGCTACGACAGGCGCGTCGCGGAATATAGTTGCGCAGCAATGGCTGGGAAAGCGTTTTTCTGACAAGGGCGTGCAAACGGCCAAGCCTTTCGTTCGCCTGCGGCCTGGCCGTTTGCAATCCGGTAGTGACGATCAGACCGGCATCTGCGCCACCAGGTCGGCCGGGCCCAGCCGGTCATTCGCGGTGGCCCGCTGATGCCAATAGGGATAGAGCAAAGGCGGCGCGCTGACGGTGTCGAGGCGATAGCGTTCCTCATCGGTCAGCGTCAAATGGGCGGCCGCGATATTGTCTTTGAACTGAGCCTCGTTGCGACCGCCGATGACCAGCGAGGTCACCGCCGGTCGCCCCAAAAGCCAAGCCAGCGCCACCTGTGCCGCCGATACGCCGCGTTCATCGGCGATCTCGATAAGAACATCGACGATGGTCCACAACCGTTCCTCATCGCGAATCGGCGGCTCCGTCCAACCGGCAAAACGACGGGTATCGGTTGGTTGATCCTGGTTCCGCCGATACTTCCCGGACAGCAGCCCGCCGGCAAGCGGGCTCCAGACCAGAACACCGAGCCCCTGGTCGACTGCGATCGGCAGCAATTCATATTCAGCTTCACGCGCTTCGAGCGTGTAGTGAATCTGTTGCGTCACGAAACGCTGCCGGTGGTCCCGCTCGCTGACCGCAAGCGACTTCATGACATGCCAACCGGCGTAGTTCGAACAACCGATATAACGGATCTTTCCTTGTCGAACCAAGGCATCGAGGGCTTCCAACATTTCTTCGAGCGGCGTCATCGCATCCCATTCATGCATGAAATAAATGTCGATGACGTCGGTCCGCAGGCGCTTCAGGCTCTTTTCGCATTCGCGGATCAGGTGATAGCGCGACACGCCGGAATCGTTCGGCCCGTCGCCGACCCGCATGCGCGCCTTGGAGGCGACGAGAACATCGCCTTTGCGCCGGCCGGCCAAGATTTCCCCGATCATTTCCTCCGACAAGCCGTCGGAATATCTGTTGGCCGTGTCGATCAGATTGATCCCGGAATCGATGCAAAGATCAATCAGCCGGCGGGCCTCATCCAAACCGACGGTTCCCACCTTGGCAAAGTTGCCCTTGCCGCCGAAGGTCATTGTTCCCATTGTCAGCGTTGAAATCTTCAGGCCCGAACGGCCAAGATATCGATATTCCATTTTTGCATTTCCCACAGCTTGTTGTCCCGACGGCGACAGGTTTCTGCCGTCGGTCGGCTGCAAGCGCAGCCGCGCCGCCGATGCGGCGGGAGCCCAGGCGGACGGATGTCCGCCGCCCGGCGTTTGAGGGACCGAAAATGAGCCAGCATTTTCGGCGCTTGTTATCAGTTCTCGTCGAGGCGAGTGGTGCATGGTAAGCGCGACAACAGCATGACGGCGCTTGGTTAAGCAGACAAATGGAAAGATATGATGTAATTAAGCAATGCGTCAGATGAGTGGTTACAAAACCAGCAAAAGACAGGAAATCGTCACAAACGATATGATCGTTGCGACCATCAGCGCTGCGGCACAGACATCTTGCTGGCCATAGGGCCGACCCAGCAAGGAAAAGATGGTAACCACCGGCACGCTGGAAAAGATCAGCATCGCTTTTTTCAAAGTCGGATCGATCGACGGGACCAGGAACAGTGCGAGGAAAATCATGGTCGGATGCAAAAACAGCTTCCCGCCGACAATCCGCCCGACATCGACCATCATGCCCGTCACGCGCAGACCGACCAGTGTGCCGCCGACAAAGAAGAGCGCAACCGCGCCGGAAGCCATCGCGAACATGTCGACCGCCCGGAAAAGAGCCGAGGGCAAGGCGAGACCGGAGAGCGACATCGCGGTACCGGCCAAAATGGCGATGATCAACGGATTTTTCGCAAGCCGAAAAGTGACGCCGTGGAAGACCCGGTAGATATTCTTCTTTCCGTGGTTGCAACCGACCTCGGCCACGACCAGGCCCAGCGGAATCATCAAAATGTTCTCGACCATCATAGTCATTGCCAAGGCAACGACAGCCGGCGGTCCCAAAACCAGAACGGCAACCGGATAGCCAATAAAACCGCTGTTGGAAACGGAAGATCCCATGGCAAAAATCGCGCTGGCCGTCGTACTGCGGCCTCGAAACCGGGCGCTCGCGAATATCAGAACAAAAGTCGACAGAGACCCGATAATATAGACTGTCAAATAATCGAGATTGATAATCTCGACAAAGGAGCGCTGAGACAGAGATCGAAAAATAAGTGCCGGCAAGGCAAATCTTATGACAAACGATCCCAGCGCCTGGATGTCAGACTTACTTACGATATTCGATCTTGTCGCAAAATATCCAACGAGAACAATTATAAATATCGGTGACGTAACAGAAAGGACATAAATCATAACGTTCTATTTTCATGATTGATTTTGCAAAATACGATGAAAATGCCCCGGCGGCAAACGCCGTCTCGGCGCCAGGCTCCTTATCTCGGTCGTGGTCAGGCCACCCTTCATAGCCGGCTCCTTTTTTCAGGTCAAACCCGGAACGCGATTCCGTGCTTGCATCCGCCGTCAGGCTGACTATTTTAATTAGGACTTATTTGGTCCTGTTTTAAAAAGGGCTCCGTGGTGCGACTGAACCGCATGACCGATTATGGGGTGGTGATTCTCTGCCAAATGGCACGCGGATCCCAGGACGCGATGGTCACCGCGCCCTATCTGGCCGAGGTCACGCATCTCCCGCTCCCCAGCGTCAGCAAATTACTAAAGCTGCTGACCCAAAAAGGCATCCTCAAAGCGCAACGTGGCGCCAGCGGCGGCTATGGTCTGGCCCGGCCCGCCGAAGCCATCACAGCCAGCGATATCGTGTTTGCCTTGGAAGGACCGATCGAGTTGACCGATTGCATCGAAGGTGGTGATGGGGGCTGCGAGCGCGAACGATCCTGTTCGCTTCGCGGTCACTGGAACCCGGTCAATCTGGCCATCGAGCAAGCCCTCAGCAAAGTAACTCTGCGGCAAATGGCGACCCCCCGCTCGCCCTTCGATTTTATCCGCGGCATCGATGCGATGGACGGCAAACCCAGAATCAACGACGGAGTAAGGCCATAATGGATGGCATCGAACAGGTCCGGTCCCTGACCGACCAGAAATACAAATATGGCTTCGTCACCGATATCGAGGCCGACGTCGCGCCCAAGGGACTGAATGAGGACATAATCCGTCTCATCTCAGCCAAGAAGGGCGAGCCGGAATGGCTGCTGGAATGGCGATTGCGCGCCTATAAGGTTTGGCTGGAGCAGACCGAGCCGAACTGGGGCAAGCTGCATTATCCGCCCATCGACTACCAGGACGCCTATTACTACTCGGCCCCCAAAAGGAAGGACGGGCCGAAAAGCCTCGCCGACATTGATCCCAAGCTGCTCGAGACTTACGAGAAACTGGGAGTTCCGCTGCACGAACGGGCGGCACTGGCCGGCGTCGCGGTCGATGCGGTGTTCGACAGCGTGTCGGTGGCGACGACCTATAAAGGCAAGCTCGAGGAACTGGGCATCATCTTCACCTCGTTCTCCGAGGCGGTGAAGACGCATCCTGAACTGATCCGTAAATATCTGGGCTCGGTGGTCCCTTACTCCGACAACTATTTCGCCACGCTGAACAGCGCGGTATTCACCGACGGCAGCTTCGTCTATGTCCCGCCGGGTGTCCGCTGTCCGATGGAATTGTCGACCTATTTCCGCATGAACGCCGAGAAAACCGGTCAGTTCGAACGAACCCTGATCGTCGCCGACAAGGGCGCCTACGTCAGCTATCTCGAAGGCTGCACCGCACCGATGCGCGACGAAAACCAGTTGCATGCGGCGGTCGTCGAACTGGTGGCTCTCGATGAGGCCGAAATCAAATATTCCACCGTGCAAAATTGGTATCCCGGCGACGAGCAGGGACGTGGCGGTATCTACAACTTCGTCACCAAACGCGGCGCCTGCCGTGGACGCGCCTCGCGCATTTCGTGGACGCAGGTGGAAACCGGCTCGGCCATCACCTGGAAATACCCGAGCTGCATCCTGCAAGGCGACGATTCGGTGGGAGAGTTCTATTCGGTGGCCATCACCAACAACTTTCAGCAGGCCGATACCGGAACCAAGATGATCCATATCGGCCGCAACACGCGGTCCAACATCATCTCGAAGGGCGTCTCGGCCGGCCATGCCGACAATACCTATCGCGGGCTGGTAAAGGTCCTGCCGAAGGCCCAAGGGGCGCGCAACCGCACCCAATGCGACAGTCTGTTGATCGGCAACACCTGCGGCGCCCATACCGTGCCTTACATCGAATCGCGCAACTCCTCGGCGCGCATCGAGCACGAGGCGACGACCAGCAAAATCAGCGAGGAACAACTTTTTTACGCCCGCCAGCGCGGTCTGTCTGAGGAGGAAGCCGTGACGCTCATCGTCAACGGTTTCTGCCGCGACGTGCTGCAGCATCTGCCGATGGAGTTTGCCGTCGAGGCGCAGAAACTGGTGGCCTTGAGCTTGGAAGGGAGTGTGGGGTAATGCTCGAAATCCGTAATCTGCATGCGTGCGTCGACGGCCGGGAAATCCTCAAGGGCATCGACCTGACTATTCCGGCCGGCGAGGTTCACGCGGTGATGGGGCCGAACGGCTCCGGCAAGAGCACGCTTTCCTATGTGCTGGCCGGCCGCGACGGCTACAAGGTCACCGAAGGGTCGGTCCTTTACCGGGGTCAGGACCTGCTGGCCATGAAAACCGAGGAACGGGCCTGTCTGGGGCTGTTCCTCGCTTTCCAAAATCCCGTCGAAATTCCCGGCGTCACCGGCGTCAACTTCCTGAAGACGGCGGTCAACGCGGTCCGTCGCTCGCGCGGTCAATCCGAGCTCGATGCCATGCAGTTCCTCAAACTGGCACGGCGCAAGGCGAAGGAACTCGGGGTCGGCGAAGAGATGCTGCGCCGTGCCGTCAACACCGGTTTCTCGGGCGGTGAGAAAAAACGCTACGAAGCCCTGCAAATGGCATTGCTCGAACCGAAATTCATGATCCTCGACGAGACCGACTCGGGGCTCGACATCGATGCCTTGCGAGTGGTCGCCGAGGCGGTGGATTCTTTCCGCAGTCCCGAACGGGCCATGCTGGTGATCACCCACTATCAGCGCATCCTCGATTATATCGTTCCAGACAAGGTGCATGTCCTGGCCGGTGGGCGAATTGTCCAGACGGGTGGCAAGGAATTGGCGGTGGAGTTGGAAAGCACCGGCTACGCCCAGTTCACGGAGCAGGCGGCATGATCGACACGACCCCTTGGCTGGATGCCCTGCATCAGGCGGCACGGGTCAGATCCGATGCCGCCGGGCTGCCGACGCGCCGCGACGAGGCCTGGAAATACACCGATATCGGAGCCCTTGGCGTCGCCTCCTTCCCTTTGGCCGGGCGACCGCAAGGCAGCCTGCCGACGGTTGCGCCTTTGACGACGGACGCCCTGCAACTGCTGTTGGTCAACGGCAGCTTACAGGTCCTGCCGGGGGCAGAACTTCCCGCCGGCGTCGTTATCGGGCGTTTGGATGGCAAGGCTTCTGCGGAGTTGGTTGAAGCCCATCTGGGAAAAGTCATTCCCGCCGAGGCCAAGTCGCTGGCGGCACTCAACAGCGGTTTGTTTGACGACGGTGTGCTGGTCCGCGTCGGGGCCGGCGTCACGCTGGAGCGCCCCATCGAAATCGTTTCGGTTGGCCAAGCCGGCGGTGATCCGCTGGCGTTCCATCCTCGTTGCCTGCTGGTCATAGAGGATGGCGGAGCGGCTACCCTGGTCGAGCGGCACCAGGGTAGCGGTCGCTATTTTTCCAATTCCGTGCTGGAAATCGCCCTCGGTGCCGGCGCCTCGCTTCGCCATTACACGCTGCAAGACGAGTCGCCGGAGGCCGTTCATGTGGCGACCACCGGCATCGAGCTTGCCGCCGGTTCGCGTTACGCCGGGATGCTGGTGCAGACCGGCAGCCGGTTGAGCCGCCACGAAACCCACGCGGCGTTGGCGGGCGACGGGGCGTCGTTCGAACTGGACGGCGCCTATGTCGGGGCCGGCAAACAGCACCTCGACAACACCACGTTCGTCACGCATACAGCCCCCGGCGGCAAGTCCCGCCAGCTGTTCAAAGGCGTTCTCGACGACCAGTCGCACGGTGTCTTCCAGGGCACGGTGCGGGTCGAGCGGGCGGCGCAAAAGACCGACGCCCACCAGCTCAGCAAAACATTGCTGCTGTCCGAGCAAGCCGAAATGGATGGCAAGCCCGAACTGGAAATCTACGCCGACGACGTGAAGTGCGGTCATGGCTGCACGGTCGGCGATATCGACGAAACGGCCTTGTTTTACCTGCGGGCCCGCGGCATCGACGCGGAAACAGCCCGTCAATTACTGATCGAGGCTTTCCTGGGAGACGTGCTGGAGAAAATTGCGGCCGAGCCGGTACGGACGGCGTTTGCCGCAGTGGTCGGTGAGTGTCTTAAGGGCGCCCATGCGACAAGGAGGACCAATGATCATCACCAAGGCTGAAGCGGGCCACGTTTACGACATCGACCGCGTCCGCGCCGATTTTCCCATTCTCGCCCGGCCGGTTCGCGGCCGGCCGCTGGTCTATCTCGACAACTCCGCCTCGGCGCAAAAGCCGCAAGTGGTGATCGATGCCGAGAGCTTTGTCTATGAAACCGAATATGCCAACATCAACCGCGGCCTCTATTACTTGAGCGAACGGGCGACGGAACGCTACGAGGCGTCGCGGCGGACGGTGCAGCATTTCATCAACGCCAAGCATTCGCGCGAAGTGATCTTCACCCGCAACACGACGGAGTCGATCAATCTGGTCGCCGCCAGCTACGGCCGGCGTTTCCTGCAGCCGGGTGACGAGATCATCATTTCCGGCCTTGAGCACCACTCCAACATCGTGCCCTGGCAATTGTTGCGCGATGAACGGGGAATCGTCATCAAGGTTGTCCCGGTCGCCGACAACGGCGAGGTGTCGGCCGAAGCGGTCGCCGCCCTGCTCGGCCCCCGCACCAAGCTGGTGTCCGTGGCCCATGTCTCGAACGTTCTGGGCACCATCCTGCCGGTCGCCGACATCATTCGCCAGGCCCATGCGGTCGGCGCCAAGGTGCTGATCGACGGTGCCCAGGCCGTCATGCATCTGCCAGTCGATGTGCAAGAGCTCGATGCCGACTTCTATGCCTTCTCAAGCCACAAGATTTACGGTCCGACCGGCGTTGGCGTGTTGTACGGCAAGGAGGAGCTGCTCAACGCCATGCCGCCCTATCAGGGCGGCGGCGACATGATCCACACCGTCACTTTCGAGAAAAGCACCTGGGCGGAGCTGCCGGCCAAATTCGAAGCCGGCACGCCAGCGATCGCTCAAGTCGCGGCGCTTGCCACTGCCATCGACTATGTGTCGAAACTGGGCCTTGCGGCCATCGCCGCACACGAGGCCGATCTGCTGGCCTATGCGACACAGTCGCTGCAAGAGATTCCCGGACTGCGTATCTTCGGAACAGTGCCGCACAAGGCGGCGGTCGTCTCATTCGCGCTTGAATCCGCGCATCCGCACGATATCGCCCAGGTTCTCGACAACTCCGGTGTGGCGATCAGGGCGGGCCACCATTGCGCACAACCGCTCATGGAACGTTTCGACGTGCCGGCCTTGGCACGCGCCTCGTTCGGCCTTTACAACACCCGGGCCGAGGTCGACGCGCTGGTGGCGGCAGTGCGAAAGGTTGAGGAGCTTTTCGGACAATGAACGACGATTTACGGGATCTTTATCAGGAAGTCATTCTCGATCACGGCCGGCATCCGCGAAACCGACGCATCATCGAAGACGCCAACCACCATGCGCATGGCGAGAACCCGCTGTGCGGCGACAAGCTGATGGTCTTTCTCAAGGTCAATGCCGCCGGCGTGATCGATGATGTCTCTTTCGAGGGCAAAGGTTGCGCCATCTCGACGGCGTCGGCCTCGCTGATGACCGAGGTTGTCGTCGGCAAGACGCAAAAACAGGCCGAGGATTTGTTTGCCGCCTTCCACGCCCTGACCACCGGCGGCGAGCCGCCGGTTCTGCCGGAAGATCTCGAGGATGACTTTGATCGGCTGTGTGTGCTGGCCGGCGTGCGGGATTATCCCGTTCGAGTCAAGTGCGCCACGCTCGCCTGGCACACGCTGGAAGCGGCGATGCATGACGCGCAGAAGGTGACGACGGAATGACCATGACGAATTCTTCCGAGCCGGTCGCCCGGGCCGGCGAACCTTTGGGCGGCGGCATCACGCCGGCCTCCAAGGAAGAGGTGATCGAGGCGCTGCAAACGGTTTACGATCCGGAGATCGCGGTCAATATCTACGACCTCGGCCTCATCTACGAGCTTGATGTCGACAACGACGGATCAGTGGCCATCGAAATGACTTTGACGGCGCCGAGTTGTCCGGTGGCTGGCGCCCTGCCGCAACAGGTCGCCGACGTCGCCGCGACCGTCAAGGGCGTTGGCGACGTATCGGTGGCGCTGGTCTGGGATCCGCCATGGACCATGGAAAACATGTCCCCCGACGCCAGATTGGCTCTCAATCTGTCCTGATATGCCGGCGACGTGTCGGCGCGTGAGGCATTCGCGCTCGCCATATTCCATGCCATGAAGTTGAGAATTCCAAAGCTCGCGGGAAGCGTTTGATGGGCGATGACTTAAACGACCTGCTCGCTCGCATTCGCGCCTGTCGGGCGTGCGAGCCGAAATTGCCTTTGGGACCTCGGCCAATTCCTGTCGCCGACGCCCGCGCCCGCATTCTAGTCGCCGGCCAGGCCCCGGGAAAACGCGTCCACGAGTCCGGTGTCGCCTGGAACGACGCCAGCGGGAAACGATTGCGAGAGTGGTTGGGACTCTCCGAAGAGCAGTTTTACGACCCCGCCGACGTGGCACTGGTGCCGATGGGGTTTTGCTACCCTGGGACCGGCGCTTCCGGCGATAATCCTCCAACACCGGACTGCCGCCGGTTATGGCACGATGTCCTGTTCCAGCACCTGCCAAACCTGCGTCTAAAGATCATCATCGGCCAATATGCCCAGGCCTACCATCTGGCGGAGAGAGCGAAGGCGACTCTGACGGAGACGGTCGCCGCGTGGAGGGAATACGCGACGGCGATCTATCCCATTCCTCACCCAAGCCCCCGGAATCAGATGTGGTTGAACCGAAATCCATGGTTCAAGAGCGAACTGGTTCCGGACATGCAGGCGTCGGTGCTGGCGGCGCTCCACAAATGATCTGCGGCGGTGTGCGCGAACTGATCATCAGACGGTTCCATGCGTTGATTTCCGCCACGGCAAAAGAAAGACCGGCAATTTCATCTGTCGAGAACTGGTCGCAGACCTGCGCATAGACGTCGTCGGCGACGTCGCCGCCGGTGAGATGGGTCAAGGCTTCCGCCCATGCCAACGCCGCCCTTTCCTTTGCATCGAAAACCGGCGCCTCGCGCCAGGCGACCAGCAAATGCATCTGGTCGTCGGTGATTCCCTGCTGGCGGGCCAGCGGCACGTGCATGGCCAGGCAGAACGCACAGCCATTGATCTGTGACACACGGAGTCTCACCAATTCCACCAGACCGAGATCGAGACCGCTGTTCTGCACATAGGAATGCACGCCAAGCATCGCCTTGTATCCGGCCGGGGCCACAGTCGTAACATCGAAGCGCTGTTCCATTTCCAATCCTAGCTCAAGAAAGTTGGGATTCCGGCGCCGTCGCGACAGGGCGCCGAGAACCTTAACTGCGCGTCATGATGCGGGCGATCCGGTACAAAAAATAGAACCAGGAAACGATATTTTTTCTGTACCATATGTCCATGCAGATCGACCTTCAAATCGACCGCCAGGCACGACCGTCGCTCACGGAACAAATTTGTACGGCTGTCCGCGCCGCCATCGCCGATGGCCGGCTCCTGCCGGGTGCCCGCCTGCCGTCGTGGCGCGACCTCGCCGCCCAGCTTGGTGTCGCCCGCGGCACGGTCCGTCTGGCCTACGATCGTCTGGCCGATGAACAATTGATCGCCAGCGCCGGCGCGGCGGGGACCTATGTCGCGGCCGCCCGTCACGCAATCCATCCAACCGTTCCAGCGGTTCCTGCCGAACAGCCGTCATCTCTGCCGGGATCGCCGGTCGGGCCGGCCATTTTCCAGCTTGGTGTTCCCGCTCTCGACGTCTTTCCGACCAAGACCTGGTCGCGTATTCTTGTCCGCGCCGGCCGTGCGGCGGCCGCACGGCCGGTCGGTTATCCCGATGCCCGTGGGGAAGCGACCCTGCGCCGGGAACTCGCCGCCAGTCTTGCGCTCTCACGCTGCATCAGTTGCGTGCCCGCGCAAATCTTCGTCACCACCGGATACGCCGGCGCGCTGGGAGTGGCGCTCCGCGTCCTGCAAGGCGATGGCACGCAATGCTGGATGGAGGAACCGGGCTATCCCTTGGCCCGTCACGCGCTCGGACTGGCGGGCATTCATCCGGTTCCGGTACCGGTCGACAGCGAGGGATTGGACGTCGCCGCCGGCATTGCCGCGGCGCCGACGGCGACATTGGCATTGGTCACCGCCGGACAGCAGGCGCCACTCGGATACACGCTCTCCCTGAGACGGCGCCTCGCCCTGTTTGAATGGGCGACGCGAAACAACGCCTGGATCATCGAGGACGATTACCTGGGAGAACTGCAGCTGAAGGGACGCGCCGCGCCAGCGCTCAGTTCCCAGGATCCGGCCGGACGCGTTCTCCACATCGGGACCTTCAGCAAGACCATCAACCCGGCCTTGCGCCTGGGCTTCCTGGTTGTTCCACAGGCACTTGTGGCACGTGTCGCCGAATTGGTCGGCGCACTCGCCCCGGCCCCGGCCCCTCTCCTGCAGCATGCCGTGGCCGAATTCCTGCGCGACGGCCATTTCCTGCGCCATCTTCGCCACATGAAACGGGTATACGCTGAACGCCGGGACCTGCTTTGCCGCTATCTGACCGACGCGCAGATCGACCACTCGGTCGCCGGACTCGCCGTATTGCAGCCCCTGCCTTGTGGCGCCGACGATATCGGGATCGCCCGTATGGCTCGTGACGCGGGCCTGTCTCCCGTCCCCCTGTCGCCCTGGTACGGTCGTCCTGAAAACGCGCCGGCCGGCTTGCTGCTTGGCGTGACCAATCTGCCGGAGGACCGGGTCGCCGAATGCTGTCGCCGCCTGACCGATGTCATCAAGCGCGCTCAAGACGGCACCAGGAGGCGAACCGTTGATACCGGAAGTATCACATTGGCGCCATGATGCCGAGAGCGCTCACGAGACCGATCACGCCGATGCCAAGGACCACTTCCAGGAGCGTGGCCGTTCGAAGAAGTCTGAAAGCGTTGGAGCGGCCACCCAACCGGGGAACCAGGATGTAGCGGTTGACGATGGCCAATCCGATCATAGCGGCGACGCAGCAAATCTTGACGATCAGGATGACCAAATAGGGCCGCGAGAGGCTGGTGCGATCGAGCACCAGGTATGTGTTGACGATGCCGGTAAGGATAATGATGGCGACAGCGAAATGACCGAGACGGGAAAAACGGCGAAGAGTGATGACAGCCGCCGACCGAAGGGCCGGATCCGATAGCTTTGGAAGCAGAATCAGCAGGGGGACAAGCGAACCCAGCCAGAAACCGGCGGCCCAAAGATGCAGCAGATGGCTCCCTCTGCTCACCCAGCCCAGTCCGCCTTCTTGCATGACGGCATGACCGACGAACCCCAGGCTCCCGAGGAGGAGTGCCGATAAGACAGCAGTCAACGGCCAGCGATCGTGACGGCCGGTCGCCAATAGGCCGAGGAAGAAAACAGTGCAGATGAGACGCCACTGCCAGACTCTGCCAAATTCAGTATCGAACAGCACTGCGACGATGGTGTCGCCATCCCACGTGTCCCGCCAGCCTGCCCCCATGCCGCCCGCCATCAGTGCCAACCAGGCCAGAGCCGTGCCGAAGACAACGGGAATCGCCAGACCGGCACCCCACCGAAGCGGCTGGTCGAGCGCCCTGGCAACCGCCGTCGGTGCCAGCCACCACTGGAAGATGCTGGCACCGAACAGGAAGATCGCCGCCCCGTAATGAAACAGGCGGCACAAGACGAGAGCGTCGTCCACCGGCCGCCTAGTTCATCGACTCGAAACTATACTCCCCCTTGGTCTTATGACCATCGGTTGAGACCACTTCCCAGTCGACCGTGTATTTTCCATCCTCCAGCGGGGCGGCGAGCGGCACGATCAGCAGTTTGTCGTCGTGCGGATCAAGCTTGACCACACCGGTCGCGACGGCTTTCTTGTTCGACCCGGCAAGCGTCACTTTGGCGAATTTCAGTTCGATCCCCTCGGAGAACTGGAGACGAAGTTCGGTCGGGGCCGGCATCGCCATGTCGTTGGCTGCGGGGGCCGAGGAGACCAGATGCGCGTGCGCGAAAGCCGGATTGGCGCAAGCAAACGAGAGCAGCAAGGCGGTCAGAAAGATCTGCAGATCTCTACGCAACATGATGAGGAACATGATTCAAATCCTTTAGGTTGTGGGGAAGAGAACGCCATCGTCCGGCCTCGTGCCGATCTGCTGGCGACTTGTCGACGACCAAGGCATCATCGATACTCAAACGGCAGGGTGAAGGACAGTCGTCCGGCCAATCCATCAGGGGGACGCGGAAATGGTGCAGCCGCATGTATCGTTTCAAGCGTGAGCCGATCCAATGTGGGGCTTCCGCTCGATCGCTCAAGCCGGACATCCAACAAATCGCCATCCGGCGATAAAACGAGCAAAACCGAAACGACGCCATGGTCGAGGACACGCCGCCCAGGCTTATGCGCGACGATCTGCGTCCACACCACTTGCCCGTAAAGCAGCAAGGGATCGGCCTCCGGTTCGGCGGATGCGGAGCTCATCGATGCCGTTTGCGCAGCGGGATCGGCAAGGGAGGCGTCCTGCAGGTCATCCGTTTGCGGCGGCCTGTCCTCCGGAACCGCCGTTGTCGACGCCTGTCGCGTGACGGGATGCGAACGGAGATGGTCCAACGGCTTCTGACGGTGAGGAGTCTCGAGCACGGGAGTCGCCGTCTGAGGCGGCGAGACAACTGTCTCGGGACCAGGAAGCGATGCCGAGACCAACTCCACCACCACTCCATCGACCGGCGCCTCGCTCGGATCTCGCGCGTTCGGACGCTCGAGCAATCCGACGATCAATCCGGCATGCAGGGTGAACGACACCAATGCCGCTCGGATCAACAGAGGCACGGCACGGGACCCGGCACTCCCGCCGGTCGAGAAAGACGGCTGAGCAAAACGGTGCGACACGATATCCGCCCGCCACGCAATGTCCGCGTCCCGCGCCGCGCTCATCAGAAGCGGACCGTCGCGCCGGCGTTGAACGACCTGCCGGCTGCCGGCACAGCCCCCATGGCGGCCGAGGTATTGGTCGCCCGCCAATAGGAGACATAAGCCCCACCGTTGGGATCGTAATACTGCTTGTCGAACAGGTTATCGATGCCGAGGGCAACGGTGAGATTCTGCCATTGGTAGGAAGTTCGCCAGTTGACGATGGCAAAACCGGGTGTCGTATGCTCGTTTTGCAGGGGATTGGTCACCGACTTGTCATTGACCAGTTTGAGTTCTATGGCGCTGTTCCAACTGCCCAAACGGTGTTCCAGACTGACCTGGGCGTTGATCGGCTGCATGCGATAAAGGCGGTTGCCGTTGTCGATTTGCATGCCTTTTGCCCAGCCGGCGGTTGCCGTCAGATCGAGATCTCCCCAGGCGTCGTCTTTCGCCAATGATTTGGATCCGGAAAGATCGAAACCGAAAAGCTGGGAATCATGGTTGGCGAAGCGCAGCAGATTGATGCCGGGCGTCGATGTTTTTCCTAGATTGTCGACACCGATATAGTCCTGCACATAAGTGTAATAAGGCGTGATCTTGATGTCCCAGGTCCGGCGGGCGGCATCGTGCCAGCCGGTACTGATGCTGACGGTGTTGGCGACTTCCGGCTTGAGATTGATATTTCCGACGTATTCGGCGCCATTGCCAAACCAGTTGATCATGCTGGCCGCCATACCGCCGGTCGACCAGGCGTAGCGCTCGTAAAGATTAGGAGACCGCGTCTTGCGGGCGACGCCGAATTCCTCGGTGTTGGTCGGCGAGGCATCGAAACGGGTCGTCGCCGTCGCATCGAAATTGACGTCGGTCTTTTGGTGTTTCTGGGCATTGAACGCCGCCGCATCCATCCCGTAGTTGGCCATCATGTTGTTCGAATAGCCCGCCACGTTGCCGGTATCCGTGGTGACGGTGTCGTTGCGCAGGCCGACCAGCGACGACCACCGCGTGTCCCATTTTCTTTCCCACTCGACGAAAGTGCCGGCTTGATCACGACGCCCCTGATCGACGTTGAGGAACGCATTCGGGCTCATCATGCCATTGGCCACACGACTGATGGGCGGCCACCAATCATTCAGACGATAGAGGTGATATTCGTTGCCGATCCGCAAAATGTCGTCTCTGCCGATCGGCAGCTCCGCCTTGAGGGAATATCCGGCGTCGGTGGCGTTGGTATCCATCGGCATATGGCCGGTGGTATTGCGTTCCCCGGCAAGAAAATCCATCTCGTGCTTGGCATTTTGCCAATAGACTTTGCCCTCGATCCGGCCCCATTCGTAGTTTCCACTGTAGCCAGCATTCAAGTAATTGCTGGTATTGCCGGTCAAGTCCATGCGGGCATTCGGGAAACCTTCGTAGGGCGTCAACTGGTGACCAGCGCGTACCACCAGATCCGCATCGTCCGTCCGCGCCGCCAGCACAGCATTGTGGCTTTGGTTCTCGAACTTGCTGGCCAGGATCCGATCTCCGTCTCCGTCGTGGGAATCCCGGGCCCGGGTCCAGGAACCGCTATAGCCGACGCTGACGTTTTCACTGGCCGCCGCCACCTCGCCGCTCGTTCCGATTTGTCGATTGATGCTGCGGAAAGAGGTGGTGACCGCTCCGTGAGCGGTGACCACCTCGCCGGGATTGGCGAACAACGGAGGCGTCGGGTCGACGGTGATGGTGCCGCCGATGCTGTCGCCACCAAGGCTGACCGGACTGATGCCGGCCACAACCGCCACATGGCCGAGGCTGCCGGGCGCGATATAGGACAACGCGGGATTCATGTGGTTCGGGCAGGCCGACGTCAGCGGCACGCCATCGACCAGGGTTTTGTTGCGATCGTCGGACAGGCCGTGGACGATCGGCAGGCTCGATATGCCGCCGCCGGTCGCCAGACCGACACCCGGCAAGCCGGACAGAAGTCCGGCCGTGTTGCCGGTTTCGAAAATGCTTTTGGCATCGATCTGCCGTCTTTCGATGCTGCCGCTATCGAGCGGGCAGGTCAAATCCGGCGAGACATCGACGGCGACAGGCGGCAGAGCGGTCGGAATGGCCAATTCTTCGGCCATGACGGCCGATATCGAGATCGGCATAGCCATGGCCAATACCGTCCCGGCCCGCCACAACTGAATGCTGAGTGGTTGCAAAGTCATCTGAGTGTTTCCCCCGAAGCGGCGCGCAACCGCTCCCACGCTCCTGGCAACGACCGCGATCAAAGCGTGTCGAAGCCCTGGAACGACTGACAGAACTCAGCCGTTTCCGCCGCGAGATGGCGGGGAGACGGCAATGATCGGTGGTCAGAGTTCAGACGGAGGGAGGTGCGCGTGGAAAAGACGGGCTGAAGGGGCGGTCCTCGACGACGGGCTGAACCGTGGCAAGTGCCGCCACGACGAGGATCAGCCGGTTGGAGTCACCAAGGATCTGCGGCGCCACCGGCAAGGCGGTCGTCCCGTGCATCAAGGGCAGGCAAAAGACGCAGAAGTCACTGCCGTCGCGCGACGGGGAAACTGGCTGGCCCGAGCTGTCGACAATCATCAGGCCATGAGTGGTGCAAAACTCGACATGCTGGCCAGAGGCCGTCAAGGCTTGTGCGAACAGCGGTTGCGCGGGACGCGCCGGCAGCAAACCGGCAACCAGCAGATTGGCGGCCAACAGAAGGCAGCCCAGCCAGGCGGAGACAAACCGCCGCATCGATCCGGCCGATGACCGGAGAGCTTGGCCGCTGCGCCTTTCCTGCCGGACCTTTTTCATCGCCTGCGGAACTTCCTAATTCCTGACCTAACGTTCCGGATAGAATTGTAGATCACTTTTATAGATTTGGTGAACTATTGATATTGTCGGCCACGAGCCAAAAGATGCGTTTCAGCATATTTCATATGGCGCCGCTCCGACTTGATCTGCATCAAACGATAACTTCACGACCCGACACGAAAAGAACACAGACGGCCCACAAATGCAATTACGTCGCATTGTCATTTAGTGACCAATCAGGAGGACGGTCTCATGCCAATGAGCCCCTTGCCCACTTCCCACAGAACGTCGCCTCCCGGCGCGCCGATTGCCGTCGCAAGGCAGTGGTGTCAAGATGCCGAGGCCGGAAGCCTCGCGCTTTTCGGCCGCTGTCCCGATTTGACGCGTCCCCTTGTCCCGGAGGATCGCATTGTCCCGTGAAAAAGCATGAGTGTCGTCGCAGCCTATCTTTACCGGAACGGCAAGAAGATCGAGCAGGTGTCCCTGGATACCCCGATACATTGCCGGACAGATCGATCCGAATTTGTCTGGATCGGACTGCATGAACCTTCGGAACCCGAGCTCCGAACGCTCCAGGAGAATTACGGACTCCATCCCCTCGCCGTCGAGGACGCGCTTAAGGCGCACCAGCTCCCGAAAGTCGACGTCTACGGCGAGCAACTTTTCATCGTCGCCATCACCGCCCATCTGAACGATGATCAGATCACCTATGGCGAGACGTCATTCTTTGTCGGCGAGAATTTCATTATCTCGGTCCGGCACGGATCGGCACGCACATATTCCGCGTTACGAGGCCAATTGGAGGCGGCACCGGGTCTCTTGGGAAATGGTGTCGATTATGTGCTGCATGCCATTCTCGATTTTATTGTCGACGGCTATTTGCCAATCGTCGAAGACGTCGAGGAAGACGTGCTCGGCATGGAACAGCGCGCCTTCGACGCCTTTCTCAACCGCGACGAGGTGACGCGCATCTTCAAGCTTCGTCGCGAACTCATGCGGTTCCAGCGCGTTCTCGGGCCGATGGCGGAAGTCTGCAGCAAATTGGTCCATCTCAACGTGCCGAGCCTCGATCCCGAGGTCAGCCCCTATTTTTCCGACGTTCTCGATCATGTTCGCCGGGTCGACGGAACAGTGCAGACGCTCCGCGAAGTTCTCACCTCGGTGTTCGAGGTCAGCCATCTCCTTGAGCAACAGCGCCAGGGCGAGATTACCCGGCAGTTGGCTGCCTGGGCGGCCATCCTGGCGGTGCCAACGGCAATCGCCGGGATCTACGGCATGAATTTCGAAAACATGCCGGAATTGAAGACACACTACGGATATTTCGTCGTCCTTGGCTTGATCCTGGCGCTCTGCGGCGCCCTGTTTATCCGTTTCAAGCGGGCGCATTGGCTATAGATCGTTAAAATGAGGCGCCGGATCCGCACACCGACCAGCCCAGGCGGGGCCGTCCGTGTGCGGACCACGGCCGTCGCCTACTTTTTCATGCTGTCATTGCCCATTGCATCCTTGGACATGCTGTCCTTTTTCATCCCGTCTTTGGACATGGTGTCTTTGGACATGGTGTCTTTGGACATCGAATCCTTTTTCATGCCGTCATTGCTCATGGCATCCTTGCCCATGGTTTCTTTAGCCATGCCATCTTTGGCCATATCGTCTGCGGCAAAGGCCGTGGTGGCACCAAGAATCAGACACAAGGACATGGCAGCCGCTGTCAAAATTTTCATGCTTTTCTCCTGACATTTACTCTGGTGGAACATGCGCAATATTTATTGCGCCGGGGAAAACTGTCGTCTCGTCACCATCAACTGCCGCCGAACCAGTTGTATCCCTGGTCCTCCCAGTAGCCGCCGGGATAGCTGTTAGTGACGAAAATCGCCTGGATATGTTTGGGGTTCTTGTATCCAAGCTTGGTCGGCATGCGCAGCTTCATGGGAAAACCATATTCGCGCGGCAGCACTTGGCCGTCGTAGGTCAGGGCCAATAAAGTCTGTGAATGCAGGGCGGTGGGCATGTCGATGCTGGTGTAATAGCCGTCGGCACATTTGAAACCGACATACTTGGCCCCGGTATCGGCACCCACCCGCATCAGAAAATCGGAAAATCGAACGCCGCCCCAGTGGCCGATGGCGCTCCATCCTTCCACACAGATATGGCGGGTAATCTGGTCGGTTTGCGCCATGGCACGCAGTTCGCCCAACCGCCAAGGCCGTTTGTCGGCAACCAGACCGCTCACCTCCAGGGTGTAACCGGCCTCATCAATGGCCGGAGCCTTTTCCACACCATAGAAGGCGTTGAACGGAAAGGGGCGCGTGAGCATTGACTGCGAATAGGTCGGCGCCAGGGCGTTCCGATCGAAGATCCAGCCCTGTACGTGGTCGTTGAAGCGCGATATCATCGAAAGCGCATGCTCCACCTGATCGTCCTCATCGAGTGAGCATCCAGAGAGCATCGCCACGCCCCCCAGGGTCAGGGTCCGGAGGAAGGCACGGCGCGAGGTCTGTCCGATATGCGGGGCCAGCACTTTACGGGCCTCCTTCAGGATCGACGCGGCGTCCGGACGGTCGGCAACCGGTTTTGAACGAAGCATGGTGGGCCTTCCTTTCAGCGTCCGCGAATCATGGAGAGCAGCGTGCGGGGCACCAGCGCCACCATGACCAGATGGACGCCCACGAATCCAACCAGCAGCGCCATGGCGACGAAGTGAATCCGGCGCGCCGCTTCGTAGCCGCCCAGCAGTTCTCGCAACAGGCCGAATTGCACGGATTTCCACAGCACCAGGCCGGACGCCACCAGAACGATAAGATCGAGCATGGCGAACAGATAAGCGGCGCGTTGCACCTGGTTGTAATGGCGCGGATCGTCATGTGCCAGGCGCCCACGCAATGCCTTCCAGACATCGCCCAAGACGCCCTGCGGAGAAAGCGGAAAGAAGCGCCGGAACAGACGGCCGCTGAACAGATTCAGCGTCAGGTACAACAAGCCGTTGCCCACCAGCAGCCACATGCCGGCAAAATGCCATTGCAGAGCGCCGCCCAGCCAACCGCCCAGCGTCATTCCCCGCGGAAACGTGAAATCGAAAAAGGGCGCGGCGTCATAGATTCGCCAGCCGCTGGTCGTCATGATAGTCACCGCCAAGGCATTGAGCCAATGGGTCAGCCGCAACCAACGCGGATGAATGGCGCCGCCATGAGGCTCAGGGTCGGTCCGACTGACGGTGGCGGGAAAGGACGACATGTTCGGCGTTCCTGGGATCAGTGGTTTCATCGACGCCCACTGTTCCCCACCGGCGATCCCCAAGTCCTCACGTAAAGTTAAATAAAACGTGATAACTGCGGTGGGCGAAAATGGGTGAAGATAGTTCATCCAACCGGGAGCTTTCATGGAACGACCCAAGCGTGTCCTGATCGTCGAGGACGATGCGCATATCGCCGAGTTGCTGCGCATGCATCTCAAGGAGGAATCCTATGTCGTCGAACATGCCGCCGACGGTCATGCCGGCATGCGTCTGCTTGGTGAAGGCCCCTGGGACATGCTGGTGCTCGATCTGATGCTGCCGGGCGTCGACGGTTTGGAGATCTGCAAACGCGCACGCGCCATGACCCACTATGTGCCGATCATCATCATCAGCGCCCGCGCGAGCGAGGTGCACCGTATCCTGGGATTGGAGTTGGGCGCCGACGATTACCTGGCCAAGCCCTTCTCCATGCTGGAACTGGTGGCCCGCGTGCGGGCGCTGCTGCGCCGCACGGACGCCCTGGCGCGCAACGCGCGCCTTGACGCGGGGCAATTGGAAAGCCATGGCCTGATCCTTGATCCGGTGGCGCGTTCGGCGTCGCTGGAAGGAGCCTCGCTCGACCTCACCCCGCGCGAATTCGATCTTCTGTACTTCTTCGTCCGCCACCCCGACCGCGTGTACTCACGCCTCAGCCTGCTCAACGAAGTCTGGGGCTACAGCCACGACGGCTACGAACACACGGTCAACACGCACATCAACCGCCTGCGCACCAAGATCGAGGCCGATCCGGCGGCGCCGCAGCGCATCCTCACCGTGTGGGGACGCGGCTACAAATTCGCCGCCACGCCGTCGTCCACCACCGGAGAGAACTGATGCGACGCCTGACGCTGGCGCAACGCCTGTCGGCGGTCTTCGCTTTGCTGCTGCTGGCCTGCAGCGGAATTTCGGTCTGGCTGCAGATCCAATCCAATACCCGCCATGAACAGGCGGTGGTGCAGCAATTGTCCGGCGATCTGGCCACGCATATCGCCGGCACGGCGCAGCTCATGGATGCCGACGGTTGGCGACCGGACGCCGTGCGCGATCTCTTCGACAAGCTGATGGCTGTCAATCCGTCGGTCGAGGTGTATCTCCTTGATAACAACGGTCGGGTGGTCGGCAACGCGGCTCCTCCGGGGCATCTGAAACGCGATCGGATCGACCTGGCGCCGATCCGCCGCCTGCTGGCCGGCGGCTCCCTGCCCGTCCTCGGCGACGACCCGCGCAGCATCGAGACCCGCAAGGTGTTCAGCGTGGCGCCGGTGCGGGTCGATGGCCGGCCGGCCGGTTACGTGTATGTCATCTTGTTGGGCGAGACGCGTGACGCGCTGGCGGCCAAACTGGCCGACGACGCCGTCCTGCAAACGACGCTGTGGGCGACGGCGGTGGTCGCCTTGCTGGGACTGTTCATGGGGCTGGTGGCCTTCCGGCTGATCACCCGGCCGCTTCGCGCGCTGACCGTGGCCGTGCGCGGTTTTGATGCCAACGGCGAACTGGCGGCGGCCCTGCAGGTAGAGACACCCGATGACGGAGGCGGCGACGAGATCGCCGTGTTGCGGACGGCCTTCGCGCAGATGGGGCGGCGCATCGCCGACCAGTGGCGCGAGCTTACCCGCCAGGACCAGCAGCGGCGCGACCTCGTCGCCAACATCTCGCACGATCTGCGGACGCCGCTGACCTCCCTGCACGGCTATCTGGAACTGCTGCGCCTGAAGGATGACAGTCTCAGTGTCGCTGAGCGGCAGCGCTATCTGGACATCGCCCTGGCGCAGAGCGGTAAAGTCGGCCGCCTGGCGCAAGAGCTGTTCGAACTGGCCCGCCTTGAGTCCGGACTGGTCCAGCCCGAACTGGAAACCTTTTCGCTTCCCGATCTGGTCCAGGACGTGCTGCAGAAGTTCGAACTGCCCGCCGAGGCGCGCCAACAGCACTTGTCGGTAGAAATCTCCCCAGCCCTGCCCGCCGTGCGCGCCGATCTGGGAATGATCGAGCGCGTGCTGACCAATCTGCTGGACAACGCCATCCGCCACACGCCAACGGGCACCCACATCGCCGTCTGCATGCGGACGTTACGTGACCGGGTGCAGGTCGAGGTCAGCGATACCGGCCCCGGCATCCCCGAGGCCATGCGCGACGGACTATTCATGCGGGCATCGCGCCTGCTGCGCGGCGCGCAGCACAGCGGCGGCCTGGGTCTGGTCATCGTCCAGCGCATTCTGCAACTCCATGGCGGCGAGGTGCAATTGGCCGAAGCCCACGGCAACGGCGCGGTTTTCCGCTTCACTTTGCCGGTCGGATAATGACCTGAGGCGGAAACATGCCGACGCCCGGCGTTTGCCGGGGCCGAAAATGTGTCAGCATTTTCGGCACTTGATATAAGACGATGCAAGACGGACTGAAGGACGAGGCCGCATGACCTATGAAGAACTCAACACATTCTGCCGGGGCCTGCCGGCCACCACCTACGTCGTCCAATGGGGCGGGTCGCATGTCTGGAAAGTCGGCGGCAAGGTATTCGTGATCGGTGGCTGGCAGGGCGACGTGGCGGCTTTCACCTTTAAGGTCAGCCCCGTTTCCTACGAGATCCTCAAGGCACAACCAGGGTTACGTCCAGCGCCCTACCTCGCATCGCGGGGCATGAAGTGGATCCAGCATTTTGCAATGCCCGGGCTGAACGACGACGAGTTACGGGACTATATTCGCCAATCGCACGTCATCGTCTCACACGGCCTGTCAAAGAAGAAACGGATCGAACTTGGCCTTGTCACGCCGTAGCCTGGTCGCAATACTAGGCATAGGAAATTTCAATGATTTCCAGGTTGTCGATCCCGGCCGGAGTCTTCACCTTCACCACGTCGCCAACGCTTGCCTTCATCAAAGCGATTGCCACCGGCGCCTGGCAACTGACGTAAGATTTATCGTGAAGAACCTCATCCACGCCGACGATGGTAATCGTCCGTTCCCCGGATCGTTCGGACTCATAGGTCACGGTCGCACCAAAAAAGACCTGGTCACGATTCGTCTGCGCGGCAGGATCGATAACGAACGCGGATTCGATGCTTTTCATCAAAGCGTGAACGCGGAAATCGATTTCCGCCAATCGTTGTTTTCCGTAGATGTAATCGCCATTTTCAGAAAGGTCGCCGTTCCCGGCCGCCCAATTGACATCGGCAGCAACCTTGGGACGCTCAACATTTTTGAGTTCGTTGAGTTCCTTCTTCAGAGCATCCAATCCCGCAGGCGTGATGAGGTTTCTAACTTCCAATTCGGTCTCCCTTTTTGTTGCTAAGCGGATCTATTTCCACAACTCATGATATTAACTCACCCAAGAGAGCCCCAGCCGGGAATCAGCACCGTGGTTGCGGCGACAAAGCTCTGTGGATAACGGCGTACTCCAGCATGGGCCCGGCGGCAACGATCATCAAGATCGCGCATAGCATCATTTCGCGCCGTCAGCACGGACAAAAACGACGGCGGGTGAGCCATACCACATAACCGCATTTTCCGCATGGGCGACGGTTTCATGGAAAGCCGATGCGACAGCGGACCAGCGCCCCTGTCGCAGTGTCACGCATTGTTTAACTTTGCGTGAGGACTTCGTCATCACTCAATTCGTACCTTTACGCCATCCGCCGTTCACACTGCGAGGATACGATGGCAACCAGACGACATTTCCTGCTTACCGGTTCCGTAGCCGCCACGGCGCTGGGCCTGTTCCCCTGGTTCTCTTCACGGGCCGACACCAGTGTCGAGACTTTTGACGTGACCTACAGCGACGCTGAATGGCGGGCGCGACTGTCACCGATGCAATATGACATCCTGCGCAAGGAGGGGACCGAACGTCCCTTCAGCAGCCCGCTCAACGACGAACACCGCGACGGGACTTTCTCCTGTGCCGGCTGCGGCCTGCCGTTGTTTTCCTCTCGCACCAAATTCGACAGCCACACCGGCTGGCCGAGCTTCTGGGCGCCGCAAGGCGACGCGGTGGCGACCCGCAGGGACAGCTCGTTCGGCATGGTTCGCAGCGAAGTCCATTGCCATCGCTGCGGTGGACATCTGGGACATGTGTTCGACGACGGCCCTGAGCCCACGGGCCTGCGCTACTGCATGAACGGCGCGGCGATGACATTCGCGCCCCGGGCCTGACCGACCGCATCACCTGCCCCTACCCTCTTCAATCTGCGAGGCACCTCATCATGACCTCATCTTTTTTCCTCTCAGGACTCTCGCGGCGTGGCCTCTTCCGCCGGTTGGCCTTCGCTCTCGTCGCCGCCACCGGCCTATGGCAGGGCGCGGCTCATTGCGAAAACGCCCGGGCCGTCGCCGCTCCAACGCAAGACGAGGCTCCTGGCATCGGCCATGTGGAGAAAGCCGTCCTGGCCGGCGGCTGTTTCTGGGGCGTGCAAGGGGTTTTCGAGCATGTGCAAGGCGTCGAACACGTGGTATCGGGCTATGCCGGCGGCACGGCGGAGACGGCGCATTACGAAACAGTTGGCGGCGGTCGTACCGGCCACGCCGAATCCGTGGAAGTCACCTTCGACCCGACGCAAGTCTCCTACGGCACCTTGTTGCAGATTTTCCTCTCCGTCGCGCACGATCCGACGGAAGTGAATCGCCAGGGGCCGGACAGCGGAACGCAGTACCGCTCGGCGATCTTTCCCGCGACCGAAGAGCAGCAGCGCGTCGCCCAAGCCTACATTGCCGAGCTTGGCGCCGGTCATGCGTTCGGCGCGCCGATTGCCACGCGCATCGAGACCAACGCCCATTTCTATCCGGCCGAGGACTATCACCAGGATTTCCTCGCCCTGCACCCCGCCACCCCCTATATCGTCGTCAACGATCTCCCGAAGGTCGCACAACTCAAGCGCCTGTTTCCGACGCGCTACCGCGAGCAACCAGTCCTGCTGACGACTGCGACGGGACACTAGCTTCTTTTTGCCCTTGGCCTAACCCCTTGGCCGCCGCCGGGGCTGTGGCTGGAAAGGGGAACCAGCGCCCATTGAGGGCGCAGCCAAGGGCCCGGAGGGCCCGCCCGGCGAGGGCTATTGTTAAACAGCGTCACGCTTTGAAACATCGATAGTTGCCTTCACGGCTGGGGCCGGCGACAGTGACTCCGCAGAGCGTGGCGCCGGCATTGCCGGCGCCGGAACGGAGTTCAGGTTTTGGTTGACAAGGTCTTCCCGCTGACGACTGCGCAAGCCCGTTCGATCTGGCTTCGGGCCCAGCGCCTCGATATATCGGCTCCGTTCGGTGAGGGCCCCGAAGCAACGAAACGCGCCGTCGAGCACCTGGGTTACGTGCAGATCGATACCATCAACGTGATCGAACGCTGCCATCACCATATCCTTCACACCCGCATTCCGAGCTACAGCCGGGGGGATCTGGAACGGGCGCAATCGGTGGACAAGTCGGTCTTCGAATATTGGACGCATGCGCTGGCCTACGTTCCGATCACTGACTACCGTTTTTTCGTGCCAGCCATGGACCGCCGCCGGGAAGCGCCGCAGAGTTCCTTCACATCGGTGGAGGCCGATGACTATGCCGCGCTGTTGCGGCGTATTGGCGAGGAAGGCGCGCTTTCGATTCGTGATTTCGACGACGATGTCCTGGTCGAAAAAACCCACCCCTGGGGTAGCCGCAAGCCCTCGAAACGGGCCTTGCGATTCGGCTTCCTCGTTGGCGATCTCGCCATCAGCAAGCGTACCGGCATGCTGAAAAGCTATGATCTGGCAGACCGGCATTTCGGCTGGCAGCGACGTCCCCGACCGGCAACCGAGAAGCAATGCGCCGACTACCTCCTGCGCCGGGCGATCCGCTCGCAGGGTATCGTCAGCCTCGACTCCATCTGTTTCGGCAATTTGGCGGTGAAACCCCTGGTTTCCGGGGCGATCGACGCGGCGGTCCGGCGCCGGCGGCTCCTGCCCGTTCACGTGGAGGGCCAGGAGAGGATCCGATATTGGGCCGAGCCGGCCGTGCTGGATACAGCCGACGCGGTGCGAGTCGGTCAGATGGTTCATATCCTGTCGCCATTCGATCCGCTCGTCATTCAACGCAAACGCCTCAAATTGCTCTTCGGCTATGAGCATCGCTTCGAGGCCTATGTTCCGGCAGACAAACGCGTGTTGGGTTATTTCGCATTGCCGGTGCTGATCGGCGACGAGATCGTCGCCGTCATCGACCTCAAGGCGGACCGGCAGGCCCGCCGGCTGCTGCTCCAGAAATGGACCTGGATCGCCGAAGAGCGTCAGGATCTCAAGCTGGCCATCGATGCGGAAATGACACGGTTCGAGCGCTTCCAGATATCGTGATTCCCGGGCGCCATCATTTTGCCCCCTTGAATTCGATGCTATTTCGATATATCTAATTGTCGTTATATCGAAACTGCATCGGAACTAAATCATGTTTCACTTTTCTATCGGCCGCCATCGTGGCTTCCGGCACCGGCACAGCGGCCGGTTCGATCGCCTTTTCCACCACGGCCGTCATCACCAGGACGACAACGCAAGGGTGAATCCGTCGGATCCGTCCGCATCAGCCGACCATCCATCGAACGGTGCGGCAGCCGACCGGACAATCCGTCTTTTCACTTGTGTCGGAAAATCTTGTCGCAACAACCAGGGAGGGCGCGCGCTGCTCGACGCCCTGCGACGCGAGATCGCCCTGTCCGGGCCCGAAGCCGCTTCCATTGATGTCGCCTCCTGCGGCTGCCTTGACCAATGCGACAAAGGACCTGTCGTGGTCGCCTGCCAGGGCACAGCAGCGCAGTCGTCCCACCCGCCGCGGGATATCCTGAACGATCCAATTCATCGACCGCTCGCGACCTTCTTCCATGTCACGCCGGAAGAAGCCCGCCGCATCGTCGATGCCGTCATGAAGAAATGAGTTAGGAGAGCACAAATGTTCAATTTCAGACTTAACCGTGACCAGAACGATGATCACGATCACCGGCATGTCCGGGGCGATTTCTGGCCCGGCGGCGAGCATGGTCACGGTTTCGGGCGCGGCCATGGTTTCGGACGCGGCGGACGGCTTGGCCGCCTGTTCGCGCACGGCGACCTGCATTTCGTCATCCTGCATCTGATCGCCGAGAAACCACGGCACGGCTACGAAATTATCAAAGCCGTCGAAGAAATGGTCGGCGGCACCTACAGCCCCAGCCCCGGAACCATTTATCCGGCCCTGACCATGTTGGAAGAGCAGGGATATGTCACGGTCGAACCCGGCGAAGGCAGCAAAAGGCTCTATGCCATAACCGGAGAAGGCAAGGCCTATCTCGACCTCAACCATGCGGCCGTCAACGCCTTGCTGGCGCGCATGGAGCAAGCCAATGCGCAGGGGGCCGATCCGGCGCCGCAGATCATCCGCGCCGTCGAAAATCTAAAACTGGCCCTGCGGTTGCGGCTGACCCGCGGCTCCCTGACCGAGGATCAGATCCGCGCCGTGACGGAGGCTTTGGACCGCGCTGCCGGTGAGATCGAACGGAGCTGACGATCATGGATGGCTGGATTCGGAAAAGATTGCGGAGTCCTGGGCAACGGTGAGCGGTTCCGATCACTGCGAATTTGGTGTCAAAGCGCCTTGGCTGTGGAAACGACGAGATCGCGAAGCCAGCGATGGGCGGGATGACGGTCCAACCGCTTGTGCCACTGCATCACCGTTCTGACGCGTGGCGATTCGCAGGGCAGTTCGCAAATCTGCAAAGGATGATTGCGCACGAACTCCTGGGCGATTCGGCGGCTAAGCGTTGCCACCAGATCCGATCGAACCAGAATTTGTGCTGCCGAAAGATAGGGGGCCCGCAGGGTTATGCGACGCGTCAGCCCCTGCTCGTCGAACCAACGATCGAAAAAGCTTGTGTCGTCACCGCTCGACGACACTTCGAGATGGGGAAAGGCGGCGACCGACTCGGCTGAAAGGCTGTCCGACGCCGCCGGATGCCCATGCCGCATCACCATGACGAAGGATTCATCGAGCAATGGCGCCGTGACGAACCGCTCGCCGAGGTTGTGCGTGCCGCCGAGCGTCAGGTCGAGATCGCCATGGTCAAGCCGGTCGGCAACGTCCAATGTTCCGCTTGGTCGCAGATCGAGAAAGACGTTGGGCGCCACTGCCATGACCTTGGCGACCAGTTGTGGCGCGATGACGACCGCGACGTAATTGTTGACGCCGAGCACGAAGCGCTTGTCGGACGAAGCCGGATCGAACCGGGCTGGTTCAAGAACAATCGCCATCTCCGCCAGTGCGTTGCGCAACGGTTGGGCCAGCATTTCGGCTAACGGTGTCGGCACCATGCCCGATGGCGTGCGGACAAACAGGTCATCCTTGAGCATATGGCGCAGTCGGTTGAGGGCGTGACTCATTGCCGGTTGGCTCAGGCCGACGCGCTTTCCCGCGCGGGTCACGCTGCGCTCCTGCATCACCGCGTCGAATACGGTCAGGAGGTTGAGATCGAAGGACGCCAAATTCATGACGTGAATGTGTGTGTGAAGAGAATGCATTTCAAGAATGGGATTGCTCATCCCATGTCTTCTCTTGCGGAGATTGTTCCGCGTTGATGGAGAATGATGGAGAATGATGATGAAGGTTATTACCGCGTTTGCCGTGGCGATGTTTGTGGCGATGCCCGCTTTCGCGCAGACTGTCGCCAGTGGCCAGGACATCGAGAGCATTTATGCAAACGAGGGCGCCATTGCCGCCGACCAGGCGATCCGGGCCACCGATCAAGCCCGGAGCAACGCCGAGCAGCAACAGATTGCGGCAACGTCACAGGCCGAGCCCAGCCAGACCGGCACGGGACCGTACATCGACTACAATCCCATGAACTAATATCCGACCAAGGTCGCCGGAACGAAAAACGGCATCGGGTCGATACCAACGGCCATAAGTCCTGATTTATGGCCGTTGGTCGATCGGCATAAACCCTTTTATCAAAGAGACTGGATTTTCGCCCACACCACATCTTCAACCGGAATTCCCAGAACTCGTCCGTGCTGCGCTTACGCCACGCAACTGGCGAGTGGCGGGGCCTCCTCATCGGCATGACCGAATCCAACTTCGAAGATCATGAAGCCGGGGTCGAGAGCGTCGAGTTCAACAACTCGATCGGTCGGGCCAACGGCATCCGCCAGTCGATGGTTCAGTATCAGCATCTGCTCGGCCCGGGACGGTTGTCGGTGGCGCTCGAAAGTCCTACGGGAGACTTCAAGGGTTCGGATCAGCCGGCACTCAATACCGGCATGAACACAATCAGCACGAATGTTCAGGACAAGGTGCCGGATTTCACGGCAGCTTATATGTATAAGGACAGCTGGGGACATGTCCAGGTCATGGGTGTGGCCCGCGATCTTTCCGTCGATACCGGCGGCGCCGCTTCGGCGAATTCGACGGTCACCGGCGGCGCCAAAATCCAGGGTGAAGGCTCGGCATTTGCCGGCGGTGGCGGTATTTCCGCACTGATCTTCACCAATAAAGTCGATGGAAAAGATAACTATATCACCGCCCAATTCGAGGGCGGCGACGGAATTGGACGTTATATCCAGGGAATTGATACGGGAAGCCAAGCTGGATATTTCAACAATGCAACCCGCGTTCTCCATACCGAAGCAGCCTACGGCTTTACGGTCGCCTATCGGAATTGGTGGAGTTCGACGTGGCGTACAAACATCATTTATGGCCACACCCATGCGTCCAACTTCTCCGCGATGGACACGGCCGACGTGACGACAAACCCGAACCGCTCGCTCGACAATGTCTACGTCAACTTGATCTGGAACCCGGCGCCGCAAATCCAGATGGGTCTCGAATATGTTCTTGGTCATCGCATCGCCGATGGCCCGACATCGACGGCGGTGTCGAAAGTCTCCGCCACAACGGCACCCGGAGCGACGTCAGTCAAGAATGAAGCCTGGGGCAACCGTATCCAGTTTGCCACTCAGTACAATTTTTAGCTAACGGAAGACGGCACCTGGCCACCATCGGACGATGGCGGCCAGGATTGCCCTATTGGAAAGAACGATGCCGGTTCCACGGCCAAAATTCGCGGCATCGGCACAGCAAAGGTTGGATGAAACAAATGAAAGCCTGTGTCCTTTATGGGGCGGGAGACCTTCGCCTAGAGGAAAGATCAACCCCTTCATTGGGCGAGCACGACGTAAAAGTCCACGTTCGGGCCGGAGGAATTTGTGGCAGTGATCTCCACTATTTCTCCCAAGGCCGGGTTGGCGACTTCGTCATTCGCGAACCTCTGATTCCGGGGCACGAGGTCGCCGGCGAGGTCGAAGCAGTTGGATCGGGTGTGGCTGGCCTGCAGCCCGGCGACAAGGTTGCGATTCACCCCGGCCGCAGCTGTGGCCGCTGCCGCCCCTGTCGCGAAGGGCGACCAAATCTGTGCCAGGCCGTCTTCTACATGGGCAGCGCCAGCAAATTTCCTCATATGCAGGGTGGATTTTGCCAGTTCATCGTAGCCGACGAAACCCAGTGTCACAAGGTGGCCAAGGATATCGATCTCGCCCTGCTCGCCCTGGCCGAACCTCTGTCGGTTGCCCTTCATGCGGCAAACCGCGCCGGCAATCTGATGGGGAAAAGGGTCCTGATCACCGGAGCGGGCCCCATCGGCCAACTGGTACTGATGGCGGCGAGGCGCGGTGGCGCGGCCGAAGTGACGGTCACCGATCTTTTGGATTCATCGCTGACCACGGCTCGCAAACTGGGAGCACACGACACCGTCAATATTGCGACATCGCCAGATGCTCTCGATGAGAAAACGGCAAGTTTCGGCGGCTTCGATGTGGCATTCGAGGTATCGGGTGCCGCGCCGGCCTTGAACAGCGCGATTACCAGCGTTCATCCAGGCGGCACCATCGTTCAAGTCGGCTCCCTGCCCGCCGGCCCCTCTCCCATCATTGCCAACCGGATTATGGCCAAGGAACTCGATCTGCGTGGCGCCTTCCGTTTCGGCAATGTCTTCGCTGACGCGGTTGCCTGCATCGAAAAAGGCGTTATCGACGTCGCGCCACTCCGGACCGCGGTTGTTCCGATGGCCAAGGCGAAAGAAGCCTTCGAGATGGCCGGAGACCGCAGGAATCACCTGAAAGTCGTCATCGAATTCTGAACAGTTCCGTTCCCAGAAAGAAAATTGCAAATCAGGAGAGCAACAAATGTCGCCACGATTGAAACCAATATTGGCGTGCCTACTGATTCTGCCGATCGCTTTGGCCTGCCGCGCCGCCTGTGCCGATACCCTGGTTCTTGCCGCCGCCGACAGCCGGCCGACAGCATTCCTCACCGACGGCAAACCGACCGGCATCCTGGTCGATCTCGTTACCGAAGCCTATCGGCGGGCAGGACATTCGGTCGATATCAAGTTGATGCCTTGGGCGAGGTGTCTGGAAGAAGCCAAGACAGGAGGAGTGGATGGTATCTTTTCGAGCTTCAAACTGCCAGAACGCGAAGAGTTTTTAGCATTTCCGAAAGAGGCACTGACCACGCAGGTCATCTCGTTTTTCGCCCGTCAGGACTCCACTCTGACCTTTGACGGAAATCTCAGCCCACTGAAGGACACCATGATCGGCGTGATCACGGGGACCAGCTATGGCGCCACATTCGATACCGCTGTCAAAAACAAGACATTGCAGAATATCGATCCAACCAACACCGTCGAGAGCAATCTGAAGAAACTGGCGGCGGGTCGGGTCGCGCTCATTCCCAGCTACAACTACGTCGCTTTGGACATGGCGAAGAACCTCAACCTGCTGTCACAGATCAAGGAGCTCTCTCCGCCGCTGCAATCCATGCCCAGCTACCTGGCCTTCACCAAGGTTCGCGACTTGAAAAAGATGTCGGAGGCCTTCGACACGGCTCTGATATCGATGAAGCAAGACGGAACTTATGACCGGATTGTTGCCAAATACACGCATTAGAACGCAAAGGCAGAAGTTCTAACCGGCATTGGCTAGAACTTCTACCTTAAACCTTCGCTATAACTATTTGACATAGGAAGACTATATCCAGTTAACATTCCCATCCATCAGTAAAGAGGATTACGCCATGAAATTCAGTCATCTTGTATCGACATTGTGTTTATCGATATTGTGCACCGGATTTACCTCCTCCGCTTTTGCTGATCAACTTCAAGACCTGAAAACTCGCAACGAACTGCGTTGCGGTCTCAAGACCGGCGTGGCCCCGTTCGCCTCTGTCGATCCCGCATCCGGTGCCGTGGTCGGCCTGGATGTCGACTTATGTCGAGCCGTCGGCAAGACGATGGGATTTCCGGCAACCCTGACACAACTATCCGTCGAAGAACGCATTACGGAACTCAAACCTGACGGTCGTGTTGATCTCGTTGTTGCAAATCTTGCATATACGAAATCACGCGCGAGATTAATCGATTACAGCGACGCTTATTACATGACGAAAGAAGTTCTTCTGGTAAAAAAAGCCGATGCAGGACGTCCATTGAAGAGTTTCAACGGACAAAAGATAAGTGCGGCCAAAGGCTCGACCTCGGAGCAATCGATTGGACTGCAGCACGGAATAGCTGTTTCATTTTACGACGCCAATGAAGCTTTGCTGGCACTGAAAAAGGGAGAAGTCGTCGGGTTTGTCAGCAACATGATGTCCGCTTTGAATTACGTTACAGAATCAAAAGGCACCTCCGACGAACTGGCAATTGTCTCGGAACCAATGGTCTATGAGCCTATCGGCATCGGTCTGCGGAAAAACGAACCGGCTTTCGCAACTGCGATTAACAGGGCTCTCGTCGAGATCGAGCACTCAGGAGAGTTGGCGAAAATCTGGAACAAATGGCTGGGGCCGAATACCCAATATGGCATTCCGCGAACCGACAAAGTGACACCCATCAATGATCTGAAATTCGACCCGATGGAGTAAATCAGTCACCGCCGCTTGCGCTCGCGGCGTCGAGTTTCAATGGAATCGCGCCATCGTCGCCGGCCCGCACGGTCGTGCTGCCGCGCAAGCTGATCCGCCGTGGATCGAAGCCGGAAATCTGTTTCAAAGCACCCGCCACGGCCTCCGCCCGGGCTTGCGCGAGGCTGGCCAGGCTGGCCTCGCCGATCGGCTCGGTTTTCGCGACGCGCTCGCGTAGCGCCGCCACATAGGCCGGCTCGTCGAGGGTGGCGCCGGAGTCGGGACGACCCTCCTGCGGATGGATAAAGGACAGCTTCACCTGCTCGAGCTGGTCGTTGCCGATCCGCTCCTCGAACAGCGATTCCAAAAGCTCGCGTTGCCGTTTCACCGTGTCGTGATCTTTCAGGTCCCCGGCCATCCACGCATCGAGCGCATCGAGTTGGAGCTTGGCGCGGTCCGCCTCCGGATCCACGACTCCGGGTACCACCAAGCCAAGCCGGGGTCTCATGTCAAGAGCTCGGACGAGACGAAGGATCTTCTCCTTTTCCGGCGGATCAAGCAGGGCGCTGCCAGGCGCGAAATCGATATGGCCGAGCGTGTCGTCGTCTCCCCCCAGAAGCCCGGCAAGCGCCTGGAACGGCGATGTGATAAGATCCGTCAGAAGATTGAAAATTGCCTTGGAAATGACACTGCCGATGTCGAACTGCGGATCACCGAGATTGCCGCTGACCGGGAGTTCGACTTCGATTTTGCCATCCCGGTCCTTCAGCAGGGCGATCGCCAGTTCCAGAGGCAGGTCCATGGCGCCCGGAACGTCCAGCTTTTCGCCAAGTTCCATGTCCCGGATGACGACGCGGTTTGCGCCGTTCAGTTTTCTCTCATCGATCGCGTACTGCAAATCGACATCCAGTCGGCCCCTGGCGATGCGTCGGCCGGCGAATTTCACCGTATAGGGAGACAGCTCGGGAAATTCGACATTGCGGAAGAGAACATTGATCTTCGTACTCTTGCCCGGATCGAACGGGGTCAGTCTGCCGTCGATCTTCACTTGGCCGAAGTCGCCGACCTGGCCACGCAGTGTCACACGCGTCGGCGATGTCACGGCAGAGGCGAGAGCAGCCACCTCGCCCTGCAAATCGGAGATATGCGCCGCAAACGGCAAAGGCAGCGAGGTATCGCCGTAATCGGCAGCCCCCTTTGCGATGACGATTTTGCCAACGCTGACCTTCATCGGCGGCATAGTCGCGATCTCCGCGCCCGAGGTGGACAGCGTCGACTGCACGAGCGCCTGACGGCCCCTGGGGGACGACTTGTTCTGCGCAATCATGATGTGATCGAAATTCGTCGACTGATTTGCGGCCACTCGGAAGCGAAGATAGGGGTGACCGATGGTCACTTGCGAGATCTGCAGCTCGTTGCCCGCCTGACGATACTCATAACGATCGACACCGAGCCGGTCCCACGACAGGACTGGTGTATTTTCGACCTCGTCCCTCAGCGTCAGCGCCCGGACCTCGCCATGACCAGCGATGGAGAGCCCCTCAGGATCCTCGATTTTGACATCGGCCTCGCAGTCGAACCGGCCGTCATCGATGGCAAGCCGGGCCACATCATGCAGATAGGCCTGAACCGCGGCAATGCGCAGATCCGATGCCGTCAGCTTGGCGTCCATCTGCACGGCCGGCAGGATCGACACGCGACCTTGCGCTTTGATGAGACCGCCCGGGGCCATCCCGGTTGCCAAGGAGAAAGGAAATGTCGCGCCAGGCTGATTCGACAGAGTGTCGATAGCGAGATCGAACGAGGTGATCTCGATCTTTCCTGGTTCGCCAATCGCGTGATCGTCGAACCTTGCCTTGGCATTTTTGACCTCGGCTTTGCCGAGTGTGACAGACCAATCCGTGTCTGCCGACGGTCGCGGCGTCGCCACCGGCTCCCCCGCCGGGACGCTGGCCGGAGCCAACCATAGCGCTGGACCAAGCTGACCGTCTTCCTGCCGCCATAGCGCGAGATCCGCTCCATTCAGGGTAAGCATATCGGCACCCGCGGTCTTCTCAGGCCAAGCCAGATGTCCCCCGACAAGACGGAGTTCCGGCAAGGTCAGAAACGGTGTCTTTGCACCCTGCTCCTGTAAGGTCAGGTCACTCAAGGCAAGACCGACATGGTCAACTGCCAGCCCCATGCCACCGTCGGGCCGCTCCTGCAGTCGATAATCGAGTTCGGCATTCACCGACCCCGTCGGCGCCGACACCGTGACCGCATCGCCAAAATACCGGGAAAGGAGTGGCGCATAGGGGCCCTTCGCAGTCACATGCCCGGCCGAAACAAGTGGATTTAGGCCCGACATGCTGGTCCATTCCAGCGTCGCGCCCCCCTCCATCTCGACCAGGATATGCTGCTCGCCCGTCCTCTGCGGCAGCGTGCTGAAACCGCTGATATCCACATTGACCGGACCGATCGTGGTTTTAAACGGGCTCGTCGGCACATCATCGGTAAAGGTCGCCGTTGCGTTCAGGATCTTCAGACGGCGGATGACAAGCCTTATCAGCTCGTGCTCCGTTCCAGGCTTGGCGCTATCCGGCGATGCCTCGATCGCGCGGACCATGCGTCCGATATTGGTGTCGGTTCCACGATAGCGAATAATGTTGCTCTTGACGCCTTCCAGTTGGATGTCGTCGAAGCTCCAGGCCCAGCGCAGCAGGCTGCTGGGCGCGAAGCGGATGTAGAGCCGGTCGAAGCCGATGAGCGGAGAACCGTCCGTTTCGCTGACATGGAAGCCGCGCAGATCGGCGCTGAGGATGAAGGGATCGATCCGCAAATCCTCGAGGGCAACCGGCCGCCCAAGGGTCTTTTGCAACGAGATGACGATCTCCCGTTGCAAAATCGGGGGGACAAGGAGGTATCCGACCAGCGCATATGTCACGAAAAGCGCTGCGACCCAGAAACGTTTCCGCCTGAAATCCAGCCAGGCCTTAGGGTCGCCCAGCCAAACGCGCGGCGATTTCCGGGGCCTGGGAGAATGACTGCTTGGCGGCTCGATCGGCATCATCAGGACCTGGACATGACAGGCTATATTGGTACGACAGGCCCTCGTTCCCAGGCACCCATCACGTGAGACGGTCCTGCACCGGTGATGCAGGAACCTGGAAGGTTATAACAATCGCCGAGCAAAGCGATACCGGATTTAATGCTGCGTCCGCACGCTGCCGCAGTGATCTCGTCGCCTTGCACCTTGTCACGAATGGGCGCGTATTCCTTGCAGAAAGCGATTGACTTCACTTCTCAGGGTTTCCGAATCGCCGGCGAGATCGCCAGCGGCGGCGAGGACCTTTTCCGAAGCCGATCCTGTGTCAGCGGCCGTATGGGTGATGCCCTCGATATTTGCCGACACCTCCTTCGTACCTTGGGCGGCTTGTTGGACGTTACGCGCGATTTCGCGGGTCGCCGCTCCTTGTTGTTCGACCGCCGAGGCGATCCCCGAAGAAATCTGGCTAACCTGCTCGATCACCATGCCGATTGCGCGGATGGCTTCGACGGCGCGCCGTGTCTCCTCTTGCACAGTACTGATCTGAGTAGAGATTTCGCCAGTGGCCTTGGCCGTCTGATTGGCCAGTCCCTTGACCTCGTTGGCCACGACCGCAAATCCCTTGCCGGCATCGCCGGCGCGAGCAGCCTCGATAGTCGCGTTGAGGGCCAGCAGATTGGTCTGTGACGCGATGTCGTTGATCAGTTTGACTACCTCGCCAATCTTGTCGGCCGCTTGGGCCAATCCCTCGACCATCTTGTTGGTGCGAGAGGTTTCCTCCGACGCGGTACTGGAAATTTTCGCAGCCTCGGCGACCTGGCGACTGATTTCGGAAATCGAGGCCGACAGCTGCTCGGCAGCCGTGGCAACCGTCTCGACGTTTTCTGTCGCCTGTTGCGCGACGATGGACACCGTGGTGGCCTGATTCGAGGTCTGCTGGGCCGCCGCGGACATGCCTTGCGAGGTCGACTGCATTTCCGACGCCTTGCTCGATACGCCCTCGACCAAGCCCATCACCGCATTCTCGAAACTGTCGGCCATGGCCAGCGTACTTTGGCGCCGTTCGGACTGGGCAAGGGCCTTGGCCTGTTCCTGGTCCGCCTGCAACCCCGCAACCCGAATGGCATTTTCCTTGAACACCTGCACGGCGCGCGCCATTTGCCCGACTTCGTCCTTCTGCCCGGTGTTGGGAACCTCGGCCTCAAGATTGCCACTCGCCAGCTTGTTCATACAGTTGGACAGGGCATTGACCGGCCGGGCGATGGCATTTGCCACCACCAGTCCGAGAACCACGCCGGCCGTCGCAATACCGAGGCCGATGACCACCAGCCAGGTAATGATGGCGTTGCGCGTCTCGTTCATGGATTTTTGCTGTTCCTGGGCGGCATCGAAGGCAAGCTTAATTACCGATTCGCCCAACTCCTTCATCTTTGGAAGAATTTCTTTAAATAATTTATTATCGTTTTCGACCCATTTGTAGACATCTTTTTCATAATCAAGTGCAAAATGCTTGAATGATGAAATCTGTTTGCGCTCTTCTTCCGTGTCCGCGCCACGCTCCAGAATCCCCAGTTTGTCCATCATCTGGTCGATTTCTTTTTTTATTATATCGAAATATTCTGGCTTTTGTTCCAGCATATATTTCTTCTCGTTGAACCGGATCCTGTTGGCATGAATGCGGATTTGAACAGCGATCCGCTCCTTCTGTATATCTCTGGTCGCCTGGGCGTACTCGGCCGCCAGACTGATCGCGGTTTCGCCGTTTTTTTCCAGCATTTCCGTGAGCTGGCGTAATTCCTCCAATGCGGCGGCGCCCTGGCGATAAAGATCGGCGTAAGCATTGGCGCCCTGGCGGGCCGCCTTGGCCCGTTCCAGAAGACTGCCGCTTTTGCTGGTCGCCTCGATGTTGTCGAGAGTAGTATTGATGGTCTTGACGTCACCTTCCGCTCTGCGGAAGGCTTCCTCGGCCAAAACTTGGTTACCTGTGGCGCCATTGGCGTTCAGAAGGTAATTTTTCTCCTCCAGGATTGTTTCGTAGGCATAACGTTCGACGTTGGTGGCCAGCACCAATTCGTCCAGCAATCGCTTAATATCCGATAGACCAATACTGGAAACGACCAACATGATGACGCCCGTCAAAACGGCAGCGCCGACCAAGATTAACGCTTTGGACTTTATACGGAGATTACCGAGCGCGTTCATGCAGCCTCTCCTGGATTTTCCAAGTAGAGCAAGAATATGCCGGCCTTGACATAATAACTAGCGTGATACGACCGAATCGAATCATGCTCTTGAGCCCGAGCGGTGCCTGAGCCTTAAAACAAAGGAGCCATCGAGATGGTCGCGTAAAATTGAAGCGATTCAAGCTTGGAAATAGTCAATCGGATTGTCGATTGCCGCGATCACGCCCGATCGACGGACAGACGCAGGGAGATGGAGGCGCCATGTCCAGGCTCGGAGCGGATGTCGATCGTTGCGCCGAGGTCGGCGGCGCGGCGACGCAAATTGCCGAGCCCCCGCCCCCGGCGAGCATGGGCGGGATCGAAGCCTATGCCGTTGTCGGCGACGACGACGACGACGAGGGGACGGCCGGCTTCGTCCACGGCAGGATGGGCACCGATATGGATCTCGCTGGCCTGGGCATGCTTAATGACGTTGGCGAACGACTCCTGAACGATGCGCAGCACCTGCAACGCGTGCGAGGGATCGAGCCAGGGCAGCGGTGGCAGGTCGCCCATGTCCCAGACGATGTGCAAACCGGCGTCCTCAATGCGCTGCCCGAAGCGATAGCGCAGGCTGGCCAGCAGGGTGGCGATATCCTCGCCGATGGGTTCCAGCGAATCGATGACCATTTTCAACTCGTCGAGCGAGTCGCGCAGGATGGCAGCGGTGCGGGCCGGCGATAGCTCGCCCCGTTCGGCCAGGGCCAGCGAGGACATCAACGCGGTGCCGATGCCGTCGTGCATGTCGCGCATGATGCGCTGCCGCTCCTGCTGCACGATGCGATCCTGTTCGATTGCCATGAGCTTGCGGTGCTGCTCCGCCAGTTCCGTCTCGCGCTCGAGCAGGCGCTGATCAAGCGAGGCGTTGAGTTCTTCCAGAGAACGGCGCGCCGTCAAATAGCGTCGCTGCATGACATAAAGAAACGCGCCGAAAACGACATAGGCGGAGAAGGGATAGAGATCGATGGCGTCGGGGGCGCGCTGGGCCGTGACGGCGTAGGCGGTTTGCAGGGCCATCAGCGGCAGGAACAGCACCGCAGCCATGATGACCCTGAACTCGCGGCTGCCCTTGGTGAAGGCCCGTCCGCTGAAATAGCTGAAAATCGACAAGGTCAGCAGGGCATTGACATAGTATTGGAGGCTGAGACCATTGATGTCCCAATGCCAGACGGGCAGTGTCATCACGGTGACGACCCCGGCATAGGCCGCCAGGCCGACTTCCAGCCGCGGCCAGCGGTCGCGGTCGAACTGGGTGACGAACAGCGTGATGGCGGCGACCAGCCAACTGATGGCGGCGTTGTTGAGCGCGTAGAACCACTGGGACGCGTCGTCGTCGAGAAAATCTCCGAAATACATCGCGTTGCCGAACGCCCAGACGATGGCGGCGAAAGCCAGCCGCAGATAGGCGTGATCCTTGCGGTCGCCGAGCCAGTAATGCAGCGAAATGAGGCCGAGCAGCAGGACGATCACAACGGATGTCTTGGGCAGGACGCACTGCCAGAAGACGCGCATCTCGAACAGGCGGTCGATGGCGGCCGCCTCGCCGACGGACAGGGAGCCAAAGGCATAGCCCTGATCCACGCTGATCGGAAAGGCGACGTCGATGGTCATCGTCCGCCCCGGCGACAGACTGCCGGGGGGCAGCTTGACATAAAGCGGCACATTCCACTGCATGCGCCAGTCTTCGAGATTGACCTCGACGAGACGCCCGTCGAGCCACACGCTCCAGGCGCCGCCCATGACGCGAGTGACATAGACCGCCAGTTGCTCCGGCGCCGGTTGGCCGACGGGCGGCGTATAGCGGACGCGCATCCACACCCGCGCCAGCGGGGAATGGCCGTCGCTTCCCACAATCGGCGCAATTGGCACGACATCCGGCAAAACGATATTTTCCCACGTGGCCCGGGAAAAGTCGGCGGGCCGTTTTGCCAGCGCCGCGAAGCCGGCGGTATTGAATTCGATGCCGGCAAGCGGCTCGATCCAGCGTTCGACCGAGGCGACCGGCGCGGGGGTGGGCGTATCGATGGCATGGTGCCAGAAAAACAGAAAGGCCAGCAGAAGGGGCAGACCGACCAGCAGAGCGCCAAGGCGCAGGGCGCGTTCGCCCGCTGGCTCAGTCGCGGACCAGACCCATTCGGCGAGCTTCATAAAGGGCTTCCGTTTTCGAATGCACCTGAAGCTTCAGGTAGCTGCGTTTGACATAGGATAGAACGGTGTGGCGGGTCACGCCCATCAATTTAGCGACTTCGTCGTAGGTGTAACCGCGCGAGGCGTAATGCAGCACCATCCGCTCGCTTTCCGCCAACTCAACGGCCAGGGATGCCCGTTCGGGAGATGGGGCGGCCGGCGTGTTTTCCGACGATGAGGCGGCGCCGAGACGGGCAAGCAGCTTACGGGCGATGACCGGGCTGATAGGGCTGCCGCCGGCATGCAGTTCGCGGATCTGCTGGATGAAGCTGGCGGGCGAACTGTCCTTGACGAGATAGCCCGACGCCCCCGCCTCGATGGCAGCCATGACGTGCGCCTCGTCGGCGAACACCGACACCACCATGATTTCACAGCTGTCACGCCATGCCGGGCGCCGGGCGATCTCGCGAATGAGATCGAGGCCGCTGCCGTCGGGCAGGCCAAGATCGACCAGCAGCACGTCGACCGGCGCGCCTTCGAGCCGGGCGAGGCCTTCGGCCAGCGTGGTGGCCGTCGCCACGAGATGCAAATCGGGCGCGCTCGACAGCATACGCGAGAATTCGTCCAGGAATTCCGCCTTGTCCTCGACGATGAAGATGGAAATGGTAGGTGCGGCCCTCGTGTCGTCGGTCCGTGGTGTGGGCGGAGTTGTCTTCGGCCCATCGTCTCGCAGGCCCGTCATTGTACGAACTCCTGAGATCGTAGCTGTAAGGATGACGTCAACCTCACGGAGTCACCAGACCGAAGGTTACGGCGCGGGCCACAGCTTGGATGCGGGTCGCCGCGCTCAGTTTGTTCATGGCGTTGGCAAGGTGGAAGTCCACCGTTTTGGGCGACAGTCTCAGCCGGATCGCCGTCGCCTTACTGGTCAAGCCGCGTGACGCCCACAAAAGGCAATCGCGCTCCCGCACGGTCAGATCGATCTCGCGCCACTCCTCCTCCCGCGGCTGAAGCTGCGTTTGCATGCGGGTGTGGGCGTAAAGCACGGCCAGTTGCGCCACACTTCCCCATTCGGCGATGAAACGCTTGAACTCGCCGAGCGTCATGGCGTTCGACAGCGACATACCGGCGATCGGATGGCGGCCCGGCGAGCGCAAGGGGATGGCGATACCGGTCCGCATGCCGCATGCGGCGGCCTCGTCGACTATGCGGTGCTGGACCGGGGTCATCAGCAGTGTCTGGTCCGGCGAGAAACCGACGGCGTCGCGGCCGACCAGCAGCGGCGACAGGCTGACGACGCAATGATGCACCACCGGGTCCTGGCGGTAATAGCGCTCCTGTCGGTAGCGAATCTGATAGTCGGCGGGAAAATTGGACAGGGTCGCGACCTCGGTTTCCGCTTCGGTGGGATCGCCGCAGGTGTAACCGTACATCATCAGGTCGAAGCCCAGAGACTTCTGGAAGGCCAACGTTTCGTTCCAGGTGTGGCGGACAGAAACGGTCGCATCGAGGCGGGATAGGAAACCGTCGAGGAGAGCGTTCATTCCATCCGCTCCTCAATGCCGGCCGTTTGAACTTCCGCCCCGCGAAAGCGCAAGACGATCCGAAGAGATGCCGCCAACGCGCTGGTGACACCGGTATGGTCACAGTCCGTCATGGTCTTTCCTAGCCCAAAGTCAATCGGCAGCGTAACCGGCCGGCATGCCTTATCTCCGAAATTCTGACGCGGCTTGCCATTCCGGCTTCTCCATCGTCGGTCATTATCTCAAATCGGAAGAACACTGTATGCCCCTCGAACGGGGGGCAAGACGGACCGAAGGATGCGTGTAGCCGCAGATGGGAGCATTTATGTCGGTCGGCACAACAGCAAACGCCGGTGTCGGCAACTTGGCCTTGAATGGGTCAATTCCAACATCGGGCCCGGCCAAAGCCGCCCTGCTGCTGCAAGTCCTCGAGGAAACGGAGCCCCTGGGGCCAGGGACCAAAACCCGAATCGACGTTGATATGCCCGGCGGCGCCGATATTGGTGAACTTGGCGCCCCATCGGGCCGCCCACAAAGCGGAAACGTCCGGCGCCATCCAGGGATCGTTGCGGCTGGCGACCACCGAACACTCTATGCCGAGAAGCGTCTGGGGCATTACTGCGGCCAGACTTTCCTCTGGAGAGGAATCCGCCGGGCGCAGTCCCGTGGGCGTGAAGCGCTCGGGATCGGCCGGCGCCACCAGCATGGCTCCGGCAATCTTGTCCCGTCGGCGCGCGATGGCCGCCACCGAGGCCAGACACCCAAAACTGTGCGCCACGATCCACAGCGGTTCTGCCGCACGATCAATGGTGCGAAGCAGGGACACGACCCAATCGGCAAGCACCGGTCGATACCAGTCGATGTCGTCAGCACGGCGCGTGCACGGCAATTGCGCTTCCAGCCATGTCTGCCAGTGGGTCGGTCCGCTGCCCTGGTATCCGGGCACGACGAGGACGTTTTGTCTGGACGGGCCGATTCTGAGACGACATCCCCTTGCGCATGCCGGCCGCAGCGCCAGTTCAGCCGGACGGATCAGGCAGCTGCTGGGAACGTCCGACAATGACGCCTCCATAGATTCGCTTTCGCCTGCGCGATCACCGTTTGCAGACTTTCCTCCGTGACACCGTCACGCCGCATGACCAGATGGAGGATGGGATCTTCCAGCAACTCCATCAGGGCTGGTTCTCCCTTCGTCAGGGAGCGCCATCTGCGATTATCCATGGCTCCCACGCTCCTTGTCCGCCATGTTCCGTTTGGACACGGCATCGTTTAACAGTAAGTATCGCCACAACCCATATCATATTTTACTATAATAGTGGACTGTAAAATTAATTAACACTATAAATTTGTATTTATGCACTGGAAGCTTGCCGGATGCAGGTGACCCGCGTCAACGCATTGTGATGCCCGCCAGAGAACGTCGATAATGTTTTGGGGTTCAACTTGGTTCCGTTGACGCCGGTAATCGAACATCGGAATCCACAGAACCATCGCGATGGAAGGCGCCACCAAAACACGACAGTGGCGTCACTCCGTGCCGTCGAATTGGCTGCCGGCGTTCGACCGCTGCGGCGCCCTCTCTGTTGCGTCACCCGGCAAAAAGCGGTTGCCCGCCTTGCGCACCTCGTCAGCGATAAAGTCGCCGGTCACGCGGATGCGGGCGAGATCGCGCATGTCGGTATGGACGATCATCCAGAAAGTGCGCGAAAGGCGGATGGCTTTCGGCAGCACGCGGACCAGGCGTTCGTCCGTGTCGGCGAGGAAACAGGGAAGCACGCAAAGACCGGCACCCGCCGCGGCGGCCTGCATCTGAGCAATCAGATTGGAACTGCGGATCCTGGGCACAATGGCCTTCGAGACCGACGAGACATAGTCGAGTTCGGGGGCAAAGATCAAATCGTCGATATAACTGATGAAGGGATGCGAAGCGCAATCATCGGCGGTCTCGATATCCGCCCAAAGCGCCTGGCTGGTCTTTGCCCCATAAACACCGAGTTCGTAGTCGGTCAGCATGCGGGCATGCAGCCGGCCTTGCGTCGGACGCGACAGACCGATGGCGATATCGGCCTCTCGCCGTGACAGGCTGAAACTGCGCGGCGTCGCGACGAGCTGGATGTCCAGGTCGGGATGAGCCGCCGACAGCCTTCCGATCACCGGGGCGAGAATAGCGGTGCCGAATCCGTCGGGGGCACCGATCCGCACCGCTCCCGAAACCCGCAGGCTGCTGTGGGCAATCTCGGACTGGATGGCGAGAACGGTGCTCTCGACGGCCTCAGCGCGCCGCAACAACGCCTCGCCTTGCGGCGTCAGCGAATAGCCGGACAGATGGCGTTCGAAAAGCCTGGCGCCCAGGACCGTCTCCAAGGCCGTCAAGCGCCTACTTAAGGTGGAATGATCGATTTTCAGACGCCTGGCGGCGCCCGTCAGCGTCCCGGCACGGGCCGCGGCCAGAAAAGATTGCAGCAGATCCCAGTCGAAAGGCAGGCTCATGCGAATCCATGCACATTGGAAGTGGAGCAATACCAATATTCCTGTGCGTAAATTCATGCAACCTTCACGGTTAATCAATAAGGGAGGAACGAAATGCGCGACATCGGGCATCTTATCGGAGGGCGACGTGTGGAAGGCCGCAGCGGCCGGTTCGCGGACGTCTACAATCCGTCGACGGGCGACGTTCAGGCCCGGGTGGCGCTCGCCACCGGAGAAGAGCTCCGCCAGGCGGTCGCCTCCGCAAAGGCCGCCCAACCCGGATGGGCGGCGCAGAACCCGCAGAAGCGGGCCCGCGTGCTGATGAAGTTCCTGGAGCTCGTCCAGAAGGAATATCAATCGCTGGCCGAACTGCTGGCCAGCGAGCACGGCAAGACGGTGCCCGATGCCAGAGGCGATATTCAGCGCGGCCTCGAGGTGGTGGAATTCGCCGTCGGCATCCCCCACCTGCTGAAGGGCGAATACAGCGATTCCGCCGGTCCCGGGATCGACGTCTACTCGATGCGCCAGCCGCTCGGCGTCGTGGCCGGCATCACGCCGTTCAACTTTCCCGCAATGATCCCGCTTTGGAAATGCGCCCCGGCACTCGCCTGCGGCAACTCCTTCATTCTGAAGCCGTCCGAGCGTGATCCTTCGGTGCCGTTGCGGCTCGCCGAGTTGTTTCTCGAAGCGGGCCTGCCGCCCGGCGTGTTCAATGTCGTCAACGGCGACAAGGAAGCGGTCGACGCCATCCTGGACGACCGCGACATCAAGGCGGTCGGTTTCGTCGGCTCCTCGGCGATCGCCCAATATATCTACAGCCGCGCCGCGGCCACCGGCAAACGCGCCCAGTGCTTCGGCGGCGCCAAAAACCACGCCATCATCATGCCCGATGCCGATCTCGATCAAACCGTCGATGCTTTGATCGGCGCCGGCTATGGCTCGGCCGGCGAACGCTGCATGGCGATCTCCGTGGCCGTTCCGGTCGGCCAGGACACTGCCGACCGGCTGGTCGACAAGCTGATTCCGCGAGTGAAAAGCCTGAAAATCGGGCCCGCCACCGACGACGACGCCGACTATGGTCCTCTGGTCACCCGTCAGGCCCTGGACAGAGTACGCGACTATATCGACATCGGTGTGAAGGAGGGCGCCACGTTGGCCGTCGATGGCCGCGGCTTCACGCTGCAAGGCCACGAAAATGGATTCTATATCGGCGGCAGTCTGTTCGACAATGTGACGCCAGAAATGCGCATTTATCAGGAAGAGATCTTCGGACCGGTCCTCTCGGTGGTCCGCACCGAGCAGTATGAGGAGGCCCTTGCACTGGCCTCCGACCACCAATATGGAAATGGCGTGGCAATCTTCACCCGCGACGGCGATGCGGCGCGCGATTTCGCCTCCCGGGTCAATGTCGGCATGGTGGGAATCAATGTGCCGATTCCGGTGCCGATCGCCTATCACACCTTCGGCGGCTGGAAGCATTCCGGCTTCGGGGATCTCAACCAGCATGGCCCCGACTCGGTCCGTTTCTACACCAAGACCAAGACCGTAACTTCACGTTGGCCGTCCGGCATCAAGGACGGCGCGGAATTCGTCATTCCGACCATGCGCTAGATCTTACGGAGACCGAAATGGACTTTGCATTGACTGAGGAACAGGTGGCCATCCGCGCGATGGCGCTTGACTTCGCCGCCGCCGAATTGGCACCCAACGCGATCGCCTGGGACCAAAGCAAGCATTTTCCGATCGACACCCTGCGCAAGGCTGGGACGCTGGGGTTCGGCGGCATCTATACGCGGGACGACGTCGGTGGGACCGGCCTGACCCGTCTCGACGCCAGCCTGATCTTCGAAGCGCTGTCCACCGGCTGTCCGACCATCGCCGCCTATATCTCCATCCACAATATGTGTGCCTGGATGATCGACCGCTACGGCTCCGAGAACCAGCGCCGGCTCTGGCTTCCGGCTCTGACCTCAATGGAACGGCTGGCCAGCTACTGTCTGACCGAACCGGGCGCGGGCTCGGACGCCGCAGCGCTGCGGACCCGGGCCACGCGCGACGGCGACCACTATATCCTCGATGGCCAGAAGCAATTCATCTCCGGCGCCGGAACCAGCGACATCTATATCGTCATGGTCCGCACCGGCGAGGCCGGACCGCGCGGCATCTCGACCCTTGTGGTGGAAAAGAACACGCCCGGCCTCTCCTTCGGCACCGATGAGAAAAAGATGGGCTGGAACGCTCAGCCCACCCGGACGGTATTTTTCGAAGGGGTGCGGGTTCCGGTGGCGAACCGGATCGGCGCTGAAGGCAACGGGTTCGCCTTTGCCATGGCGGGGCTCGATGGCGGACGTCTCAACATCGCCGCCTGTTCGCTGGGCGGCGCCCAGGCGGCCCTCGACCACACGCTCGACTATATGCGCGAGCGCAAGGCCTTCGGGCGGACGCTCGCCGATTTCCAGGCACTGCAGTTCCGCCTCGCCGATATGGCGACCGAGTTGGAGGTGGCGCGCACCTTCCTGTGGCGGGCCGCCGGGGCGTTGGACGCCAAGGCGGCCGACGCCACCAAACTATGCGCCATGGCCAAGCGGTTCGTCACCGATGTCGGCTTCAAGGTGGCCAATGACGCGCTGCAACTCCATGGCGGCTACGGCTATCTGGCGGAATACGGGATCGAAAAGATCGTCCGTGATTTGAGGGTCCATCAGATCCTGGAGGGAACCAATGAAATCATGCGCGTCATCATCGCCCGCACCCTTATCGCGGATGGCCGGAGAGATCGGGGAGACCATCATGAGCACCACGCTTGAGACGCCGGTTCTGATCGACCGGACCGGAGCATTGGGCCGGCTCCGCCTCAATCGCCCCCAGGCGTTGAACAGCCTGACCCTCGACATGGTGAGGCGGATTTCGCAGGCCCTCGACCATTTTGAAAAAGATCCGGATATCGCCGCCGTGCTGGTGACCGGCGAAGGCGACCGGGCCTTCTGCGCGGGAGGCGATATTCGTGCGCTCTATGAAGCCGGCCGTGCCGGCGAGGCTCTCCCGGAGACCTTCTGGCGGGAAGAATATGCCCTCAACGCGCGCATCGATCGCTTTCCCAAACCCTATATTGCCGTCATGGACGGCATCACCATGGGTGGCGGTGTCGGATTATCGTCGCATGGCTCTCACCGCATCGTCACCGAACGGACACGCCTTGCCATGCCTGAGACCGGTATCGGATTCTTTCCGGATGTCGGCGGCACTTGGCTATTGGGGCACGGTCCCGGCGAGATCGGCACCTATCTCGGACTCACCGGCGAGCAGGCCGGAGCCTCCGACGCCATCTATGCCGGCCTCGCCGACACATTTGTCCCGTCGCAGGACTTAGGCGGCCTGACCGAGGCTTTGACCGCCCTCCCCGCCGGCATCCCGGACGACGCGGTCACCGCCTTGATCGAGCGGTTCGCCAAACCGGTGGAACCGACACCTATGCAAGAGGACCGCGCCGAAATCGATCGCATTTTCAAGGGCGAGCGCATCGAAGAGATCGTGGTGGCATTGGAGCAGTCGGCGTCCGAATTCCTTTTGAAAGCGCACCGGACCATTCTGGCCAAGTCTCCGACCAGCCTCAAGCTGACACTGCGGTTGCTGCGCCTGGCACGGACCAGCGCCAGCCTCGAAGAGTGCCTGGAGCGCGAGTTCGCCGCCGGCCATAAAGTCATTGCCGGCCATGATTTCTACGAGGGCGTGCGGGCCGCCGTCATCGACAAGGACCGCAATCCGCACTGGTCGCCTAGTCGTCTGGAGCAGGTCAGCGACAGTGACATCGAAGCATATCTGAGCGCCGCGACGGAGCCGGTTTTCCCGGCCCGATCCGACGCCTGAGGGGAGGATAAATACATGCTTGGCAGGATCGGCTTCATCGGTCTCGGCAATATGGGCTTGCCCATGGCCGGCAATTTGGTCACGGCCGGCTATCAGGTGACGGGGTTCGATCTGGCGCCGGCGTCCTGCGCAGCGGCCCAGGCAAAAGGCATCGCCATCGCGCCGACGGCGACCGAGGCCGCCCGGGAGACGGATGCGGTGGTGACGATGTTGCCGGCCGGGCGTCACGTCGTCGCCGTGTGGACCGAACTCGCGGCCAACCTCGGTCCCACGCTGTTGATCGATTCCTCGACCATCGACGTCGACAGCGCTCGCAAGGCACACGCCCTCTTCGCCGGCCACGGCGGCCTGACGCTCGATGCACCCGTTTCCGGAGGCACCGGCGGTGCGGCGGCCGGCACGCTCACTTTCATGGTGGGCGGGTCCCAGCAAGCCTTCGCATTGGGGCGGCCAATCCTCGAGAAGATGGGCAAGCGCATCGTCCATTGCGGCGAGGCCGGAGCCGGACAGGCAGCGAAGATCTGCAACAACATGATCCTTGGTATTTCGATGGCCGGTGTCTGCGAGGCTTTCGTCCTGGCCGAACGCCTCGGTCTGTCGCATCAGGCCTTGTTCGACGTGGCCTCCACCTCGTCAGGCCAATGCTGGTCGCTGACCACCTATTGTCCGGTGCCGGGCCCGGTGCCGGCCTCGCCGGCCAACAATGGCTACAAGCCGGGTTTCGCAGCGGCATTGATGTTGAAGGATCTGAAACTCGCGCAGGAGGCGGCGCTGGCCAGCGGGGCCTCGACACCGCTCGGGGCGGAAGCGGCCCAGCTTTACGGCCTCTTCGACAAGCTCGGCCATGGCGGCGAAGACTTCTCCGCCCTCATCGGCTTCCTGCGCGGTCAGGCCGCTGACGAGGGGCACCGACATGGCCTATGAGACGATCATTGCCGAGCGGCACGAGCATGTCCTGCTGGTCACGCTGAACCGGCCGCAGGCGCTCAATGCCATTAACCGGCAGCTCACCGAGGAACTGCTGGAAGCGGTCACCGCCGCCGACGCCGATGCGGACATCCGATGCATCGTCATCACCGGTTCGCCGAAGGCCTTCGCCGCCGGCGCCGACATCAAGGAGATGCATCAGCGCAGCTACAGCGAAATGTACGCCGCCGACTGGTTCGGCCAGTGGGACAGTTTGACCGCCGTCCGCACGCCCCTCATCGCCGCAGTGTCCGGCTTCGCCCTGGGCGGCGGCTGCGAACTGGCCATGATGTGCGACTTCATTTTGGCGGCCGACACAGCGACCTTCGGTCAACCGGAGATCAAGCTGGGCGTAATGCCGGGCATGGGCGGCAGTCAACGCCTGACCCGCTTCGTCGGGAAAGCCAAGGCCATGGAAATGTGCCTGACGGGCCGCCTGATGGACGCTGCCGAAGCCGAACGTGCCGGGCTGGTGTCGCGGATCGTTCCCGCCACCGAACTGATCGACGAGGCCCTGCGGACGGCGACCACCATCGCGGAGATGTCCGCGCCCTCAGCGATGATGACCAAAGAGAGCGTCAATCGCGCCTATGAGACCACACTCGGCGAAGGCATCCGCTTCGAGCGCCGGCTTTTTCACGCCACCTTCGCCACCGAGGACCAGAAGGAAGGAATGGCCGCCTTCGTCGAAAAGAGAAAGCCGGCCTTTAGAAACCGTTAGAGCCTTATCCGAACAGGTTCGGACAGGCTCCAATGTTATAAACGACGCCTCCGCCTCCGGCTTTGGCGGGCTCAGGCGCCGCTCGGGCTTTTCGCTTTGTCCGACCATGTCTAGACATGGTCGGACAAAGCTCTAACCGTCAAAAAGACGGATATGGGAGGACAACCATGACGACATTCGCCGAGGCTCGCGCCTTCTTGCTTGCCAACAGGTCGGACTACGCTGCCGCGACCGCGGGCTTCCAGTGGCCCGATCCGGTTCCTTTCAACTGGGCTATCGATTGGTTTGATGCCAGGCTCGGCCATGACGCGGAGTATCGCGACCGGCCGGCGCTATGGATTGTCGAAACCACCACCGGCAGCGAGACCAGGCTTAGTTTCCAGGAACTCTCGCACCGCTCGAATCGGGTGGCCAATTTCTTGCGCGATCGCGGATTGAAGCGCGGTGACCATCTTCTGCTGCTCCTCGGCAATGTGGTGCCGCTTTGGGAGACCATGCTCGCCGCTATGAAGCTGGGGGCCGTCGTCATTCCCGCCACCACGCTGCTCACCTCCGACGAGCTCCATGACAGGATCGAACGCGGGCGGGCAAAGTTCGTCGTCGCCGGCGCCGACCAGGTCGCCAAATTCGAAAACATCGCGCCTCACGGCATGACCCGCATCAGTGTCGGCGCGACGGATGATACGCCCGGATGGATGCGCTATGAGGACGCCGACGCCTGCTCCGACCGATTCCAGCCCGATGCGGCAACCGGGCCCGACGATCCGATGCTGCTCTATTTCACCTCGGGGACGACAGCGAAACCCAAGCTGGTCCGTCATAGCCATCGCAGCTATCCGATCGGTTCCCTGTCCACCATGTATTGGCTTGGGCTGCAGCCCGGCGACGTCCATCTCAACATCTCCTCGCCCGGATGGGCGAAACACGCCTGGAGTTCGCTGTTCGCTCCCTGGAACGCCGGCGCGGCGGTGTTCGTGGTCAACCAGCCGCGGTTCGACGCCAAGGCTCTGCTGGAGGTTCTCGAACGCTGTCCCGTGACGACGCTTTGCGCACCGCCGACCGTTTGGCGGCACCTGATCCAGGAGGATCTCGGGGCCCGCAAGGTTTCCCTGCGCGAAGTCTGCGGAGCCGGCGAGCCGCTCAATCCCGAAGTGATCGAGCGGGTCCGGAGCGCCTGGGGCCTGACGATCCGCGACGGCTACGGCCAGACGGAAACGACGGCACAGGTGGCAAATTCTCCCGGCCAAACCGTGAAGATCGGCAGCATGGGACGCCAGCTGCCGGGCTATCAAATCCGCGTGCTCGATGTCGACGGCAACGAAGCTCAGGAGGGAGAAGTCTGTCTCGTCCTGGGAGCTGCGCGGCCGGCCGGATTGATGCAGGGCTATCAGGACGCCGAAGGCGGACTGACCGGCGTCGACGGTAACGTCTATCGGACCGGCGACGTCGCTTTCCTCGACCAGGACGGTTATCTGACCTTCGTCGGCCGGGCCGATGACGTGTTCAAATCATCCGACTATCGGATCAGCCCCTTCGAACTGGAAAGCGTGCTGATCGAACATCCCGCCGTCGCCGAGGCCGCCGTCGTGCCGTCACCCGACCCTCTCCGGCTGACCGTTCCGAAAGCCTATGTGTCGCTGGTGGCCGAGGTCCCACCCTCGCGGGAGACCGCCCTGTCGATCTTCCGTTTTGCCCAGGAACGGCTGGCGCCCTTCAAACGCATCCGGATCATCGCCTTCATGCCGAACCTGCCGAAGACCATCTCCGGCAAGATCCGCCGTGCACAATTGCGACGCCTGGACTATGAGGGCGGCGAGGACGCCGGCATTCAGTTCACCGAAGCAGAGATTCTCGGCACGCCTGCCGCCTGATCTTCGGGAGCCTCCGACGAAGGATGGAACCGAACGTCGCGGCCATGACGAGCATCGCTCATGGCCGCGACGGCGGTCGACCGATTTTCACCCAATCGGCCGCCTTATACCAAGTCTCGATGAGAGTGACTCATCGAGACTTGGCTGGCCCACCCTCGGTCCCGCGAGCTTATGCGAGCGTAGCCAAGGGTTTCGGAGAAACCCGCCCGGCGTTTCGTGTCTTGAAAATTTGGTAAGAATGTCTGTCCGTAAGGATGAACGCGGGGGGATGGCCAACCCCCCGCGTTCGGCGGCACGGAGACCGAAGGCGTTTGGGGTTAAGAACCC
>JARLJB010000358.1 GCA_031291415.1 Telmatospirillum sp.
CATCGAGGCGACCACCGGCTTGGTGATATTGAGCACCGAGCGCAAATTGATGTCGATGATCTTGGTCCAGAAATCGGGTTCCGATTTGAGGAAGGGCACAAACAGATCCCAGCCGGCATTGTTCACCAGCACATCGACCGGGCCATAGGACGCCTCCAGACCGGCAATTGCCTGAGCCACCGCGTCATAGTCGGTCAGATCGACCACCAGCGCAGTCGCATCACCGCCTGCGGCCTTGATCGCATCGACCACGCGGTTCGCCGCTTCGTCGCTGAGGTCGGCCACGACAACCCGCGCGCCGTCTTCGGCAAACCGTTTGCACGTCGCAGAGCCGATACCGCCGCCACCGCCGGTTACAACAACAACTTTCCCTTTCAACCCACGCACCACAACTCTCCTCGCCATGTCAGGATGGCACCCAGGCGCCCTCCACGCGGATCTTCGACCACTGAAAAGACTTCGCTATCCAGCAGCGAATCTTCCGGTTTATCTCTTGCTTGCAACAATGACGCCGACCGGATTTTATGTCAATATATTTGCATTAATTGCCATGACATTTCCAGCACAGCGCTTGCTTGACCGGGCCCGGCGGGCAAACCACAATGCCGCCATGACGCAAAACGCCGAAAACCCGCCTGCCGACGAAATCCGTGATCTGTCTTGGGGTCTGAGCAATCGCCTGTTCTTCCGGCTCTACCAGTGCGCCAATATGCTGCACAAAACCGGCACCAAGGCGTTGGAGGACTATACCATTACCACCCAGCAATGGGCGGTGCTTGGCGCGCTGACACGTCCCGCATTCATTGGCGGAGTGGCCGTCGGCGATCTCGCCGCATTCCTGCTGGTCAGTCGGCAGAACCTGGCCGGCGTGCTGCAACGCCTCGAAGGGATGGCCTATATAGAACGTGCGGTGGACCCGAAGGACACCCGGTCACGCCTGATCCTGTTGACCACCAAGGGCCGCAGCCTGTGGGACGCCAACATGCGACCGGTCATTTCGGACTATTACCGCGAGGCACTGGCTGGTTTTTCGACCGACGACAAGATCCACCTCGCCCACTATCTCGACAAGATGCTGAACAATTTCAAATCAATAGACAGAGATTCCGACAACTAGACGCCGCTGCCGCGCCCATGGCGACAGCGGCAACCGGTTACAGCCCCAGCCTGTTGCGCGCCTCGGACGCAAGCGCCTTGGCGATGATGATCTGCTGGATCTGCGTGGTGCCTTCGTAGATCCGGAACAGGCGCGCATCGCGGAACAACTGTTCGGCGCGGTATTCGCGAATATAGCCCATGCCGCCGTGGACCTGCACGTTGCGGTCGGCAATCCGCCCCACCGCTTCGGATGCAAACATCTTGGCGCAC
>JARLJB010000359.1 GCA_031291415.1 Telmatospirillum sp.
CCATCGATGGAATTCCCCTTCGTGTGCTTGGCGGCTCACGATCCGGAGTTTCGTCGATGGACACCCGGCTTTATACCCCCGGATACGTCAAACTTTTGCTGCCTCCCCGGCAGAGCCGGGGGATCTCCCATGGTGGTTTAGTGATGACATTGCCGGCAGGGGGGATCTGGATGAAGCCATGTTCATCTGCAGGGGCGGGTCGAAGGCCCTGCGAAGCGAGCAACGGTTTCGGAGAAACCGGCCCGGCGTTTGAGGATGCAGTGATCTGTTCCGATCACTGCATCTTGGTATAACGAGCGGACGCGTCAGATTTTGCCGCCCGGAATGATCCTGGAAGGGTGCTGTCGCCAGAACCAAAATGCACGTCCTCCTCTTGCGGCTGTCGCCGCAAGAGGAGGACGTTTCTCAGACGCCGGTCGCCTTGGCCAGCAGATGGACGATGGACCGGTAGGGAATCCCCGCCTGATCCGCCAAACCGATTTCGCATGTCCGGTTGGACGAATAGCCGTCGTGGCAATCGTGCGGCACCTGCTTGGCAAGATGACGCGTCGCGTGCTCGTTCAACTCCGGCGTCGTAAAGCCCCACATGCCGGCGAAACCGCAGCAGGTCAACCCTTCCGGCTGGATAACCTTCTCGGCGCAAGCCTTGGCGATTGCCACCAGCTTGCCCTCCAGCCCCATCTTTTTGGCGCCGCAGTTGAGATGTAGCATGATGGTGCCCTGCTTGTGGACGACCTTGAGCTTGGGCAGCACTTCGTCGTGGACGAAATCGATGACGTCCCGCAGCTTCAAACGACCGTCCAGATATTCCTTCATGCGATAGCTGCAGGTGCTGGTGTCCGAGACGATCGGCAGCTTGCCGCCGTCGCTGGCGGCGAACAAGGCCGCCTCCAACTCGGCCGCCTTGGTGTCGGCAATATCCTTCAAACCTTGCGTATCCCAAGGTTGGCCGCAGCATAAGCCACCCATATTTTCCGGATAGATCACCTGGAAACCGGCTTTTTCCATCAGCCTCTGGAAGACTTCCGGCACCGATTCCCGTACAGGATCGTTACCGCCCGGGCCCATCGAACGGGTGGCGCAACTGGGCAGATAGACGACCTTTTTGCCGGTGACCACCGAGTTCTTCGGCTTGTAGGACACTCGGGTGGGCACGTTGTGGGTTACCTTTGGAATCCGTTTTCCCGATGCCTTGCGGACGGCGCCGGCCAAGCCATCGAAGGCCCGATCGCCGATCAGAGAGCGGGCGGCGCCGACGACCGCCAGACCGGGGCCGGACAGCGCCAGCATGGTACCGTAATGGCGCGCCGTCCAACTGCCGACCGCCTTGCCCGTACCACTCCAATCCTCGGTCCGCAGCGATTTGATCAGTTTGCCGGTATTGATGCCCATTGGGCAAACGGTCGAGCAAAGCCCGCAAGCCGCGCAGGTCCGCGTGCCGTCATAGGCGTAGTGCTTGCGCAAATCCGCCTGCACCGCGGGATCGGCGCCAATCTTCGCCAGACGATTGACCTCGCGCCAGCCGACGATGCGCTGGCGCGGTGTGAAGGTCAGCCCGTTCGACGGACACTGGGGTTCGCAGAAGCCGCATTCCATGCAGGAGTCGATCAGCGGACTGGTCGTCGGCATCGGCTTGAGGTTTTTCACGAAAATGGACGGGTCGTCATTCAGGACGACCCCAGGGTTCAGCATGTTCTCGGGATCGAGCAGGCTTTTCAATTCGACCATCAACTGGTAGGCCGCTTCGCCCCATTCCAGCTCGACGAACGGCGCCATATTGCGCCCCGTCCCATGTTCTGCCTTCAGGGAGCCGTCATATTTCTTCACCACCATATCGCAGACGGCATCGATGAACTTGGCGTAGCGCTCCAACTCAGCGGCGATCGAGAAATCGTGATAGATGACGAAATGCATGTTGCCGTCGAGGGCGTGGCCATAGATGCAGCACCCGACATAGCCATGCTTGGCGAACAGATCCTGAAGATCGAGGACACCAGGAGCCAGATCTTCGATCTTGAACGCGACGTCTTCGATGATGACGGTGCTTCCCGGCGGACGCTGGGCCGCCACGGCCGGGAAAACGCCCTTGCGAACGTTCCAGTAGATGGCGGTTTCCCTCGGATCGGTCGAGAAGATTGCCGGCGACAATGTGCTGGCGCTGTTCAGAACCTCGCAGATGGCCGCCATGTTGGCGTTGAGAGTCTCCTCGTCGGCGGCCCGCGTTTCGATCAGCAGTGCGGCCGCGCCATCGGGAGTGCCGACGATGCTTTTTGGCATGCCCGGTTGATCCTCGACCGCACGCATGGCCGGCGAATCGAGCAACTCAACGGCGGCAACCGGTGTCTTTTTCAGCAACGGCACGGTCCGGCAGGCTTCACCGATATCGGGGAATACCACCAGCGCGCTGGCCTTTTTCGGCAAATCGACGACGGTCCGATAGGTGATCTCGGAGATAAAGGCCAGAGTACCTTCCGATCCGATCAACAGATGCTGCAGGATGTCGATGGGATCCTCGAAATCGACGAGGGCGTTCAGGCTATAGCCGGTGGTGTTCTTGATCCGGTATTTCTGGCGCACCTTCTCGGCCAACGGCCCATTAGCCTTCAGCGCTTTCGACAATCCGTCGATTTTGGAAAGCAGCGCGCTGTGGCTCCTTTGGAAGGCCGAACGGCTGGCCTGATCACCGGTGTCGAGCATCGCCCCATCGGCCAACAGAATGCGCATCGATTGCAGCGTCTGATAGCTGTTCTCGTGTGTGCCGCAGCACATGCCGCTGGCGTTGTTGGCGGCGATACCGCCGATCTTCGCGGCATCGATGGACGCCGGATCGGGGCCGATCTTGCGCGAATAGGGCACAAGGCGACGATTGGCATGGGCGCCGATGACGCCGGGCTGCAGACGGATGGTCTGCCCACCGTTCTCGACCTTGATCCCCGTCCAGCTATCCCCCAGGATCAGCAACACCGAATCGGTAATCGCCTGACCCGAAAGACTGGTTCCCGCCGCCCGAAAGGTAATCGGCGCATGGAATTGCCGGCAGCAGGCGAGGATCTGGCGGACCTCCTCCTCACTTTCGGCTTTCACGACGATCTTGGGAACCAGACGGTAGAGGCTGGCGTCGGTACCATAGGCCAGCAAGCGCAGAGGGTCGGTTATCAGCCGCTCAGTCGGAATGAACCGGTTGAGCGCTTGACCCAACCCGACAAAAACATCGGCCGACGGCGAAGGCAGGACATGAAGAGTGGACGACATGGTGACGATGCTCCCTGTTCGGCTTCCCGAAGCACCCGGAAAGCCGGCGCCCTCTCGAACCGATGCGCTGATGGCGGCCGATCTTCGAACGCCACCGGATCACCCGAAAAGGAGCCTGTTTTCTGAACCACGCGACGGCGGTGCTTCCCCAAAACTATCCACCGCTCGTCCAATGGGCAACTCTTTTTACCATTAAAATTGCCAGTGACAAAAAACTTTCGCAATCTATTGGACCTGATAGATGCGAACGCTACCACTCTGGGGAGCCTGCTTCCGACGGAAAACCATTTTCCAGCGGAGGGGGCATCTGGACAACCCGATCATCCATTGTGACGACCATATGACGATGATATTCTCCACTGGATTTTATCAAGGTTTGAGTAAAGGCCATGGTCTTTCAGGCTGTGCGCCCGCCGCGTCTTTCCGACGCTATCGCAGATCAGATCCGCGATCTGATTTATGAGGGCGCGTTACCTCCGGGCACTCGTATGCCATCGGAAAGAGAGCTGGCGGAGCGCTTCGACACATCACGACCGACCGTGCGCAGCGCGCTGGCGAAGCTCGATTCGGAAGGCCTGCTGCAAATGCAACGTGACGGCCTGCATGTCAACGACCCGATGGCCGACAATACCGCTGTATCGCTGACCGCCCTTTACGAGGGGCGCCCCGAACGCTTTGACGATTATCTTGAATTTCGCCTGATCATCGAGCGCGAGGCGACCTATTTCGCGGCATTGCGCGCCACGACCGTCGACCGCGACAATATTTCGCGCTGTTTCGAAAAGTTGATGGAGTTGCACGAGCAGTCCGACGCCGGATCGGAGGCACAGGCCGATGCCGATTTCCATCTGGCGATCTACGAAGCCAGCCACAACATGACAATCCTCCACGTCATGCGGGGCATGGCGGGACTGCTGCGTAACGATGTCATTCACAATCGCAGCCGCCTGCATCCGAGAACCGGCTACCACGAATTGAACGGTCAACAGCACCGGGCGATTTACGACGCCGTCATGGCAGGATCACCCGATGCGGCGCGCGCCGCGGCGCACACCCATATCGCCCTGGTCCGCGAATTCCTCGACGAAATGCAAAAGGCCACCGATCGGCTGGAGACATCGCTTCGCCGCATGGCCTCCAAGGCGCAACTGGGCCAACCCGACTCATCGGATCTCCCGCCGCCTCTCGGTCCGGAAAAGGACTGATCCTAACTCCCGAGACCTTCGATCTCTTCACCGGCCCGCAGGCGCAGGCGCAGGCGCTGCATGACGGCGTCCATCTTTTCCAATTCGACCAAAACGGCCTTTTCCCGCGCCGATGTTTCGATGACGCGCTCGATCGCGCCGTTTTGGATGACCAGCCGCCGATCGGCCATCAGGGCGAGAAGGGGATCGTGGGTCGCCATGATCACGATCTTTTCCTTTTTGACGAGAAGCTCCAGCGCTCGCGTGCGGTCGATGCCGGCATTCTCGATCTCGTCGATCAGAACGATCGGCGAGGTACTGAGAAACGCCGTATCGGCGATCATCAGCGCCCGCGACTGTCCGCCCGACAGCGCGGTGATCGGCGTATCGGCATCAAAAGTCTCGCCCGTCATACCATTGGCCTGGGCGATGATGTCGGCGACGATATGGTCGGTTATCCGCATCCGGCTGGCCGCGTGCATGGCGATGAAAGCGCCGACCTCGGTATCGACGACAAAATTCATATTCTGGGAAAGCTGCGCCACTAATTTGTGCTCGATCGAAAAGCGCAGATCCTCGCCGGGAAACATGCCATTGACGAGAATGCGCCGGCCGGTCGGCGTGTCACCCTGCGCCATCCATTCGATATCGCCCAGAAGCCGGCTTTTCCCCGATCCGGTCGGCCCGACGATGCTGGTGATGGTGCCGGGAAGCAGCGTTAGATTGATCTTTTCCGGCCGGCCGCTTTTGTCGGTGCCGCCGATGATGGAGACCGAGCGCACATCGAACGTCTGACGGCCATCGGTCAATCCCTCCAGCCCCTCAAGGAACGTTCCCAGCGCATCGATCAGATCGGCCTTGTCGAGACCGTAATCCTGGCAATCCTCATCGGGAATCCGGGCGATGTAGTCGGCCAGCGCCAAGCGATCGTCATCCGGAATCAAACCATGACTCTCGAGAAACCCACTCACCTCGGGATGGTTTTTCCGAATGTCGGCCATCCTGGTTTTCAGAATTTCCTCGACCGGCACCATGGCTACACCTTGATCCGTTTGATATTGCCCGTTTGGTAATCGGCACCGATCTTGGTCTCGCCCAGGCAATAGGAGCAAAGCGCCGCCGGCATGGTGAACCGCAGAGAACCACCGTTTAGCGAGGATGTTTCGGGCGCCCCGGCAAACAAGGTGGCCAGACCGTGTGCCCCCTGCCCGGTAATGCCGTTGACCTGCGCGATCTTGGCGCGAGGATTGGCTTGGCGCACCTTGAAGGCGAATACCTCGCGTTCCGCCTGCGAGACGATATCGCCCTTGGTAACAACCACGACATCGGCGAATTTCAGCATTGGACCGATCTTTTTGGGCGTGTTCAGTCCCATCAGATTGTCGATCACGCAAACCGCCAGTACGCCTTTGGCATGCGGCGCGCATCGATTGCACAGACCCGCGCTTTCCGAGAGCAGATAATCGAAACCCTGAGCCACCCCCCAGGCGACGCATTCGTCGATGTTGCAGACGAAATAATGGTCCGGGCAGAGATTGCCGGAAAGTCCGACCCGCACCGTGACGCCGAGCGAGGCATAAACCCGGTCGTCTTCGGTGGACAGGCAATCGAATTTGACGACCCCGACCGTCTTACCGGTTTTTCGAAGTTCCCGGATGACGTTCAACAAGACGGCCGTCTTTCCGGAAGACGGCGGACCGGACACGGTGACAAGTCTCATCTTCCGAATTGCCCTCTCGATGTGTCAGGATTCGGCGCCAAGGAAAGCCGGCGAGTTCTTTTTGAACAGGGCGGACAAAGCCTCGGCTCGCTGGCGATAGTCGCCCTGCCCCAGGCGACCCCAATCCGGATGGAACTGGGGACGGCTCCAGTCCATGCGATCGGGGGTCTCGAAATCGCCCTTGGCCAGAACATCGTTACGGAAAGTCTCGCCCCAAAAGAAATCGAGTGCCCCCTGACTTTCCGCGATCCGATTCTTCTTGACCAGTATGAGCAGCGGCATCGACAGCGGCCCATCGCTGAATTCGAGGATCGCCGCGTTCTTCGAGGACGGAATCTGTACCGCCGCGGCGTTGGGCAGAATGGAAAAGGGCATACGGCTCGCGGACTGCGAACCGATCCCTTTGATGATTTGCGAGAAATGCGCCACAACCGCGACATTTCGCGCCAGGGCGGTCACCGCCTCCCGCCCGCCGCGATCCTCCAACGCCATCATCAGGTTCTGCGCCCCCACCTTGCCATCGCATCCATGGATGGCCAGCAGCCCGCGGTAGTCATCTTTGAGCAAGTCGGCCCAACAGGTGGGATTGGCGAGATCGGGCGCCACCGAGAAATCACGGATGACGCTCCATTTGCCAAAACCCAGGAAGCCGAGATTGTTCTTTTCCGCCACCTGCCGATAGAACGCCGGCATGGCCGCGAGATAAGAGGGCGCGCTCACCCCCTGGTACAAGGAAAGGAATCGGTTCTTGAAGGGATAGGACAGCAGAATCGAGGGAGAAACCGCGACGATGACCTCGGGAAGATCCGCCTCGCTGGAGGCGCTTTCGATCTCGATGTCGAGCGAATGATGCCCGCCGTCCAGAATGCTCGGGCAGTAAAGTGGCCAATGGGCCGTCGGATTGTAGCCCGCCATGTAGCTTTCCAGCGCCTGCTTGAAACGCACTTTCAAAGGGCATGGCAGGAAGGCATAGACATTGATCGCGCCGTCTTGCAGCAGCAGAACGCCCCGTGCGCTCCGCCGGCCGGAAAAATCTCCCGAATGAGGTGGGTTCGAAGTCAGATGGTTCATGCCATTCTCCTGTCGCGCTCTCATGCTGTGAACCATAATGGGCGACGTCTTCATCGACGGTTAACTCGCGGATGAACCAACTAACCGTATGGACGATATCCACAACGTCACTATTATCATCAATGCAAAGCTATTATGTTCGATTTTTCGCCAAAATATCACCCAAAAATCGATATGGAAACTTCAAAACGTTTAAATTAGAAGACAGGTGATTGTCATATATCAGACAAAAATGTCGCATACTCTACATTATATTACGAATCGTCCAACTATACGCATCCGCTCTCTTCGACGTTTCACGACATGGCTGTTATCGTCCGGCACCTCCTCACCAGCAGGACAGTGCGCGCACACGTCTTTGAGTAGATTCCGAGTCTGATCCGGGCCAAGGACCATCGGCTATGGTGGACCTTACACGCGTTTGCCAACACGATTGCAATCCGCTGGCCGGATTTCGGATTGGCTGAGGCCAAGACTTGGAGATCGGAACATGCATAGCCGGAACCGTTTGATCGATGAAGGTCACCGCCAGATCAATGCTTTGTCGACGACGAATACGCGCGTCACCCTGCTCTCCGCCACGGCCCCTCACCTGCCCACGAGCGTCCTCGCGGCGGCGGTCCAGGCGGCGGCCACGCCGGTCGATCTGATCGGCGATCTCGGTGACGGCAGCATTGCGTTGCTGTCCCTATGTTCGCATGGGCCCGATGCCGGTGCCGGTGTGGAACATCGGTTTCTCATGCATTTGCAGGACTTTCTGACACCGTTGGCGCGCCGTGGCGATATCGGTCCGGTCTTTTTTCGAGCCGTTCATCGTTGGACCTGCGAATTGGGCGATTTCACCGACCTTTTCGCCAGCTTGCGAAACGCGCCGGCGATTCCGATCAACATCTCGCCCCAGCCCGCCCCCCACCTGCCGTCACCGGTCGCATCGGCCTTGCGGTTCCTGCTGCACCGCTCGACGTTTGCAAACGGGACACGGATCTGGTGAGCCGCCAACTCTTGTGAGAGCCTGATGGCCGGAATCTAACACTTTGTCCTCCAGCGAGTGGGGCGGGCATCCGAGGTTGTGAAAAATTAGTGGCTCCGCGCCGGTGTGGGATCGATGTCGAAAGCAAGGGTTTTCACCGCTTTGCGGCGAACACCGGCACGGAGTCCGGTGCCACTTTCGATTTAATTCTAAGGCCTCGGACGCCCGTCCCACTCCTGGTTTAGGAACTCATCCGTCAAATCTTTATCACTAGGTTCTTTTTTAAATGGAAAGGGCATCCCTGCCCGTCATGCGGGGATGCCCTTTTCACAAGCGAATTTATCCACGAGAGGTGCCAATCCGCCAGTCCTTCGTGAGAAATCCTCTCCGAAGAACTATCTTTTAATACTTGAAATTTTTGTTCCCTCAATACTGACACCGGCCATCAATCCCTGCTGACTGAAGATGAATGCATAGGCGTCATCTTTTAGCGTAGAGGTCGTCAAGTTCTTGGCAACCCCTTCGTCAACCACCACGACGGTGGGTCCTACGCCGATTTCCCAACCGTGGGAGTCGTGAACATAGTGCTCGGCCTTTTTCGTCATCAGGAAGACGATATATCCGTACGACTGAGCGCCGGCCTGCAACCCCCAGGATCCCGTAAAGGAATTGTAATAACCGTCGATCTTCGTACCTTTGAGCAATTCTCCCTCACCGTAACCGGCACCGAAGATGAAACCGGCCTTCACGATATTGGGGAAAACAAGCGTCGCCTTGGCGGTATGTGCAAGCTTTGCGGCCAGGGAGTTGCTTTGAGTCAGTGTCGCCAAGGCTTGCTGTGAGTCCTTGTCCAAATCCTGAGCCGTCGCCGCATTGGCGGCGGACATCATGCCCGCAGAAGCCAGAGCCCCCGTCGCCACGACAAGTGCGAGACAAATGTTACGTGTGGTGTTCATTATCTTGATCCTCTTGAAAGTCGTCACTCATCCGGAACGGACGCCGAACGACGGTACCGGCATTGCGCAAAACAATGGTCGTGCGTGAGAGCGTTTTTGCCGATCGCATCACCGATTCGCCAGTCCTCACCATAGCCGAGCGGATATCATCAAGAGCAGGATCGGAATCTACTCAAATGTTCCCCTGAATATCGCAGTGAATTCTGAGAATGACCTGATCCGTGACCTAAGACGTGTCAGCAGTTACGGTTTCCCGTCACATTTTCCCGTCACCCTCTTGGATCAGCGCGAGGGCATTCACACTTCTTCGTCCGTTCTATCCCGTCATTCCCGCTTGCGCGTGAATGGAAACGACAGAATATCGACAGAAGAACCTATTCGGTACGAGCATTGGTATGCTTGGGAATGAATTAGATCAAGGTACCAACAACATAAGTATTTTCCGAGTCTCGCCTGACCATCGCCGGCCCTGATAGTGTCCACGACATGGACGGCTTGTTTGCCTGAACCAGGAGTGGATGATCATGGACAAAGATCGAATCGCGGGCGCCGCCAAAGAAATCAAAGGCGCAATCAAGACTGCCATCGGCAAGGCGGTCGGCGATGCCAAGCTGCAGTCTGACGGCAAGGCGGATCAAGACGCCGGCAAGCTGCAAAATGCCATCGGCAGCATCAAGGATGCGAGCAAGTGATGAGGGATGTGGGGCCCGATCGCCGGTCTCGATCGGTCAGAAATGCCCATTGATGAACAAACGACGATCAATGCAAGCAGCCGAGGAAAGCACGCCATGAAAAAGACATCCGTTTTCGCCAGCACCGCATTCATCTGCGGGGTTCTTCTCTCCAGCGCGGCGGGAGCGCAGGGCGCACCGCAGACGGTGGAACTTGTCAAAGTGGATGTTCTGTCCCTTTCGGCAGGCTATCGCGCGTCGAAGATCGTCGGCAGCAACGTCGTCAACGATGCCGATGAAACCATCGGAAAGATCGATGACCTTCTCATCAGCCCCGACGGGAAACAACCGTTCGCAGTCCTCTCGATCGGCGGTTTTTTGGGTGTCGGCTCGCATTTGGTCGTGGTTCCTTATGACACGCTGACCTTTGCCGACAAAAAGGTATCGCTCCCGGGCGGCACGAAGGAGGGGTTGCGACTTCTGCCGGAATTGAAATACGCCCAACAATAAAGCCCGGGAACCGCGGCCAGCCGCAATATTCGACCGGTTTGGGCCGTGGACAACGTTTCCACATGTACGGGTCTCCCTGATCCTCCCCCCCCGTTGGCCCGGCATGTGGGGAAGGCGCCCCGCCCCCTCGGGTGCGCCTTCCTTTTTTTCAGCGCTGAACAAACGCGGCAACGCCGCGAATCGGCTCCGGACGACGAAACGCCAGCTCATACCAATTCGCGGTGATCGGAACCGATCACCGCGAATTGGTATGAGTATTTTCCGACCCTTTCGAGACTGATTTATCCCGACCAGAGTTGAACGGAGAGTTTGTTCCCACCGAACAAATTACAGAATATTTTCAGGAGGTTCCATCGGATGAGCATGGCTGCTGATTGCTCTGGCCAGGACATCGGAACATCGAGATCCCGTCTGATTCCGATATTGTCCCGAAGAACCATATCCGGCGCCGGTCGCTCTGTGGGATTGGCGGGCGTGCTGTTTTTCCTGCCTGCCCTGGCCTGGGCGCAAATGCCACCGGCACCACAGTCCGATGAGCCGCCCAACGTCGAGCGCGTCAAGGATACGCGCGGCATCTTCACTTTTTCTTTGGAAAACGACCTTTTTGCCGACGCCGACCGGCATTACACCAACGGTGTCCGTTTTTCCTATCTCAGCGCCGAATCCGACGTTCCCGACTGGCTGGACCGGACGGCGGCGCTCGTCCCGATGTTCGGGACCAATGGCCACCGCCGCTGGGGCGCGTCGTTCGGACAGAGTATGTATGCGCCCAGTAACCTTACCCGCAGCAATCCCGATCAGAAAGACCAACCCTATGCGGGCTGGCTCTACGGCAGCGTCGGCGTCGTGTCGGAGGAAAAAAACCGGATCGACATCCTGGAGGTCGATCTTGGCATGGTCGGACCGGCGTCACTGGCCGATCAGACTCAGAAATTCGTCCACAGCATCACCGGGTCGACCAAGCCGGAGGGGTGGCACTACCAACTGCGAGATGAACCAGGCATCGTGATCGCCTATCAGCGCAAATGGCGCGCCCTTTACGAGTTTTCAGAGTTTGGCCTGGGCGCCGACGTGACGCCCTATGCCGGCGCCGATGTCGGCAACGTACTGACCCAGGCGGCCGGCGGCGCCACTCTCAGAATCGGCTATGACCTGCCGGCCGACTACGGCCCACCGCGAGTTCGCCCCAGCCTGACCGGATCCGACTACTTCGAACCGCAGCGCGACTTCGGTTGGTATCTGTTTGCCGGTGTCGAAGGACGCGCCGTGGCGCGTGACATCTTCCTCGACGGCAACACATTCACCGACAGCCGCAGTGTCGACAAGCGTCCTCTCGTCGGCGATCTCCAATTCGGTGTCGCCATGACGGTAGGTTCCGTCAGGCTAGCCTACACGCACGTCTTCCTGACAAAGGAATTCTACGGCGAGAGACACACCGACACATTCGGTTCGTTCTCCGCGTCGGTGCGTTTCTGATCGGTGGACCAAAAGCATTTCAGAGGAACGAACCATGACAGAACACAAGTATTTGGCAACCGCGATGGTCGCCCTCGGCCTAGGTCTCGGCGGTTGCGCGTCCCCCGCCGATGTCAGCGATATCGGTACGTTAAGGACCACGACCGCCAAAGGCGGAACGCCCTTTACGCAAGCACTCAGCTCCGAGTACCGTCGAGCGGCCGTCGACACCGCCGACATCGACACCCAAGACGCCGCCTGGCTGGCCCGACGAGGTCTTCGCGCGGCGGCCGGGGAAGTGGTCTTGCCGGTGGATCCGGAAACTTTGACCGCCTGGCATTGGTCGTCCTTGTTTGGCGACGGTTCCGGATTGGTCGAGGGACGGGCTCAATTGTTGGCGGAACTCGACGGAGGCGCCCGCGAGCGCGTGCCGCGGGAGGCCGCTCACGCCCAGAGCCAGTATGATTGCTGGGCGGTGACCGGCGACGACGACTCTGATTGTGGAATCGACTTCAGGAAGCTTGTCGTGACACTCAAGGTCGTTGAGCCTCCGGCACCGGGACCAGCCAAGGTTCCGCCGCCCATCGAGGCGGCACCGGACACTAAGGGCGGCTATCAGGTGTTTTTCGATTGGAACAAGTTCGACATCACCGAGGACGGTGCGAGGACGCTCCGTCTCGCGGCCGATCGCATCCGACAGGGTCATGTAACAAGAATCGACGTCGTCGGTCATACCGACTCGTCTGGTCGCCCCGCCTACAATCAGCAGCTATCCGAACACCGCGCCGCCGCCGTTCGCGCCGACCTCATCCGTTACGGTGTCTCGCCGGACGACATCCAAACATTTGGCGTCGGCCAATCCGGCCAGATTGTTTCCACACCTGGCAAAGCTCGCGAGCCTCAGAACCGCCGCGCCGAGATCACGTTGCAGCCGTAGAGCGGGCTCATCCAACGGCTGTCCGGCACGGGATTGTGCCTTAGACATTTTGAATAGATTTATGCCGGATTGTTCAACCCTACACCGTCATACCCGTGCTTGACACGGGTATCCACGTGGCCGAACCAAACGATGCCGTCTGATTTATGCCGCCATGGATTGCCGGATCAAGTCCGGCAATGACGACTTTTTGGCGGTGGCGGCCTCGTAAAAATCAGCGGAGTAAAAGCCGTACTGGCCAGACATCGAGACTCAACGAATATTAATATTGAGCCCTGGCAAGACCACTCCGATTCCTGGACCATAGACGACCGGCGGCGGATAATATCCATATCCATTGTTATAGGGGCCACCATAGACGACAGGCGGAGCGCGATAGTAACCACCGTCCCAGTCGTGACGATTTCTCCGATGATCATCGCGATCCCGGCTATGATCGCCGCGATCACCCCGACCATCCCGGTGCGGAGGCCCGTCGTCGCGATCACCCCAACGCGCCTCGGCCGGACCGGCGATGAAGCCAAAAACGAGGGCGATTGCCAATCCCGCCGCGAATTTCACCGACTGGCGTGGTTTCGATTTGATGTCACAGATCCTGGCCATGCGATGGCCTCCTCTGATGTGCGTGGAGCCACGTCATAAAACGAGCTGGCGGGTTTCTAATTGGCCTTATCTGCCATGTGATGATGCCCGGCTTCACGTCCAAAACTTTGGAAGACTTGATCGGCGACCTTTTTTTGATCGTCCGGCATCGCCCCGTAAAGCGACGAAAAGGCCGACGTCAAGTTCTTCAGGCCATCGACATGCGCCTGGGCGAATTCCTGATAGGTCGTCAAATCGTCCAATGCCGTCATGTTAAGCGGATTTTGCGCGCGTTTTTCCGCCATCAACTTTTCCATGACGACGGCATTTTCATGCATCGCCTGCGCAACGCCATTCCACTGCGCTTCCTGATCGGGGGTGATCTTCAAGCGCACGTGAAGTTTCTCGATCCGTGCCTCGATGGTTTCGGCCTTATCCATCTTATGGGCGGCCGCCGGAACGCCGGCTTTTTGCGACATAGTCTTCGACATATTTTGCATCGGCTGCGGTTGCGCGTCCTCCGCGTAAGCCGCGGCAAAGGGGCCTGCCAGCCAGGCGGTGCCCAAAAGCGTCGTCATCACAATGGTGCGCACCAAAGGAAAGGAAGCAGCTCGTCGCTGAATAAGACATGACATCGGCGGTGCCTTTTCTGGAAATGCCGTCGGACGGAGCGGTTGCACTTGATGAACCGCCTCCCCGAACCCGGCCACCATAGCCGACAGCCCACCAGGACAGGGAGGTTCGGAAATTACGCAGATCGTCTGCTGGAAAATCCATCCATGCCCATGCCACATTTTTCGTATTTGGAACGTAAAAATCACGCCACACGGCAATGTATTGACTATTTCGCAAAATATTTTCTGATCTTCATCGGAATGAAAATAAGTATTTTCCGAGTCTCTCACCGCCTATTCGCAACCGGTTATGCTCTGAAAGGTGAATTTTGATATCCAGACTGGCGTCGGCAAGCCAGTCCGTCTGGAACATCAACCGTAAAAATCGCTCGGCATCGTATCGGGAATGACGGAATTACCGTCCGCCCGTCCCAAGGAGTTCTCGCCATGAGCCTCGGCACTATTCTGATCGTCGTCCTGGTGCTGTTTTTGATCGGCGCTCTGCCGCGATGGCCGCACAGCTCGAACTGGGGTTACTACCCGAGCAGTGGACTGGGCATCATCCTCCTTATCGTCATCGTTCTGCTGGTTATGGGGCGGATCTAAGGCGTGTGTCACACGGCGCCCCAAGCCTCGGTGAAACAATTCAACCAAAGGGTTATGACCATGTACAAGAATACAAAGATATGGACCCTCACCCTTCTCCTGCTCCTCGGCAGCCTGCCGCTCCTTGGGGCTTGTCACACTACGGCGGGCGCCGGCGAGGATATTTCCCAGGCGGGTACCGCCATCGAGAAAAGCGCGGACAAGCACGCTCCTTGATCCGTCCCCTTGTCATAATGATCGGCCCGCCACCAGCGCGTGACGTCAGTTCCCGCTCGAACCTTCGCCCTTGCGCTCTCGCCTGCCCGCGGAGTGTGCCATGACCACGCAAAGAGCAGCCGCCTCCAAATGGAGGTCCATCCATATCCTGGGTTTTCTTTTTCTGCTCGCCGGTGCGGAACCGTCTTATTCGGCAACAGTGGGCGACGCGGGCGAGTTCATCGCCGACCTCGGAACGCATGCCATCCAGATCATGCAGGATTCCGGCAGTTCGGTGGCGGATCGCCAACAACGCTTTCAAACACTGATGAATGCGGACTTTGACCTTCCGAAAATCGCCCAGACCGTTCTCGGTCGTTATTGGCAGGGAACGAGCGATATCGAACGGCAACAGTTCACGGACGCCTTCGCCGACTATATGTCGCAGATGTATTTCGCGCGTTTTTCCGACTACAACGCCGGTTCGTTTCGCGTCCTGAAACAGCGCGTCGATAGTGAAAGAATGATGGTGGTGAGTACGGAAATTGTCCCGCTGGCCACCGGGCAACCGATCCGCGTCGACTGGAACGTCGTGCGAACCGTCGACAGCTACAAGGTGGTCGATATCGTCGCCAGTGGAGCCAGCCTCTCGCAGGCCCTGCGGGAGGAATTTTCAACGGTGATCAGACGAAGCGGCGGGGTAACAAACCTCGTTGAACTGCTGAAGACGAAGGTCAGCGAGCTGACCGCTTCGACCCAGTAAAAGAACATCTAATTCGATAGTCACGAATTTTCACCAACCCTGTCCGGGAGACATTTTTATGGTCACAGCAATCAAGGACGCCATCGAGGCCGAAGCCAACCCCGATCTTCACGCAATCATGAACGATATCGCCTCTCTCAAGCACGATCTCGCCATGCTGGCCGGACATTGGAAAGACAGCGCCGTCGACACGACCAGCGATGCCGCGGGACAAATCGGCAAAGAGGCATCGCGCCTCTACGACAATCTGGCTTCCCAAGGTGGGCGGTCAGCCGACGCCATCGGTCGTCAAATCGAAAAACAACCGGTCATGAGCCTGTTGCTGGCTTTTGCCCTTGGCTTCCTTGGCAGCCGCCTGCTGCCACGCTAATGACGATGACCACAATGGAAGGGGCGATCCGCTCGGCGCTCTTGTCGCTGACCCAGACAGGAGCGGCGGACGTGGCGGCGTCCGCCCGAAAGACGGCGATAACGGCGCTGCTGGCGATCGTCGCCGCCGTCCTTGCGACGGCATCGGCTGGCTGCGCCGTCGCCGCCCTGTGGATCTATGCCGCGCCGCTCATCGGCCCGGCCACGGCCATGCTGGCGGTGGCTTTCTGCCTTCTCATTCTATGCCTCGCCGTCGTCTTCCTGGCGTCGCTCGTTGCCAGAACGGCCCGGCGGCCACGTCCCGCCGTATCACCCGAGGTGCTTCTGGCCGAAGCCGCTCGCCTCCTCAAGGACCAGAAAGGCACGATGCTGGTGGCTGCGCTCGTCGCTGGGATGCTGGTTGGAAACGACAGTCGAAAACAATGACGGTCCCGTCGGCCGGCGCCAATTCCGATACCGTATCTGAGTAGTTTCCGAACCTATCGCCCCGATCGGATGGCGCCTTAAGGTATATTATTAAAACATTAACTCTCGTTTTAGTTGTCTGTGCGAATCGAAGGCACCTGAAATACGCAACTCCGGTGCCGGCCTTGATTTCCGGAAACTGGAGTCCTGGCGTTATAAGTACAGTAAAACCGCTAATATATCATCTATTCCAGGCAGAGCTCGTAAATGATTGAAACTTTGCAAACTTGGTCAAAGGAATAGATGCTCGATGCCAAACAAGGTATTAATTATATCGAGCGATTCTGTCGACGCCAAGATTCTTGACGAGTTGCTCAGCAGGGCCAGAGATGGACCATTCGTCATAGAATGGGTGATGTGCCTGTCCGATGGACTCGAACGGCTCGCCGCCGGCGGTATCGATATCGTCCTGATGGATTTTTCGCTTCCCGACAGTCGCGGCATGGCGACATTCGACAAACTCTTCGCCGTCGCGCCTCGCACTCCAATCATGACGCTCTGCGCGCCCGATGACGAATCGCTTGCCGTGGCGGCAGTTCAGCGCGGCGCCCAAGGCTATCTTACGAAGGGTCACTTCGAGAGCTATCTGGTGCCGCAATCACTGCGCAACATCATTCAACGTAAAGCGGTCGAGGAAATAGCCTTCATCGCAAAGGCGCGTGCCGAAGTCACTCTCAACTCCATCAGCGACGCCGTCATCGGCACGGATATGTCAGGCAATATCGACTATCTGAACATCGCGGCGGAACAGATGACCGGATGGCCACGTGCCGAGGCGCATGGGCGCCCGGTCGGCGAGGTGATGAAACTACTCCACGGCACAACCCGCGACCCCGAGGCCAGTCCGGTCGAACTGGTCTTGAAAAAGGACAGTCCGATGGGAATGGCGGCAGGAACCATCCTGATTCGCCGCGACGGAAGCGAGGTGGCGATTGAGGATTCCGCGGCGCCGATCCACAACTCGAACGGAAAGATAACCGGGGCGGTGGTCGTGTTTCACGACATCACGGCGGCACAGGCGATGGTCGCCAAAATGGCGCATCTGGCGCAGCACGATTCGCTTACCAATTTGCCGAACCGAATGTTGTTGAACGACCGCATCTCGCAAGCGATCACCTCGGCTGAACGGCGGACCACCCATCTCGCGGTGTTATTCCTAGATCTCGACAATTTCAAACATATCAACGATTCCCTTGGACATGGCGTCGGCGACGAACTGCTCAAATCCGTTGCCGGGCGCCTTAGTTCCTGCGTACGCCATTCCGACACGGTCAGCCGTCAGGGCGGCGATGAATTCGTGGTGTTGCTGTCGGACGGAAAATCAGTTCAGGACGTTGGGCTGACCGCCGACAAGATTCTAACGGCATTGGCGGTACCCTATTGCATTGCCGAACATGAGCTGCATGTAACGGCCAGTATCGGCATCAGCGGTTATCCTGACGATGCCGGGGACGCGGAAACACTGATAAAAAATGCTGATACAGCGATGTATCAGGCAAAAGAAAAAGGCCGCAACACTTACCAGTTTTTCAAAAGCGAGATGAACGACCGCGCGGTCGAACGGCAGATCATCGAAAGTAATATGCGTCACGCACTCGAACGCCAGGAATTTGTCTTGCACTACCAGCCTAAGGTCAACCTCCAGACCGGAAGGATTACCGGTGCCGAGGCGTTGTTGCGCTGGTTGCATCCGGAACGAGGCATGCTGCTGCCGGGCCACTTCGTGCCCATTGCCGAAGACTGCGGTCTGATCGTGCCGATCGACCGTTGGGTTCTCCGCGAAGCCTGTGCTCAGACCAAACGCTGGCAGGACGCCGGACTGAAACCTGGTTCGATCGCCGTCAATGTCTCGGCCTTGGAATTCCGGCGACCGGATTTCGTCGCAAATGTGCGCGCTGCCCTGGCCGAGACCGGGCTGAAACCCGAATGCCTGCAATTGGAAATCACAGAAAGCGTCTTGATGCGCGACGCCTCATCCAGCACAGAGATCCTTCAGCAGCTCAAGACTTTAGGCGTTGAACTGGCCGTGGACGATTTCGGCACAGGCTATTCCAGCCTCAGCTATTTGACGCAGTTTCCCGTCGATGTGCTCAAGATCGATCAATCGTTCGTGCAATCCATCGATGTCGCGACGGGCAACAGCATCATCGTCACGGCGATCATCGCCATGGGAACCAGTCTCAAACAACGGGTGATCGCCGAAGGGGTGGAGGATCAGGTACAGTTGGCCCACCTCAAGATGCTGCACTGCGAGGAAGGCCAGGGCTATCTTTTCAGCCGACCTCTCGATGCCAAGCGGTTTGCCATATTACTGAGAACCGGTCTTGCCAGAATCGCCGCCAAAGTCACCTCACCCAAAGGCGGACAAACGCCGATGACCGGCGATGCCGCGATCGTTTCCTCCCCCGGCGCCATGACGTTGAGCGGGGAATAGCGCGTCAGGTTCCATGTGTTTTGGCACCAACGCATGAAATTCACCACGGAGGCACAGAGAACACGGAGAAGAATTCGTTCGGCAAAGATAAACCAATCACCTCGTCATTCCCGCGAATGCGGGAATCCAGCCAGCCGTATGGATTCCCGCATTCGCGGGAATGACGAAAGAGTACCGATTATTATTGCGCCGCTCATAAACTCCAAAATTGGAACTGCTGTTGGTCATCTTGAAAATATGGATAGAATATATAGAAATATTTTATGCGTCGGGATGAGTAGTTTCCGATTCTACAACACGGTATCGACGATGCTTATAGTGAGATGCCTTAAATGATGCGTTTTTTCAGATCGGGATAGAGCAAACCGCATCATGAAACGCGAACTTTTGAGGAGTTCCACAGAATGAAAAATTCATGTTTTGCGGTCATTGCGGTGCTCGGCGTCATCGCGATGCCGGCGCTGGCTCAAACAACGGCCGAAGCTGAACCCAACACGGCCCCAGAGGCAGGCGTGGCGGCCCACACCGGGCGTTTGCACCACCAGTCCGCCAAAGCCAGCAATATCTCGTCGAGCGACACCCGTTCGGTCATCGCCCCCAATCTGCCGACACCATCAATAGGATGGGACGGCTCATCGCTAGATTATCTGAAATCCGCCCGGACATCGCTGGCCGCTGGCCATACCGGGCAAGCCCAGCAGTCGTTGGAAATGGCTGAAACCCGTGCCCTCGACCGTTCCGTTCCGCAAGATCAGACCAATGCTCGCAGTGATGACAAGCTTGTCTTGCAGGTCGCCAGCGCTCTGCAGGCACTCGGCAACGGGCAGCGTCAGGAAGCCCTGAAGATCATCGATGCCGCACTGGCGCCGTGACCACCCGAAATCCAATGATTCAGGATTGTCTATGACCTCGGACAACACATGACCGACGAGGCTGCGCCCGACCACCCCAAGCGGCCGAAGTTCATCCAGGTCCTGGGCCCCGGTTTGATCACCGGGGCGTCGGACGACGATCCCAGCGGCATCGCCACCTATTCCCAGGTTGGCGCCCAGTTCGGCTACGGTCTCGCCTGGACGCTGATCATCAGCTATCCGTTGATGGCGGCCATTCAGGAAATCAGCGCCCGCATCGGCCGCGTCACCGGATTTGGCATTGCGGGCAATCTGCGGCGACACTATCCGGCCTGGCTGTCGAGCGGCGTGGTCAGCCTGCTGCTGTTCGCCAATCTGATCAATCTGGGCGCCGATCTTGGCGCGATGGGAGCGGCGCTCAAGCTGTTGATCCACGGTCCGGCCCATCTGTACGTCGTGCTGTTTGGCGCGATCTCGGCGGCGTTGCAGATCTTTACCCGCTACGCCCGCTACATCGCCATCCTGAAATGGCTCTGCCTGTCCTTGTTCGCCTATGTGGCGTGCGCCTTCGTCGTGCATGTGCCATGGCAGGAGGTAGCCTGGGCCATCATCAGGCCGCCATTTTCTTTCAAGATGGAGTATCTGATGGCGATCGTCGCCGTGCTGGGCACCACCATCAGCCCCTACCTGTTTTTCTGGCAGGCGGAACAGGAAGTCGAAGACGAGAAGGAACAACAGGGGGCCCGTCCGTTGTCGCGCGCCCCGGAACAGGCGGGTCGCGAATTCGTCAGGATCCGCCTGGACACCTATATCGGAATGGCGCTCTCCAATCTCATCGCGCTGTCCATCGTGATTACCACCGCGGCAACCCTGAATGCCGGCGGCGTCACCGACATTCAAACGACCGGCCAGGCGGCGGAAGCGCTGCGCGCCGTCGCTGGACCGTTGACCTTTGCCATCTTCGCCACCGGCATCATCGGCACAGGCATGTTGGCCTTGCCGGTTCTGGCGGGATCGGCGGCCTATGCGCTGGGTGAAACCATCGGCTGGCATGTCGGACTGGCGCGCCGGCCGCTGCATGCAAAGGCGTTCTATGCGACGATCACAGTGGGCATGGTGCTGGGAATCGCACTGAACTTCTCGCCCATCGATCCCATCAAGGCGCTCTACTGGAGCGCCGTGGTCAACGGCATCGCAGCCGTGCCGGTGATGGTCATGATGATGCGTCTGACGATGCGCCCGGAAATCATGGCCGGCTTTACACTGCCCCCATTTTTGCGAGCGGTGGGCTGGCTGGCGACGGCCGTCATGGCGGTGACCGTGGTCGCCATGATCTGGTCTTGGATGATCTGATCGAGACCTAAAATTACAGTTTTTCTGGAATTATCACGATTATTACCAGAATCGTTATAAGTATATTCCGAGTCTGTTCTTACTTATCTTCTATCCTCTATGGTCAGGATCTATCCGTTTTTGCCTATTCCGGGAGATCCTAGCATGCAGCCGACCCACAACACGCTGTCCGAAAATATCCGGGCGCAATCCGTCGAACTTCTGAACAAGCATCTGGCGGCGGCAATCGATCTGCATTCCCAAGTGAAGCAGGCACATTGGAATGTCCGCGGACCGGGTTTCATTGCGATCCACGAGCTGTTCGACAAGGTCGCGGGAGAGGTCGAGGGCTATTCGGACCTGATCGCCGAACGGGCTCGCGGATTGGGAGGCGCAGCCCATGGGACGGTCCAGGTGGCCGCCGAAAATTCCTTCCTCGTCCCCTATCCTCTCACTGTCGCTGACGAGCAGGAACATGTCTTCGCCGTATCGGCAAGCTTGGCGGCATTTGGCCAGTCCATCCGGGACGCCATCGGCCAAACGGCGACCCTGGGCGACCCGACGACATCCGATCTGTTTACCGAAGTCTCGCGCGGGGTCGACCAGCAGATCTGGTTGGTCGAGTCGCATGGCGCTCCGAAAAAATGAACAGAACCGCAATTGATCGTGACGAAGCCAAAAGCGGCGCAGCTCGCCCGCTCTCCTCCGTCACCAGGAGGCGAACCATGAAACGCACCATTTTCGCGATGACCGTCATGCTGTCGGCCCTGGGCTTGTCCGCCTGCGGCCACAGCACCGGAGATCGCGCGTTGAGCGGCGCCGGTATCGGCGCCGGCGTCGGAGCAGTCGGAGGGCTGATGTTCGGAGCGCCGCTGGAAGGCGCGTTGGTCGGCGGTGCCGTCGGCGCCGGGACCGGTGCTCTGACCAGTCATCATCAGGTCAATCTCGGACGCCCGGTCTGGCGCTGAAGCCGGATCGGTAGGGACGAAATCACCGAATGGAGGCAACATTGGATCGACTTTCAAGGTACTCGCGGGTTTTCGCAGCACTCCTCGCTTGTGGCATTGTCGCCGGCTGCGTCGAGGCGCCGCCACCTCCGCCGCATGCAGCCGTAAGTCATGACACCACCAGCATGGTGCCGCAATTGGCCGGCGCCTGGTATCAGGTCCGGTTTGGCAGCAACAAGACCGATATCGACGAGCGCGGCCACATGCTCATTGAGAGAGTGGCAGCGGTGGTTGCCGGCAATGCCGCGACCAGGGTGACGGTTATCGGCAGGGCCGATCGGGTGGGCAGTCCGACCGCCAACCTGGCTTTGTCCGAACGTCGCGCCGACCAGGTCCGCGACGCGCTGATCGGTGCCGGCGTTCCGGCCGTTCGGATCGATACCCAGTGGACCGGCGAGAACAAGCAAGAGGTTCGCACCGGCAACGACGTCGATGAGCCCCGCAATCGCGTGGTCGATATCACCGTGGTCGAAGAAGCGATTTGATGCGTCGTCGACAGTCGCCGCAGCTTGAAGGAGCCTTCACGCCATGGCTGAGCCGGCATTTGACACACCGACGACGACTGCAGGCGACAGATCCGTCGCGGTCCGTACGCTCGAGTTCCTGGCGGGAAATCGTATCGAATTCGATCATTTCCTGTCAGGCATTTCGCAAGACGATCTTGAGCGCTATCCGATTTGCGGCAGAAGCCTGGCGACCGTCCTCGACCTTCTCATCTTGAAAGAGGCGACGTTTCTTGGCTTTTTGCGAACCACCGGCCTTCCGCCCAAGGCGGCCCACGGCTCTCGGTGCGCGGATGACACCCCGTCGAAGCGGGACCGGTGATCCTGGAATAAGGGCTGCGCCATGCTGTTGGTGGTCTCGACACTCAAGGACTACACGCTCGTCGCAAACGACGGTGTTGTCGGAACCATCAGTGATTTTCTGTTCGATGACGAAACGTGGAAGATCCGCTGGCTGGTGGTCGATACCGGAACATGGTTGCCGGGGCGCAAGGTTTTGCTCCACCCGTCGGCAATCGGGCAAGCCGACGTCCAGCGCCACGAGCTTCCCGTGACGTTGATGAAGGCTCAGGTCGAGGAGAGCCCCACCGTCGGCCGGAACCAGCCCCTGTCACAGCAGGTGGAAGCCCATCTTTGCGACTATTACGGATGGGATCGCGACTGGGGCAGCAGCTTCTTCGGAACGCCTGCGATCGCGCTGCCCCTGGCGGCGGCACCCGATTTCAGCGCTGCCGCGGTCGGTGACGTTATCGGTGCCCCCGATCATCCAGATAAGGGGGATTCCCATCTGCACAGCATCGCCGCCGTCACCGACTATCACATTCGCGGCATCGACGGAGAGATCGGCCATGTCGAGAACTTCCTGATCGACAGTGCAAGTTGGGGCATCCGCTATATCATCGTGGACACCGAGAACTGGTGGCCCGGCAAGCATGTCCTGGTATCGCCCTATGCCGTGCAGGAAATCCGCTGGTCTGATCGCCAGGTCCGGCTGGACGTCACGCGGACCAAGGTCAAATCCAGCCCGCCCTGGGACTCGATTCGCATGTTCGATCGAGCGTATGAAAAGCGACTCCACATCCATTATGGCTGGCTTGGTTATGGTTTTTAGGCATTCCGCAGAAATAAATGAATTATCCCGTCATTCCCGCTTTCGCGCATCGGCGCTGACTTAAACTTCAGTGGCACCGGCTTCGTGCCGGTGTTCGCCGCGAAGCGGCAAGAAATGCTGCCGAGATCTGTTTGCTTGCCGGCTTCGCCGGCACACCGGCAGAGACGCCGGTGCCAATCGTGTTTCATTCAGGGCGGGTCGGCCCCAAGGCCGGTGGCGAACTAATACCAAGTCTCTCTCCCGCGAGCTTATGCGAGCGTAGCCCAGGGTTTCGGAGAAACCCGCCCGGCGTTTCGTGTCTTGAAAATTTGGTAAGAATGTCTGTCCGTAAGGATGAACGCGGGGGGATGGCCAACCCCCCGCGTTCGGCGGCACGGAGACCGAAGGCGTTTGGGGTTAAGAACCC
>JARLJB010000360.1 GCA_031291415.1 Telmatospirillum sp.
GCCACTTTGCAATCAATCTCGTACGGGCCGTCGTCGATAAAAAGAGTATCAAACGCAGGCGAAAAGTGGCGGGGTGGAACACCGAATATCTCGCCGAAATCCTCGGATTAAATCCCCGTTAACCTGGATTCGTTGCCCTGAAGGCGGTCCTGAAATGAGGCGGCTATTTCCGAAAGGCTTCTTGGCATCTTTCTCGCAGGCGTCGGATGGATCTAGGTGGTATTCTACTTATGATTGGCGTCGCACCCGCGCAACAGGTTTGCCGATGTTGCATTTTTTTGCTTGAAAATCGGAGATTTGCCAGACCATGGCATGGCCCCCTCAACTGTTGCTGATCGCTGCATTTGCTGGATTTGCCTCTTTTGTCAATGCGGCGGAGCCGCCGGATTGCTCGCGGCCGTTCACACTGGCGCTACACGATCACGGATTGCTTTATTCGTCCGAGACGGACAAAGGCATCGACAAGGATGTGTCGGACGAACTGATCGCGCGTAGCGGCTGCAAAGTCACTGTCTCGCTGATGCCGCGCGCCCGCATCTGGCAGTTGATCGAATCCGGCGCCTTGGACTTCAGCCTCTCGGGCATTACCAATAGCGAAAGGGATGTGTTTGCGTCCTTCGCCTGGTATTTCAGCAACAAATACTACCTGCTCGTCAGAAACGACACAGGTGTCCATCAGCTTGCCGATTTCGAACGAGCGCCCCATCTCCGTCTTGGCGTCATACGCAGTTTCCGCTTTGGCCCGGGCGCCAATGCTTTTGTCGACGGACTTCTGGAGCGACAGCGCGTGGTTTATGCCGGTGGCCTGCCCCCGCTTTATGAGATGCTGATGGCCGACAGAATTCAGGGGATGATCATCGAGCCATTCGATTACCCCGCCTTGCAGGAACAGTCTATTCGCGCTGCCACGCGAATCGTTGAATTCAACGATCCCTCTGTTTTGCACGGTTTGATCATGTCACGAAAATCCCTCCCCGCGAATGAGCTGGAAAAATGGCGAAATATTATTGTGAGTATGCGACGATATGGTGCATTACTAAATATCTTTCGGAAGTATTTTCCGGATGACATTGCCGACACAATGGTCAATTACTAAGTACGACCCGTGCAGAAGATCTATCATTATATACCAACGCTGATTGTTCTTATTGTCTCGCTGGCGGTGACGTATCTGGCTTGGCAGCATGAGCGCGATATTGCCCGTCGCGATCTGCAGTCGACTCTGGATTTTCAGTTACGTCAGACGACCAGCCGGATTGAACAACGCATGGCGGCCTATGAGGAAATGCTCCGAGGCGTCCAGGGACTTTTTACAGCGTCAGGAGAGGTCGGACCGGCGGCCTTTACCAGGTATATCGATGCCCTGAAACTCGGTGCCGATTTTTCCGGTGTCATGGGAATCGGATTGACCCCTATCGTCCTTCCGGCCGAGTTGGACAGTTTTACTGCTCGAATGCGGGTAGAAGGACATCCTGATTTTCATGTCTGGCCGGACGGCAACAGAGACATGTACGCGCCATTCGCCCAGATCGAACCGCCGTTTGGCCGCAATCTCAGAGCCCTGGGATTTGATCCGCTGTTTGATCACACGCGGCGCATCGCGATGGAACAGGCAAGGGATTCCGGCAACGCCGTCCTGTCGGGCAAAATTAAACTGGCCATTGACGACGATGCGACGGACAAACCCGGCTTTCTGATGATCCTGCCGATCTACAAGGCCGGACGGCCCCATGACACGCAGGTCGACCGCCAAACGGCTATCTCGGGATGGGTCATCAGCATTTTCCGGATGAGCGACCTTATGGCCAGCCTTTACGGTGAAGGGACTGATGGGCTTGTCACCGAAATCTTCGATGGGATTACGCCTTCCGAGAAGAACCTCCTGTTTTTGGGCGCCAGCACCGATGGCGGTCCAGCGCATTACACCGCCAGCGAAGTCATCGTCGTTTCCGGCCACAGCTGGACCGTGGAAATTCACGCAACAACCAGCTTCGAAGAGCGTTTCAGCAAGGATAAATCCGACCTGATCCTGCTCGCCGGGACTGTTTTTGGCCTCTTGCTCACCGTCATCAGTTGGCAGATGGCAACGGCACGAGCCCGCGCCGTTGCCATCGCCGAAACCATGACCTCCGAGCTCAAGGAAAGTGAAGCTTGCTGGAAATTCGCCCTCGAAGGTGCCGGCGACGGTGTCTGGGATTGGCACGTCCTGACCGGAGAATTGCGCTACTCCGAACATTGGAAAGCCATTCTCGGGCCCGCGGGCGGCGCCGACAACGATGGCATGCAGGGATGGATTTCTCATATTCATCCCGACGACCTGGCTGCGGAAAGAGCCTGTTTCGAGGCCTGCCTCGCAGGGAAGACGCCGCTCTACCACCACGACCATCGAATACGTTGGACAGATGGAACATGGCATTGGATGACGGTCCGCGGCATGGTCGTGGCCTGGGATGCGGACGGCACTCCTTTGAGAATGATCGGCACCGTCTCGGACATCTCGGAGCGCCGGGAGTCCGAGGAGCGCATTCGCCATCTGGCGCAGCACGATCCTTTGACCAACCTGCCCAACCGCGCCTTGTTTTCCGACCGGCTGCAAACCGCGCTGGCTCTTGCCAAGAGAAATGGCGAACAGGTGGCCTTGATGTTCGTCGACCTCGACCGTTTCAAACCGATCAACGACCGCTTCGGACATGCGGTCGGTGACCTGCTGCTTAAGGAAGTCGCCAAACGGATGCGCCACTGCGTACGCGATTCGGACACCGTCGCTCGAATCGGCGGCGATGAATTCGTCGTTCTGCTTCCAGCTGTCGGTTCCGCCGTTGATGCGGCCCTGGTCGCCGAAAAAATCCGGGCAGCTTTGGCCCGGGATTTTTTCTTGGCCGACCAACATATGGATATATCATCAAGCATCGGCGTCGCGCTGTTCCCACAAGATGGGCACGACGCCATCACCCTGTCGAAAAATGCCGATGACGCCATGTATCGGGCGAAACAATGCGGCAGAAACAGGGTTCAGCTCGTCCGCGAACGAACCGATCCCGGACCATCCGACACGACAAGTCCCTGACCCGCCAGCAGGCGAGCCACCAACGCCCGTCGACCTCCCGAGCCGGGTCCTTCGCCGTCTGGTCCCTTATATAATTCACAGGCCCACTCATCGAACATGTCAGCCAGCCACCACAGCCCCTTGTCATCGGCTGCCGAGCTGCCTCGAAGCACCTGCTCGATCAAACGCATTTTCTCGTCTGGACAATTGTCGTTTGCCTCACTCCGGTGATCGCCCGCTGTCACCGTGATGAACGTCACCCACTCCCGTTCCCGGCCCATGTCGCCTTCTATCAATATTTATCCAGCACAAAGACACGACTTACCGACGACCAACATCATGGTCGTTTCTGACTATTTCCGACTAAGCTGGCATAACCAATGGGAGAATCTGTGATCACTTATAGTGTTTTCCGATAAGGATTTTCACTTTTCGCGATCTCATTTATCTTGGTATGACACCCATCTGTACCGCCATAGACAGAGTCTCACAACCAAAACCATTTGCAAAATTAGTTTGTCACCATTTGATCATTGCATATATTGATTTTATGGTTTCCCTGGACCTGGACAGCCTGCGGTCTTTCGTCGCCGTAGCAGACACATCAAGTTTTTCCCGTGCCGGCGAACGAGTTGGGCGGTCGCAGTCTGCTGTCAGCTTGCAACTGGCCCGTCTGGAGAAAATCCTCGACAAGATTCTGATCGTGCGCCGACAGGGCCGCGTCCTCGGTATGACTGAAGACGGGCGCGAACTTCTGCATTATGCGAGGCAGATGATCGCGCTGAACGATGCCGCCTACCGGGCGGTCGCCCAATCCGCCAAATTGTCCCGCGTCCGCCTTGGCATCCTTCCAGATCTCATGACGGCCCCGCTCCTCGATTCTCTACAGGCCTTCCGGGAGCACCATCTCGGCGTCGAAATCGAAGTGGTATCCGACATCGCCCGTCGTCTCTCCGAACAGATCGAAGCAGGACGACTTGACGCCATTCTGTCGCGACAAACCCCAAGTCAGGACCGTGGCATCGTCGTGGCCCGACAGTCCACCGTGTGGGTAAAGGGGACCGACTGGCCCCCTCCTGATCCCGATGAATCCCTGCCGCTCGTCCTTTTTCCCGATGGCTGCGCCATCCGGGCCCAGATTTTCAATACCCTCGAGGAGGCTGGACGCTATTGGCGGATCGCCTGCTCCTGTCTATCGCTTGCCGATATCAAACTTGCCGTCCGCAAGGGACTGGGAGTCACGGCCTTGCCGATCGATCTTGTGGACGAGGATAGACATGACCTTTCCGTCCTCGACCTGCCGGCGATCGGCGACGTCGAACTTATCTTCACTCTCGGACGCAATACCGGAACGACAACCCGCGCACTGGTCGACCACATCGCCCAGAACTGCCAGACATCGTTGGTCCGACCGCCTCTCAACGGGACATAACGACGCTTTCGATGCCAACCATCGCCTGCAGCAGACCGACGAGACGATCGCGCCGGTCGTTGGCGTCGGCCGACAGGTAAAGATCGACCTCAAGATGCGTCCCGCCGGCATCCGTCAACCGTGACCCGTCGTCCCCTCCTTGCCGCAACCGGGCATAAATCTGCAACGGCAGAATGTCGAGCCTCGCCAAGACCGTTGTGACACGGGACAGCAGTCCGCAATCGGGTTCGGCAATGACCGAAACCAGGTGGGATGTGAGAGTTGGCGGCAAGCTGGCGTTCATCGTTGTCTTCTTTGGCAAAGCGGCATGGAATCCTGGTGGCACGTTTCATCTTAAATGAAAGGTGCCACCCCAGCCCGGGCGGCGCTTCTTGCCCGCTGAAGCCGGAGGCGACGGCATCGCATAGATGCTTAAGTTCGAACGATATCCGCAAGAACGCACATAGTCTTTGCAAAGAGTGATCATTTTGCCTTAATCTTGCATGATGTTTCTAATATTTTCTATATTTCAGGAAATATCATGCGCATTAAGCTCGATCCGATCGACTGGAAGATCCTCGACGTCCTGCAAAAGCAAGGCGATGCATCCGCCGCCGATGTCGGAGAAATCGTCGGCCTCTCCCAATCGCCTTGCTGGCGCCGTATCCAGCGGCTCGAACAGGCAGGCCTGATCCGCCGTCGCGTGGCGTTGCTCGATCGTCGCGCGCTGGGGATCAATCTACTGATCTTCGCACATGTGAAACTGGAGGCGCATGGAGGAAGTTCCATGGAGGATTTCCGGACGGCCATCGCCGATATCCCGGAAATTCAGGAATGCCATGTCGTGATGGGACAGGTCGATTTTCTGCTGCGCATCGTCGCCCGGGATGTCGAGGCCTACGAAAGCCTGTTTTTCGAAAGGCTTTCACGGCTTCCCGGTGTCCGCGAGATCAATTCCATGATGGCGGTTTCAACGGTCAAGGAAACGACCGAGGTGCCTCTGGCGACGCTCCAGAAATACGAAACTCTTTAACTTTCAGAGTGTTGACGCGGCATTTTCGCCCTAGACATCGACGTATTTTTCGAACAGCCAGGAGATCCAGCCCGCCGGCACCGGTACGCCCTTTTGAACGTATCGACGGATATGGGCCAACCGTTGACCATCCTGCGACAGGACAGACCACTCGCCGGGATCGTCATCCTCGGCCAACTGATCCGACTCACCTGACAATGGTTCCTGAGCTTGCAGCAAGAAGGCAATTTCCGCCGAGGTCAGAAGCGCGTTGCGATCTATTCGCGTGCCTGCCCGCCTGGTCCCGGCATTCTTTTGCCGACGATCCGGCTGTTCGGAAACAACAGCATCATTCGTTATGACGGTCATAACATTTCTCCATCGGTCCAGCCCCCTCCAGGCTGTCAGTGTGGTGCACCTCGTTGTTCGGTCGCCCCACGCGTCCGATGATTGTTCCGCGACCGTACTCCACCCCCGTTACGCCGCCATGTCTCCATTGACCTATTTTGTAACAGCATATTTGTTGTTTACACGAACGAATCAAGCTTCAACCTGTCGTCTCACGAAAAAAAAGTAAACTGGAGGTTTCATTCCTACCGACCAATCCGCCCGCCGCATCGGGGGCGCCTCACTTCGGGTTTGCAATTCCAGGCCGACGGCCCCAGGCTGACCCCGCCCTCAAGGTCAAACGGTCTGTCATGCAACGGTCCCAACAGCGCAGCATCCGTCGATTTCTCATCATCCTTTTGCTAGTGGGCGCCACCACCATGACCCAATCGGACGCAGCCGAGGCGGCGGTGCCGACAGCCTGTGCCTCCTTGAGCAGCCAGATCGACGCCGTGCCGACTGGACCAGTCTTTCTGGCCAGTTTTCCGACGGTTACGGAAGGTCCTCTGCACGGCGCCGCGTTTCTTTATGACAATGCCGCCGCGACCCTTGCCCTCGTGGCTTGCGGAAAGCCGGAAAAAGCGCGCCGGATTGGCGACGCCATTCTGGCGGCGCTCGGCCGGGACCGCTTTTGGCATGATGGCCGGCTCCGCAACGGCTACGCCGCCGGTCCGGTCGGCGACGGGCCGTTGAAGCTCGCCGGTTGGTGGGACAAGGACAAGAACCAGTGGCTGGAAGACCGCTACCAGGTCGGCAGCGACAACGGCAATATGGCCTGGGCCATGCTGGCGCTTCTTGCCCTCGACCGCGCCGGCCTTGGTGAGGACTACCGGAACGGAGCGGAGCGGATCGGCCGTTGGATCGGCCTAACCGCCGACAGTCGCGGCCCCGGCGGCTTCACCGGCGGGACCTTTGGGCATGAACCGGCGCCGGAAAAACTCGCCTGGAAATCGACCGAACACAATATCGATCTTACCGCCGCCTTTTCGGGGATCGCCAGAGTGGTCAGCGACGGTTTCTGGCGCGACCATGCCGACATCGCGCAGAGGTTCGTCGGCGCGATGTGGAACACGTCCTGCAACTGCTTCGCCGTCGGAACCGGTGACGACGGCGTTACCAGCAATCCCCTGTTGGCACTGGATGCCCAGGTATGGCCGTTGCTCGCCGTGCCGGGAGCCGTCGATCGCTATGGCGCCGTCATTGCGACAATCGAACGACTGGCTGTCGATCATGGTTTCGCCTACAGCGAAGCCAAGGAAGGCGTTTGGACGGAAGGAACGGCCCAAGTCGCCTTGCTCTACGCCCTGACTAACCGCGTGGCGCAAGCCAACTCGCTGCTGGCCGCGATTCAGGCACAACAAACGTCAAACGGCAGCTATTACGCCACGAGCACGCCTAGCCTGCCAACCGGCTTCACCTTGCCCACGGATCCGACAAAACCACGCCTTTACTACCGGCTCCCACATCTGGGAGCCACCGCGTGGGTAGCCCTTGCCGAACGTCGGTTCAATCCCTTCACCGCAGGGTCCACCCTTCCGCAAAGCCACCCCTGACCCGACCCGATTGGCTCGTCCCAACGACGCATGATACCAACCGCAATAAGTTGTGACTTATTGCGGTTGGTCGGCTGCAAGTGCAGCCGCGCCGCCGATGCGGCGGAAGCCCAGGCGGACGGATATCCGCCGCCCGGCGTATCGTGTCTTGAAAATTTGGTAAGAATGTCTGTCCGTAAGGATGAACGCGGGGGGATGGCCATCCCCCCGGGTTCGGCGGCACGGAGACCGAAGGCGTTTGGGGTTAAGAACCCGTCCCTCAGTACGGCTCCCGTGCCGCCCCATCTCGTAAGCCCGAACAGTTGTCCGGTGCAAGACGCCGAACTCACGAGACAGGGACAGAAGATGACC
>JARLJB010000361.1 GCA_031291415.1 Telmatospirillum sp.
GAAATGATCAGGTTTGACGGCGCATCCTCGCGGCGGGGCTTTTCCACCAGCCCGATCACTTCGGTCAGAGACGGCGAAATCTTCGCGCCGGGCTTGATCACGCCATAGCTCGACACTTCGTCCTCGGGCACTTCGAGCACCGAAATGAGATTGCCGCCAACTTCGTTATAGGCCTCGACCATCTGCTTCATGCAACCGGGCGTGCCGATCATCAGTTCGTCGGGCAGGAAGATCGCAAAAGGTTCATCACCGACGATCGCCCGCGCGCACCAGATCGCATGACCCAGACCCAGCGGCACCTGCTGGCGCACGGTGACCAGATTGCCCGGCTGGATTCGCGTCGCATCGAGCACGTCGAGCGACTTGCCGCGCCCGGCCATCGTCGCTTCGAGTTCGAACGCGGTGTCGAAATGCTCGACAATCGACGTTTTCCCGCGCCCGGTTACGAAAATAAGCTGCTCGATTCCCGCCTCGCGCGCCTCGTCGACGGCATACTGGATCAACGGCCGGTCGATGATCGGCAGCATTTCCTTGGGGATCGCCTTGGTCGCCGGAAGGAAGCGCGTTCCCAGTCCGGCGACGGGAAACACAGCCTTGCGAATCGGCTTGCAGTTCAAATTTTCGCTCATGCCGGGGGGTTGACCTTAGAAATGTTGCGACTGTGTTATGCGACGCCGTAAATCCTATGCAACCACTGTTTTTCATTGTGCCGGATTATGCAGGTCGGGCTTTCGCGAATTCATCCATTCACCTGATGCGTATCAAAACATTGCCATATTCTGATCGCACCTCTCATCTGTGGAATGGAGCCTCCCGACGCGCGGCTTGGGCGCCTTGCCCGACCCTGCATGCCAACTCTCCCCAATTGCCTATCAGTCAAAGCGCGGTTCGCGCATTTGCGACTCTCTCGCTATAACCGCGCCTTGCTTGTTCCCGGGCGTGATCGGGCGCCTGATGTCGCAGCGCGCAGGTCTGAGCCTGAAACGTTGATCATCACACTACCTTGTAGAAAGTGGCATAGGTAACAGGCGTATTGCCCGCGTTCGACAGGAACGGAATGACCAGCAGGGGCGCCGAGGACGTCGCATCAAAACCCTGGCTGGTGATCCCCATTATGTTGACCGCCGAAACCGGGGCCGATCCGAATGTTTCGATCTTGGTATGCAGGAACCACCCGCTGCCGTTCCAATAGCAGCTGATCGTGATGCGGTATCCTGTTGCCGCGCCATAGGCCGGAATGCCGGTCAGCGTGCACAGCGTGGTGTATTTGGTGCCCGACGCGGGAGTCTGCTGCAGATCGACGCGCATCTGTCCGGCCGCAGCCCAGTTCGAATTGAACATGCCTTCGATGATGATTTCACGCGCCGGATAGACCAGATCGCTCGAAGATGCAGCGTTATAGCGCAGGAACGCGGCGGAAATCAGGGGGCCGCCCATCTGCACCATGCCCGACCCGCCGGTATAAGTGCCCCCGTTGAACGCGTTGTAGACGCCGCTTTCACCCTGCACCGCGATGCGGTAATTGACCGGCGTGTTTCCGCCCGGCGCAAACACCCGCGTCTGATAATTCAGATACTTGTGGGGCGTCCCTGCGCCGGGTTCATTCGTACCGAAATCTGAAAATTCGGATGCGGTCGCAGCGTAGGCCGGAATGGCCGCCGCAGCGCCGCCCAGATCGCCGCCGATGACATAGCTGTGCGAATTGACCTGATCGAACAGGCCGCCATAGCCCTGGCCGCCGAGGCCCGAACTGCCGTAGCAATGGAACCTGCCGCCCAGGAGTGCACCGGCATTGTTGAACAGACCGAACGTGCAGCCGATGCTGGCCGTCGTGTTGATCTGCTGGCCCGGGCCGCCGATCGCGCCCGCGCCGATGGTCGATGCCTGCCCTTGCAGGATCGATTCTCGCACATAGTCTTCGAAATAGATCGCCGGCGACGAATAGACCTGACTGGTCAGCGTGCCTGACGCGACGGTCTGGATATTGCTTACCAGCCACACGTTCGTCGAAACATTCGCCAGAACCACGGTTCCGGATTTGACGCCCGTCCCGGTCAGTACCATGCCGACCGCAATCGCCCCCGTCGTCGTGGCTGTGGCGGTCAGCGTCGATGTCATGCCGTCGCCGGTCGGCGCGATGGCCCCGGTGACTTGCGCCAGCGTCGTACCGCCCGATGCATGATCTTCGGTGCGGAAATTGGTGCAGACGACTTGCGTGCTGTAGCCCGCCCCGTTGCTGCCGATCCGCAACATGCCCATGGCATGCCCCGTCGTGCCAATAACGCCGAAGTACGTGTTGGTAAGCTGAATGCCGATAATTTCCTGCAACCACAGCGCGGGGCCCGATGCTGCAAGGAAATTTGAATTGTGCGCGGAAAACACCGTCAGGTCGGCGCTGGTCTCGATGATCGTCCAGAACTTGCTGGAAATCGAATAGGGATTGAGCGGCCCGACATAGACACACGCAGCGCCCGCCGTGGTCAGCGTGATCCAGTTGCAATTGTCGATCATCATCTGATCCGCGGACAAGCCGTAGAGCAGATAATGCGAGGACGCGCCTTCATCGACGGCCTGGCAAAAGTTGAACCGGAACCCGTTGACAAACGACGGCGTGGTTTCCGCCATCAAGAACATGCACGTATGCAGGCTGGTCGTCGTGCTGTCGAAACCGAGATATTCGATACAGCCGTCACGCTGGTTGGTCAGGTCGATCGCCGGATACGCTTCAGTCAGATCGGCGACCAGTTTGGAATAGAAGCCTTCGCCGATGATCCGCAGGGTGTGGAAATCATTCGCATTGGCCTTCCCGCCATTGATCGATTTCGTAAACCGATAATGCCGGGCCGGAATCCGCAGCGTGACGCCGTTGGCACTGGC
>JARLJB010000007.1 GCA_031291415.1 Telmatospirillum sp.
AGCCGCCCGGGTCGGGACGTCTCTGCTGGCTGTGATTACGGTCCTTCTTTTGGCTTTTGCTGAGGAAGGGTCGGATGCCAGCGGAGAGGACGACGATGCGTCATGTGCGCGAGATACTGAGACTGAAATTCTCCAAGGATTAGAGGTGGCCCCGTCCGTTTGGACAGTGGGATGAATAAGATAAGCTCCCCGAAACACCGGTCGGAATGTCTCCTGTGGGTCAACTTTTGCCGAAACTCCCGCGCAATCCAGCGTCTGCTGTTGCCCTCCCCCTGCTCAAAACCCGCCATTCAGCTCACGGCCCGACACGGCCGTTTCGTAGATCTGCGCCCGTTATCAACAGAGAACTCTGCGCTGAATACTATCGCCGGCCGTTGTGAACCAAAGACCGGCGCTCTGTCGCCAGCCTCCTTTCCGACATCGGCTCAGGGCCTTTGAGCCGCACATCCACAAGCATTCGGATCAACTATGCAGCCCGGGGGCTTCCTGCCCGGTGCGCGCCACATACTCCGTATAGCCGCCGTCATATTTGTGGACGCCGTCGGGCGTCAGTTCCAACACCCGGTTGGACAGCGTCGCCAGGAAATGCCGGTCGTGCGACACGAACAACATGGTGCCGTCATAGGCGGCCAGCGCTTTGATCAGCATTTCCTTGGTGTCGAGATCGAGATGGTTGGTCGGCTCGTCGAGCACCAGGAAATTCGGTGGATTGAAGAGCATGGTCGCCATCACCAGCCGGGCCTTTTCGCCACCGGACAGGACGCGGCATTTCTTTTCCACGTCATCGCCGGAGAAACCGAAACAACCGGCGAGCGAGCGCAGCGGTCCCTGGCCGGCTTGCGGGAAAGATCCTTCCAACGATTCGAACACGGTCAGATCGCCATCGAGCAATTCCATCGCGTGCTGGGAGAAATAGCCCATCCTGACGCTGCCACCGACCGCGACGGTTCCGCTGTCCGGTTCGGTCGAGCCAGCCACCAGCTTCAGAAGCGTCGACTTGCCGGCGCCGTTGACGCCCATGACGCACCAGCGCTCCTTGCGGCGGACCATGAAATCGAGCCCCTGATAGATGGTCCGGCTGCCATAGCCCTTGTGCACATTCTTTAAGACCACGACATCATCGCCCGAGCGCGGTGACGGTGGAAAGTCGAACGACACCGTCTGGCGGCGCTTCGGCGGCTCGAAACGCTCGATCTTATCGAGCTTCTTCACCCGGCTTTGCACCTGGGTGGCGTGCGAGGCCCGGGCCTTGAAGCGCTCGATGAACTTCAGCTCCTTGGCCAACATGGCTTGCTGGCGTTCGAACTGCGCCTGCTGCTGCTTTTCGTTCAGCGCCCGCTGCCGCTCGTAGAATGCGTAATCGCCGGAATAACTGGTCAGCGATCCGCCGTCGATCTCGACGATCTTAGTGACGACCCGGTTCAGGAACTCGCGGTCATGCGAGGTCATCAGAAGAGCGCCGTCGTAGCCTTTCAGAAATTCCTCCAGCCAGATCAGGCTTTCGAGGTCCAGATGGTTGCTCGGCTCGTCAAGGAGCATGGCGTCGGGCCGCATGAGCAGGATGCGGCCGAGCGCGACGCGCATCTTCCAGCCGCCCGACAGCACCCCCACGTCGGTGTCCATCATCTCCTGGCTGAAGCTGAGACCGGCCAGCACCTCGCGGGCCCGCCCCTCCAGTTCGTAGCCGCCCAACTCCTCGAAACGCGCCTGCACTTCGCCATAGCGCTCGACGATCGCGTCCATGTCGTCGCGGTCGGGATCGCACATCGCCGCTTCGAGGCCCGCCAATTCCGCCGCCACGGTGCTGACCGGCCCGGCTCCATCCATCACTTCGGCGACCGCGCTGCGGCCGGACATGTCGCCGACATCCTGATTGAAATAGCCAATCGAGATCTGCTTCTCGATCGCCACCTGGCCCTCGTCCGGCGACTCCTCGCCGGTGATCATCCGGAACAGCGTTGTCTTGCCGGCCCCGTTGGGACCGACAAGGCCGACCTTTTCGCCCCTGTTGAGCGCTGCGGAAGCCTCGAAGAAAAGGATCCGGTGACTGTTCTGCTTGCTGATGTTTTCGAAACGTATCATGTGCGGCTGGGTTCCTGTGGCGTGGTCGGGCAGCTTAGGGCGTGGGGTGAAATTATCGCTCCACGCTCTTGAGCCCGAGCGGCGCCTGAGCCCGCCGGAAGCGGAGCGGAGGCGTCGTATGAAACTTAAGGATCTGGAGCGATTATTTCGCGCCGGATCCTTATGCCACAGGATGCCGGGCGCGACAGAGTCCTTATGTCGGCGCCCCCGTGCCCGCCGTCCCGCCGATCCGCATCGACGTTACTCTCATTAGCTGTGTCGGCTGCCTTCGGCCATGCGGAACCATTGACAATCCTCCGGCAATATCGCGTTGTGGTGTCATTGAGTTAGTCCTGACTTTTCAGGGGGGATCTGACCATGAACAAAGCCGTCGTTCTCGGCGCCGTGGCGGGCATTTTTGCTTTTGCGACCGTCGCCCAGGCAGAACAGCTTTTCTCCAAGGACAATCTTAAGACCTGGGACCGTGAAAAGGTCGCGGGTGGCGAGGGCACTCTTTACGGCAAGTTCTCGTTTACCAGGAATGACGCCAAGAAAGACGACGCCATCAAGGAAATCGGTTGGATGACACTTCAGCCCGGCGCCGCCATCGGCCCGCATAAGCACGACGTCAACGAGGACACCTATATCATCGTCTCCGGCGAGGGCACCTTCACCGACACCGAAGGCAAGGAAAGCGTGGTCAAGGCCGGCGATATCACCATCGCCCGCAAGGGCGAATCACACGCGCTGAAGAACACCGGCAAGGAGCCGCTGGTCTTCCTCGATGTGATCGCGCAGCAATAGACGGCAGGTTCGGGAGGTCAATCGGCCGGCGCCTTCGACTATTTTGCCACCGGCGCACCTAATCGTCTGGTGACGGTGGCAAATCCGATTTTTTCGTAGAAGGAGACAGCGGCGGCGTTGAACGCGTAGACGGTCAGTTCGACGCCGGCGCAGCCCAGGTCGGCCGACCAGCCGAACGCCTCCTGAACCAGCGCCCGGCCGACGCCGCGGCGACGGGCGTCATTGCGGACCCCCAGATTGTCGATTTCGACGATCCGACGGGTCCGGCGGACGCCGTGGGCCACGATATCGCGCAGGATCAGGGTCTCGAAGCCGATCACCTGGCGCAGCATGCGGTCCTCGGCCAGCAGAATCGTCGACTCCGGTCCGGCGATCAGGCTTTCGACATCGGCGAATTCTCGTGGCGGTCCGTCCAGCTTGCGAAACAGGTCCGGCCGCGCCTGCCGATGAAGGTCGTCCAGTTCGCGGAACAGGTCACAAAGCTGGCCAAAATCGGCGGTCACCGCCGGTCGAATCTCGAAGTCGCAAATGGTCACGCGTGGTCTCCATCGTTGGCCGGAAAAGGCCGGAGACCGTGATCGTTTCAGAACGAATGCCACCGACCTGCGGCGGCATTGTTCATCAGGACATGATCAAGCTTACGCCGCGCCTATGAGAGCGGCGTCCAATAACGTACCGGTGATTGGATGCGATCGATCATGGGCCAAAGGCTATGGCAGCGACGTCGAAGCAGTCAACAGAGAGAATCAAACCAACGGCAATAAGTTGTGACTTATTGCCGTTGGTCGGCTGCAAGTGCAGCCGCGCCGCCGATGCGGCGGAAGCCCAGGCGGACCGCCGCCCGGCGTTTGAGGGGCCGAAAATGTGTCAGCATTTTCGGCACTTCGTATCAGACGGCGATGTCCGGCAACAGCACGACATTGCCGATGCCGGAAAGCCGGCCGACGATCTGATCGGCCTGCCCGAACTCGCGAAGCGGCAGGCTTCGGCTCACCACCGGGGTCAGATCCCTGGTCGCCAGGGCCGCCGTGATATCGCGGATGGAGCGTCGCAACACCGTTTGTGGAAGTGTGTAGATGATCATGAAATGGACGGTGACATTCTTGCGCAACATCTGCCAGATCGGCAGGACGGGCGTCTGATCGGCGTCGGAACTGTAGGTGGCGATCACACCATTCGGCTTCAGCACCTCGAGATTGGTAGGCAGATTGACGCCGAACGCCACGTCGACGACACGGTCGACACCAGCCCCGGCGGTGAGGGCGGTGACGCGGTCGATGACATTTTCGCTCCGGTAGTTAACGACATGATCGGCCCCGCAGACCTTGGCCACGGCGGCCTTTTCGGGACCGCTGACCGTGGCGATGACCGTGGCGCCGCCCCACTTCGCCAGTTGCACGGCGGTGCTGCCGACGCCACCGGCCCCACCATGGATCAGGACCGTCTGGCCGGCGATATCGCCGTCGGAGAACAGGGCGTAATGGGCGGTGATCGCCGGCACGCCGAGGCAGGCCCCGGATTCGAAGGAAACACCGTCCGGCAGGGGAACCGCCCGTTCCGCCGGGACGATGGCATGCGAGGCTGCCGTGCCGAAATCACGATCGAGGCGGCCCATGTAGATCCACACCCGCTGGCCCAGGCGCTTTTCCGAGACACCCTGACCGACCGCCACGATCACGCCGGCGCCGTCATCACCGGGCACCAGTCGGCGGCCATCCGGCGCCGGCGCCTTGCCGGCAATTCGCTTGACGTCGGCGGGATTGATGCCGACCGCATGCATCTCGACCATCACCTCGCCCGGCGCCAGCTCCGGCAAATCGCATTCGCCGAAGGCCAGCACTTCTGCGACGAGGCCGGTCTTCTCATAGTAAACGGCAGTGATCTTTTTCGTCATGGGAACTCCCTCGCCCACCGTGGCCGGTGTCGATCGTTAAGTTCAAAAACTTTTGAACATCCTATATCCACAATCGGCAAATGGATAGTTCAATAAACTTTGAACATTTGATCGGCGACCCGGTACCGCTATGATGGGTTCATGCGTGCCGTCACCCATCCGCCATCCGATCAGCTCGATCTATCGCTGATCCTCGACGCCCTCAGCGATCCGATCCGCCGGAGGATCGTCATTCGTCTCGCCGCCTGCGACGAAGCGGTATGCTCGTCGTTTGCCGAATTCGCGCCGAAGACCAATTTGTCCTATCATTTCACCAGATTGCGCGAGGCTGGCCTCATCCGGGTGCGGCCGGAAGGAACACAGCGTTTCATCTCGTTGCGTCTCAGCGACCTGGAAATCCGCTTTCCCGGTTTGCTCGGCAGCATCATCAAAGCGGCCGGACAGGAATAGGAATCCCGGCAAGCAAGACCCAATTTCCGACGGAGGGTGTCATGCCGTTCCCCGTATCGATCAAGGGCGTTCTCATCATCGATGACCATGTCGTCCTGCTGGAAAACGAACGCCGGGAATGGGAACTGCCGGGCGGCCGGCTGGAGCCGGGCGAGGACCCGCAGCATTGTGTGATCCGCGAGTTTGCCGAGGAACTTGGGGCCGACGTCGGCGTCGGCGCCATCCTCGACTGCTGGCTCTTCGAAGTGATTCCCGGCCGAGAGGTCGTCATCGTGACCTATGGCATGCATCGGCGCGACAGCGGGCCACTGCGGATCAGCGACGAACACACGCGGCTCGGCCTGTTCCGGCTCGACGAAATCGACGGCCTGCCAATGCCGGAGGGATATCGGCGCTCCACCCGTACCTGGGCGAAAAACCAGACGAAACGCCAACCAGCGTTCAAAAACAGGGAGTCACCATGACGAGTCCAAACCAACCGGCGCGCCTCTGCCGCCGCGCCTTCCTGCGAAACCTCGCGTTCACCGCCGCCGGCCTTGGCGTGACGGTAAGCGGACATTCCGTGGCGGCCGCCGATCGCAGGGCGACGCAAAAGGCGGTCGACTACCGGGATAAGGCGCAAGGGCTGTCGACATGCGACAGCTGCAAGTACTTTCAGCCGCCGTCGGCCTGCAGCATCGTCGAGGGAACCATCGCGGCAGCCGGCTGGTGCAGCAAGTACGCGAAGAAATCCTGATAAGCTCTGCGGACGGGGAAAAGTGGCACCGGCGACCCGGCCGGTGTTCCGGCGAGGCCGGACGGCATCTCTGCCCGTCCCGCTTCCGGGGGTCAGGCCAACGGCCGGCCGGCCGGCAGCATGGCGACGTTGGCCAGGGTGAACATGCGCGACAGTTCAGCCACCGACCCGGCGGCCATTTTTTCCATGCCCGTATGGCGGTGCACCTCCACCGTCTTCACCGAAATGTCGAGGTCGAGCGCGATGGTTTTGTTCTGCTTGCCGGTCACCACCGCCAGCAGAACCTCCTGCTCGCGACGCGTCAGGCGGCCGAAGCGGTCCCGCACGGCGTTTCGCTCGGCGTCCAGGGCCAGGCGTTCCCGGCTTTTACGGATGGCGCCGTTGATGGCGTCGAGCAGGATCTGATCGCGACAAGGTTTCTCGATGAAGTCCTCGGCACCCGCCTTCATGGCGGCGACCGCCATCGGAATGTCGCCATGTCCGGTGATGATCAGAACGGGAAGCGGACAACGCCGGTCATTGAGCCGCCGCTGCAGCTCAAGACCGCTCATCCCCGGCATGCGAACGTCGAGCAGGATGCAGCCGGGCCGTTCCGCCGGCAATCGCGGCAACTCGGCCAGAAAATCCTCGGCGGACGCGAAGATTTTCGAGTCGAGACGGACGCTGGCCAACAGGAAGGCCGCCGACTGACGCATTGCCTCGTCGTCGTCGATAACCAGAATCAGGGGCGCATCACTGACCAAAACGGCCTCTCCTCTTCAAACGATGGCGGGCAACGAGACATCGAAGATCATCCCGCCGTCCGGACCGGGTGCCGCCCGCATCCGGCCGCCGTGGCTCTCGACGATCGTCCGGCAGATCGACAGCCCGAGGCCAAGACCATCCGCCTTGGTCGTAAAGAACGGATGAAAAAGTTGTGCCTGGGCATCCGCCGGCACTCCCGGACCGCTGTCACAGACCGACAGGACGACCATCTTGTCTTCTATTGCGGTCTCCAAAGAGATGGCTCCCCCCTCCGGCATCGCATCGACGGCGTTTTGCAGCAGATTGAGAAGGACCTGTTGCAGCTCGACCCGATCGGCCGAGACAAACAAATTGCCCGCTGACAGCCTTTCGTGAAACGAAATCCGCCGGGAAACGCCCGACCGATCGAACAAGGCGAGCGAGTCGCGGACCAGTCCGTTGATCTCCAAGCGGGCGCGATGCTGCGGCCGGCGGCGGACGAAGCTTCGGATCTTGTGAATGATCGCGGCGGCCCGTTCGGCCTGCTGGGCAACGGCGACGGCGCCGGTTTTCAGTAACGCCGGATCCGGGCTTGGGCCGTCAAGCATGCGGACCATCCCCTGACCATAGTTGAGAATCGACGCCAGCGGCTGGTTGAGTTCATGGGCGATATTGCTGGCCATCTCGCCCAAAGCCCCCAATCGTGAAAATTGATCACGTTCAGCCCTTTGCCGTTCGATTTCGGCACGGTTCTGCTTGAAAACGAACATGGCCTGCGCCATCTCGCCGATTTCGTCGCGCCGCCCGGCCGATGGCACCGCCACATCGGCGTCGCCGTCGGCCAAACGGTGCATCGCCTCGGTCATGCGGATCAACGGCTGACTGATGGTCCGGGCGATAAACCAGGCGATGGCGAGACCGACCAGCAGGACGATCCCGCCAACCGTCAAGGCGCGCATCCTGGCGCGGGCATATTGGGCCTGGTAATCGCCGGCATCGATGCTGATTTCCACGACAGCGGCAGGAATTCCCGAATAGTCGTCCAGGGCGGCGACCAGCGACGCGACGGGACGGCCGTTTAGCGTCTCCCGGCGGATGATCGTCACGCCCGTCAGCGCCGCCTTTTTGGTCTCGTCATCGACGGCTGCCGCCGCCGACGTGGCTGCAACGGTGCGGAATCCACCGTCCCGCGGCAAGGCGACAGCGATGTCGGCGCCGAAGCGAGCCTTGAATTGATTGGCGAAATTCTGGCCGAAATCCATGCCGAATTCGACGGAACCAACGGCCCGCGTGCCCAGGACGATCGGCGCGACGGCGCGTGCGCCCAGGCCAGCAACGCCAAATTCCAGCCCCTGCAAGGCTTTACCGCTACGATTGACCTCGACGACCATCTGACGAAAAGAAGCCAGATCGTCGCCGAACAGATCGGGTTGATGCAAGCGAAGCAACGAGGTGGCGGGCGGCAAATGAAACTGGAACTGCTCGACCCCGGCGTCCTCCTTCAATTTCAGGAACGCCGGCATGAAATGCGCCAGCAGGTCGGACCGATCGCCCGCCGCGACGCCCGCCTGCGCCTCCGGCAGGGTGGCGACCAGTTCCGCCAAAGCCATGGCCGTGTTGGTGCGCAGCCGCGCCATCGCCCGGACGGCCTCGAGATGACCACGAAGTTCCCGTTCCTCGGCCCGCGCCACGGTCTCGGAAACGCCATCGAGCATGACCGGGACCAGAACGGCAACGGTGCAAAACAACAAGACAGCAAACGAGAATGCCAGCCGCGCCTTGATCCGCATGACGACGATTTCTTCCGCCTGTTTCCGGAAAACACCCGGCAACCGCCACTATGCCATCTTTGGCCGTTCGCCCCAATTGCCCCAGGTTGGTGTCACGCCCGCACCCGTTGCAGGAACCCCGACACCTCGGAATTCAGAAATTCGGCCTGCTGGGAAAGTTCCGACGAGGCGTCGCGGATGTGATGGGCCACGTCACCAATATCGCGTACCGCAATCTCGACTGTTGCGATATTCGCCGTCACCTCTTGCGTGCCGGCGGCGGCCTGGTCGACATTTCTGGCGATCTCGCCGGTTGCCGCCGTCTGCTGCTGCACCGCGGACGCCACCGACGCGCTGATATCGCCCATTTCGGCGATCACCCGCGAAATCGTGCCGATGGCCTCGACGGCTTCGCTCGTCTGTCGCTGAACGGCATTGATTTGCGCCGAGATTTCCTCTGTCGCCAAAGCCGTTTGCCGGGCCAGTGCCTTGACCTCGCCAGCCACCACGGCGAACCCCTTCCCTGCTTCGCCGGCCCGCGCCGCCTCGATGGTCGCGTTCAAGGCCAACATATTGGTCTGCGCGGCGACACCATTGATCAAGGTGATGACTTTGCCAATCTTGCCGACGCTGTCGGACAATCCCTGGACCAGTTGGCTGGTATGACCGACTTCCTCGCCGACGCGATCGGCAACCGACAGCGACTGCGTCATCTGGCGGGTGATCTCGTTGCTCGAACTCGCCAACTCCTCGGTTGTCGCGGCCACCGTCTGAACATTGCCGGACGCCTGCTCGGACGAGGCGGCGACGGACGTCGCCTGCGCGCCAACCTCGGAAGCGGACGACGCCATCTGACTGGCCGATGCCTGCAGCTCGGTCGCCGCCGAGGTGACCGTCTGCACGACCTTGCCGACGCTTCCTTCGAACTCGTCGGCCATCTCACGCATGGCGGAGCGACGCTCGTCCTCGATTCGCTGCTTGTTCCGCTCTTGCTCCAGCGTCAATTGCGCCACGCGCACGGCGTTTTCCTTGAACACCTGAACGGCACGTCCCATGTCGCCGATTTCATCCCGCTTTTCCAGGGCGGGAATCGGCACCGAGGTGTCGCCGCCGGCCAATCGGGTCATCGTCGCGGTCATATCGATCAAGGGATTACTGATTCCCCGTGCCATCAACCAGGCGGCAAGCAACCCGAGGCACAGCACGACACCGCCGATCAGCAGGGAATTCTGGCGAGCCTCCTGATATTGAGTGACATATTCGCTGTCATCCATGACGATTTCGACGACGGCGGCCGGCTTGCCGGAGTAATCCTCAATGGCGCTGACCAGGGACGCCACCGGCCGGCCGTCGACGGTGGCGCGCCGCATCACGGTTTCGCCGGTGATGGCGGCCTGTTTCACGGCGTCGTCGGCAAGCAGGCCGGTCGAGGTCGCAGCCACGGTCTTGAAACCGTCCTTGCCGCGCAGATAGATGGCAACGTCGACACCGAAACCCATTTTGAATTCCTCGGCGAAGCCTTGGCCGAAATCCGTACCGAACTCGAGACTGCCGACTTTTTGTCCGGCCTGGTGAAGCGGGACGACGGCCCTTGTTCCCAGACCACCGACCCCGAACTCCAGTCCCTTCACCGCCCTATCGCTGCGGTTGACCTCGACGACGGTTTGGCGAAAGCCGGACAGGTCGTCGCCGAACTTGGCCGGTTGATGGACACGCAGGAACGAGATGGCGGGCGGCAAGTGGAACTGGAACAACTCGATACCAGCAACCTCTTTTACCTTGGTGAACGGCGCCTGAAACATTCCCAGCAAGCGGTCGCGGTCACCGGCGACAAAGGCGGTCTGGACGTCAGGCATGGCAGCGACGAATTCGGCAAGAGCCGACGCCGTGCTGGTCCGCAAACTGGCGGTGGCCCGGACGGCATGCAAATAACCCTGGAGTTCTCGGTTTTCTGCTCGGGAAATCGTATCGGAAAGTTTTGTCAGTGTGGCGGGAACTAAAATTCCAACCGAGAGTATAAGAAGAATGGCAAATCCAAAACTTAATCTAAATTTTATTGAATTTTTACGAAACATCAACACACCGTTTTTTTATACCGCATTGTCTCGGTCAATGCGGAACGGCGATAACACAATAATATTATGGGTATTGCAACTTTGAATGACCAACCGCGACCAGATAGCGGCCATGTCAAACCGGCAGGACGACCGTTACCCGCAATCCGCCGTCCGGACGATTGGCAAGCGCTATCTGTCCGCCATGGTTCTGGATAATCGACTGGGCGATCGACAACCCCAGCCCGACACCGCCGGTGTCGGCGTTGCGCGATTCCTCGACCCGGAAGAAGGGGTCGAAAACCCGCGCGAGATCGCCGGGTGGAATGCCGGGTCCATCATCATCGATCTGGATTTCAATCGTCCGCGCCGCAGCCGACAGGGCGACGCGGGCGCTGCCGCCATATTTGACGGCGTTGTCGATGAGGTTGGTCAGGGCCCGCTTCAGCGCCAGAACCTGTACGGAGCAAACGGCCGAAGGCGCCACGGCCATCGATACGGAAAATCCGGCGTCGGCCATATCATCGACGATGCTCGACAAAAGCGCCGTCAGATCGGTCGGCCGCCGGGCCTCCGACTGGCCGGTTTGCCGCGCGAAATCAAGCGCCGCTCCGACCAACCCCTCCATGTCGGCGATCGTCGCCAGCATGCGGTCGCGGTTCTCGCCCTCGGCGACGTCTTCGGCGCGCAGTCGCAAAAGGGTCAGCGGCGTCCGCAAGTCATGGGAGACGGCGGCCAGCAAACGGCTGCGATTTTCAACGAGCCGGCGCAAGCTGTTCTGCATGCGGTTGAAAGCCCGGGCAGCCCGGCCAAGCTCGGTTGGCCCGGTCTCCGGCAGGGGACCCATGTCGAGATCGCGACCGAAACGGTCGGCGGCATCGCCCAGCAGCCGAAGCGGCACAACCACCCGCCTGACCGCCCAGGCGCTGGCGGCGAACACGATCAATCCCATGGCGACCAGCGAAATGGTGAAGCTCCAGGACCGCGACGGCACCTGATTGGGAATCCCGGCCGAAACGCTCAACCAACGGCCGTCGCTCAAGTGGACGGCTATGGCGAGAGCCTGCCAGGCTCCCATGGCATGCGCCATCCTTCCCCGCCCCATGCCCATCCCCATGCCGTTTCTCAGTCGTCCGGCGCCATCGCCCTGTCCATGGCGAAAACTCACCTCTCCCGACAACGCCACCTGGACGTCCTCCGCATCGGACAAAGACAGCTCATCGACAAGGAAATCCTTGATCGCCAACTCGGCTGGCGATCCTGTCGAAAGCGACCGGGTATCGGCGTCGGTATTGGCAATGGTGATCCGGAACCCGGGACCGCCCAACATTTCCGTCATATGCACGCGATTTTCCGGAGCGCTTTCCTCCAAAAGGCGAACGACATTGGCGACGCGTTGCGCGGCATTCTGACCGCTGATCGCGCGAACCGTCTCCTCGCGGTCGCCGCTATAGATCCACGCCCCGACGACCTGCGAAATCGCCAAGCCCAAGAGAACGATGACAACTGTCTGGCCGAACAGACTTTTGGGCAGAAACCGCGTCATTCGATGACGACTTCGACCGCGAAAACATAGCCGCCGCCCCACACGGTTTTGATAATCTTGGGGTCGCTGGCATCGCCCTCCAGCTTTTTGCGCAACCTGCTGATTTTGGTATCGACGCTGCGGTCGAAAGCCGCAGCCGCCTGTCCACGCGTCAAATCGAGTAGTTGATCGCGGTTCAGCACCCGATGGGGACGCTCCACCAAAGCCAATAACAGCTCGAACTCCCCGGTGCTGAGCGGAATGACCAAACCGTCGTCGCGCAGCAATTCCCGGGCGCCGGTCGATAAGGTCCAACGATCGAAGCGGTAATTTTTCGGCCGGTCGGCAGAGGGCTGGGACCTTTCCTCACTCTGGGTCCGCCTGAGAACGGCGCGTATCCGGGCAATCAGCTCGCGGCTGCCGAAGGGCTTGGGCAGATAGTCGTCCGCTCCCATTTCGAGACCGATCACCCGGTCGATCTCCTCGCCTTTGGCGGTGATCATGATGATTGGAATATTCGTCTCGGCGCGCAGGCTGCGGCACAGCGACAGCCCGTCTTCTCCGGGCAGCATCAGATCGAGCAGCACCATGTCCACGCGACTGTCGGCCAAGACCTTCCGCATGGATTTTCCGTCGCTCGCGGTGCTGGCCCGAAATCCAACTTTGATCAAGGCGCGGGACACCAGATCCCTGATCTCGTGATGATCATCGACAATAAGAATATGCGGAGCTGTGATCATGTCGGTTTTCCAGAATGCTACCGGACCTAGGGGAACAGAAAACTGTGTCGGAGCGTTGTCAGAACCGGCCGTTGACACATTTTGTCACAACTTTTCCGGTCTTTGACAAACTTGAGCGACACATTCGGCCCTTCATGAAGGCTGACCGGTAACGAACCGGAGCACATTCCCAGGAGCCTTTCCATGAAATACCTCATCCTCGCCGCCGCGGTCCTCAGCGTCGTTACCGCCGGCACCGTCATTGCCGCGCCACCCGATCAGATGGCACCACAGGGCGCCGCCGCACCCTGCGGTGGGCCGGGCATGGGCTATGGCGGCGGCATGCATCAGTTCTTCGGCCGTTATGCCGACGCCGGACAGGTCGCCGCGCTCAAATCGCATCTGGCCATCCAGCCGGGTCAGGAGACCGCCTGGAACGCCTATGCGACGGTGCTGCAAAACACGGCGACCAGCATGCAGTCGATGCACAAGGATATGTGGCAGCAGGACGTGCCGACGATGTCCCGTGAGGACCGGCAGGCCTATATGACCCGGATACATGCACAACGGCAGGACGCCTTCAATGCCCTCTCGGAAGCGGCCACGACCTTCGTCGCCACGCTGGACGGCGATCAGAAAGCCCAAGCTCAAGCGGTTTTGCCGGGTTTGGCGAGGCAAGGCCGAGGCGGACGGCACCATATGCGCGACTCCTGGTAATACCAAGCCTCGATGAGCCGAAATATGGCGGGCAATCGCCGATCCGATTGTCCGCCGTCCCTGTTCCCGCATTGACATGTCGACAAGGTCGGGCTGACATGCTTTCTCCTTACCACTTTGGAGAAAAACGATGCGGGTCATCGCGCTCGATTTTGAAACCGCGAACGAAGGTCGAGCGAGCGCCTGCGCCGTTGGATTGTCATGGATCGAGTCGGGGACGCTGGTACGGACCGAGCAACGATTGATCCGACCGAAGGACATGCGGTTTTCCTCGATGAATATCGCCATCCACGGCATTTTCCCGGAGGATGTCGCCGATCAGCCCGAATTTCCCGAGGTCTGGTCCGAATTCATCGCCAAGGAGCCGATCTCGCTGCTGTTGGCGCACAATGCGGCCTTCGATATGAGCGTCTTGCGGGCGTCGCTTGATCTTTACGGGATTGCCTGGCCGTCCTTTTCCTATCTATGCACGGTGAAAGTAGCCCGCGCGATCTGGCCGGATCTTCCTAATCACCGACTGTCGACGGTGGCCGAGCATCTTGGCGTCGACTTGATCCACCACCAGGCCGGTAGCGACGCCCAGGCCTGCGCGGCGATTGCCCTGGCCGCGATGAACGAAACGGCCTGCGCCGACCTGTTCGAGCTGCCTGCCGCCATCGGCATCACCCTTGGATCGCTCTGCGCCGATGGCTATCAGCCCTGCCGCGTCGAGCCAAAGTCGAAATCCCGGTTACGATCACGCCACCCGGCCTATTGAGCCGGCGTCACATGCCGTTACACGGATTCTTCCCCACGTGAAATAAATTGTGCCACAAACGAAGCGTTCCATGGATGCGCCGCAGATAGGAGCACGATGCCATGCCCCCCTTATCGTGCCGATCTGCCCGAGCGATGGATCCGACAGACAGGAGTGTTCCATGAAGCGCTTTATTCCCCTGGCCACGACAGGCATGCTGACGGCCTTCATCGCCACTGCCGCCGCCGAAACGCCACAACAACAGCCCGACAACGCCATCCCGGCACCGTCGGCATCGCCAGAGCAGAACGCCCCGATGGAGCAGCCTGTCGGCGGCGTCGCGCATGGCAACGTACGCGCCCCCCACTTCAACGACCCTGCGCAGATTGCCGCTCTCAAAGCGCGATTAGCCATTCGCCCGGACCAGGAAAATACCTGGAACGCCTATGTCAAGACGTTAAGGGATGCGACGGCGGCCTTGCGATCCTCGATGGCGCCGGACGCCATGCAGTCCCTGTCGCCCGAGCAGCAGGAGGCCGCCATCACCCAGATGCGAACCCAGCAGCAATCGGCTTCGCAGGCCATCGAAAAAGCGGCCGAGACCCTGGCGCGTTCCTTGACTGAACAACAAAGAGCCATCGCGCAAAATACTCTGCCGGGCTTGGCCATGCCGGCCAAGACGGCGCCATAAGACCAAAAGGGAGGATTGCATGAGATTGACATGGACCGTCGTACTGGCGGCGGTTGTTTCGACCGTCGCACTATCGTCGGCCGGTTGGGCCGAAGATGGGGCGTTGGAGGCGGTCAAAAAGGCCGGCGTGATCAGGATCGGAACCACCGGCGACTATTTGCCCTACAGCATCAAAGGTCCGGACGGAAAATTGGTCGGCGCCGATATCGAGATGGGGGAGGATCTGGCGGCTGCGCTGGGGGTCAAGGCCGAGTTCGTGCCGACCACCTGGAAGACGTTGCTTGACGATTTCAAAGGCGGCCGCTTCGACATCGTCGTCGGCGGCGTGACCATTACACCCGAGCGGGCCGAGGCCGGCGATTTCTCGATCCCCCTCGATCACGACGGCAAGCGCCCGATCGTTCGCTGCACCGACAAGGAGAAGTTCGCCTCGCTGGCGGCCATCGACCAACCGTCGACCCGCGTCGTCGTCAATCCAGGGGGAACCAACGAACGCTTCGCCCGTGAACAACTCAAGAATGCGCAGTTGGCCGTCTGGCCCGATAACCGCACGATCTTCGAGCGGATCGCCGACGGCTCGGCCGACGTCATGGTCACCGATGGAATCGAAGTGACGCTGCAGGCCGTGCGCCACCCCGGCGTCTTATGCCCGGCTGCGGTGAACGATTCCTTCACCCATTTCGACAAGGCCTATCTGCTGCGCCGGGACCCGGCCCTGAAACAGGCTGTCGACGCATGGATGGGCCAAGCGCTCGCCAGCGGAAAATGGCAACACGCCCTCGATACCGCCATGCATTGACGGTCAGGATTCTGCTCTCGATGTTCGGTCGACGGACGCTTGTTCCTTCTCGGCGATCAGCGCCCGGAGCCGGGCCAGCGGCACCGCGCCAGCGGTCGCCGAAGTCGCAAAGAGATTGAAATGGGCCAACCCCACGCCAAGCTTCAGACACATGTCGAGAGCATAACCCTCGTGAATACCGAAGAGCATGCCGGCACAGAACGCGTCTCCAGCCCCAAGCGCACTGACCACGTTGGAGACGCGATAGGACGTCTGGCGGCATCGCTCGCCTGATCGGGTCATGGCGACTGCTCCGGCCGGGAAGTGAATCGCGACCAGCCGTTTGACACCCATCGCCAAAAGGCTGTCGGCTTGGACAAAAGCCAAGTCCCAATCGGGCGTATCGCCAAGCGTTGCCGAACCCGTCGCCGTCAGATGAGCGGCTTCAACGTCGTTAACGATCAGATAGTCGGTGTAGGGCAAGGCGGGAACCACGAAACGCAGGTAGCGTTCCGGGGCGGCTTCGGAAACGAGATCGAGCGAGGTGCGGAACCCCTTTTCCTGGAGAATCGCCAGCGCATGGGCACCACCCGATCCGTAGTCGGAATCGGGGACATCCAGTCCCTCAAGAAGCAGCAAATAGGCGAGATGGGCCATGCGGGCCGAACCATCCAGTCGGTGGATGAGATCAAGGCCCAAGCGGCTGTTGGCGCCGTGCGAATGGAAAAAGGTCCGCGTTGCGTTGGCCTCGCTTATCATCACATGAGTGAAGGACGTCGGGCGGTCGGCGACAGTGGCGATCCTCGACCCATCGATCCCCCGCCTTTCGAATTCACCACGAATAATGCGACCATCCTCGTCGTCACCAACCAAACCGGCAACCGCTAACGGCAGAGTCGGGTCTACACAGGCGAGGTCGCACAGCACGTTAAAAGCGCCGCCGCCAGGGCTGTGAGAACTGTCGCAGATCACGGCCAACAACGATTCCGGTGGATAGGCCGAAATGTGGTGCATTTTGTCGACCAGCAGGTTTCCGATCGCGAGAATACCGCGACGTTCCGCGTTTACATGTCTCCAATTTGCCGATTCGCCCATGATATAGGTTCGCTTTTCAACCCAACCCGAAGATCAGCCGCTCTTTCGACCAGTGATTGGCGGCATGCCATGTATTGACGATATCATCGACGTCAACCTCAATAGGCGAACTGCGTGCTGGTCAGCGTAAGATCATCTTGGAGAGACCGATGGGGGCGAATATTTAGCTTCGCCAGATCGCCGTGATACGACCTGACAGCGTCCAAGGCGGTCAGAGCACCGTCCGCCACCTGGCGCAGATGCGCCACGAAGCTGAGTTGATGTTCCGCTGCAATAATCTTGCGTCCGAACAACGCCACCCGCGCACCGTGCTTCTTGGCGTCTTCCAGCAAATGGAACGCATCGTGCGTCGTTCCCGCCGATCCACCGAGCACGCCGACGATGATCGTGGGGTCATAGGTGCAAAGTTCTTCGATGGCGCGCGGCCCCAGATAGGGCAACTTCAGGAAACATGGCCGGCTGGATTTGGGCAGGCCGGCCAGCATGCGAACGATATGGTCATTCATAAACGCCGGGATTACCTCGGGGGATAGATGGTGGAGCTCTGCCGGCACATTCGGTGCGAACACCTCGAGAAAATGCCGAAATCCCTTGCTTTCCGCCTCGATCCGGAAGGCCTTGTAGGCCTCCAGCGTTTCCAGATCCCGTTCCGGGATGTTGTTAAAGGTCACGGAATAGAGGCCCAGATTCGGCCCCCGCAGCCGTTCCGCCGGACTGCAAGCTGTTTTGCCTGCCTGGATATGATCGATGGTCGTCGACATGAACGGCCGGGCCGGCGCCGTTGGATAGCAACCACCGCGGACGATGTGAATGTCGGTCGTGTCATTGGCGCGCACCGCTGGAGTCACCGGTGAAGTGTCGAAGATTTTTTCTTCGAGGGCCAGGACCTCCGACGTGCTGGCCGACATCAGCATGATGTCCACCAAGCCTTGATTGACGATTTCTCGAATTTGATCCCGCAAATCCGTGACCGACCGCCGGGTTCCGTCGGCATTCTTGCCCGCAGACGCGATCCCGCGCGCCATGTCCGGGTCCTTGGCGTCGGCGAGAATAAAACAATTGGCGGCGGGATTCTCCGCCAGCGTAGCCAGTTTCTCGTCTAGAGACTTTTCCACTTCACTGTCCTCACGAGTTCAGGTTCCGTCGTCCACCTCGTCACCCGGCAGATATTCCAGAATATCGGCCGGCTGACAGTCGAGCGCGCGGCAAATCGCCGCCAATGTCGAAAAACGGATGGCCCGCGCCTTGCCGGTCTTCAGGATGGAAAGATTCTGGATGGAAATGCCCACAACATCGGCAAGATCGTTAAGGCGGATCTTGCGTCTGGCCATCATCACATCGAGGTTCACTTGAATGGGCATAACCGGGCCTAAATAGTCAGATCGACGTCTTCCTGAAGCGTAACGGCCCGCTCAAGAATGAACTTGAAGGTGAGCACGAACAAACCGACGGCGAGCGTCGGAACATCCACCTCATAGTCCGCGTGGTAGCCCTGCAGATCACCGGTAACGAACAGCCCGTAGGCCATCAGATTATTGAAGGCGAGTTGATAAACCGCCCAACCGACGATCAGCATGCCAAGCTGCCGGACGCTGTGCAGAGTCTTGAGAACGAACACATCTCCCTTGGCGAACCGTCGGATCGCGGTATGCACGACCACCAGCATCGCCACGAAAAAGGCGTGCGCCGACGCGAATAACGACCAATAGACCATTTTTCCGCTGAGAGAAAAATTAGCGGGAAGCGGCAGGCTTTCGAAACAGCCGGCCGGATTGGGTTTCATGATGTCGCGAAGCGCCGCCGTGTCCAGAATGGAATGTACCGACAACCATAGGGTCACCGGATACAGCAGCCAAATGAGCCAATACAAGCGGTCGAGCCGACGGAACAGCCGCATATTGCTCTCTAGCGTGACCATGAATTACCTCTACCAAGATGAATTTTCGTCCTGAACGCATGCGCTTCCCCACCGGCACCAATACCGTCGCGGTGTTGAAATAGCATGGCAGGCCTTGCCGGTTCCATTATGTCACGGATGGATGCTGTGTCCAAAATGGAGTGCAAGGTCAACCAAATGGTCGCCGGATAAAGCAGGCCGACCAACCAAAACGGCCAATCGGATTGCCAAAACAGCCGGTCCAGCCAGCGAAACAATCCCATGCCGCCCTCTGCCTAGCCATGACGCCATACGTTCAAGACAAGCTCCGGTCTTGGTCTTGCCCGTTTCCAAATCCCACGACCGGCGAGGCGGACGGGGCCAACGAATGTCCGACGATACCCATGCGGCCCCCTCCTGACAACTAATTTTTATCGTTTATCGTTTATTTTAGTATGATATTCGATATCACAATGCTCCGAGGCCACAGAATTTCAGGACGTTGCGCAGGTTGGCCAGCCCCTCCCGAACTTCGTCGGCGGTCGTATTCAAGGCCGGCATGAACCGCAGGCAGTGGGGTCGCGGTGCATTGATCAACAGGCCCTGCTCTCTGGCGACCTCGACCGCCCGCGGCGCCACATCGGCACCTAATTCGAGGGCCAGAAGAAGCCCGCGCCCACGAACTTCGCCCAGGGACAGCTCCCGCGACAGGCTTTCGAGCCCCGCGGCCAGCATCGCGCCGATCGAGCGGGTCCGGTCGAGGAAACCGTCGGCCAGCAGGCTTTCGACCGCGGCCACTCCGGCGGCGCAGCACAAGGGGTTGCCGCAGAAGGTCCCCCCCTGATCGCCGGGAGCAAAACAGGAAACGCTTTTCTTGGCCAGCAACGCCGACAGCGGAACGCCGCCGCCAATGCCTTTGCCCAATGTCATGATGTCGGGCTCGACGTCGTACTGCTGGTAGGCGAACATCGTTCCCGTACGGCCGCAGCCGGTCTGCACCTCGTCGACGATAAGCAACAAATTGTGCTCGTCGCAAAGGGCGCGCAGGCCTTGCAGAAAGGCGACATCGGCGGGAATGACGCCGGCCTCGCCCTGGATTGGTTCCAGCATGACGGCTACGGTGTTGGATCCGATGAGCGCCCGAACCTGGTCGAGATCATTGAGATCGGCTTTGGGAAACCCCGGAACCTGGGGGGCAAAAATCCGGTCCCAGCCAGGCTTGCCGCTCAGGGACATGGTGGCCAGTGTCCGCCCGTGGAAACCGTTGCGGAAGGTGATGATTTCGAAAGCGCCGTTCTTGTGAAGCTGCCCCCATTTCCGCGCCAATTTGATCGCCCCTTCGTTGGCTTCCGCCCCGGAGCTGCCGAAAAACACATGGTCGAAACAGCTGGCGCCGGTCAGGAGATTGGCGAGTTCGAGGGCTGGTTCGCTATAGAAAGCCGGACTTGGATTGATCAGGGTCGATGCCTGACGCGCCAGGGCTTTGGCAATGACGGCCGGTGAATGTCCCAGACAGTTCACCGCCCACCCCTGGACCCAGTCGAGATAGCGATTACCCAGCCCGTCATAGAGATAGGCCCCCTCGCCACGGACGAAAACGGTATCGGGACGATGGGTGATCGGCATCAGGCTGTCGATGGGAAGAGCACTTTGATTTGGCATGAGATACCTCTTTTACGGACAAAAAAAAGGCCACGGGATAAGCCGTGGCCTTTTCGAGAAATCGTCTGTTGGAGAGATCAGGCTTCCCGGATCTCCATACCCACCATCGATAATTCACGAACGCACGGCGGCCGGCCTGACTTGCGTCGGGCGGCGGTCGTACGTCGGGAGATTTCGAGGCGAATGATCATGGACGAAACAATCCGGTCTTTAGGGTCGTCTGTCAACATCGAGGTCGTGCCGATGTTTGGCCGGCCCCCGTTTGGTGATCCGGTAGACCGCCGCCGGCGGAATATTGAGATAGACGCGGCCGACGCATGTCGCTTTGAGACCCAGCCGGTCGAGGTAGCGCCGGGGAATCGGGCAACAGGGGCCATAGGTGAACTGGTAGAACGCGCCCCCCTCGCGCAGGGCGCCAAAGGCCCCGCCGAGAATGGCAAGAACCTGTTTTGAAGACATCGACAGCAGCGGCAGTCCGCTGACAACGGCGCCGATCGATGCCCCTTCGAACACATGCTGCCGGTCAAGCCGGGCCGCATCCATATGCAACACCCGAACGTCGGGGAACCGCGCTCGGAGCAATTCCGAAAAATCGGCGCCGTTCTCGACCAGCGTCAGATCCTCCGGTTTCACGCCCCTGGCCAGCAGCGCGCGCGTGAAGACGCCAGTCCCCGGACCGAGTTCGAGCACCGCTCCGCACTCCGGCGAAATCTCGCGGGTGATCAGCCTGGACAGCGCGGCTCCCGAAGGGGCGATCGCGCCGACGCGCAATGGGTTGGCGGCCCAGGCGCGCAGGAACGACAGGACGTCGGGCACCTTGCGCCGCGACCGGCGCATCCGCGATCTTACCCGCGAAGAGCCTGGTTGCCTGCCAAGACGCGGCACATCGAGCAAATTCGCCTCCTCGCTTTTCAAGGTGGCCATGGCCATTTCGACGCGGGGCGGCGAATTCGAACGTTGGACGTCCTGGAGGAATCGCATGGCCTGGTCGATCTTGCTCAGTATGGGGGCGAGGAGATTCATCATGGCGCGGATGGTATGGCTAGGAAGCTTTGCCTGCAAGACGTCCTCACACATTCGCTCACAATCGTTGCCGACCCGACAACAGGGTCCTTTTCCACAGCCTGCGCCACTCCGGCGGCCGGGACCGCGTCCAACGCATATCTAAGTTGTCGTTTTGTGCAATGCACAACACGCAGACGAGCTCTTCGCCTTTTGAGATGTTCGCAACGACCGGAGCCTCTTATGGTGCGGCCCTGCGATAAGGACACATCTATTTTAGGAATTTTCATGACCACGTTTGTGCTCCCCAGAGACACGCTTTTCTCGAACCCCATCCTGGCTGTGCCATCCAAATGGGTGGCCGGTCTCATCACTGGAATGGTGGTCGCTCAGGGTAAGGCCCTCCAGGACGAACGGACGAAGACACTTCGCCGCCTTGATCTGAAGAAAGAGCAGTTCCCGGTGTCGTACGGCTGGTGCATCTGAACCAGATCGACGGACGCGCGGCCATCGCCCCGTCCCCATAAATCCACTGATTTTTACATCGGCTCCGGCGTTTCGGCCGGTCTGCACTACCGAGAAGACGGCGGGTTGTCGACCCGCCGCAACTCCGTTACCTGGATCAAACGATCTCGGTGTATTTTCCCGCTTTGGCTTTGCACACCGGACACTGATCGGGCACACCGCCAACCACCGTGTGTCCGCAAACGCTACAAACGTAAACGCGGCCTTCCGGCAGATCCTTGCCGGCATCGACCGACGCCAGCGCGTCCGTGAAGAGTCCATGGTGGACTTTCTCGACGTCGAGGGCGCGCTTCATGGACAACTCCGCCATTTTGGCGCCTTCCTGCTCGGCCGTCGCCACGAAGCCGGGGTACATTTCCTCGAACTCGTACTTTTCCCCGGCGATCGCCGCTTTCAAGTTTTCCGCCGTCGCCTTGATGCCGCCCATGGCACGGAGATGGGCGTGCGCATGGATGGTTTCCGCTGCGGCCACCGCCCGGAACAGCTTGGCCACCTGCGGCAGACCGTCCTTCTGGGCAGCCTCTCCATAGGCAAGATATTTCCGGTTGGCCTGGCTTTCCCCAGAGAAAGCTTCAGCAAGGTTTTTGTCGGTTTTCATTCTTCATCCCTACTCTGTTGGTCATCCGCCCCGGTTTCATCCTGGAGGGCGATTCGGACTTCAACTTTATTAAGATAGAGCAGGATTCAGGTTTTTGACGGTATCGCCATGCGATTCCATCAAAAAGTCATCCGGATCAAGTCCAGCATGTCATCTAAGTGACATGTCGGACTTGGCTCTATGCGATACCTACGCCCCCGGAAACCGAGCGAACAGCAAACCCAATCAGCCGTCAGCCTCCGGATCGCGCACCGGTTTTTTCGGCACCGCCCGAACCGATTTGACGGTTTTGCCTTTGCCGCCTTGCGCGGCCGGCTTCTTCGGTGACCGAACGCCTTTGACCGGTTTGGGCTTTGCCGCCGATCGTCGGGGCTTCTTCGGCCGTGGCTCTGCCGCAGCGGGTTCGTCCTCCGTCGCCATATCGAGACCGAACAGCGCGGAAATATCGGCGGTCTCAAGAATTTTTCCAGAGGCCGGAGAGGCTGTCGACAAGGGCGTCGCCGGATTCAAATTGGCGACCATGTCCTTGGCATCGACGCCGCGCAGCAAGAACAGCAACTCGGCGTTCTTGTCCAATCGCCATCCGACGCCGTAGAGCACCGCCGCCACATGCTTGCACATCGACGCGGAGTCCGGGCAACTGCAGGAAAAGCGGATCTCCGACGGTTTGGGGAATAGGCCGTGGTCGCGGCGGCACAGGCGTTCCATCACCGGTTGGGAAAACCGGCCCTGCAGAAGCTCGACCAGGGAATCAATGGAACCCGCGCAATCGCGACACAACGATTGCCACGCCGGCTTCGTCGTCGCCTTGATGTCGACGGCGACCTTGTAGACCGACGAACCGCTGACCAGCGCCCGCACCTTCAACGGCTCGATCTGCAGATCGACGACCGAGCCGTTGCGGACGTAACTGCGGCCACGCGGCAGACGGTTTTCGTAATCGTGGTAGCCTTCCAGATTGTCGCACCACGCCTTGCCCCAGAAGGTCTTGGCAATCGTTCGTCCTTCGATGGTCACCGGTGCCGGCACCAGCCCTTTCTTACGCAGCTTCTCCACTTCGCGTTTGGCCTGCTGGCGGCGCTCGGCGACCGACACATAGGGCGGCCAATATCCGTAATCGTAAGCCATCGTCCTCAGTCCCTCATCGCGGCGCTAAGATCAAGGGTCACCATCTGCAACAACTGGTCGTCGGTCATCTCGGTTAGATTGACCTCGCCGGAGCCGGTCAACACATCGTCGGACAGGTCTTTCTTCGAGTCGATCAGCGCGTCGATCTTCTCTTCGACCGTTCCGCGGCAAACGAATTTGTGGACCAGCACATTCTTCTTCTGACCGATGCGAAAAGCGCGGTCAGTCGCCTGGTTCTCGGCCGCGGCGTTCCACCACCGATCGAAATGCACCACATGGGAGGCGGCGGTCAAGGTCAAGCCGGATCCGCCCGCCTTCAGCGTCAGGACGAAGAAGGGAATGTTCTCGTCCTCCTGGAACGACTTCACCAAGGCCTTGCGGTCCTTCACCGGCGTTTGGCCGTGCAGCACGACGCCCGGCCGGCCGAACACGCCACCCAGAAACGCCGCCAACGGCGCGGTCATTTCGCGGAATTGGGTGAAGACCAGCATCTTTTCCTGTCGCGCCGCGACCGTCGTGGCAATCTCGCGTAGCCGGGCCATTTTGCCGCTGTCGTCCTCGGCCCAGACGTTGTCGTTCAGCCACTGGGACGGATGGTTGCAGATCTGCTTCAGCCGCATCAGCGACGCCAGCACGATGCCCTTGCGCTGGATGCCGTCGGAATCGCCCAGGGTATCGGCCAGGTCGGAAACCGTTTGGGCGTAGAGAGCCGCCTGTTTGCGGCTGAGCGGGCAATATGCCGTGACCTCGGTCTTGTCCGGCAGATCGGCAATGACCGCCTTGTCGGTCTTCATCCGCCGCAGGATATAGGGACGCACGAGATCGCGCAGAGGCCCGTAAGGGTTGTGCTCGCGCTCGGTCAGACCTTTGGTGTAACGGGAAAACTGTCGGGCCGAGCCCAAGAGCCCGGGATTGATGAAATCGAAGATCGACCAAAGATCGCCCAAGTGGTTTTCCACCGGAGTCCCGGTCAGCGCGATGCGCGCTTTCGCCTTCAAAGCCTTGGCCGCCTTCGATTGTTTGGTGCCCGGATTCTTGATCGCCTGGGCCTCGTCAAGAATGACCAGACGCCAATCCATCGCCGCCAATGCCGGCACTCTCAGCAAGCTGCCGTAACTGGTGATCGCCAGATCGACATCAGCCAGCGAGTCCCGCGAGACCTGACGAAATTGCTCGACCGGCATTGCCGACGGATGGACGATCCGCACCGCGAGGTCCGGCGCGAAACGGTCGATCTCGGCGGCCCAGTTGGCCAACAACGAGGCCGGCGCCACCAAAAGACTCGGCCGCCGTTCCTTGTCGTCCCGCCGCAGGATCAGCAGCAAGGACAGCACCTGAATGGTCTTGCCCAACCCCATGTCGTCAGCCAGGCACGCCCCCAGCCCCAGGCCAGAGAGCAGACGCAGCCACTGTACGCCGGCCTTTTGGTACGGACGCAAGGTTCCCTTCAGGGCTGGTCCGGGATCGGCATTGGCGCCATCGGGGCTGCGCAGAGATTTCAGAGTCTCGGCCAGCCAGGGCCCGGCGATCACCTGCGACCAGTCGGTGAGACCGGCCTCAGGTTCCGCGTCGCCCAACGTCGCCCCGGCCAGCAGGCGCATCGCCTCAGCAAAGGTCAAACCTTCGCTCTCGGCCAACTCCTGGGCCTCGTGGAATTGCCGCATGGCGGCGTCGAGGCGCCGCTGATCGACCTCGACCCACTGGCCACGTAGCAGCACCAGCGAGTCGGTGCCGTGGAGCAGGCGGGCGACTTCTTCCTCGGTAAGCGGTTCCCCCTCCAGCGTCACGTCCATGTCGAAATCGAGCAGACCGTCGAGCCCCGTCAAAGACGGCTGCTTGGCGCCGACCTTGGCGGTGACCCGGGCCCGGGCCGGACGGCCGGCACGCCAGTTTGGAGGCATCCGCACGATGACGCCGGCGCTCTCCAATTCCGGCACACTCGACAGCAACCGCGCCGCGTCGCCCGGTGTCCAGCGCAAGGGATGGAATATCTCTCCCGCCTCGACCATCGCCCGCAGCCAATCGCAATGCTCGGCGGCGCGCTGGACCGGCAGCAGCAGGGACAACAGCGCCTCGCGGTTGGCCGCGCCGGAATAGTCGCGCAAAGCCTGGCCGAGTGGCACATGCTGGGCTTTGGCCGCCGATGAAAGCCGCGTGGTATAGGTGGCCATGAAGGCGAAGGGCCAAGCCGGATCACCCCGGTTTTCGGCCAGATTGAAATGCACCCGGCCGACCAGGTTCCAGGCCGGATTGAGTGCTTTCAGAAAACTTTGAAGATCGGTTCGAGACTCGGCCAGTGTTTTGTCGAACGCCGTTCCGATCTCATCCCAGAGCGCGAGCAGGACATCGGCGGACAGATACTCCGCCCCGGCCATCATCGGCGCGGTCAATAGCAGAGTGGCGATATCCGCCTCGGCCGGCGGCGGTACCTTCGGCAAGGTCGCGGATGCCGGCTTGCCCGTGCCATTCGCCCCATGGAAACACAATGCGGCGACATAGCGCGCCGCGAAATCGCGCCACCAAAGGAAAACGGGCGGCAGCGCCTGCCCGATCTCGCCAGCCCCCAGGCGCAGCAGACCAGGACCGCTGCCCCGAGAAAAAGCTTCGGCCAGCCGGGCCGCCACCTTGTCGTCCAGATGGACGGCGTCGGCGTCGGCCTTAAACATGAGATGTCCGAGCGGCGTCAGACGCAGGTCGAATTGAGACATTGTCGCAGGATACCCGAGCCCGTCCGATTTGGAAGACGCTCCCGCATTCCGCTCCGGCGCCTCAGCTGATCACTTTACCTTGCCCTCGCCGCCATCGACAACCACCGTCCCGCTTTTGGGAGCCCGAACGACCACCCGGCAGGGATCTCCCGCCTCTTTCACCACCGTTCCGACCATGTTCTCCTCGACGCCGATGACATAGCCGTCGGTCAGACAAATAGCGGAATACTCCTCTTCATCCGAGATCACCCAGAGGCGGTCATTCCCAGTCTTGTCCCGGCCCCAGGAGTAGATGGTTCCCGGTTCCATGTCCTTGACGTACATCGTGCGACCCCGTGCGGCCACGTTTTCACCCCGCCAACTTGCGATTGTCCGAACGGGATCATCTTATACCAAGTCTCGATGAAGCGGACTCACCGAGACTTGGATGGTGGCATGCCGAGAAAGCGTCAGAGGTTGGGCTGTTCCCGGCGACGGACGGACAGGACGCCGAGACCGAGCAGACCGATGCCCAACAGCGCGAAGGAAGAAGGTTCGGGAACCGAAGCCTGAAAGGATGTCAGTTTGAAGGAATAAGAACCACCATCGGAAAGAACCGTTGCGGACTGATCGCTGGAGTCAGTGCCGGCGATACCGGAAAAATTCGCAGAACCGATGTCATTTATGGTCGACCATAAATTCTGAGCGCTATTTTCTTTATATTCGGAAACCGTCGCCAGATCGCCGGAGCTCGATGATGCGACAACCGTAAAACCGGCCAGATCGTTATAGCCATTGTTGAAATTTTGATAGCCCGACACCTCGGACCACAAGTCGCCGGTGAAAGTGATGCTCTGCCCATTGATGGTCTCGATGATCGTCACTGCGGCGGAGTTTGCAGACGCATCGATATGAGTGATGCCGTCGTTGCCCGGCACCGAAGCCAAGGCTGAGGAATCGTAACTGAACGTACCGGTGATGGCCTGCCCGGACAGGCTTGTCCCGGCGCCCAAACCGAACTGATTGCCGACCTCGGTCCCATCGGTGATGGTGCCGGCAAATGATCCGGTTACGATCGCGGCCTCCGCGGTGGCTGAACCGAGACCAAGCGAAAGGATGGCGGCGACAACAGCAAAACGGTGCATCGGATGTGTCCTTTTCTCTATTTCGGAAAGCCGCCCACAAGATGCTCTGCCCGATAACCACAGGGCGGCGGTGTTACGGCAAAACTCATGTCTGACGATACGAAAGCAAATGCCATACCAGACGTTCACATCCGCAGAATCCATGCCGCGTTGGCGCACATTCGAAATTACTTTGTAAGAAAATCAAGAAATCGATATGGAATTTTACGGAAAATTTTACTTATAATTATTGCATGTATTTTTAATTTAATATTAGTTTCATCATTCTGTCATATTTATACTTCCAGCACACCATAGTCTGGACCGAAACCATCGGCGCCATCGGCGGTACGGCTTGTCCCTTTGTTTCCGGCGGCCCTCTGGAAATTTCCTGAACAATGCCTTGGATAAATCATCTATCGGAATGTCCGTTACTTACTGCAAATACAGACTAAATGAACATTATGACTTATTGTATATTCCTGAGAATTATCCATGATCATTGCCATTACCATCTCCCCTGGCGTACCATCGCCTGATAATTTCTTCCCTGAAATAGAAGAAGGATTGACGCCATGAGTTCCGATTACAAAGTCGTTGTTTTGGTCGGTAGCCTGCGCAAGGAATCGTTTAATCGCAAGATGGCCAAGGTCCTCGCCTCGCTCGCACCCACATCCCTCAAGCTTGAGATCATCGAGATTGGTCAATTGCCGTTCTATAATGAAGATCTCGATGCGGGGACACCACCGGCCTCGTGGAACGTTTTTCGACAGCAGGTCAAAGCGGCGGACGCTGTCTTGTTCGTGACGCCGGAATACAATCGTTCGGTCCCGGCCGTTCTGAAGAATGCGCTTGATGTCGGCTCGCGTCCCTATGGCCAGAGCGTCTGGAACAACAAGCCGGGCGCCGTTGTCTCTGTGTCACCCGGCGCAATCGGGGGATTTGGCGCCAACCATCATCTGCGCCAATCGCTGGTATTTCTGAACATACCGACATTGCAGCAACCGGAAGCCTATATCGGCGGCGTCGCAGCCCTGCTCGATGACGCTGGCAACCTCATCAACGACCACACACGGACCTTCCTGACGACGTTCATGCAGACTTTCGCGACCTGGATCGAAACCAACGCCAAACGCTGATTTCAGACTTTTGAAGCCGCCTATCGCGATTGGAATCGCCAAGGTGGAGTCAAAGCGACGCCCCGCCGCAAATGACCAATTGCTGCCCGGTAATTGGCGCCGCGTCCGGCGACAGAAGGAATGCGACCGCCGCGGCGACTTCTTCGGGCCGGATGAAACGACCGATCGGGGGAAGCCGGGGTGGAACGCCACGGCGCGACGGATCCAGAAGCATCGGCGTTTCGGTGGCGCCCGGAGCCACCACATTGACCGTGATCCCACGCGCCGCCAGTTCGATGGCCCAGGACCGGGCCATGCCGACAAGGGCCGATTTGACGGCCGCGTATTGGCTGCGGCCAGCCGCCCCGGCGGCAGTACGGCTGCCGATCAGGACGATCCGACCGCCATCTCGCATCTTTGGTGCAAGGATGTCGGCCATCAGGGCGGCGGCGGCCACATGCACCTGCCACATATCATTCCCGGCGGGCAAGTCGAGTTGACCGAGTTGGCCCACCCGCATGAAACCGGCGGCATGAACCAAGGCGGTGACGGTCAGCCCCTCCAATGCCTTTCGAAGAGCGACCGGATCGCAAAGATCGACCATGAGCGACGAGAAACCGGCAGCTTCGATCTTCGGTTTTCCACGCCCAAGTCCGGTTACCTGCCAACCATCGTGCAACAGGCGGCGGGAAATCGCCTCTCCGATGCCGGAGTTCGACCCCGTCACCAGGGCGTGACCGCCTTTCCCCACGCTGTCATGGCTTTCCAAAGCGCTCTCCCATGTTTTTCCGGACGATCGGCCCCGATCACGAAAGCGGCGCCGAGACCCAGGACTCATCGACACAGACATATTTGATCGCCTGTCGATGATAGGTGAAAGCGATATGGATTCGTCCGTCGGGCGTCTGTTTTACCGACGGATAAGAGAGTTCCCGATTGGCCTTTTCCTGGGAATTATTCGTCATGCAATAGCCGTCGCCGGTTTCGACATCACGCAACACTGGCCAGGAACGAGCACCATCGAGAGAAATCGCCAGGCTGAGCGGAGCGCGCGGCGTTCCCCAGAAGGCCGTTCGCTGGCGGTGAACCGGCGGCGCGGACGGCGCCGGCCGTTTGTCATCCTCGTCTTCGATTTCATCGTAGAGCGACGCCCGCCGTTCCGGCGCTTTGGTCGCATCGATCGGATTGAGAACCAGCGCCAAGTGGCCGTTCGCCAAAGAGGTCATCTGGATCGATGAGTTGTTGTTGGGCAAGGAAAGCCGCTCGGGCGATTCCCAAGTGCGTCCGCCGTCGGTCGAACGGCTGACATGGACATTGTCGGCCCAGCGGCTGCGGAAGACCGCGACAAGCGTTCCGTCACCCAGCTTTTCGATATTCATATGAACGCAGCCGACGCTGTTGGGCACCACATGTTCGGTCCAGGACCGGCCTTGATCCGACGAAATACGGACGGCACTGATATCGTCGTCGCCGACCCACTTCTCGCCCGGCAGCGTCCGGCAGTGAAATACCGGCAGCAGCCAGTCGCCATTATCGAGGACGACAATCGGTTGACGGATGAAGATGCCGGGCTCGTCGAATAGAGTGGCGACCGGCCCCCAGGTCTGGCCATTGTTCGACGAAATCCGGTAGCGCACCAATGCCGTGTCCTGCTTTCCCGAAATCTGCGCCGTATAGAGCAGCCACAGCCGGCCATCCGGCGCCGGAAACAGGACTGGATTCTGCTCCGAACGGGAAGGATCGTCGGACAGCTTGACCGCCTCGGTCCACCGGTTTGCGCCGGCCTTGAGACGCGAGAAATAGACGGAAATATCGGGAATACCCTCCTGCGTACCAGCGAACCACACGCAGGCGAGATCACCGCCCGGCAACACCATCAGATTGGCGGCGTGGTTTTGCACACAAGACGACGGCAGATAAGCTTCGGATCGAGCCGGATCATTGGGGTTGACACGAATCACGCCATCCATCGGAAGCGCGGCATTCTCTGAAAGATCGGTCATGATGGTCCTCATCAATCAACTATTTGAGGCGAACTCAGGCCGACGGCGGAACGACCGGCTTGACCGTCTCCGGCATGAAGGGCGTAACCGCAACCCGCTCGATGATCATCACCACCATGGGGGTGACCAGGGCGATGTACATGTTGTCGATGCCGAAAGGATTGTCGTAGGCGTACCACAGCGTCGTCGCCACCGCCGAGCCGAGCAGCCCCAGTGTGGCGCCGCGGGTGCTGTTGAAGAACGGCAGATAGAAACCGACCATGGCAACGACTGAAATCGACAGCCGGATAGCCCGCGTGAAGAAGGAGAGCTTGAGAATTTCAGGAACCAGGAACACGCAAACCAAGGGGGCCAAACCGATGGCGATCGACACCATCCGCGTCATCTTGAACTTCCGTTCCGGGGTCGGATTGCAGTAGGGCTCGTAAAAATCGCGAATGATCAACGACGCGATGGCCAAAGCGACGGTACTGCAACTGACGAAAACCGAGGCGAACAAGGAGGTGGCGACAAAGCCAGCCAGCAAGGTCGGCATGTGCTGCAGAAACACCGGCAGCGCATAAAGGCTTTTCATGGTCGGGAACAGATAACGCGCGCAAACACCGATCAGGCCGAGAGCCATGCCGATCGGAAGACAAAACACGGCCGCAATTATGGTCGAACGCCGGGCGCCATTGGCAGTCCGGTTGGAGGAGATCGCCTGAATGATAAACTGGGTGGAAAAGATCGCGCCGGTCGTCCCGATGATCCAGGCAAAGATGGTGGTGAAACCAATCTTGCCGTCCCAGGTGAAATAGAAGTCGGGAAGATTGTCCACCATCGGACGGATACCGCCGGTCATGGTCAGGGCGAAACCCAGGATCAGTCCGATACCGACGATCTTGAAGGCGCTGTGCAAAAGCGTGACATAGGCAACGCCTTTCAAACCACCACAAGCGAAATAGAAGGTGCTGACCACACCGATGAGCGCCATCGCCACCGGTTGGTCGAGTTTGAGAACAGTGGCCAATGCCGCAGCACCGCTGATGTAGTTGCCGACATTCACCAAGAACAGCGCATAGATCATGATCAGCGATACGGCAATCATCGTCGACTTGCCGTATTTCTTGTTGATCGCGGCGGAAATCGTATATTCGCCCGAGTTGTAGATCTTGCGCACGAAGAACAGTCCGAACAGCACAAATCCAATGGACGCCCCGATGACCGACCAACCGGCCGCGATGCCGTTCGAGAAAGCTTCCTGGGCCGTGCCGACCGTCGACTTGGCGCCGATGAACTCAGTCATCAACAGAACGCCAACGACCACCGGCGGCAATGCGCGCGCCGCGGTCATGAATTGATCATTGGTCTTGCTGCGCAGTTTAAGCGTCAGCCAAGATGTTCCAATGATATAGAGCGCGATCATGGCGACGATGATCATCGTGTCGATACTGCTGAAGTTGTTCATGACGCTTCTCCCGAAAAATTCCACGACGACTCTTCCGGTCGTTTACGAGGACCTGGCGAGCCGTTCATTTGTCTCGCGATACGATTTTTCTTTAGGCATTTTCCGTCGGCCATACGGCCTCCGGTAGTCCATATCGGCATATGCAGCACCCATGAAGAGGCGCTGTTCCTGATGACGGATATTGGAAGCCGTCAGGGCGACGAAGGCCTTGACCACGGAATTCTGGGTAGTCCTTGGGTTACTAATCTCAGCCACGTTCCACCACCCGGCCATTCATTATGATCGGAATGCGAACTTTTGTTCGCTTTGATGGCAATGCTATTCCCAGCCTCCATGCCACGTCAAGATTGAACTGGCGGCAGCGGACACCACTGAGGGCCTGGGATGTAACAACCGCTCCAGGCCCTTTAAGCCCGAGCGGCGCTTGAGCCCGTCGGAAGCGGAGCGGAGGCGTCATATGAAAGCTTAGGATCTAGAGCGACTGTTTCGCTCCGGATCCAGACATGACCCCGTCGCAAACTTGACGAAGCACGACCGATAGGCGTACGGTCAAGGCCAATATCGAACAAAAGTTCGCATTCCGATCACAGCGAGTCTTGCGTGATGGCTAATCCAATAGGCGACGGCGAGTCGGCAGAAAACGCAGGCACTATTTTTTAGGGGCGCTGACGTCTATTATTCTACTTTAGATAGTGCATCGTTAGGCCATTACCACCGCCGTTCATATGCCATGTAGAAAACGAACAATATCAACATAATTTTCTTGATTCAAAAAATATTGGCATGTAAAAGCGCTCTGTGTATGTAGAAATGTCATTTGTATGGCATCCAATAAGTAGATATATGGTCAATTATTCTACGAGCCGGAGGTTTTATGATTTTTGGAAATGTGAACAATTTAAAGGATATGCTTCCCTGGTTGCCCATCCCATTGCGCACGGCAATGTCATATCTTATGGGGACTGATTTTGAGCTCCTGCCGGCAGGTCGATACGACCTGGAGGGGGACAACATTTATGTGCTCATTCAAGATGCTACGACCAAGCCAAAGGAAGACAGAAAGCCGGAAGTCCACAGAAAATACATTGATGTGCAGTTTCTCGTGCGAGGCCAAGAGGCAATGGGCATCGCGACCGATACCGGTAACAATAAAATTCGTGACGATCTTTTGGCGGAACGCGATGTCATTTTCTACGAAGACATGGAAAATGAGTCACGCCTCGTATTCAAACCAGGAGATTTCGCAATTTTCTTCCCATCTGATGTGCACCGCCCGGTCTGTCAAGTGGATGAGTCAGAGTCGATCCGAAAGGTTGTCGTCAAGGTAAGAACAGACTATTTCAATAACATAAATTTGCAATAGGCACCCTCTCACTGCACTAGTGAAGGCATTTATTGCATCGCATAGATACACATATATTTATTTTTAGGAACATTATTTCAATGATTATCCGGTGAGGAACCGGTAGATTCCCCAGTAGAATCCAAGGAGAGCTCCGATGTCTCGCTGGTTTTCTCGACTATCGCTAATTGGAAAGATCGCGGTTCCCGGATTCTTGCTTTTGCTGTCCTTTGTCGCCATTGTGGCCTATGCGGTCCAGGCGATTTCGACGGAAAACGACATCACACAAATGATTGCCACGCGCGTCGCGCCGACAATCGGCGCCAGCGTCAGCATTCGCGCCGACATTCGCGCAGCTTCGCTCGCCAGTTACAAATACACGGTTGAGCGCGACCCGGAACGCGTCCGCAGTCAAGGACAGGCCTTCGACGAGGCCATGGCGGCGATCCGCGCCGACATCAAGGATTGGGAAACACACACGATCCAAAGCGATGGCGCGGCCCGGGCCAAGGGATTCAATGGAATTCTCGATCAGTATGAACAGTTGGTCCAACGCATGTTCGACCTTTCCCGAACCGGCGAAGCGGTCCGTTCTCCCGAAGAAGACCGGCGTGTCCGCGACGCCATAGGAGCCGCACGCCTGTCGCTGGAGAAACAGACGTCCGCCCTGGTCGACGATGCGGCTGAGACCTTGAGAAGATCCTCGGATTCCTCGGCGGAAACCTATAAGCGGGTATTGTGGCAACTCCTGGTCGGCGCATCGCTGGGCGTCGCGCTGGTCGGTGGACTTGTTGCCTGGATCATGATCGCGCAGATTTCCCGACCTTTGGCGCGCATGACCGAATTACTGAAGCGTCTTTCTCATGGCGATCTTGCGGTGAGGATTGAGGAAGTCGATCGTCACGACGAAATCGGCGTGCTGGCAGGAACTCTTGGCGTCTTCAAGCAGACGGCAATCGAGCGGGTTGCTCTGGAAAAAGAAGCGGAGGCAGCGCGGACATTGCGCGACAAGAGAGTCCTGACCCTTGAGAGTCTTTTGCGCGACTTCGAGGCGAAGCTCGGTTCCATGACCAATACCATCGCGGCAGCGGCACAGGAGTTGGACGCGACAGCGGGTTCGATGGCCAATACAGCCAAGCAGGCCGATCAACAGGCGAAAACAGTTTCCTCAGCAACCAAAGCCGCCCATGAAAACGTGCAGGTCGTCGCTGCCGGGGCCGAGGAACTCAGCGCTTCCATCCGAGAAATCAGCCGGCAGGTGGCGCGGTCTTCGGCCGTCTCCGAAAAGGCGGTCGATGACACCCGGAGAACCGACGCCATTGTTCAAACCTTGGCCGACCGTGCGCGAACGATCGGCGAAGTGGTGAAACTGATTACGGATATCGCCGGGCAAACCAATCTGCTTGCGCTCAATGCGACGATCGAAGCAGCAAGAGCCGGTGATGCCGGAAAAGGCTTCGCCGTTGTGGCGTCGGAGGTGAAAGCGCTTGCCACCCAGACCGGCCGGGCAACCGAGGAGATCGGCGAGCAGGTCTCGCAGATCCAAGACGCCACAAGAGAAGCGGTGGAAGCCATCAGCGGCATAGCCGAGGTCATCGCCGAGGTAAGCACCATCGCGAAGAGCATCGCCTCGGCCATCGAACAGCAGGAAACGGCAACTGCCGAAATTGCTCACAGCGTACAGAGCACGGCGAAAGCAACGCGAGAGGTGACCGCCAACATCGGCGGCGTGAGCGATGCCGCCAACGAAACCGGCGCCGCCGCCGGCGAGGTGCTTTCCGCTTCGGGCATGCTTGCTACTCAGGCCGAATCTCTTTCGACCGAAGTCGAGAACTTCATATCCGCCGTAAAGACCGCTTAGAGCGGTTCGCGCTTCGCTTGACCCTCTCTGAAGTGCGCATGACAGCTCTCAAAAGCTCCGCTTTTTCGAGGCTCAAACGCCGCTCGGGCGGACGAGCGTGATTAGATCGCAATCGCATCACGCTCGAATACCAAACGGAACAGAGGTTCGGCGGTCACTCCACTTCCAGGCGCTTCACGTCTCCCAGGATGAAGATGTAGGAACAGGCCCCCAGCAGAGCGACGGCGCCGACAAAGGCCAGCGCACCGACGAAGGATCCGGTCATGCTGAGAATGACCCCAATCACGATCGGCGTGACGACGCCCGCCAGGTTGGCGGCGAGGTTGAAGAAGCCGCCGGTCAAACCCATGAGATGCTTGGGCGCCATATCGGAAATCAATGTCCAGCCCAGACCGACCATCCCTTGTCCGAAAAACGCCAAGGACAGGATGGCGATCACCGCGTTGTCGCTATCGACGTAGTTGGCGGTCACGATGGTGGACGCCAGCAAAAGGCCGAAAATGATCGGACCCTTGCGAGCGATGTTGGCCGAACCGGTCTTTTTCAACAGTTGGTCGGAAATCCAGCCGCCGATCGAGATGCCGACTGCGGCGGCCAGAAACGGCAGGACAGCGAAAAAGCCCATCTTCACCCAACCCATATGCCGGTCGGTCGCCAGGTAGGTCGGGAACCAGGTCAGGAAGAAGATCAAGGCCGTATTCCCGGCATACTGGCCGATGGCGGCACCCCAAATCTGCCGGAATTTGAGCAGCTTCTTACAGTTTTCCCAAGTGAACGGCACCTTTTCCGCCGTCTTCGGCACAAGGCCGTCGCCGGCAGCGATGTAATCGAGTTCCGCCTGATTGATCGTCTCGCAATGCTGGGGTTCAGTGTATCCCCACCAGAAAATCACCGCATAAACGATTCCCACGACGCCGACCACAAGGAACAGGGAATGCCAGCCGTAATTGGCCATGATCCAAAAGAAGCCGGGGCCGAAGGCAGCCAGACCGATATATTCGCCGACCGTATAGATGCTGGTGGCGCGTGCCCTTTCCTGCTGCGGAAACCAAGTTCCGACGATACGGCTATTGGCCGGGAAACAAGGAGATTCGGCGACGCCAAGGCCAAACCGGTAAAAGAGGAGAGAATGAAGTCCGGTCGCAAATCCCTGCAAAGCCGTGAAGGCCGACCAAAAAGTCAGCGCGAGAAAATAGGTGACCTTGCTGCCGAACCGATCGAGAAACACCCCCCCGGGAATCTGGGCGGCGGCATAAGTCCATGAGAAAGCCGAAAAAACAACTCCCATGACGGTGGCCGACAAGCCAAGTTCCTTGGTCAAACTGGGCGCCGCGATTCCCAATACAGTACGATCAAGGTAATTTATCATTGTGCCAATGGCAAGAAGAGCTAGAATAAAAAAACGCGCATGTGTTGGTTTTTCTACAGACTTAGCCGGTAAGTCCGTAATCATAGCTTCTGATTTCATGACGTTCCCCTATATTAATTTTTATCAACGCCATATTTTTGAGGCGTTTTGTTCTTTCGGCAAAGTAAGTACATCTTGCCGATATTGGCTGCATCGCCATGGACCTGTGGTCCGTACCGATCCGATCGGCTCAATTGCGACCAGTCGGGACGCCCAAAAAAGAGCAAGGTATGACCTTTGAGATCTGCGGATCGCGAATCCCGCCCTCAAATGCCCCAGATACGTCGTACAGCGCTACAAAATAATGTACGAACTAGTACGTACCTAGTCAATGGAATTTGAAGCCGAATGGAGGCAGGCGCCGAGGCCGAAATTGGCAAGGGAACCGGCACTATTGATCGACCGGCCAATACTAGACATTTTCTAAGAAGATCAATAATCTGATCAGTGATTATCTTCTTATACCAACAGCGATAAGTCGTGACTTATCGCTGTTGGTCGCCGGCAAGAGCCGCTGACGCGGCGGGCCTCCCGGCGGACGGTCGATGGAGATCCCGAGACGACGATCAGGAATGCGCTTTGCCGAGATAGGCCGCCTGCACCTCCGGCGAGGCCAGCAAATTGGCGGCGCTATCCGCGTGGACGATCCGCCCGACCTCCAGAACATAGCCGCGGTCCGCCAGTTTCAATGCCAAACGCACATTCTGCTCGACAATCAAGATCGTCACGCCGGTGGCGGCGATCTCTCGCAGGCTGCGGAAGATGCTTTGCACCATGATCGGCGCAAGGCCGAGGCTGGGCTCGTCCAGCAGCAGCAGCTTAGGCTTGGCCAGCAAGGCCCGGCCGATCGCCAGCATCTGCTGTTCGCCACCCGACAACGTGCCGGCCAACTGATCGCGCCGCTCGGCCAACCGCGGGAACATGCCGAAGACGGCACCGAGACTCTGGCGAATCTCCGGCGCCGACCGGGTGAAGCCACCGAGGGTGAGGTTTTCTTCCACCGTCAGGGTACCGAACACCCGTCGCCCCTCGGGCGACTGGGCAATCCCCAGACGCACAATGCGATCGGCCGAAGTCCGGGTGATGTCGACACCATCGAACCGGATGCTCCCCTGGCGTTTCGGCAACAAACCGGAAATGGCGCGCATCAGGGTGGTCTTGCCGGCGCCATTCGCCCCTAAGATGGCGACGACCTCACCCGTCTCGACAGCGAGGGAAACACCCTTGAGCGCCTCGATCTGACCATAGGAGACGACAAGATCCTGGATGACAAGCAGGCTCATGCCGCGGGCTCCCCCTCGTCGTCGCTGCCAAGATAGGCCTCGATTACCGCCGGATCGTCACGCACCGTCGTCGCATCGCCTTCGGCGATCTTCCGACCAAAATTGATCACTACAATATGATCCGTGACGTTCATGACGACGTTCATATCGTGTTCGACAAGCAGCACGGTTACGCCCGAATCCCTGATGGCAAAGATGGTTTGACTGAGTTCGGCCGATTCCGCGTCGTTCAATCCCGCCGCCGGTTCGTCGAGGATGACCAGTTTCGGCTGCGCAACCAGGGCGCGGGCCATCTCGACGCGTCGTTGCAACCCGTAGGGCAACGACACCGCCGGCTCGTCGGCAACCCCATCGAGATCGAGACGGCGCAAGACGTCATGAGTACGCTCGCGCAACGCCGCGTCCTCGCGTCGTTGGGCCGGCAGGCCCAGCAATCCCTGCCACCACCGTTGCCTCGCCCGCAGATGGCAGCCGGCGCGGACATTGTCGAAAACCGACATGTCGGCGAACAGCCGGATCGTCTGAAAGGTCCGGCGGATTCCCAATGCGGCGATCCGGTGTGGCGCCAGCCCGGTGATATCACGGCCCTGCCAGAGGATCTGGCCATCGTTCGGCCGGCAGACGCCGGTGATCATGTTGAAGACCGTCGTCTTGCCGGCGCCGTTGGGTCCGATGAGAGCGGCGATATGTCCGTCCTCGATGGCCAGACTCAGGTTGTCGACCGCCTGCATGCCGCCGAAACTGATACCGACGCCACGCAACTCCAGAAGCGCGCTCATGCCCGGCGCCTCCGTTGCGGCCACAGGCCTTGCGGCCGCAGCACCATGACGGCGATCATGGCGATGCCGAAGACAAAATAGCGGTACTGGGCGAAATCTCTGAAGATCTGCGGCACGACGAACATCAGCGCGGTACCGAGCAGCACGCCGGGAACCGACCCCGGCCCACCGACGATGACGACGGCGAACAGCGTCACCGATTCGGTGAAGACGAACGAGGCCGGACTCACCGTCGAGAGCTGAACGGCGAACAAGGTTCCCGCCAGCCCGGCAAGCCCCGCCCCCAAAGCGAAGGTCTGGGTCTTCACCTTGCGGGCATCCACCCCCAGCGTGGCAGCGGCCAGTTCATCCTGTTTCAGGTAGCGTTGGGCGCGCCCCAATTCGCAACGGTCGAGATTGCGCATCAGCAGCAAAACGACGCCGAGCACCACCCAATCGAGCCAGAACATGGCGCTCTGGCTGGCCAGAGACAAACCGAAAAGCGAAGGCACGCCGATGCCGGTGATGCCGTCCGAACCACCGGTGATGTCGCCGGGATCGTTCTGCATCGTCAGGACGAAGATGGCATTGAAGCCGATGGTCGCCACCAGCAGATAGTCACCGCGCAACCGCATCAGCGGGCCGGCCAGCAGCGCTCCGGCGGCCGCCGCGAGCAGGATCGCGGCCGGCAGAGTGGCAAAGATCGGCCAGCCGAAACTGGTATTGAGGATCGCCGTGACATAGGCGCCGATACCGAAATAGACGGCATGTCCCATATCGAACATGCCGCCGCGCCCAAGGATCACATCCTCGGACAACGCATTGATCGCATAGATCGCGAAAACCGCCGCGATCGCCACCCAGGAACTGTCGAAAACGGCCGGGATGGCCAGCCCCACGGCCCACAACAGCGGCCCCGCCAGCCCCGACACCCGGAATCGCGATGGCGGTGGCACCGGCTGACTTTGGGTATGGCCCGACATCAGACCTTCCCCGCGTCAGGCTCGCCCAGCAATCCTGTCGGCCTCACCAGAAGAATGGCGATCAACAGGGCAAAGGTGATGGCATCCTGCCAGGAGCTGGAGATATAGCCGGCGGCGAAGGCGTTGAACAGGCCCAGCAGAACCCCGCCCACCATGGCGCCGGGAATGTTGCCGATTCCGCCCAGAATGGCGGCGATGAAAGCGTAGAGGCCATAGGTCCACCCCATGGTGAAATAAGCTTCCCGGTAATAGATACCGACAAACAATCCACCGATGGCGCCTAAGGCCGGCCCCACCACGAAGACGGTCAGGATGACCTGATTGACCTTGATCCCCATCAGCTTGGCCGTGTCCTGATCGATGGCGGTGGCGCGGATCGCCGTACCGAAACGGGTGTGATGGATGAAGAAATAAAGGGCCGCCATCAGCAACACCGAGGACAATATGATCATCACCTGCACGAAGGTGATGTTGGCCCCGGCCACCGACCAAGTGGTTGCCGGCAGCAGATCGGCCGGGAAAACGTGAACATCGGGCCCCCAGATCAGCATGATGCTGTTTTCGATCAGCAATGACGCGCCGAGCGCCGAAACCACGGCGGACAGGCGGTCGGCTTTGCGCAGTGGCCGATAGGCCACCAATTCCAGCACCACTCCGGCGATGGCGATCACCACCACAGCCAGCACGAAGGCCAACAGCAGAAGCACCGCACCCGAATGTCCACTGCCGGCTGCCCCGGTGAGCAGCGTCAACCCGATGAAGGCGCCGAGAATGCAGAGATCGCCATGGGCGAAGTTGATCAGGCGCATGACGCCGTAGACCATCGTGTAGCCCAAGGCAATCAGCGCATAGATTCCGCCGACGGTCAGGCCGTTGAAAACCTGCTGAATGAACGTACCCATGACTTTTCCCGGCTGGTCCTGCTTCTTGTCTCAAAACCCCAAGACGTTACTTTGCCGGCTCGGGATAGAGGATCTTATAGCCGCCGTCGGCCTGCATCTCGAAGGCGACGAAGGGACTGCCGGTCCGCTCGCCACGATCATTCCAGGAGAAAGTGCCGGTAAGTCCCTGGAAATCCTTCACGTGGTGCAGATAGTCCTCGAGCGCCGACGCGTCAGTCCCCTTGGTGGTCTCGATGGCCTGCAAGAAGGCGCGCATGCCGTCGGCATTGGTCAGGGTGAATACGGAAGGCGGCAGAACGCCGTATTTCGCTTTGTAATCGGCAACGAATTGCTTGGCGGCCGGATAGGGCAGATCCTGCGGCGCCGGCACATTGACGATAACGGATCCGACGGCAGCGGCGCCGGCGATCTTGGCGAAGGCGACGTTCTGATTGGCGTCGCCGCCGACGAAGACCGCATCCATTCCCAACTGCTGCATCTGCGCCCGGATCAGACCACCGTCCGAGTAGTAGCCGGAGTAGTAAAGCACGTCGGGATTGAGCGACTTCAGCTTGGTCAGCACCGGCGTGAAATTCTGCGAATCGGCACTGACAAAAGCCTTGTCGACGACATTGCCGTGGACCGCAGCAATGTTTTTGACGACCTCGTCGGCCAGCCCGGTAGCAAAACTCGAATGGTCGGTCAACACGGCGATCCGTTTGAAAGCCCGGACATTGACCAGATAATTGGCGGTGAATTCCGCCTCGGCCGAATTGGGCGCGGCATTACCGAACCAGATCTTGAAACCTTGTTCGCTCAGCTTGTTGCTGGTGCCATCGGAGGTCTGGAGCACATTAGCGGCGGCATAGATCGGCTCAGCGGCAAGCGCCGCGCCGCTGGTGTAGGAGCCGATCACCGCCACGACCTTGGCATTGACCAGCTGACGGGCGCAAATCGCCGCCTGCGAAGGTTTTCCCTCGTCGTCGCAGACAGTCACCTCGATCTGACGGCCGAGCAACCCGCCCTTGGCGTTCTGCTGTTCGGCGAGCAGGCGAACGGCCTTTTCGATACCTTGGCCCTCTTCCGCATAGGATCCGGTAATCGGGGCCTGCACGCCAAAGCGGATCGGCGCGCCCTCGGATGCCGTCGCCGCATTGACCACCATCGCGCTGGCCAAAATCGCAAAAGCCGAAACGGCGCCGGCCGTCAGTCTCCAAATCATGATGGCATTCCCCCTTTCCTCGTCATCGACGGACATGGAGGCAGACCCGCGCTGCAGGATCTTGATTGGCCCCTTTTGACATTGCCGCCAGCGGCGCAGTGTTAACACTGTTTGCCTGTTGGGCAAGACCGTATTTGCCGCAAGTCGGCGTTGTCGGCTGCCTTTGGGGCCGAAATGTCTCCATTCGGGGCTTCGACACAATCCTGTTTTCTTAACGTCGCAAAACAGTCGACACCAGGCTGCCCGTTTCACGGCGATGCGGCTATCTCGCTGACCGTACCGCTGGCGGAGAAAAACCGCACGGTCCCAGGCACGACTGGCGCCTGGGACCCGTTCCGGCATAAAGCTGTGAAAAAACCCAGCCTCTCAGGCAGAACCGCTGACGATGATGGAATAGATTTCTTCCAAAAGAGTGAGGGCTCCCCGGTAGCCGATATAGGAACGTGAGAGCACCACCTCATAGGACGTGGGGAACCCGACCTCGACGATGACGCCCTTCAATTCCTTGGCCAAGTCGCGTTCCCAGGTGGTGCCGAAGATGATGGGTGGCTTATGGCCGAAATTGGTTTGCCGCAGGCTCTGGTGGATGGCGTAGCTGTCCTCTTCGAATTCGACCTCGGTCGAAACGTCCTCGGCGATATCGTGATAATATCCGCGAATTGCCTCTCGGAACTCGTCCGGCGGGTTGTCGGTGATGATCTGGCGGCCGGGGATCAGGCCCAATTGATTGACCAGGAATTTGGTCAAGGCCAAATTATACGTACTGTCGCCGATCACCGCGAATTTCGCTGGCAGCCCCCACCAGTATTCTGCATAGAAATCGGTGAAGTCCTCCAGATACTTGTAATACCTTGTCTCTTCTTTGCGGATAAAGGACTCGAGCTTCCGCTTGGCCGATTTCGTCGTCAATCCGGCGAAGTCGGCGACATGGCGCAGGAAGTCCGTGGTTTCTTTGGCCCCGATCGGCAATACCGGAACATGCAGAAAGGGTTGGCCGTACTTCTGTTCAAGATGACGCGCCGTGGCCAAGCCAAGCCATGGTCCAAGCACGATGTTGAACTCGGCCTTGGGAATTGCCTTCCATTCCGAGACTCCCTTGGATTCCGGGCCGAACAGGATATTCACCTTGAGCCCGGCCCCCTCCAGAGTCCGTTTGATCTCCGTCAGATCGCCGCGCCAAAAGGTGTTGTGGTAGGGTAACAGCGACCAGACGTTGACCAGCCCCTTGGTTTTCGCCCCCGCGTAATCGCCGACATATTGGTCGATGATCGCCCTGGTCACCAGTTCGTGGCCGGTAAAGTTGTTGCCCTTGAAGCCTCCGGTTTCGGCAAACACGATGGGCACACCCCGTTCCTGGAACGGAGAAACCACTGACCCGACGTCATCACCGACAAGGTCGGAGACACATCCGGTGAGTACGACGAACAGATCGGCCTCAAGGATCTCAAGACCGGCTTCGATCAGTTCGCTCAAGCGTTCGGCGCCGCCGAACACAACTTCGCGCTCCGAGGCGTTGGTCGAGGGAACGACGGCCCCACCGCCATACCCCCCACCCTGGAAGCCATTGTAAAAAGCCAGGTTCATGAACTGCTTATCGGCGCACCCCGGGCCACAATGGGTGATCGGAATGGCCCGTGGAATGGCGGCAACGCTTTGCATGGCTCCGATGGCGCAGCCATAGCGTATTTGCTCGATTGAATTCGTCTTCTGAGAAATACTTTCTGTCACCGACGAAATTTTATCCTTGGCCTCGATAATAGACATGATCGTTATTTCTCCGATCCGGCAGCGGCTCGTCTGGCCAGGACAAAGGGATCTTTCTGCTTAAGCCAGCTTTTTTTGTAAGGCAACCTGACGTGGGCGGCGATGTCCTGGTGGTATTTCTTGTGGGCCAAGACGTCGAGTATCGATTCACCCAGGTTCAGCATTCCCTGATAGCCGACGGCGTGATGCTCGTCGCCCAAGGGAATGGCGGGGATTCCCAGCTTTGCCGCCAGCGGCGCCAGGCCGTTGTGGCGGATGATGATGAAGTCGGGCTTGACCCGCTGCAGAAGTGCGAAGAACTGGTACTGCTGGCGATTGCCGACGGTGAAGTTCTCGACCTCGCCGTAATTGTCGATCAGATGGGCCAGCGAATCCTCGCGTGGGTCCTGGCTGTCGTAGACGGGATCGTGATGGAAGACCAGCGAGCCATCGACGTCGACGCCCAATTCCCGCAACACGCCGATCAGCCCATGCGCATAGGCCGAACCGGTGGACACGTAGCCTCTCTTGCCCTTCAAGAGTTCGCGCAGTTCCTGCAAGCGGGGTTTGACGCGCTCGTGCTCGCGGGCGATGTAGTCCTCGGCCTTGCCTTCCCTGTTGGTGACACGGGCGATTTCGCGCAGCCAGGCGTCGGTGCCGGCAAATCCATAGGGCATCGGGGCCTTCACTTCCGGAACGCCAAATTCCTGCTCGAGCCCGGCCGCCAGATAGGACGACAGGGTGTAGCAGAAACCGACAGTGGCCGCCGCCTCGGACATCTGCGCCAGTTCCTCGACCGTGGCCATGTCCACCACGTAATTCACCCGCAAGCCCAACTCGGCCAGCATCGGTGTGAAGACGTCCGATCCCCACAAATTGATGACATTGACCAGATCGTCCTGCTTCTTCTCAGGATTTTTGCGCACGATCTGACGCAGGATGCCATGTTGGGTGGCATCGAATCCGGTGCTCCAATGCTTGGATTTGAAGCCTTCGCAATGCAGGGGAATAACCGGAATCCCGAGTTCTTCCTCAAGCTGGGTGGCGACACTTTCCACGTCGTCGCCGATGACCCCGGTGGCGCAAGAGGTGGCGATGAAGATGGCTTTCGGGCTGTGACGCTTCCAGGCATCGCGGATCGACTGTTCCAGCTTGGCAACGCCGCCGAACACCATGTCTTTTTCGAGAAGATTGGTACTGATCAGGTGCAGATTCTGGACCGGCAATCCCCGAATCGCCAGACCGTTGCGGAAGATCGAGTTATAGATGACCTGCCCGGTGCCGCAACCGATCGGCGAATGCTGAATCAGCACGGCGTCGCGAACATTGCCGGCCTGGCATTCCACCATTTGCTCGCTGCAAACCGACCCTTGCGTGAAGGGCCCCCGAAGTTCGCAAATGCGCCGGGCTTTCTGGCCGCATTTGGCGTCGCAGCCGCCCCGGGCATAGGCGGATTCCTTCGACAGGTCGGACGCCTTCCCATCCCACCCGATGATCGTTCCTAAACGCTGTTCGCGACTTTCGACGGTGGCTGTTTTCAAGTTGATGGGCATGACGTCTCCTTCAGGCTCCGACAGCCAGGCGTTGGGTCCTGCGTTCGATTTCGATCAATTGGTCGGCCCAGCTGGAGGACCACTCCCGCAGTTCCTGCGCGTCCAAGGGAGACGGGACTTTGGATTCAGTGTGGTCGGCGATTTTGCCGGCCAGCCGGCGATAGATCCCCGCCTGCTCCGACTTCGGCGCCGCTTCGATGGTGGTCTTGCCCTGAAGTTCGGCCTGGGTGACGGTGAGCGAACGGGGGATGTATTCGACCACCTGGGTTTGCGTCCTCTCGACGAAGTCATCGATGATGTCGCGATGAAAATCGCTATTGATCGAATTGGCGATGACACCGCCCAGCAAGGCCCCGCCTTTGTTCGAATAGGTCTTGATGCCGCGGAACAGGTTGTTGGCGGCATAGATCGCCATGAAATCCGCCGATGAGATGGTAAAGACATGCTCGGCGATGCCTTCGCGCACCGGCACGGCGAAACCGCCGCATACCACGTCGCCCAGCACATCGTAGATGACGTAGTCGAGATCCAGCTCTTCGAAGATGTCCTGCTGCTTCAGAAGCTGGACGGCGGTAATGATGCCGCGCCCGGCGCATCCGACGCCCGGCTGGGGACCGCCCGCCTCGACGCAATAGACGCCCTTGAATCCCTGGAAAATCGCTTCGTGAGCATCGACCCTGGCGTTCTCACGCAGCAAATCGAGCACGGATGGGATGTACTCGCCGCCGCGCAGCGTGTTGGTCGAATCGGCCTTGGGGTCGCAGCCGAACTGCAGAACCTTGTAGCCCGCCTCAACCAGGGCAGCGCTGATGTTGGAGGTGGTGGTCGACTTACCGATGCCACCCTTTCCGTAGATGGCGATCTGCTTTATGGCCTTTTTGCCCATGACCTTGTCCGTCCTTTGTTCGAATGAAACAAAAACAGTGCATCTCGAAGTCAGGGAGACCCTGTCTCAACGATGCCGTTGAAAGGCGCCCGTCCCCCGCTTAACCGTGCGAGAAGGTCGAGGCGTGAAAATCGGCTGCGGAGATGCCGTAAAGCTCGCCGCTGAACTCACTGATGCCCGGAATGCCGCAGGCATCAGCCCGGCAGCGCTGGCAATGACTGAACACCGCAAGATGCCCCGCAGCGGCTGCCCGCGCTTTTTCCAAGGCGGCCGGTGTCGGAGCGGCGATGTTCGCCAACTCGTGCTGCGGAATCAGCGGAATGATGTTGATCAGCGAGGCACCGGCGGCGGCGACCGTTTCAGCGACGGCTCCAACGTGGTCTTGGTTGATGCCCGGGACCAGCACGGTATTGACCTTGACCACGCCCCCCAGTTCGACCACGCGACGGATCCCGGCGATCTGATTGGCGATCAGGAGGGCTGCCGCCTCTTCGCCATGACGCCAGCGGCGTTGGTAGAGAATGCTGGGATTGATTTGCGCTTGGATCTTGGGATCGACGGCGTTGACCGTCACGGTGACGGTTTCGACCCCCGCATTCACCACACGCTCGGCCTTTTCCGGCAACAACAGCCCGTTGGTCGACAGGCAATTGATCAGGCGCGGATAGGCCGCATGGATCATCTCGAAAGTACGGATGGCATGATCGGTCATCAGCGTGTCGCCGGGGCCGGCAATGCCTATCACGGTAATTTGCGGGCACAGCTTCAATGCCCGGGCCACCACTTCCAGGGCCTGCTCCGGGCTCAAAAGACCGTGAGCGACACCCGGCCGCCGTTCGCTGTCGTTGAAGTCCCGCTTGCAGAACCGACACCGGATGTTGCATCCGGGGCTGACCGGCAGATGCAGCCGTCCACTTTTCGCATGACCTTCGGCGGTGAGGCTGAAGCACGGATGGCGTCCTTCCAACTGAGGAAACGGGGACGCCGACGCGACCCGCATCTGTTGGCCGGGGCACATCGCTTGCCCGCTTTCGCAAAGATCGAACCGTTCGGGCGGAAGAGCACGGGTCATGGCGCGACTACCCGACCAGCCAGCGTTTGTGCGGTCGCACGGGTTCCTCCAGGGCGCCACTTTGGACGAGCCGCGTCAGCGCCCTATCGATGAAGTCGGGAATCACGAATGCCTGAATGCCACGTTCGGCTAGTCGCGCCACCGCGCCTTGACCGATCTGCGCCGACACCACAACCCGGCAATCGGCGATAAGCTCGATGGTCCTCGCCATGCGGTCTTCGTCGTGACCGACCTCACCGTCTTCGTTGGCGGTTCCGCATGGGGGACGGTTCTCCCGCTTCTCCAGAAAGCGCACGGTAACCCCATCAATCTCGCAGATAATGAACTGCGTCGTCTGTCCGAAATGCTGATGGACCGTTTTCCCGTCCGCGCTCGATATCGCAACCTTGACCGTCACTGCCGGATTCTCCCACGTCGAATTTGCTCGCTCGTCTCACAGCACCGAAGAAACACATATAGAAACAGTGGAATGTCTGCATATGGCCACAATAATATTGTGTCTTCAAAAAGTCTATGCATTAAGTTGATATATATCGTTATAATTAACCGTAATTACGCGTTAATTATAATCTCAAGACGGATCCGCCGCCGAATCGGCGGCGGTCGGTCGGACGTCAACTGGATGGAATCGCACGATGAAACAGGTTCGGACAGGACAACAGACAGCAGCTCTTCACGAACGCCTCTTCGCCATGCTCCGCAACACGCTTACGGCGATCACTCTCGCCGGGTTGGCCGTTCTGTTAGCGTCACCCGCCAGCGCCGCCGATCTTAAGGCTGGCGTGTCTGCCGGCCCCTATGGCGACATCCTGAAATTCGCCGCTGACATCGCCGCCAAGGAGGGCATCAACGTCAAGGTCATAGAATTCACCGACTGGACACTTCCGAACGCCGCTCTGGCGCAAAAAGATCTTGATTTCAATCACTTCCAGCACCGCCCCTATCTGGCCAACCAAAACGCCCAGCGCGGCTGGAATCTGGTACCGGTCGCCCCCAGCGTTCTCGTGCCGTTCGCCCTCTATTCCAAGAAAATCGAGACCCTGGCCGACGTAAAGTCCGGAGCTTCAGTAGCGATTCCCAACGATCCGTCGAATGGCGCCCGCGCCCTGCAACTGCTGGAAAAAGGTGGGCTCATCAAGCTTGCTCCCGAGGCCGGGCAAAAGGCCACGGTGGCCGATATCTCCGACAACAGCAAAAAACTGAAGTTCACGGAAATCGATGCCGCGCAGTTGCCCCGCGCGCTTGACGATGTCGATATCGGCGTCGTCCCGCTGAACTATGCCCTGGCTTCGGGACTGAATCCCAAGGTTTCGCTGCTCAGCGAAGGAGCCGACAGTCAATGGGGCCTGTGGTTTGTCACACGCAACGACAACAAGGATGATCCCAATATCAGACGTTATATCGAAATCGTTCGTTCTCCCGAAACGAAGGAGTTCATTCTGAAGCGGTTCGAGGGCACCATCATCCCGACCTGGTGACCCTCACATCAATTCCACCAACAGGTCCTTCGCTTTGACCACATCGCCCGGCTTGACGAGCACGGCTTTGACGATGGCATCCCGGTCGGCCGTCAGCATGGTTTCCATCTTCATCGCTTCGAGCGACAGCAAGGGGCCGCCCTTGCTGACTTTTTGCCCCGGTTTGGCGGCGACCGTCACCACCATCCCCGGCATCGGCGCCCCGACATGATCGGGATTGCCGACGTCGGCCTTCGGCCGGGCCGCATGCGCACTCTCCGCCCCCACCTTGGCGATCCGGATATTCCTCGGCTGTCCGTTGAGTTCGAAGAAGACCTTGATCTTGGCGTCGCCGTCAGTCGTCTCCGAACGCCCCATCTGCCGGATGACCAGGGTCTTGCCCTTGTCGATGTTCACGGCGATCTCCTCCCGGTCCCTGAGACCATAGAAGAAGGGCGAGGTTGGAAGCAGGGAGACGTCGCCGTAGGTCCGGCGATGTTCGGTATAGTCCAGGAAAACCTTTGGATACATCAAATAGGATGCCAGATCGGTGTCTGTGGCCTGGCGGCCGATCGCCACCTCCAACTCCTGGCGTTTGGCGGCAAGATCAACCGGAGCGATGGAATCGCCCACCCGTCCCGCCAGCGGCTTCTGCCCCTTGAGCACCTTGGCCTGCAACTCCTTGGGAAAACCATCGGGAGGGAATCCCAGTTCGCCCCTGAAGAAAGACACCACCGAATCGGGAAAAGCGATATCGTGGGACGGATCGCTGACGTCTTCGGACGTCAGATCGTTCGCCACCATGAACAGGGCCATGTCGCCGACCACCTTCGACGTCGGAGTCACCTTGACGATGTCGCCAAACAGCCGATTCACATCGGCATAGGCCTTCGAAACCTCCGGCCAACGGTGTTCCAGACCCATGGACCGGGCCTGTTCCCGCAGGTTGGTATATTGGCCGCCGGGCATTTCATGGTTGTAGACATCCGATGTTCCTGAACGCATGTCGGATTCGAAGGGGGCGTAGGCCTGACGGACGCCTTCCCAATATTGTGAAAGAGAGCGTAGCGAAGCCGCGGCGATCTCTGGATCGCGGCTGCTTCCCTGCAGGGCCGCGACAATGGAGCCGAGATTGGGCTGCGAGGTCATGCCGCTCATGGCGTCGAGCGCCCCATCGACGATGTCGCAGCCGGCATCGACGGCTGCCAGCACCGAGGCCGCTGCGATCCCGCTGGTGTCGTGGGTGTGGAAATGGAGTGGCAACCCGACCTCGTCCTTCAGCGCCTCGACAAGAGCCCGGATGGCACGCGGCTTACAAACACCCGCCATATCCTTGATCCCCAGCACCTGGGCTCCGGCTTTCTCCAGTTGCTTGGCAAGATCGACGTAGTATTTCAGATTGTATTTCGGACGCGATGCGTCGAAAAGGTCGCCGGTGTAACAGATCGTCCCTTCGCAGAGCGCCCCGCTTTCAACGACGGCATCGATCGCCACGCGCATATTCTCCACCCAGTTGAGGGAGTCGAAAACGCGAAAGACATCGATACCATTGCCGGCTGCTTGTTCAACAAAGTAACGAACGACATTGTCGCTATAGTTGGTATAGCCGACCGCGTTGGAGGCCCGCAGCAACATCTGAAACGGAATATTCGGAATCTTCTGGCGCAACCGCTGCAGCCGTTCCCAGGGATCCTCCTTCAGGAAACGGAAGGCGACGTCGAAGGTGGCGCCTCCCCAGCATTCCAGGGAAAACAGATTGGGCACCAACCGGGCATAGGCGGGGGCGATCGCCAGCATGTCGTCGCCACGCATCCGGGTGGCGAACAGCGACTGGTGGGCATCGCGCATGGTCGTGTCGGTCAGCAGCACCTGCGGCTGTTCCTTGATCCAGGCGGCGAACCGAACGGCCCCCAACTCCAGGAAGCGATCGCGTGTTCCGGGCGGAATGGTGGAAATTGGATCGATGGCCGGTTTTATCGGACGTGACAATGGCAGGGCCGGCAGTTTCCGGCCTTTCACCTCGGGATTGCCATTGACCGCGACTTCGCCCAGGAAATTAAGAAGCCGGGTCGCCCGGTCGCGCCGCTCGGTGAACTGGAACAACTCGGGAGTGGTGTCGATGAACCGGGTGGTGCATTCGCCCGACCGGAAGGCCGGATGGGCAATGACATTTGCCAGGAACTGCAGGTTGGTCGCCAAGCCACGGACACGGAATTCACGAAGCGCCCGATCCATGCGGACAGCCGCCTCGTCGCCGCTATGGCCCCAGGCCGTCACCTTGACCAGCAGCGAATCGTAAAACGGCGTGATGACCGCACCGGCATAGGCGGTTCCCGCGTCGAGACGGATGCCGAAGCCGGCGGCGCTGCGATACACCGCCATCTGGCCATAATCGGGCGTGAAGTTGTTTTCCGGGTCCTCGGTGGTGACACGGCATTGCAGGGCGTGGCCGGACAGCCGGATATCCTCCTGCCGGGGGATGAACGAGTCTTCCTGGCCGATCCGGTAGCCTTCGGTCACACGGATCTGCGCCTTGACGATATCGACGCCGGTGACTTGTTCCGTCACCGTATGCTCGACCTGGATGCGGGGATTGACTTCGATGAAGTAGTATTTTCCGGTGTCGACATCCATCAGGAATTCGACGGTCCCGGCATGCGTGTAATGAGCCGCCCGAGCCAGACGGAGGGCGGATTCACAGAGCTCCTCCCGCATCTTCTCGTCGAGATAGGGGGCCGGCGAACGCTCGACGACCTTCTGGTTGCGGCGTTGAACTGAGCAGTCACGCTCGAAAAGGTGGACGATATTGCCGTAACTGTCGCCAAGGACCTGGACTTCGACATGCCGGGCCCGACGGATCAGCCTTTCCAGATAGACCTCGTCATTGCCAAAAGCGGCCAGGGCTTCGCGCCTGGCGACATCGAGGGCGCCGGCCAGTTCGCCTTCGTTTTCGATCACCCGCATGCCGCGCCCACCGCCGCCCCAGCTTGCCTTCAGCATCAGAGGATAGCCCACCGCCATCGCCATCGCCCGCGCCCGGTCGAAACCCCGAGGCAACGCCGTTGTCGCCGGCACCACTGGCACGCCGGCCCGTTCGGCCAGTTCGCGCGCCGCCACTTTGTTTCCGAGACCGCGCATGACGTCGGCGTCCGGCCCGACGAAAGCGATACCCGCCTTGACGCAGGCTTCGGCGAAATCCGGGTTTTCCGACAGAAAACCGTACCCGGGATGGATAGCGTCGACGTCGGCCGCCTTGGCGATACGGATGATGTCATCGATATCGAGATAGGCCTGAATCGGCTTCTTGCCGGCCCCCACCAGATAGGACTCGTCGGCCTTGAAACGGTGCAGGGCGAATCGGTCCTCGTTGGAGAAGATGGCGATCGTGCGAATGCCCATCTCGGCGGCGGCACGCATCACGCGGATCGCGATCTCACTCCGGTTGGCGACAAGCAGACTGCGGATTTTTTTCATAACGTCTCACCCGGCAAGAAGATCTCAATGTTTACAACATTATAGTGGAATCTTTACGAATTTTTTCTTCGGCCGATTAAATACACAAGCGAACATTTTCCAGGATTGTCCGCCGTCGGAGGGATGTGCATTTCATTTCCACAACACCTATTGGCCATTCACTGCAGCCGGAATCAACGCTGAAAAAAAGCGTGGGGATAGGCAGACGATTAGAGCTGTTGAAAGCCTCCACGCCCGCGGGCTTGCGGGAAAACGTTGGGACCACGGCCGGCACGAACGTGACCGACAAGACGAAGCGCCAAGTTCACTGAACTGAAACGGATTACCCGGTTCCCAGCTTACCCCCGGGGACGATCCGAAGAACCTGCGCTTGAGTTCGAGTATTCATAATAACCATAAGAAATCAATGGTTATTTTCCACGGCAGCCTTGATCGGCCGACGGTTTTCACACTTTCGGCCTTACAGCTGGCGGGATCGTAACCTTGATTGGCGACACAAACCGCCCATGCCACACGACCGAAAGGCTCATCCACCGGCAGTTCAACCCAGATGAAATTTCAGAATGTCGTCCGGCATTTCCGTATCGGGAAGATTCCGTGGATCCGCTTCTGGCGGCAAAACCTGGTAGCGGATCGGAATCACGCCAGCCCAGGATGGGAATGCGTAATCTTCGTCGTCGTCCAAGGGCGGCCCTATCCGGACCTTGCACGAAGCCTCCGCGATGGACATGGACGCCAGGGCCGTCACTTTGACTTCCCGCTCATGGATCGGCCGCAACCGTTCCCACTCTCCAGGGATCAGACGATTGACAAAATTACGAAGTTTTTTGACCTTCACTGTTTCGTCCCGGATCAGTTCGGCGCGCCCCAGCAGCATCACCGAACGAAAGTTGCAGTTGAAATTGAATGCCGATCGAGCCACCACCAAGCCATCCAAAAGCGAGACCGTGAGGCAGATATCTTGCTGCTCCAGCACCTTGAACATCCGGCCAGCGGCGGCGCCGTGCCAATAGACACGATCATTTTCGCGCCAGAAAAAGGTGGGCGTGACGAAAGGCACTCCGTTCATCAGACACCCCACATGCGCAAGTGGGGTGGCATCAAGGATGTCCTCGACGGTTTTGCGATCGTAGCGGGCCAGCCAGTTGTAATGCTTGACACGCGTGCGCTCGCTCGGAGCCTCGCCTCGAGATTCGTCATCGCTCATAGACACTTTTCCTTTTCCAAAGGGTGATCTCGCACCGTTCGCAAATTCAATGCCATGACGGCGATCGCGGGAATCAACGCTTTCGAGATTCGACCACGGAGGAAAATGTAAAAAGCCCCCTCTTTTTGACCGCTTTGGTAAATTCTTCGGGCGAGATGCCAGGCCAAAACTCACGAAAAACGGGCATTCATCGAGCAATTGAATGATATTTGAGCATTCTGGCCGGATGCTCGAAATCGCCTCCGCAACGGATTGATCTCGCTATAGTCGCTGAGGAATAAGAGATTCAGGTGATCGATCCGTGCCGTCACACGTATTGGCCCTGAAATTGCACGGATTCCTTGGCCACGTTTGACTCCACGGTTCAGGGATATGCGAGCATATGGGTATGGATCACATCTCCACCCTCGAATTCGACATCGGCGATTTTGTAAACGAGTTCAGCCATTGCTTCACCGGCGAATGCAGGGTGAATGTGCTGCCGATCCTCTACAGGATCAGCCAAACCATCACGGACAGCACCGACCTCGCGGCGTCGCTATCCATCATCCTTGGCGTCATGCAGGAGCAGCTGAAAATGCTGAGTGGCATGGTGACGCTTTATGACCGCGGGTCGGAGACCATTTTCATCCACGATAGTTTCGGCCTGACGGACGAGGAAAAGGGACGCGGCATCTACCTGCCGGGCGAAGGCATCACCGGCAAGGTGGTGGAAACCGGCAAGGCCATCGTCGCCCAGCGCCTCGACGACAATCCGGACTTTCTCGATCGCACTGGCTCCTTTGCAAGAAAAGGCCGCACCAAGGCCGTTTTCTTCTGTGTTCCGATCATCCACACCCAGAAAGTGCTGGGAACCATCGGTGCCGAACGGGTCTATATGAATCAGCGCCTGCTCAAGCAGGACGTCGAAATTCTGGCGATGGTCGCCGCGATGATTGCGCCGGCGGCGGAACTCTATCTGATGGAGAATGTCGACAGGGTCCGGCTGGAAAGCGAGAACCGCCGCCTGAAAAACACGTTGAAGGAACGGCTCAAGCCCTCCAACATCATCGGAAATTCCAAGCCGATGCAAGATGTGTACGACTTGGTCTACAAAGTCGCCACGGCGAAAACAACTGTCCTGATCCTGGGAGAAAGCGGCGTCGGCAAGGAACTGGTCGCCAACGCCATTCACTACAACAGTGCCACTGCCGAAGGGCCGTTCGTCAGCTTCAATTGCGCGGCCCTGCCTGAGAACATCGCCGAAAGCGAATTGTTCGGTCATGAGAAAGGCGCCTTCACCGGAGCGGTGATGACGCGCAAGGGGCGCTTCGAGATGGCCGACGGCGGCACCATCTTTCTCGACGAGATCGGCGAACTCAGCCCGTCGATGCAAGCCAAGCTGCTGCGCGTCCTACAGGAAAGAGTGTTCGAACGGGTGGGCGGCGGCAAACCTATCAAGGTTGACGTCCGCGTCATCGCCGCCACCAACCGCAACCTCGCCGAAATGGTGGATCAGGGCACATTCCGGGAGGATCTCTATTATCGCCTGAACGTCTTTCCGATCATCGTTCCGCCGTTGCGCGACCGGGGCAGCGACATCGTCATCCTGGCCGACCATTTCGTCACGACGTTCGCCAAGGAAAACGGCAAGAATATCAAACGGATTTCGACTCCGGCCATCAACATGCTGATGAGTTACCATTGGCCGGGCAATGTCCGCGAGTTGGAAAACGTCATTGAACGGTCCGTTCTCCTCTCCGACGACGATGTCATTCACAGCTACAACCTGCCGCCGTCGTTGCAGACATCAGGGGAAAGCGGCACGGCGTTCGGCGTCAGCCTGGAATCGAAGCTTCACGCCGTCGAATATGAAATGATCGTCGAAGCGCTCAAGAACTCCAACGGCCATATCGGCGATGCCGCCAAGGAACTGGGCCTGACCCGGCGCATGCTGGGGGTCCGCATGGAGCGCCACGGCATCACCTACAAGACTTTCCGTACCGCCGACATGCACAGGTGGAACCGGCCGTAGTAGTCGGCGTGGGGCTTATCCCTTTGCTTCCAGGGCCCCTGTGGCTTGAGAAATTTTGAACCACCAAGACACCAAGGAAGATTAGTCGGGCATGTCATCTAAAATGACATGCCCGACGAGAGCCCATCTGATGCCTGCGCCTCCGGCTCCGGCAGGCTCAAACGCCGCTCGGGCTCTCGTGGCACCCTTCATCTAAAATGAAGAGCACCACTCTTGCGCTTCGCGCATTTCCTGATCTTGGTGCCTTGGTGGTTCATCAAATTTTTTATCGCGCAGAAACGATCGGGATAAGCCCCATCCGCACGCGCCCCCTTCCCCAACGGGAAAATTCACACTTTCCGCATAGCTGATTCGAAGATTTTACCATTGAAGTATATTTCTCGCCGACACCCGTCCAAGAGTGGAATTTGCCCTAATTTACGTTGTAGTTCATTTTTATGAAAATATTCATTTCCGGTAAATTTTCAACCGGTCATTCGTCACAACACATTCATCCTTATTGTTTGGAATCATATACTTGTGATGATATGGAGGAAAACGCTGTTCGGTCTGAAAATCCGGTCATGATTTTCAGGTCATTTGGCACGAAGCTTGCTCTTCTTATGAACAACGATGCTGGCTAAGTCTTCGCCGACATCGACCTCTTCAAAGGAGTTGCAAATCATGACCCGCAAGATTGCCATCTATGGAAAAGGCGGTATCGGGAAATCCACCACGACCCAAAATACCGCGGCCGCCTTGGCCTATTATCACAACAAGCACGTCTTCATTCATGGCTGCGACCCCAAGGCCGATTCCACCCGCCTGATCCTTGGTGGCAAGCCTCAGGAATCAGTGATGGATACCTTGCGCATCCATGGCGCCGAGAAGGTCACCTTGGACAAGGTCGTCAAGACCGGCTACCACGACATCCGTTGTGTCGAATCGGGCGGCCCCGAACCGGGCGTCGGCTGCGCCGGCCGCGGCATCATCACGGCGATCAACCTGATGGAGGAAAACGGGGCCTATACCGAGGACCTGGACTTCATCTTCTTCGATGTCCTGGGTGACGTGGTCTGCGGTGGTTTTGCCATGCCCATCCGCGACGGCAAGGCCCAGGAAGTCTACATCGTCGCCTCGGGCGAGATGATGGCCATCTATGCCGCCAACAATATCTGCAAGGGTCTCGTCAAATATGCCAAGCAGAGCGGCGTGCGTCTGGGCGGCATCATCTGCAACAGCCGCAACGTCGACCGTGAAAAGGAATTCCTCGAGGAATTCACCGCGGCGATCGGCACCCAGATGATCCATTTCGTGCCGCGCGACAACATCGTGCAGCGGGCCGAATTCAACAAGAAGTCGGTGACGGAATTCGATCCGGATGCCAATCAGGCCCAGGAATACAAGACACTCGGCCTGAAGATCGTCGAGAACGACAATTTCGTCATCCCCAAACCGCTCTCCATGGATGAATTGGAAAGCATGGTGGTCAAGTACGGCATGGCCAGTTGACGCGGACGGAACCTGCCGCCCGACGGGCGCCGCCGAAGAACTCTTCTTAAACGCTGCCCGCTTATTCAGCATTCACGGACCCGGCGTCATGTTGCCGGGTGGAGACAAAATCATGCCCTATCATGAGTTTGAATGCAGCAAAGTCATTCCCGAAAGAAAACAGCATGCCGTCATCAAAGGCGCAGGCGAAGACTTAACGTCATGTCTTCCGAAGGGCTATCTCAACACTATTCCAGGATCGATCTCCGAACGCGGCTGCGCCTATTGCGGCGCCAAGCATGTGATCGGCACGCCGATGAAGGATGTCATCCACATCAGTCATGGCCCGGTCGGCTGCACCTACGACACCTGGCAGACCAAGCGCTATATCAGCGACAATAATAATTTCCAGTTAAAATATACCTTCGCCACCGATGTAAAGGAAAAGCACATCGTCTTCGGTGCCGAGAAGGTGCTGAAGCAAAACATCATCGAGGCGTTCAAGGCGTTTCCCGAAATCAAGCGGATGACCATCTACCAGACTTGCGCCACGGCGCTGATCGGCGACGACATCGAGGCCATCGCCCAGGAAGTGATGGACGAGATGCCCGACGTCGACATCTTCGTCTGCAACTCTCCCGGCTTCGCCGGCCCCAGCCAATCGGGCGGCCATCACAAGATCAACATCGCCTGGCTGAACCAGAAGGTCGGCACGCTGGAGCCCAAGATCACCAGCGACTACGTCATCAACTATGTCGGTGAATACAATATTCAGGGCGACCAGGAGGTCATGCTGGACTTCTTCAAGCGCATGGGCATCCAGGTGCTGTCCACCTTCACCGGCAACAGCTCCTACGACGACCTGCGCGGGATGCACCGCGCCCATCTCAATGTGCTCGAATGCGCGCGCTCGGCTGAGTACCTCTGCGACGAACTGCGGGCCCGGTACGGCATTCCCCGTCTCGACATCGACGGCTTCGGCTTCGAGGCGCTGGGCAATTCGCTGAAAAAGATCGGGCTGTTTTTCGGAATCGAGGATCGCGCCCAGGCGATCATCGACGAAGAGACCGCCAAATGGAAACCCCAGCTCGACTGGTACAAGGAACGCCTGCAAGGCAAACGGGTCTGCCTGTGGCCGGGCGGATCCAAACTGTGGCACTGGGCACATGCCATCCAGGCGGAGATGGGCGTCAAGGTCATCTCGGTCTACACCAAGTTCGGCCACCAGGGTGACATGGAAAAGGGCATCTCACGCTGTGGCGAAGGCGCCCTGGCCATCGACGACCCCAACGAACTCGAAGGCCAGGAAGCTCTGCGGATGCTGAAGCCCGACGTCATCTTCACCGGCAAGCGCCCGGGCGAGGTGGCCAAGAAGATGCGCGTGCCTTACCTCAACGCCCACGCTTATCACAACGGCCCCTACAAAGGCTTCGAAGGCTGGGTCCGTTTCGCCCGCGACATCTACAACGCCATCTATTCGCCGATCTATCAGCTCTCCGGCGTGGACATCAGCAAGGACGAAATCGCCACCGACAAAGGTTTCGTCACCCGCCGGATGCTGTCCGACGCCGGTCTTTCCGACGAGATCAAGTCCTTGCCGACCCTGACGGAATACACCGGCAAATACGACTGCGTCACAGACCTGCGAGGCAGGACCTATCCGGATTTCGAACGCAAAACCGCCGCAACCGCCGCCGAATGAGGGAGCCCCATCATGGATGACGCGACGAAGCTGGAACAGCTTGTGGACTACATCATGCAGAACTGCCTGTGGCAGTTCAATTCTCGCGCCAAGGATCGCCGGAAACAGAACGTCGGCGTGCTGACCAAGACCGCGCAAATCCTCTGCGACGAGCCCGTCGACAATCCGACCCCCTTGGACAAGTGCTACTGGGTCGATGCCGTGTGCCTGGCCCGCGCCTACCGGGAACGCTACCCATGGCTGGCCACGATGGACAAGACGGCCATCAAGACCCTCATGCAGAAGCTGCACGAGCGCATGGACTGGCTGACCATCGACGGCTCGCTCAATGAGGAACTGACTGTCCAGCACTACTAAGGAGCCGCGCAATAATAGCCGCCACTCTTTCGCGGAAATGACGAAGTGATTCATTTATTTCTGCGAAACACCTAAAAGGAATCGCATCATGACATGTGACGTCAAAGTCAAAGACCGTGTTGGCACCATCAATCCAATCTTCACCTGCCAGCCGGCCGGAGCACAGTTCGCCAGCATCGGCATCAAGGACTGCATCGGCATCGTCCATGGCGGCCAGGGTTGCGTGATGTTCGTCCGCCTGCTGATCTCCCAGCATCTGAAGGAAAGCTTCGAGATCGCCTCGTCGTCGGTTCACGAGGACGGCGCGGTATTCGGTGCCTGCGGACGCGTCGAGGAAGGCATCGACGTGCTGCTGGCCCGCTACCCGGATATCCGGGTGATTCCGATCATCACCACCTGCTCGACCGAAGTCATCGGCGACGACGTGGACGGTGTCGTCACCAAGCTGGAGGAAGGGCTGCTGAAGGAGAAATACGCCGGCCGCGAGGTCCATCTGCTGGCCATCCATACCCCGAGCTTCGTCGGCTCGATGGTGACCGGCTATGACGTGGCGGTGCGCGACTTCGTCAGGAAATTCGCGAAAAAAGGCGAACCCAGCGACAAGATCAATCTGATCACCGGCTGGGTCAATCCCGGCGACGTCAAGGAACTGAAGCATCTTCTGGCCGAGATGGATATCGAAGCGACGGTACTGTTCGAGATCGAAAGCTTCGATTCGCCGATGATGCCGGACGGCAGCGCCGTTTCCCACGGCAATACCACCATCGAGGATCTGGTCGACACCGCCAATGCCAAGGCAACCATCGCGCTCAATCGCTACGAAGGGGGCAAGGCGGCGGAATATCTGGAAAAAACTTTCGACATCCCGACCATCATCGGTCCGACGCCCATTGGCATCCGCAACACGGATAGCTTTTTGCACACCCTGAAGGCCATCACCGGCCAGCCGATCCCGCAATCGCTGGTGCGCGAAAGGGGTGTCGCCCTCGACGCACTGACCGACCTCACGCATATGTTCCTGGCCGACAAGAAGGTGGCGATCTACGGCAATCCGGATCTGGTCATCGGCTTGGCCGAATTCTGCCTCGACCTCGAGATGAAACCGGTCCTGCTGCTGCTGGGCGACGACAACGCCGCCTATGTCGACGATCCGCGCATCAAGGCGCTACGGGATAATGTCGACTACGGCATGGAAATCATCACCAACGCCGATTTCTGGGAACTGGAAAACCGGATCAAGAACGAAGGACTGGAACTCGACCTGATCCTAGGCCATTCCAAGGGTCGTTTCATTTCCATCGATTACGACATTCCGATGGTGCGCGTCGGCTTTCCCACCTATGACCGTGCCGGCATGTATCGCCATCCGGTGGTCGGCTATGGCGGGGCCATCTGGCTGGTCGAACAGATGGCCAACGCCCTGTTCGCCGACATGGAGCACAAAAAGAACAAGGAGTGGATCCTCAACGTCTGGTGAGACTTCACCCAGGTTTTCGATGTCAGGCTTTCCGAAAAAGGAGAGATCCGCATGAAAATAGCCGCCTACGTCACTGAGGATGGAAGGCTCACCACTCTTTACGAAAGGGGCCTTGTCCGCATTTATGGCAATGGCGCCGGACCATGGATCGCCAGCAAGGAAATTCCATTCGAGGTCAGGCCGGGCATGACGCTCGCCGAGGTAAAGTCGACCCTCAGGGACGTCGTTGATCAACTGGAAGACTGCCGCGTCTTGGTATCGGCCGAGGTGAAAGGCCTGATCTATTCCCTTCTCCAGGAGGAGATGGGATTTCATATCTGGAAATCGCAGGGGCCGGTCCTCGAACAACTCGACGCCGTCGCCGGGCTGGAGGCCGATCTGCTCTTCCGGCAGGAACAGGCGGCCGTCGACACCGCCGCGGAGGCCAACTGTTCCCAGGGATGCTGCGGCGAACGCGGCGGCGGACGCCGTTCCACTTGCGGCCCCGCCACGGAGCCGCGGCTCGAACGCATCGGCAGCGGCCATTATCGCATCGATCTCGCAGGCGTTTTGCAAAGCGATCCGAACCTCAATTCCCGTCAGGTCCTGATCCCCGTTATGAAAGAGACCGCATTCGAAACGCTGGAAATCCTCTGTGACCATGTCCCCCGCTGGTTTTCCCGGGCATTGGTCGAGATGAACCTGCGGGCCGAATTCGATGCCTCCGCCCAAGGGCTCAAGGTCCTGGTTTCCCCTAATCATTAGCATGATGGATGGATGACATGAGCGCGACAAGACAAAGGCCACCCATTTTGTATTTCGCCTACGGCGCCAACATGAACAGCGGCCAGATTTCATCGCGTTGCCGAATCATGCCAAAGGTCGTGGCCGTCGCGACGTTACCCGATTACGAAATCGGCTTTTTTGGACATTCTGAACGGTGGGACGGAGGCGAGGAAACCGCCATCGTCCAGCCGGGAGGGCTCCTTTGGGGGGTGGTCTATGAACTGTCCCTTTCCGCCCTCGATCATCTCGACTCCTGGCAGGGAATCAGGCTGGACGGGGCCGGGCCATATTTCCATTCTCCGGCCGAGGTCATCGGCAAGGACGGCACGACCTATTCGGTCCTCCTGTATCGAAAGGACATTCTGGGGAAAGCGCTGATGCCTAGCACGGAGTATCTCGGCCATATTGTCTCGGGCGCCGAGGACCATGGCCTGCCGGCCGGGTACGTTCGAAAACTGAGAGCCATCGCTTCTCGAAAGGCCGGCTACGCCGTGCCGAAGCCGGACGATGCGGAGAAGGCCCTGCGGTCCATGGTGTCGTGTGTCTGTTGACCAGCGTCCCGACATCACACGTCCCCACGGGGCTCCAGGATTCCCGGACACCCGAAAGCCCCCAATGGTTGCTGGCCGAGCCAGTGTCGACCGGTGCGAATGACAATCTGTCGTCGGCCGAGGTCAAAACCGGGCGCAACCTATCTCCGATTTCCTTTGAAATTGCCGTGCTATCGCGACTGATTGATGGCCGGCGCAGGCCTATGGCTGTCGATGAGGTGCCTGATCACAAGCACGGGATGGCGCCACAGCATTCGTGGGCCGGCCCAACGCATGACCTCTCTGACGCGCTCACGCATATTCGCCTTGTAGCAATGCACCGTGCAGTTACCGCAGGTTGGCTTTGCCTCGCCGAAACGACACCCCCTCAGGCGCCGCTGAGCATAGTCACGCAGTTCTACGCACGCGGGACATAACGCGCCATCCATGGAATGTTGGTGGTGGACGCGGCAATACATGCGCAGCATGGCAGCGATCGTCTCGAACTCGCGTGCGCGCCGGTCGAATGACACCCTGCCGTCGATACCTTTAGCCAATTTCATCATGCCGGCCCACTATCGATCACAATCCAGATGAACTCGCTATGGATTTGTTACCAGCATGGAAATATCGATGCCTTGACGGCGGTCAAGGACGATCCTTGCTACCGCAATGTCTGCCTATCCATCAACGGTTCTGCAAAAATCGGAGTGCATTGACCCTGACTATTTCCAGAAAAATAGATGCACGTGATCGGCCATTCGTCGGTCATGGTTTCCAATCTCGGGCCCGTCGCTCGGCTTCGGCGACCTGCTCCGGCGTCATCTTGGAAGTCAGTCCGGCCAAGTAACCGTCTGCCTTCTGGCGTACAAAGAGACTTTTCGGCGTCTTTGCCGAATTGGAAGCAAGGCGATACCACATATACGCCTGTACAAAATCAATCGGCACTCCGTTACCGTGGAGATAGACATGGCCAAGATTTAAGAACGCCCTGTAGAAGCCTTGCGCCGCAGACTTTTAAAGCCATTTCAAGGCTTCGACAAAATCCACCGGCACCCCTCGGCCAATCTCATAAAACATACCGAGATGACCTTGGGCGACGGGGTTGCCTTCCTCGGCAAGGGGGCGCAGCAACTTGATCGCCGTCGCCCAGTCACCGCGACTTTCCGCGTCCTTCGCATCCTCCAATTGCCCCGCCGCGACCGGTGCAGCCAAGGCAAGCAGGCACAAAAGGGCGGCGATAGCTGCTATCGTGCGCTGGCGTATTGCCACCCCTCTCTGAAAAGAAATGGGGGCGTGCAAAAGCCTTCGTGTGCCAAGTCCTCGCCCTCCCCTCATGCCAGATCCCCTGTCGTCAGACTGGCCGGCAGCACGCCGATCAGGGTGGCGACATGGGTCAGCTCGTTGGCGTTGGCCGTGTGACTGCCGCTGCTGTCGATCTTGAACGACCACAACTCGGTGCTGTTGCCGCTGTCGGTGCCGATGAACACCACATGTTCGCCAAGCGCCCCGCTGCTGGCGTTGCCGGTGAGGTCGGCGACCTGATAGGCCTTGTTGGCGGCGCTCACCACTTCGGCGGCGGTGCCGTTGCCGATGCTGCCGATAGTGACGAAGATCGCCTGGGCGGCGCTGGTCGTGCCGAACGACAGCGTGGCCCCGTTGACCGCGGTGTGCATCCCGTCGAGGATCGTCGTGCCGGTCGAGGCGACCGTGCCGCTGACCGCGACGACCGTTCCCTTGCCCGGCGTGAAGCCGACCACATGGGTGTCGATGCCGCCCGACAGCGACAGCGTGTCACTGCCGCCGTTCAGCAGATAGATCGTGTTGGAATGGCCGGTGACCGTGACACTGTCATTGGCGGTGCTGTCGCAGATCGTGTTGTAATTTCCCGCCACGCTGATCTTGTCGAAGGTGGGCGAGAG